>NZ_JBMPOP010000004.1:0-543268 GCF_049340325.1 Undibacterium sp. Di24W
TCTACCTGATCAACCACTGATAATTTAAAGGCCAAGGTGTAATCTCTTTGGCTCCTGCGTTCTGTTGATTTCATTGACGTTCCTTTCAATCACGAAGAAAACTGTCAATCTATTTCAGGACGGGTCATGCGCAAATAAAAAGGCCTCGGAAACTGAGGCCTTTTTTTGAAACTTGATAGGTAAATATAGGTAATTTGCTAGCTTATTGTTGCCAATGACATGTCAACTCCAGAATTTCCACCAAGATTTCTTAACGCCACCTGTTTCTAGAAGATTGCTATTCGGGAAACTCTTAAGATAAACCCGCTTGGCATCATCACGTAATTCGTTCATTCCTAAAGCATCGTAGGATTTGATCAACACAACCAAAGCCTCTTCACTTGCTGGTGAATCCGGGTATTCTTTAATTGCAGATTGAGCACGGTTTGCCGCTGCGAGGAATGCATTGCGACGTAAGTAATATTTTGCAACGTGCAAATCGTACTGAGCCAAGGCATTGACTAAATACTTCATTCGAGCGATCGCATCGGGCGTATACTTACTCTCCGGAAAGCGGGTAACTAATTCCTTAAAAGCATCAAATGAATCTCTGGTCGCTTTAGGATCACGTTCAGTAATATCTTGATTTGCGATAAAACTTAAGAAACCCATATCCTCATTGAAGTTAATCAAACCTCGCAGATAGTACATGTAATCGACATTGGTATGATTGGGATGCAATTTAATAAAGCGATCTACGGCGGCTAATGCCTGCGCCTGATCACCTTGTTTGTAATACGCATATGCAATTTCTAACTGCGCTTGTTGTGCATAAGCGCCGAAAGGGAAACGAGATTCGAGTTTTTCAAATAACTGAACTGAGCGTTCATACGAACCAGATGCTAATTCATCCTTCGCTTCAGCGTATAATTTCTCAGCTGACCAATTTTTACTTTCTTCAACTTTATCGCCAAAAATACCGCAACCGCCTAAAGATAAAGTGAGGATAAGACCGAACAATTTTATATATTTGATTTGCATAAACTTTGCATGTGCATGAGAATAATTTACGGATTATAGCCGATGGCAATTAATGTTATACCAAAAGAACTGGCGATTTTACCTGATACTGAGCTTGATCTTGAAGAAATTGATCAAGACGATAGTGAACAGCCGGCTCAAGAAGCAGAAATCATCTCAATCAAGCTACCGGATAGTGTGTGTGGTGATCGTTTAGATAAGGTTTTGTCTAAGCTTGTGCCACAGTACTCTCGCAGCCGCATCCAACAGTGGATAGAAGATGGGCACGTCCAAGTCGATGGGAAACCTTCTAAAATTAAAACCACCATGCTGGGTGGTGAACTGATACAAATCATTCCGCAATCTTCTCCTGATGAAAGTGCATTCACACCAGAGGACATTCCTTTGAATATCATTTTCGAAGATGACGCGATTTTAGTTTTGAATAAGCCTGCAGGTTTAGTTGTTCATCCTGGTGCAGGGAACTGGTCCGGCACGCTGTTAAACGCCTTGCTATTTCACCGTCCCAGCTTGGCGCAAGTGCCGCGTGCTGGTATTGTGCATCGTTTAGATAAGGACACTTCTGGATTGATGGTCGTGGCTAAAACTTTGACGGCTCAGACCGAATTAGTGCGTCAATTGCAAGCACGCACCGTGAAGCGTGAATATGCGGCGATGGTGTGGGGTACGCCGATTTCAACTGGCACTGTCGATGCGGCGATGGCACGACATAGCCGCGACCGACTTAAGATGTCGGTGTCTTTTAGTATTTTGGCTAAACCCGCAATTACACATTACCAGCGACTGGCAACTGGGATGTTGGAGCGTTTTCCTGTTAGCTTGGTTGCCTGCCGCCTTGAGACAGGTCGGACCCATCAAATTCGCGTGCACATGCTGTCTTTGGGCTTCCCTTTGGTTGGCGATACGCTATATGGCAAACAACATTTGGCACGTTTCTTTCCACGTCAGGCTTTGCAAGCTAGACGATTGGGCTTGATTCATCCTGATAGCGGTGAGGCAATGGAGTGGAGTATTCCGTTGGAAGCTGACTTTACGAGCTTGTTGGAGCAAGCAGGCATGCCAGCTCAATGAGCTTTATTGTCGTTCGTGAGAATGGGTTAAGCCTGATTCAGCCAGATTGGCCCGATCTTCCTGCCAATGTTCATGCGTTTTCATCTACTCGACTGAGTGGGCATAGCTATGCTCCTTATGATGATGGTTTAGGTGGCACGGGCCTAAATCTCGGCGACCATGTCGGCGACGACATATCGTTGGTATCGCAGAACAGGGCATTGCTGAATGCACTATTGCCATCCGATGTCATATTCTTATCACAAATTCATGGCAATATTGTAGTTGACGCATCCGAACTTGATGCGCTGCCTAATGCAAATGTCGTAGCAGATGCTTCCTATGCAAAGCACAAGCGTGTTGTTTGTGCGGTATTGACTGCGGATTGCTTACCGATTTTACTTTCGTCACTTGACGGTCAGTTTGTCGCTGCGATTCATGCTGGTTGGCGCGGCTTGGCGGCTGACGTTGTCGAAAATACGATACAGACTTTACGTCGACAGGGTGCTGGAGAACTTACCGCTTGGTTGGGACCCGCGATAGGTCCAGCTGCGTTTGAAGTTGGGCAAGACGTATATGGGGAATTTTTTGAGAAAATTCCGCAATTAGATCGATTTATGAAAACAGATTTAACTGTAACAGGCGCTGCCAAAAAATACTATATGGATATTTATGGCGTCGCCCGGGAAATTCTGAAACAGCAGGGAGTTGATCGAGTGTATGGTGGTAATTATTGCACGGTGACACAGAGTGATTTGTTCTATTCGTATCGTCGTGATCAACGTACCGGCCGCATGGCTAATCTGATTTGGAAGGATTAGATGAATGTATCTTGCGTTGCGCGTCTTCGTCAAGTTTGCGTTGACGTTTTCGTGCTGGTGAGCTCAGAATGTACAGCACTAAACCGAGCGGTATGATGCAATAAAAAATGAAAGTCATGATGCCGGCAATGATGGAAGATTCTGCCAGTGACATCATCAGTACGACATAAACCCATGCGATTGCGATAAGATACAAAAAAGCCATAAAGAAATAGACGTTGTGGGAATTAGGTGGTTTAATTTTTTGCAGTAGCGCTGCGCCAACGATCAGCACATTGCGACAATACTCTAAAACTAGGAATTATGCATAATGAGTGACAATCTTCAGTCGATGTACGCCAATTGGATGCAACAGGTTATGAAGCAAAATCCCCTACAGGATTGGATGAAGCAAAGTCCCTTTGGAAGCGATTCGTCGATTCCTCAGATGCTGAAAGAATTCGGTGCAGAACTTGATCCTCAGGTCTTAAGGCGCTTACAGGCTGAATATTTTGAAGAACTAGGCAATTTATGGAAAGATTTTTTGTCTGCAAAACTGCCTGAGTTCAATGACCGTCGGTTTTCCTCGCCTGATTGGCATAAGCAAACGACCCATGCTTATAACGCAGCGATGTATCTACTTAATGCGCGGTTTTTAAGTTTACTTGCCGATTCGGTTCAGGCTCCAGAAAAGAAGCGACAAAAGATTCGATTTGCCGTTCAGCAAATGATAGATGCAATGTCACCGGCAAATTTTTTGGCAACCAATCCCGAAGCCCAGGCAAAACTGATAGAGACAGGTGGTGAAAGTCTCAAGCAGGGTATCACTCAGATGTTTGATGATATGCAAAAAGGTCGCATTTCATTGACCGATGAATCTGCGTTTGAAGTCGGCAAAAATGTAGCAACTTCTGAAGGAACTGTGGTTTTTGAAAATCGCTTGTTTCAGTTGATTCAGTTCAGCCCTTTAACCAAGACCGTACACCAGCGTCCTTTGTTGATGGTACCCCCTTGTATTAATAAATATTACATTTTGGACTTGCAACCAGAAAATTCATTGGTGCGTTATGCCGTTGAGCAAGGAAATACGGTTTTCCTGGTGTCATGGGCAAATCCAGACGAGTCTATGGGCGATGTGACTTGGGATGATTACATAGAACAAGGAGCTATCAAGGCGATTGACGTTGTTCAACAAATCAGCAAACAAGACAAAATTAATACGTTTGGATTCTGCGTTGGAGGAACAATACTTTCCACCGCATTGGCCGTGTTGGCGGATCGAGAAATACATCCTGCAAGTAGTTTGACTTTATTGACTACCTTATTAGATTTCAGTGATACGGGTGTGCTTGATGTGTTTGTCGATGAGTTGCAAGTGAGCATGCGTGAACAGACTTTAGGGCATGGTGGCTTAATGCCAGGACGTGATTTAGCCAGTACCTTTTCCAGCTTGAGGCCGAATGATTTGGTGTGGAATTATGTACAGTCAAATTATTTGAAAGGCCAGAAGCCGCCAGCGTTCGATTTGTTGTATTGGAACTCCGATAGTACCAATTTACCAGGACCTATGTTTTGCTGGTATCTGCGCAATACCTACCTTGAAAATAGTCTCAAAGTGCCGAATAAATTGAAAGTTGCGGGAAATTCCGTCGATTTGGCAAAAATTGATGCGCCGGTTTTCATTTACGGATCTAGGGAAGATCACATCGTTCCATGGCAGGCGGCGTTCGCTTCGACAGCCATACTCAATCCGAAGAAAAAAACTAGAAACCGCTTCGTCTTGGGTGCTTCAGGTCATATTGCCGGCGTCATCAATCCAGCTTCAAAGAATAAACGTAATTATTGGATCAACGAAAAAATTGGTACAGATCCACAGCAATGGTTGGATGGCGCACAAGAGATGCCTGGTAGCTGGTGGCCGGAGTGGGCTCAATTTTTAACAGAACATGGTGGAAAGATGGTGAAAGCTCCCCTGAAATCAGGTAATGTGGTTTATATTGAGATAGAGCCTGCGCCTGGGCGCTATGTCAAAGTACGTGCTGATTGAACTTGGTTGACGATATAGTCATAAAGGCGAAGACGGTTCAAGCTCAGGCTTAAATTTTTTGTAGAAACAAACTTAGCAGTAAATTCATTCAAAAACTCTGGAGATTAAGTATGTCAAAGCGAATTGCATATGTAACTGGCGGTATGGGTGGTATTGGGACTCCAATTTGCAAACGTTTGTGTAGAGATGGTTACACTGTGGTCGCGGGTTGCGGTCCAAATTCGCCTCGTAAGGATAAATGGCTAGCTGATATGCGTGCTGAAGGCTTGGATGTCCATGCATCAGAAGGTAATGTCTCTGATTGGGAATCGACCCGCGCTGCATTTGAAAAAGTGCGTGCCGAAATTGGTGAAGTCGATGTTTTGGTCAATAATGCAGGTATTACTCGCGATGGTCAATTCCGTAAAATGAGTAAAGCGGATTGGGATGCGGTCATTGATACCAATTTGAACTCCTTGTTCAATGTGACGAAACAAGTGATTGAGAGTATGGTTGATCGTGGCTGGGGACGTATTATTAATATTTCTTCAGTCAATGGACAAAAAGGTCAGTTCGGCCAAACTAACTATTCCACTGCAAAAGCGGGTATCCATGGTTTTAGTATGGCGTTGGCGCAAGAAGTTGCGACCAAAGGAGTGACGGTCAATACCGTTTCTCCTGGCTACGTTGGTACTGACATGGTGCGCGCGATTCGTCCTGATGTATTGGAGAAGATCGTTGCTGGTATTCCGGTCAAACGCTTGGCGGAGCCAGAAGAAATCGCTTCTATCGTGGCGTGGATTGCGTCAGATGAAGGTGGTTATGCGACAGGTTCTGATTTCTCAATCAACGGTGGTTTGCATATGGGTTAATCATTCGTTGTGGCACGAATGAACTATTCCCAAGAATTTAGTACTAAGTATAATGCTGTATCGCAGCATTGCATTTAATGCAAAAATTCGTTTAAGGTGCTTACGTATTTGAACGATATCGTAAGCACCTTAGCTTTATTCTTTAATGCAGTTTATCCACGAGAATGCAATGAATAGCACAAAAAAAATAAGCAAGCATTTGATTAAGAAATACCCAAATCGTCGCTTATATGACACCCAAACCAGTAGCTACATTACTTTGGTCGATGTTAAGCAATTTGTTATGGAAAATGATGATTTTGCGGTGATTGACGCCAAAACGGGTGAAGATTTGACGCGTAGTATTTTGTTGCAGATCATCTTGGAAGCAGAAGCGGGTGGTGCACCGATGTTTTCCAGTGTCGCTTTGGCACAAATTATTCGTTATTACGGACATGCGATGCAAGGCATGATGGGCTCGTATCTCGAAAAAAATATTCAGGCATTCATTGATATACAAAATAAACTCACCGAAGGTGCGAGTGGTGGCGTAGAAGGTAAGCCGTTTAGTCCTGAAATGTGGACCCAGTTTATGAATGTGCAAGGACCGATGATGCAGGGCATGATGGGAAATTACATCGATCAGAGTAAAAATCTGTTTGTACAAATGCAAGAGCAAATGCAGAATCAGTCAAAGAATATTTTTGGCTTCCCATTTGTGCCAGATGATAAGAAAAAGTAATAAATTCAATCGCTTGCAGCAGATTTAAACTGGTTTAGGCTGTAGTTAGACGCGTAGAAAGGGTACAATAGCGAATTGCGTGCGACACGACACTTGTCCCCGTGTAAAGAGAAATAACTCTTTTAAATAAAATTGTCCTCATTTGTTCTTTGAGGGCGTCTGCTGTTTTATCCCATGTTGAACTCGGGATTAAGTAGAGGAGGGGGTATCAATGCATGGTTGTGCCATTTGGTATTTCAGGTGTCAATATGCATTGCTCAACACCTAGTATTTCCTCCAAAGCGGTAACAATATCAGCTAACTCCACGGTTGCCAAAATATTTTCATTGTCCACAATAAAGCCGAGTAACTTTGTATGACCATTCGGTTGTAGGTAATGAATGATAGGCAAGAAATAACCGTCGATCTCTTCGACGATGACTTTAAGTGTACCCGGAGTCGCGCACAGAGTTTTTAATTCTGTGGGTGATATAGAAGGTAAGTGGTTTATGTTTGTACTTGAAGTCATTTGATTGGATATTGTCAAAGAAGGGAAGCATCAATTTATCGATGTTGAGTACAGTTGTAAAGGGACAAAAAAGCTCTATTTGTCATTGTTCGATTCATCATGCCGTAAGGTTTGGTGAATAGTGAACCTGTTATACGACTAACAGTAGCCTAAGGAGACATGCGTTGCTGGTAACGGCAGCGTGTGAAGCTCTCCTGACAATGTATCTCCCCAGTGATGGGCGCGCTTCTATCGTGAGATAAAGTATGGAGACTCCTAGCAGTGATGGGGTTGAGAGGCTAGGCTGATTGGTAAGGGTAACATATGTGAATTGTCGATAAACTTCGTGACTATTGAAATGCCAAAACTGCTGTTAGGCATTAACCAAAAGGTGTATGGTCGGATATTTCGTTGCAATTTCGAAATACGTCGTCATCAGACCATCGGAGAAAAGACAGACCCTAACCCAGTCGTGTGATAAGTAGGGAACGTGGAAAACCCAAATCGTCGCCCAAGTTGTTGTAGTCGGGCAGGTGAACCGTAAGGAACACTGTAGGCGGTGTGGGCATGGGAGGATAGAGAAAGCGAATGCTGGGCTGTAATGGTTCAGATAGGAATTGAAACATCATTCCACGCGAAAGCGGGCAGACTTCTATCTGGTCTATCGTCGCAAGACGGCTGACCAACCCTTTATCTTGGATGAGATGAAGGGTAAGTATCAAGATATGGTACTTACCGAACGGATATTTTTACTTGTGGGAGCTATGGACGCTCCCACAAGGAGCGTTATGAGTTTTCACTTGGGAAATTGAAGTTCTAATTTCAATTTACAAGGAGGAAAGCAGCATGAAAGTGCATATCCATACGGATGTGTCTGCGCTTTCTCATGTACCGCAAGACTGGCACGCTGTAAGTTGGCGACAAGTTGAACGGAACGTGAAAGGGATGCAGATACGAATTGCGAAGGCAACACGGGAAGGCAAATGGCGCAAGGTGAAAGCCCTGCAACGGATGTTGACCCGCACGTTATCCGCAAAGTTATTGGCGGTGAAGCGTGTTACTGAAAATCAAGGTAAACGTACGGCAGGTGTAGATGGTGAGCTGTGGGAGTCACCTGAAAAGAAATGGTTAGCAGTTAGCAGGATGCAGCAGCGTGGATATAGACCTTTGCCTTTGCGAAGAATCTATATACCGAAAGCGAATGGGAAAAAACGCCCTTTAGGGATACCCACTATGCGAGATCGGGCTATGCAGGCTTTATTCTTGTTAGCATTGGAACCTGTATCTGAATCGACGAGCGACCCGAATTCTTATGGGTTTAGAAGTAATCGTTCGACTGCAGATGCGATGTCCCAATTGTTTGTTTCTTTGTCCAGTAAGGCTTCGGCACAATGGATATTGGAAGCAGATATAGCAGGCTGTTTTGATAACATTAACCATGAATGGTTAAGCGACAATGTTCCTATGGATAAGTCGGTTCTTCATAAATGGTTAAAGTCTGGCTTGATTTATCAAAGTCAGTTTCAGGAGACAGAAGCTGGTACGCCGCAAGGAGGAATTATCTCTCCAACATTGGCGAATGTAACGTTGAATGGACTTGAGTCTGGCTTGACTGAATACTTAGGTATGAAGTTTGGTGCGACGAAAGCTCTCAGGCTGAAAGTAAATGTAGTTCGATATGCGGATGATTTTGTTATTACAGGTAGCTCGAAAGAGATACTGGAAAATGAGATCAAGCCTTGGGTAGAAAATTTTCTTGCAGTTCGGGGACTACAACTATCTGAGGAAAAGACGCGCATTGTTCACATGGATCAAGGCTTTGATTTTCTGGGGTGGAATTTCCGTAAATATCAGGAGAAACTACTCATCAAACCAAGTAAGAAAAACGTGCAAACGTTTTATCGCAAGGTAAAGGAAATCATCAACAAACATAAGACGATAAAACAAATGGACTTAATTTATTTGTTGAATCCGATATTACGAGGCTGGGCGCAATATCACAGTCCTGTAGTAGCCAAAATGACGTATAGCCGAATGGAGCATTTAATTTTTGACGCATTATGGCAGTGGTCTAAACGGAGACATCCGAAGAAGAATACTGGATGGATTAGGAAGAAATATTTCCATACCATAGGCGAACGAAATTGGGTGTTTGCGGTTCCTGTAGTAAGCGATGAAGGCAGTAAAGACTTGATAGAACTGTACCAGTTGTCAGGTACAGTAATTAAGCGGCATAAGAAAATTAAAGGGGCGTATAACCCTTTTGATCCCGAATGGGAGATGTATGGCGAGCAGTTGCAACAGGAACGCATGTTGGAAAATATGCGTCACAAAAAGCAATTTATTCGTATGTACATTGATCAGGGGGGACTTTGTGCTGTGTGCAAATGCAAGATGACCAAAGCGACAGGCTGGCATGACCATCACATAGAATATCGTGTGCATGGAGGTTCTGATGCACTAGGAAATCGCGTATTATTGCACCCAAACTGTCATGCCCAAGTGCATAGCAAGAGTTTGAAAGTAGTAAAGCCGGCTCCCTTATGGGTTGCTTTGTAATATAGCGTTTCCTTTCTAGGGAACTTTTATAGTAGGCTTGAGCCGTGTGCGATGAAAGTCGCAAGCACGGTTCTTAGGGGGGAATGGGTCAGTAATGACCTGTTCCTACCCTCCTTTGTATCCTTTTTTATTATGTCTAACGAAACTCTTATTCCCGTATCTACCTCAGTGGCGCCAAAAGTTGGTTTTGTCTCTCTCGGCTGCCCAAAAGCACTGGTCGACTCAGAACAGATCCTCACGCAATTGCGTGCAGAAGGTTACGAAACGGCCAAATCCTATGATGGAGCTGATTTGGTGGTAGTGAATACCTGTGGTTTTATTGACGCAGCAGTCCAAGAATCCTTAGATGCGATTGCAGAAGCCCTTAATGAGAATGGCAAAGTTATCGTCACTGGCTGTTTGGGTGCAAAAAAGGATGCTGACGGTAATGATCTGATCAAGAGCATACACCCAAAAGTCTTGGCAGTAACAGGTCCACATGCATTGACCGAAGTGATGAGTGCGGTGCATTTGCATTTGCCCAAGCCGCATGAACCTTTCATTGACTTGGTGCCAGCACAAGGCGTTAAACTCACACCAAAGCATTTTGCCTACTTGAAAATTTCTGAAGGTTGCAACCACCGTTGCAGCTTCTGCATTATCCCATCGATGCGTGGTGATTTAGTGTCTCGTCCGATTGGTGAAGTGATGGTCGAAGCGGAGAATTTATTCAAAGCTGGCGTGAAAGAGTTGCTGGTGATTTCCCAAGATACCAGCGCTTATGGTGTCGATGTAAAATTCCGTACTGGTTTCTGGGATGGTAAGCCAGTCAAGACGCACATGACGCAACTAGTCGAAGCGCTTGGTGAACTCGCGAAGCGTTACGACGCCTGGGTACGTCTCCACTATGTTTATCCTTACCCACATGTCGATCAAATCATTCCATTTATGAATAATGGGCACGTTCTGCCTTACCTCGACGTACCTTTGCAACATGCGCATCCTGATGTGTTGAAGCGCATGAAGCGTCCAGCGAGTGGTGAGAAGAATATTGAACGCATTAAAGCTTGGCGCGAAATGTGCCCTGAGATTACGATACGTTCTACCTTCATCGCTGGTTTCCCTGGTGAGACGGAAGAAGAATTTGAATACCTTTTAGACTTCTTGAAGGAAGCTGAAATTGATCGTTTGGGTTGCTTTGCTTACTCTCCGGTTGATGGTGCAACCGCCAACGAACTTGCTAACCAATTGCCTGATGACGTACGTGAAGATCGTCGTCGTCGCGTGATGGAATTGCAAGAGACGATTTCAAAGAAACGTCTACAAGCGAAAGTTGGTAAGACGATGCGTGTTTTGATTGATAGTTTGGACCGCAGTGGTGGTGTTGGTCGGAGCTCCGCTGATGCGCCAGAGATTGATGGCGTTGTTTACGTCAAGCCGCCATTCGAACCGCATCGCAAGTTGAAAGTTGGCGAATTTGTTGAAGTGAAAATCACCGCTGCCGATGCCCACGATTTGTGGGGCGAGGCAATTTAAGTTTTATATTGTGTAATCGAGAGGGGCGAATTTTCGCCCCTATTTTTTATCTGTTTTGACTTTTAGCTACGATATTTTTATGACTGACAAACAACCGGGTTCAAGTACCGCGATTGTTCATCCTGCTTATCAAGCGCCCGATGGATTTTCTGCTTTTCCGACTGCAATTCATCATGCCTCGACGGTTTTGTTTAGCGATGTCGATGCGATGCGCGCGCGTAGTTGGCTTAATAAGGCGACTTATACCTATGGCTTGCATGGCACACCAACCAGCTTTCAATTAGAAGGCCAGATCGCCCAAATTGAAGGTGGTGATCATTGTGTGCTCGCGCCGAGTGGACTGGCTGCCATCACTTTGGTGAATATGGCCTTTCTCGAAACGGGCGATGATGTTTTGGTGCCCGATAATGCCTATGGGCCAAACAAGGAGCAGGGGGCGTGGCTTAAACGAAGTTTTGGCATCAGTGTTCGTTTTTATGACCCCATGATTGGCGCTGGTATCGCTGATTTAATCTTGCCCAACACGAAATTAATTTGGACAGAAGCACCCGGTTCCGTATCGATGGAAGTCGCCGATGTACCTGCCATCTGTGCGGCAGCCCATAGCAAAGGGGTATTGGTCGCGTTGGACAATACGTGGTCTGCAGGCCTCGCATTTAAGCCCTTCGAGCACGGTGTCGATGTTTCCATGCAAGCTCTGACGAAATATCAAAGTGGTGGCTCAGATGTGTTGATGGGCGCTGTGATTACCAAAGATGCAGAATTAAATAATCGCCTTCTGATGGCACACATGCGTTTAGGTTTTGGTGTCGGTATGGATGATGT
Organism: Undibacterium sp. Di24W; assembly: GCF_049340325.1. Taxonomy (NCBI): domain Bacteria; kingdom Pseudomonadati; phylum Pseudomonadota; class Betaproteobacteria; order Burkholderiales; family Oxalobacteraceae; genus Undibacterium; species Undibacterium sp. Di24W. Next base: position 11,876 of record NZ_JBMPOP010000004.1, read on the forward strand.
GTACTTAGTGCTGCGTGGTTTGCAAAGCATGAAGCTGCGTTTTGAAGCTCATGACATAGCCGCGCGCAAGGTGGCAGCGTGGTTAAAGCCCCGTCCAGAAATCGCCAAAGTACTTCATCCTGCGTGGGATGATTGCCCGGGTCACGATATTTGGAGGCGTGATTTCAAAGGCGCGGGCGGCTTATTTTCCGTGCTGTTTGATGAAAAATATACCGAAGCACAAACTGACCAATTCGTGAATCAATTGAAACTCTTTAAAATTGGTTTTAGCTGGGGTGGTTCCCATAGTTTGTGCGTCCCGTATCGTATAGAAGGTATGCGTCAAAGTTGGAACGATAAAGGTATACTTGTGCGTTTCAATATCGGTTTAGAAGATGTAGAAGACTTGATTGCCGATATTGAACAATCTTTGAATTCACTTTAAATTTTAGAATTTTTTCGAGGTTTACTTTGTCACTTATTATTCGTAAAGCTGTCCCCGCGGATGCCGCCATTATTCATGGATTTATTGTTGAACTTGCTGTGTATGAAAAAGCCGAGCACGAAGTTAAGGCTAGCATCGCAGAAATTGAAAGCAGTATTTTCTCAGCTGACTCACCAGCTAAAGCGCTGATTTGTGAACTGAATGGCGAGGCGATCGGCTTTGCAGTTTATTTCTACAATTACTCAACTTGGCAGGGTAAAAAAGGCCTCTATTTAGAAGATCTTTACGTATCGCTAAAACATCGCGGCCTAGGCGCTGGTAAGTTCTTACTGCGTCATCTGGCGCAAATCGCGGTGGAAGAGGGCTGTGGTCGTTTCGAATGGAGCGTATTGGATTGGAATCAACCTGCTATTGATTTTTATGATGCTGTTGGAGCAAAGGCACAGGCGGAGTGGGTTAAATATCGTTTGGCTGGAGATGATTTGCTGAGTTTTGCAAGCACATAGACCGAAAAAACGAATAAGATTTGAAGTTTAGTAGTGCTGAATAGACAAAAGCCAGACTTCATTAGCGAGGTCTGGCTTTTGTTTTACGCAGTTGACTACTTATTTACTTGTAGATGCAGAAGCTGCGGCTGGGCTTGCTTCGACTGCTGGCGTTGCAGGCATGGATGCGGTGGATGCAGCAGCGTCAACCACAGGTGCAGGCGTGCTTGCCGCGGCAGATGCTGCGGGTGCAGATACATGCTCTGAAGCTGCGCCAGCATGTGCGCCTGCTTCGCCCTGCATATCCATCTTGTCACCAGCTTTGAAAATAAAGAATAAAGCGATTGCTGCAAAAACTAAAAAACCTACTAGTGCTTTCCACATACAGACTCCTTTTTTGCTAAGTTAAAAGAACGAAAAAAATTAAATACCAAATCTCTGGTGAAATCGCGGTTGAAAAAATAGCGACTCAATTTTGTCTAGGTCGCGGATTTGTGCAGTTTATCGTGCCTTCTCCAGGCGTAATAAATAAAATCGAACAGCAGGTTTTGATCAAGGCTTTGTGCCAGACACCTTTAGGAATAATAACAAAACTACCTGGCGAATTAAACTCAATCCGGCTTTCTTCGCTTTCTGAGTACAACAGCAGCGTCGCTTCTCCTGAAATTAGGTAAAGAGTCTCATCCCCGTTTGGGTGCATTTCCCATGACGTCCAATCAGAAGAAAATGTGTACTCAGAGATCAGCAAGCATCCCTCGAATTGTCCAAAGTTTGCATCCAACTCTTGGTAAATGCCCGGCGTTACTGGAACTTCAGTTGTTGTTTGTTTGGAGTCTAGAACGATGAAGTTAGAGGCTAGTTTCGATTGTGACATGTTCCAGCGGAGTAGCTTAATCTAGTAAAAAGAGAAGAAACCAAACGAATTTTGCAACCCCATGACACCAGTGCGAAACCCATAGAAAATAAATTCAATAGCTTATCGACGTAAATATTACCATCGTATTTCATCATACTCTTGTGGAATATCAATCTCCTGTCTTAGCAGGTTTTACCCATCTTAGAATTTTTTATTTTGATCATTCTTTGTTACATGCGGATAAACAAAAAAGGGACGAAACCCAAAAGCTTCATCCCTTTTTTTAGTAATACATTACTAATTACGCAGCCAACAATTGACGCAATACGAATGGCAAAATACCGCCGTGTTTGTAGTAGTCAACTTCGATCGGTGTATCAATGCGCAACAGAACCTTAACGTCTTGTGAACTACCATCAGCACGATTGATCACCAAAGTCACTTCTTGTTGTGGTTTGATGTCGTTCTCGATACCTTTCAAGTCGAATGATTCATTGCCTGTGATGCCCAGAGAATCAACACCGTCGGTGCCAATGAATTGCAATGGTAATACGCCCATGCCAACTAAGTTAGAGCGATGGATACGTTCAAAAGACTTAGCAATAACGGCTTTTACGCCCAATAACTGCGTGCCTTTTGCAGCCCAGTCACGGGAAGAGCCTGTGCCGTATTCTTCTCCGCCGAAAATCATGGTTGGCGTACCTTCAGCAACATATTTCATTGCCGCATCGTAGATTGCCATTGGCTCGCCAGTTGGTTGGAACAATGTTTCGCCGCCTTCAACTCGAGAACCATCTTCCTTCGCTGGGATCATCAAGTTTTTGATACGAACGTTAGCAAATGTGCCGCGCATCATGATTTCGTGGTTACCGCGGCGTGAACCGTAAGAGTTGAAATCGGCTTTTAATACACCGTTTTCTTTCAACCATTTACCAGCAGGGCTAGATTCCTTAATCGAGCCAGCAGGGGAGATGTGATCGGTTGTGATGGAGTCACCGAATACGCCCAGAGCACGTGCACCAGTGATGCCTGTTGCTGCTGCTTTTGGTTCCATCGTAAAGTCAGCGAAGAACGGTGGTTCTGCGATGTAAGTGGAGCTTGGCCAGTCGTAAACTTGACCTTCCGCTACGCCTTTGATGTCTTCCCACAACTTGCCTGGTGCGCCCTTAACGTCTGCGTAGTTCTCTTTGAATGTTTTGGAATTCATCGCGAATTTCATCAACTTGTTGATTTCTGCACTGGTTGGCCAGATATCGCCCAAGAAGATGTCTTTGCCTTTGACGCGACCAACAGGTTCTGTCATCAAATCTTTAGTCATGTTGCCAGCGATAGCATAAGCAACTACCAACGGAGGAGAAGCTAAGAAGTTCGAGCGAATATTCGGATGAATACGTGCTTCAAAGTTGCGGTTGCCAGACAAAATGGCGGCGGCAACGATGTCGTTTGCGACGATGGCTTCGTTCATTGCAGGTGTCAAATCACCGGCATTCCCGATACAGGTTGTACAACCGTAGGCTGTTACGCCAAAACCGAGTTTTTCCAAATATGGCAACAGTCCAGCTGCTTCCAGGTACTTAGTCACAACACGGGAACCTGGCGCTAAAGAAGTTTTGATGTGTGGAGAGACTTTTAAGCCAGCTTCAACCGCTTTCTTTGCCAACAAACCTGCGGCCAACAAAACGCTAGGGTTGGATGTGTTAGTGCAAGAAGTAATCGCAGCGATCAAGATGTCGCCATTTTTTACTTTGACGCCATCTGTATTGGTGTAAACCGCAGTCAGATCTTCAGCTTTTTTGTTGAAGCCACTTTCGGAAGTTGGTTTGCTGAACAAATCAGCGAAAGTAGACTTGACGTTGCCGATTTCAATACGATCTTGAGGACGTTTTGGACCAGCCAAAGACGGAGCAACCGTTGACAAATCTAATGCCAATTCTGTCGTGTAATCGATATCGCCTTTTTTCGGAATACCGAACATTTTTTGTGCTTTGAAATAGCCTTCAAATGCGTCGATTTCTGCTTTAGTTCGGCCTGTGCCTTTGAAGTAATCGATGGTCGCTTCATCAACAGGGAAGAAGCCCATCGTTGCGCCGTATTCTGGCGCCATGTTAGCGATCGTTGCACGGTCAGTCAGGGATAAAGTGCGCGTACCTTCGCCGAAGAATTCTACAAACTTGCCTACAACTTTGGCTTTACGTAGCATTTCTGTGATCGTCAAAACCAGATCCGTTGCAGTACAACCTTCGCGCAATGCGCCCGTCAAATTGACACCGACAACGTCTGGCGTCAAGAAGTAAACTGGTTGACCGAGCATGCCAGCTTCCGCTTCGATACCACCCACGCCCCAGCCAACTACGCCGATACCGTTAATCATGGTTGTGTGGGAATCTGTGCCGACCAAAGTATCCGGATAGTAGACATCGTTTTTCTTTGCATCTGATGCTTTGTGTACGCCGCGTGCCAGGTACTCAAGATTGACTTGATGCACGATACCAAAACCTGGAGGTACCACGCCGAACGTATCAAAGGCTTGCATGCCCCATTTCATGAACTGATAACGCTCGTTATTGCGTTGGAATTCCAATTTCATGTTCAGATCAAGCGCTTTCTTTTCGCGGAAATGATCGATTTGCACGGAGTGATCGACGACCAAATCAACCGGAACTAATGGCTCGATATTCTTTGGATTTTTGCCTTGTTTTGCGGCGACGTTGCGCATCGCAGCCAAGTCAGCCAACAAAGGAACACCTGTAAAATCCTGTAACACCACGCGAGAAACGACGAATGGAATTTCGTCTGTGCGGGCCGCAGTAGCACCCCAGTTTGCCAATTGTTTGACATGTTCCTCAGTCACTTTTTTGCCGTCGCAGTTACGCAAAACGGATTCCAACACGATACGGATAGAAATCGGCAGACGAGATACTTTCACGCCCAGATTTTTTTCCAGTGCTGGCAAAGAAAAGAACTTACCTTTCTTGGTGTCAGTGATTTTGAAATCTTTCAGCGTCTTAAACGCATCTTGATAGTTAGCTTGGCTCATGGCTGTTCCTTATATTCGATGATGAACAATGAAGTGAGATGATACAGATTTAAAACTTGAAACTTGAAACTTGAAACTAATAACTTGATTAATGAAAAAATGTTGATGCTTCTATTTAACCTGCGTTTCTGTGACACCTAAGCTAGCGACTTTAGTGCTCTTGCATTCATTTGCTAATTGATGACCGCGATGTGAATCAAGCAGCATGCCTTTGGCTGGAATGTCTATCCATACCAAGCCGACTTTTTGATTTTCAAAACGATGTGCCCCAGTAGACGTTTCTACGCGGGTTAATTTGTATAGGCGGTTTCTCCAGCGCATCGCCAAGCTTTGATTATCTTCAGGATGGGCATACATCACCAAAGAGTTACCTAGTTCACATTTGTATTCCGTGTCGGCGCTCGACGCAATACTTGGTTCGGGCTCCGTCACGTCAGTCGCAGCATTTTTGCTATCTGCTTTGGCGATTTTTGTAGATTTTATTTTGTTAGTTTTTTTGACCGTATTTGGGGTCTGGCTATCGGCTGCGGTAGCGGATATCGATAAGGCGGTTGCGCATATGGCCATAAGTAATGTTGCCAATGTTTGCTGCAGTAGTGGTGATGATTTCATGATATCCCTTTAGTAATTCAAAAATACGATTAATGTGGTAGCAAGCTTACTGCTTAGATCAAGTATTGTGCACCTTCGGGCAAGTTGACGCCACTCATACTTGCTTTCTTCAAGACTGTCCAGTAATAGCGATAGCTCGCTCTGTCATGCAAGCGACCATGCATTTCTATTGGACCCCATTGATTTTCTTGTGCGGTACTTAAAATTGCAACTGCCTCATTAATTTCCGCACTACGTGGCGCCATAGCCTTAATAATTGGCTTAATTTGACTTGGATGTATGCTCCACATTCTGGTGTAAGCGAATTCCTGACTGGCTCTTGTTGCATCGCTGAGCGTTACAGAGGGATCTTTGAAATCAGTAGTCACATTGTGCGAAGGAACTTTACCGTGCAAATGGCAAGCAGCTGCAATTTCCAATTTTGCGCGCATGACCATTGGGTGTGAAAATTGCGCTGGAGCACGCATTGCACTCGCTGGAATGGCGCCCCAATGGGAAGACACGAAATCCATAATTCCAAAAGACAGACATTCAACTTGAGGAATTGCCGCCAACGACTGCGCATTCGTTAGCGCACTTTGGGTCTCAACTAAGAGATGTATTGGAATGCCTTGGCGATTGTGGATTTGGGATAATTGGTTAATGATGCTAATGGCGATGTTGACTTCATTCACCGTATTCACTTTTGGAAGAACGATGTAAGCCAATTTTTTACAGGCTTCGCTAGAGCTTAGGAGTTGTTGTAGATCCTGCTGAAAAGCTGGGTGATCGGGATGATGAACGCGCACCCCAATGCGATTGAATTGATTGCTGTCAGACGCAATAATCTGCGTCAACATTTGTATATGCGCCAATTCACTCCCGACTGCCGCGCCATCTTCGCAATCGAAGGTAATATCAAACACTGGTCCGAGTTCATTTTGCAGGCTCATAGACTTGAGCATCAATTTTTCTGAGCCAGCGTAGTGATCGCATACTGGTAAGAAAATTGGCGCTGCCTGGTCTTGGAATAATGCCTGAGATGGATGCATCGGCGCTGATGTCATTGAAAAATCGTGTAGTAAATCTGATCGTAAAACTTAACACTTAAATTTTAGTGAAAGCGTAAACGACTGGGCTTGCCCTTGCAGGCAAGCCCAGTCTTAGGTCAATTAGCCGACCAAGTGTTTGACGCCATCACGCTCTTCTTGTAATTCTTTGAGAGTGACATTAATGCGCTCACGTGAGAATTCATCGATTTCCAAACCTTGAACAATCGTGTATTCACCGTTCTCTGTTGTTACTGGGAAGCCAAACATCGTACCTTCTGGAATGCCATAGGAACCATCAGATGGAATACCCATGGTTGTCCATTTACCGTTGGTGCCGAGTACCCAGTCACGTACGTGGTCAATCGCCGCGTTTGCTGCTGAAGCTGCTGAAGACAAGCCGCGTGCTTCGATGATCGCCGCGCCGCGTTTACCGACTGTTGGCAAGAATACGTCTTTATTCCATTCTTGATCATTGATCATGTCTTTGACAGAAGCGCCTGCCACTGTCGCGAAACGATAATCAGCGTACATAGTCGGAGAGTGGTTACCCCAAACACATAATTTTTCAATATCTGCAACTGCTTTACCTGTTTTTGCCGCCACTTGGGACAAGGCACGGTTGTGATCCAAGCGCAACATAGCAGTAAAGTTTTTAGATGGCAGGCTTGGTGCTGATTTCATTGCGATGTAAGCATTGGTGTTAGCTGGATTACCAACGACCAATACTTTGACATTGCGTGAAGCAACTGCATCTAATGCTTTACCTTGAACGGTGAAAATTTGTGCGTTGGCTTCAAGCAAATCTTTACGTTCCATGCCTGGGCCACGTGGGCGTGCACCAACCAATAAGGCGACGTCAATGTCTTTGAATGCAGTCATTGGGTCGCTATGTGCAGACATACCAGCCAACAATGGGAACGCGCAATCGTCGATCTCCATCATGACGCCTTTCAGCGCTTTTTGTGCTTTTTCATCAGGGATTTCTAATAATTGCAAAATCACTGGTTGGTCTTTGCCCAGCATGTCGCCGTTAGCGATTCTAAACAAGAGGGAATAGCCGATTTGGCCAGCTGCGCCAGTAACAGCAACGCGCATAGGGGATTTAGACATGGTATTTCTCCGCAGTGGTGTAAAAATAATATTGTAATGCTTTAAATCAAGAATTAGATTGAAACGTCTTTTGGATTGTCTATAACGTCAAAATCGAATGTATTGAAATGAGCGGCTGAAATGATAACGCTGAATGGCACCCGTAGGCGATTGAATTTCTTATTGTCCTGTTTGTTTCGCCAAAAAAATGTCAATTATCGTCATCGAGATTGCGCTACATCATGTTAATGCGTGGAAGTTTATTGCGCACCTTGGTTTGTGTCAATGGATATCTTATGTCTTATATAAGACATGATAAGTTTTTTACTTTTCTCTAGACTTTGTGACTGCTTTTGTGGTGAAATTGCGAACTATGAATCCTATGGTGTCACCAATTATGCAGTCTAATGAGTCGAAAAATGTGTCATCTTCCGATGCGGATTCGTATTCTTCTGCAGCACCGACCTTTAGCCCTTTGTATCAACAGATTAAAGGTTTGATTACACAGAGTCTACAATCTGGCGAATGGAAGCCGGGTGAATTAATTCCGAGTGAAATCGAGCTAGCCGGGCGTTTTAAGGTCAGCCAAGGAACGGTGCGCAAAGCAATTGATGAGCTGTCCGCTGAAAATTTAGTGGTGCGCAGGCAGGGAAAGGGGACATTCGTCGCAACTCATCACGAGGCTCGCTCGCAATTTCGCTTCTTGCGGCTTGTCCCTGATAGTGGCGAACGCGCTTATCCAGAAAATAGAATTATCGAAGTCAAGCGTCTGCGTGCCCCCGCAGAGGTGGCTCGCTTGTTGGAAATGAAGGCGGGCGAATCTGTCGTTTTTTTAAAGCGTGTACAATCTTTCGCTGGTGTGCCAACGATTTTAGAAGAGTTATGGTTGCCGGGTTCTATTTTTAAAGGCTTAACGATAGAGCGCTTGAATGAATATAAAGGGCCTATGTACGCGCTATTTGAATCGGAATTTGGCACCCATATGATTCGTGCTCAGGAAGAAATTCGTGCCGTATGTGCAACCGAGGAGGCAGCGGGTTTATTGCAAGTTGTAGTGGGTATGCCATTGCTGAGTGTTGAACGAATTTCGTTCACATATGGTGATAGGGCAGTCGAGTTGCGACGTGGTTTGTACTTAACGAATGCGCATCATTACAGGAATGAATTGAGTTGAACCGCATGCTTTGGGCGGATTGAACCAGATTATTTGCTTAATTCTTGATCAAATTGAAGAATAATTCTCAGAAAACCGTCAAATCAGTTGGTGCAATGCATCAAAATAGGCGAAAATTATAACGTTGTAGTGCTGAGTCATTTTGGGGAGTTTATTTATGTCTGAAGTAGTTAAAAATAAAAAGCGTTTTGGTGTGATGCGCTTAACCGATGCACTCGGTTATCGATTGCCACTCGCTGGTTTTGTATCGATTTTGCATCGTGCCAGTGGAATATTGATGTTTGGATTATTGCCGTTTGTTCTCTATTTATTGGAGCAGAGTTTGCAATCGGAAGTGTCGTTCGCGATGTTGCACATTTTTGCATCTTCGATTTTTGTAAAATTGGTTTTGTTGGCATTGGTATGGGCATATTTGCACCATTTCACTGCGGGCATTCGCCATTTACTCATGGACTTTCACTACGGTCTCGATAAGGATTCTGGCCGCCGTTCGGCGGTTGCTGTTCTGTCGATTAGCTTGAGTTTGACCGGCTTGATTGCGTTGAAATTATTTGGAGTGTTTTAAATGGCGAACAATAATATTGGCCCAAAACGATTGGTAGTCGGCGCAGGCTACGGTATGCGTGATTGGTTGGCGCAACGCGCTACCGCAATTTTGATGGCTATCTATACCGTTGTGATTTTGGTTCTGTTTTTGACGGGTACGCGTTTTACCTATGAGTCATGGGTAGGTGTATTTTCAGCGCAGTGGTTCAAGTTGTTGACCTTCACGGTTATCGTCGCGTTGTTGTATCACGCTTGGGTTGGTGTGCGTGATATTTGGATGGACTATGTGACACATTCCGTTGTGTTGCGTTTGATTTTACAGGTCGGCACTATCGTGTGGCTGATCGCTTGTGCTGGCTATGCCGCACAGATTTTGTGGAGAGTGTAACCGTGGCTGCAATTAAATCTGCAATCCCTTCCCGTCGCTTTGATGCGGTAATCGTCGGTGCCGGTGGATCCGGTATGCGCGCATCTTTACAGTTGGCAGAAGCTGGCCTGAATGTGGCAGTTTTGTCGAAAGTGTTTCCAACACGTTCCCACACCGTCGCAGCGCAAGGTGGTATCGGTGCGTCACTCGGCAATATGTCCGAAGATAATTGGTTCTGGCATATGTTCGACACCGTTAAAGGTGGCGACTATCTTGGTGATCAAGATGCGATCGAATTTATGTGTCGTGAAGCGCCGAAAGTCGTGTACGAATTAGAACATTTCGGTATGCCATTTGATCGTAATGCGGATGGCACGATTTATCAGCGTCCATTTGGTGGTCATACTGCGAACTTCGGTGAGAAGCCAGTGCAGCGCGCATGCGCAGCAGCTGATCGTACAGGTCACGCACTGTTGCACACACTGTACCAACGAAATGTACGCGCTCGCACCCATTTCTTCGTTGAATGGATGGCGATTGATTTGATTCGTGATGCTTCAGGCGATGTTTTGGGTGTGGTTGCGCTCGAAATGGAAACTGGCGAAGTTATGATGTTAGAAGCCAAGACAACCATGTTTGCAACGGGCGGTGCGGGTCGTATTTTCGCGGCTTCAACCAATGCATTTATCAATACTGGTGACGGTATGGGTATGGCGGCACGCGCTGGTTTGCCGTTGCAAGATATGGAATTCTGGCAGTTCCATCCAACTGGTGTGGCTGGTGCAGGTGTTTTGATTACTGAGGGTGTACGCGGTGAAGGCGGTATTTTGGTGAATAGCCTAGGTGAGCGCTTCATGGAGCGTTATGCTCCTACATTGAAAGATTTGGCACCTCGTGACTTTGTTTCTCGTTCTATGGATCAGGAAATTAAAGAGGGTCGTGGCTGTGGTCCAAACAAAGATCATGTGATGCTCGATTTGCGTCACATTGGTGCGGATACCATTCAAAAACGTTTGCCGTCGATTCTTGAAATTGGTCACAAATTTGCCAACGTCGATGCAACTAAAGAGCCTATTCCTGTCGTTCCAACGATTCATTACCAAATGGGCGGTATTCCTACGAATATTCACGGCCAAGTTGTCACAACTAAGAATGGCGTGAATGAAGTGGTGAATGGTTTGTACGCGATTGGCGAATGTGCATGCGTTTCCGTGCATGGTGCGAATCGTTTGGGTACTAACTCCTTGTTAGATTTGATCGTATTCGGTCGTGCGGCTGGCAATCATGTTGTTGCAAGTAATTTAAAATCACGCAGCAATAAAGATCTACCAAAAGATGCAGCAGATCTGGCTATGTCGCGTTTAGCTAAACTGGAAAATAGTACGGGCACTGAAAAAGTTCAAGACGTTGCGAATGCAATTCGTAGCACAATGCAGCAATATTGTGGCGTGTTCCGTACTGATGACTTGTTGCAAACTGGTCTGGGTAAGATTATGGAATTGGATGAACGTCGTAAGCACGTTTCTTTCAAAGACAAGTCAAAAGTATTTAATACCGCACGGGTTGAAGCATTGGAATTGGATAACTTGATCGAGACAGCGAAAGCGACGATTACTTCCGCGAATGCACGTAAAGAATCTCGTGGTGCGCATGCACATCGCGACTACGAGAAACGTGATGATGAAAACTGGATGAAGCACACTTTGTGGTATTCAGAGGGCAATCGCTTAGATTACAAACCAGTTGTAACTAAGCCGCTCACGGTGGAAACCTTCCAACCTAAAGCACGTACATTCTAAAGAGATCAATATGGCACGTACATTAAAATTTAAAATCTATCGCTACGATCCGGACAAGGATGCGAAGCCTTATATGCAAGACTTGACAGTTGAATTGCAAGACACAGACAAAATGTTGCTCGATGCTTTGCAACGCATCAAAGCAGACGTTGATGATTCGTTGGCTCTGCGTCGTTCTTGTCGTGAAGGTGTGTGCGGCTCTGACGCGATGAATATCAACGGTAAGAACGGCTTGGCTTGTACTACCAATTTGAACGAGTTGACTGAGCCTATCGTATTGCGCCCGTTGCCAGGATTGCCAGTGATTCGCGATTTGATCGTCGATATGACTCAATTCTTTAAACAATACAATTCGATCAAGCCTTACCTGATCAATGACAGTATCCCGCCCGAAAAAGAACGTCTGCAGTCTCCAACTGAGCGTGAAGAATTAGACGGCCTGTATGAATGTATTTTGTGCGCATGCTGCTCTACTTCATGTCCTTCATTCTGGTGGAATCCGGATAAATTCGTCGGGCCAGCTGGCTTGTTGCAAGCTTATCGTTTTATCGCTGATTCACGCGATGAGGCGACGGGTGCGCGTTTGGATAATCTGGAAGATCCGTACCGTTTATTCCGCTGCCATACGATTATGAACTGCGTTGACGTTTGCCCTAAAGGTCTCAATCCTACCCGTGCAATAGGTAAGATTAAAGAGCTCATGGTTAGACGTGCTGTTTAAATTGTCTGATTAAGTTAGCTAGATTTTTGTGCCGGGGTTCTGAGTTGTGTCCTGAATCCCGGACTTTAAAGAAATGGAAAAATCATGTCAGGTGTTATGTCTGGCTTGCACCAAAGTGATCCAGTAAATCGAGCGAGGCTACGCTGGCGTGCTCGTCGCGGCTTATTGGAAAATGATTTGATACTCACGCGTTTCTTGGATGCGCATGAGGAAACTCTATCGGATGAAGAAGTCGACGCATTTAGTCGATTGATGGATATCTCTGATAATGAATTAATGGATTTGTTGATGGGGAAAACCGAGCCTGAGGATCAGCTCGATTTGCCTCAAGTCAAAACGCTATTGACGCGTTTGCGTTTGGCATAAGTTTTTTGCACTTTTTGATCGCATTTTTTTGCGCATTTTTCACTAACGACTCACCTGCAACGAAGGAAGAGCCATGACTAACTCTGAAACAAAAGCAACGCTATCATTTTCCGATGGCTCCCCATCCATCGAGATGCCAATCTACAAGGGCTCTATTGGCCCTGACGTGATTGATATTCGTAAGTTGTATGGCGCGACGGGTAAATTTACTTATGATCCAGGTTTTATGTCGACTGCGGCATGTAACTCGTCTATTACCTACATCGATGGTGATAAAGGTGAGTTGTTATATCGCGGATACCCGATTGAGCAATTGGCTCAAAATGGTGGTGATTTCCTCGAATCTTGCTATCTGTTGTTGAATGGCGAATTGCCAAACGCCGAACAGAAAGAAAAGTTCGTTGAAACAGTGACTAAGCACACCATGGTGCACGAACAGATGCAATTTTTCTTCCGCGGCTTCCGTCGTGATGCGCATCCTATGTCCGTGTTGGTTGGTACTGTAGGTGCTTTGGCATCTTTCTACCATGACTCATTGGACATCAATGATGCGCATCATCGTGAAGTTTCTGCGATTCGTTTGATCGCCAAGATGCCTACCCTAGTGGCGATGGCCTACAAATACTCAATCGGTCAACCGTTTGTGTATCCGCGCAATGACTTGTCATACAGTGCGAACTTCATGTACATGATGTTCTCGAATCCATGTGAGCCATACAAAGTCAATGAAGTTTTAGTGCGTGCTTTGGATCGTATTTTGGTTTTGCATGCAGATCACGAGCAAAATGCTTCTACATCGACAGTACGTTTGGCGGGCTCTTCCGGTGCCAATCCATTCGCTTGTATCGCTGCAGGTATTGCTTGCTTGTGGGGTCCTGCTCATGGCGGTGCAAATGAAGCGGCTTTGAGTATGCTTGAAGAAATTGGCTCAGTAGATAACATTGCTCATTTCATTGAACAAGTAAAAGACAAAAATTCTGGCGTGAAGTTGATGGGTTTTGGTCATCGTGTTTATAAAAACTATGACCCACGTGCCAAGTTGATGCGTGAAACTTGCTATGAAGTTTTGAATGAACTTGGTTTGCAAGATGATCCATTGTTTAAATTGGCAATGGCGTTGGAAAAGATTGCTTTGGAAGATGAGTACTTCGTGTCTCGTAAATTGTATCCAAACGTCGATTTCTACTCTGGTATCGTACAGCGTGCATTGGGCATTCCAACTGCATTGTTTACTGGTATCTTCGCCTTGGCGCGCACAGTAGGCTGGGTCGCTCAGTGGAAGGAAATGATTTCTGATCCTGAACAAAAAATTGGACGCCCACGTCAATTGTTTGTTGGCTCACCAAAGCGTGACGTGCCAGCAATGGATAAGCGTTAATCTAAGCTGCAAATGTAAAGTGCTAATCAGAAGCGATAATATTAAAAATTTAATTAATTAGATATACTTTATAAAAGCGAGTAGAAATTACTCGCTTTTTTTATGGCGAAATATGTTATTCTCGCGGTTGATGTTGAAAGTCAATATTCCTCCTGCTTTATTTGAAGTGGTATTTGGTTTTTCCTGCCGAGTCAAAGTTTAGGTTGAAAATAGAATTTCGAATGAGTCCTTCCCCACAACTTGATGTGCAATCCGCTAACCGGTCAGGCCGTGTCGCGGAAGGTTAGATTAACCCGCTAATCTCGCGAAGCGCGAAGAAAGGTGAGCAATATGATGCAACAATATAACGCTAACTCGTATCTGTTCGGCGGCAATGCGCCGTATGTTGAAGAACTATATGAAGCGTATCTAAATAATCCTGGCTCGGTGCCAGATAATTGGCGTGCGTATTTCGACGCCATGCAACACGTTCCTGCCGTTGATGGTTCTACCAAGCCTGACGTCGCACATGCGCCAGTCATCGCATCGTTTGCCGAACGCGCAAAACAAGGCCCTATTCGTACCGTGAGTGCAGCTGGTGATGCTGAAATGGGACGCAAACGCGTCGCAGCTCAGCAATTGATCGCTGCTTACCGTTTCTTAGGCAGTCGCTGGGCAAATCTGGATCCGTTGCAACGTCAAGAGCGTCCACCGTTGCCAGAGTTAGAACCAAGTTTTTATGGTTTTACTGATGCAGACATGGACACGCAGTTCAATATCAGTAACACCTATTTTGGAGCAGAGACCGCGTCATTACGCGACTTGCTCAATTCTTTGCGAGATACTTACTGCCGTTCTATAGGCGCTGAGTTCATGTATATCGGCGATCCTGCTGAAAAGCGCTGGATGCAAGAAAAACTCGAATCTATTCGTTCTACACCAAACTTCACTGCAGAGAAGAAAAAACACATTCTCGATCGTTTGACAGCAGCAGAAGGCTTGGAGCGTTACTTACATACGCGTTATGTCGGTCAAAAACGCTTCTCACTCGAAGGCGGCGAGAGCTTCATTGCTTCGATTGACGAGACGATTCAACGCGCCGGTGAACGCGGTGTGGAAGAAATCGTTATCGGTATGGCGCATCGCGGTCGTTTGAACGTGTTGGTCAATACCCTGGGCAAAATGCCACAAGATTTGTTCGCTGAATTTGAGGGGAAACACGGCGATGATTTGCCAGCAGGTGACGTTAAATATCACCAAGGCTTTTCATCGGATGTTTCAACGCCTGGCGGTCCGGTTCATTTGTCCTTAGCATTTAATCCATCTCACTTGGAAATTGTTAATCCCGTGGTCGAAGGCTCTGTCAAAGCACGTATGGAACGTCGCGGTGATAAGGATGGCGCGCAAGTTTTGCCTATTTTGGTGCACGGCGATGCCGCATTCGCAGGTCAAGGCGTTGTAATGGAAACCTTGAATCTGGCGCAAACTCGCGGCTATGGCACAGGCGGTACAGTACATATCGTCATCAATAACCAAATTGGTTTCACGACTTCTGATCCACGTGACGCGCGTTCAACCCTGTATTGCTCAGACGTCGTCAAGATGATCGAAGCACCAGTTTTGCATGTCAATGCAGACGATCCTGAAGCGGTGGTTTTGGCAACGCAAATTGCTCTCGACTATCGTATGATTTTCAAGAAAGACGTTGTCGTCGACATTATCTGCTACCGTAAATTGGGTCATAATGAACAAGACACGCCAGCATTGACGCAGCCATTGATGTACAAAAAAATCGCACAACATCCAGGTACTCGTAAGATGTACGCGGATAAGTTGGCGGCACAAGGTACGATCGCTGCCGAAGCTGGGGATGACATGGTGAAAGCCTTCCGCGATGCGATGGATGCCGGTAAGCATACTGTTGATCCTGTTATTTCGAATTTCAAAAACAAGTTTGCCGTTGACTGGATTCCATTCCTGAACAAGAAGTGGACTGATGCGGCTGATACAGCCGTTCCAACGACTGAATTGAAACGTCTAGCTGAACGTATCACGACCATTCCTGCGGATTTCAAACCACATAGTTTAGTGGAAAAAGTCTTAGGTGACCGCGCTGCGATGGGCCGTGGTGAAATGAATCTGGACTGGGGTATGGGCGAACATTTAGCTTTCGCTTCTCTTGTGTCTTCTGGCTATGCGATCCGCTTGACAGGACAAGATGCTGGTCGTGGCACTTTCGTTCATCGTCATGCTGTATTGCATGATCAAAAACGTGAGCGTTGGGATGCAGGTACGTATATTCCTTTGCAAAATATCTCAGACAAACAAGCGCCATTCACAGTGATTGATTCTGTCTTGTCAGAAGAAGCGGTATTGGCGTTTGAATACGGTTACTCTAGTGCCGAACCAAATACTTTGACGATCTGGGAAGCACAATTCGGCGACTTCGCGAATGGTGCACAGGTTGTTATCGATCAATTCATTAGCTCAGGCGAAGTGAAATGGGGTCGTGCTTGTGGCCTAGTAATGATGCTGCCACACGGCTACGAAGGTCAGGGGCCAGAGCATTCTTCTGCTCGTCCAGAACGCTTCTTGCAATTGTGTGCGGATAATAATATGCAGGTAGTCCAGCCAACGACGGCATCACAGATCTTCCATTTGTTACGCCGTCAAATGATCCGTCAGTTCCGCAAACCTTTGGTCATCATGACACCAAAATCTTTGCTGCGTAATAAAGATGCTGGCTCACCATTATCTGAATTGGCAAAAGGTAGTTTCCACACAGTGATCGGTGAAGTGGACGAATCTATCGATCCGAAGAAAGTGAAACGTGTAGTCGCTTGCTCTGGCAAGGTTTACTATGATCTGGTCAATGCCCGTAAAGAACGCGGTCAGTCTGATACAGCGATCATTCGTGTTGAACAACTCTACCCATTCCCACACAAGAGTTTTGTGGCGGAATTGAAAAAATTCCCGAATATGGTGGAATTGGTTTGGACACAAGATGAGCCGCAAAACCAAGGTCCATGGTTCCAGATTCAACACAATATCTTTGAAAGTTTGGATGAAGGTCAGAAGCTCGCTTATGCAGGTCGACCTGCTAGTGCATCGCCTGCTGTCGGTTACTACGACAAGCACTATGCACAACAAAAAGCATTGCTTGATGCAGCCTTTTCGAAACTTAAAGGCTATATTCTGACTAAATAATCTTAAGTGGTGCCGCTAATAAAAACGAAAGTGCGGCACCAAATAGACATCCTACACGGAGAAAAAACATGGCAATTATCGAAGTAAAAGTTCCTCAGTTATCTGAATCGGTTGCAGAAGCAACTTTATTGACTTGGCATAAAAAAGTGGGTGAAGCTGTCACGCGTGATGAGAATCTGGTGGATGTAGAAACTGACAAAGTGGTGTTGGAATTGCCAGCACCAGCAGCTGGCGTTATCACGCAAATCATTAGCGGTGATGGCAGTACCGTTGTTGCAGGTCAAGTGATCGCAATGTTGGATACAGAAGCATCTGCTGGTGCAGTCGCAAGTGCTCCAGCAGCGACCGCAGCATTAGCAGCGCCAGTGGCTGCTGCGGCCGCAACAAATAGTTCAGCAGCTGGTATCGCAATGCCAGCAGCGGCTAAGATTTTGGCAGAAAATAATTTGTCCGCTGGCGCGATTGACGGCACAGGCAAAGATGGTCGTGTGACTAAAGGTGATGCATTAGCTGCAGTTGCCAATAAAGCGGCACCAGCGGTAGCACCGTTAGCTGCTCCAGTAGTAACGAAGCCAGCGCTGCAACAAGTTTCCGCTCCTGCAGTAGCAAACCTCGGTGATCGTCCTGAGGAACGTGTTCCTATGAGCCGTTTGCGTGCACGTATTGCTGAGCGTTTAGTGCAATCGCAATCAACCAATGCTATTTTGACGACATTCAATGAAGTTAACATGGCGCCGGTGATGGACTTGCGCAATAAGTACAAAGACAAGTTCGAAAAAGAACATGGTGTGAAATTAGGTTTCATGTCTTTCTTCGTCAAAGCTGCTGTGGCTGCATTGAAGAAGTATCCGATTATCAACGCATCCGTAGACGGCAACGACATCGTGTACCACGGTTATTTCGATATCGGTATCGCTGTCGGTTCTCCACGCGGTTTGGTAGTGCCAATCTTGCGCAATGCTGATCAAATGTCTATCGCTGAAATCGAAAAGAAAATTGGCGAGTTCGGTGCAAAAGCCAAAGATGGTAAGTTGACTTTGGATGATTTGACTGGCGGTACTTTCTCGATTTCTAACGGCGGTACTTTCGGTTCTATGTTGTCGACACCGATCATCAATCCACCACAATCTGCGATCTTGGGCGTGCATGCGACTAAAGACCGCGCGGTGGTTGAAAATGGTCAAATCGTGATTCGTCCTATGAACTATCTGGCGATGTCTTATGATCACCGTATCATCGACGGTCGTGAAGCGGTTCTTGGTTTGGTCGCAATGAAAGAAGCATTGGAAGATCCAGCTCGTTTATTGTTGGATCTGTAATTTCACCAATAACTATCACAGCACAACATGAATATTGCTGACGAAATTAAACGTCTGCACGAATTGCATCAGTCAGGCGCACTGACTGATGCAGAATTCGCTCAGGCAAAAGAGAAATTGCTGGCTTCACTCAATGCAAATGGCTCGCAAACTAATGCAAATGGTGAGAATCCTTTCGCGCATTTAAATCAGTTGCGTCGCTCCAAAACCGATCAATGGCTAGGCGGTGTTTGCGGTGGCTTGGGTAAATTCACTGGCTTGGAGGCCTGGATTTGGCGTTTGGCGTTCTTTTTGTTTGTGGCGTGTTTTGGTTTTGGTGTCATCGCTTATTTGTTGGCTTGGATTTTTATTCCAGAAGAAGCATAGAGTTACACCTATTTTTGAGTGCAAATAATTCTCGTTTAAGTGAACAACTGCGTGAATCCCTGTGCTCATTTTCTATTCGTTTTTATTACAGTGAACCTTGCAAGGTAAGACTATGAGTAAACAATTTGATGTCGTCGTTATCGGCGGCGGTCCTGGTGGCTACATCGCCGCAATTCGCGCGGCACAATTGGGTTTTTCTACCGCATGTATCGATGCGTGGACGAATGAAAAAGGTGGCCCAGCGCTGGGTGGTACATGTACAAATGTTGGTTGCATTCCGTCTAAGGCTTTGTTGCAGTCTTCAGAACATTATGAGCACGCTGGTCACGCATTTGCGGATCACGGTATCAATGTCAGCGGTCTGGAATTAGACGTCTCTAAGATGTTGAAACGTAAAGATACGATCGTTAAACAGAATAATGACGGTATCGTTTATCTCTTCAAAAAAAATAAGGTCACTTTCTTCCACGGTCACGGCTCTTTTGTAAAAGCGGCAGACGGCGGCTACGAAGTTAAAGTCGCTGGTAAGGAAGAAGAAACCATTATAGGCAAGCATATTGTTTTAGCAACTGGTTCGAATGCGCGCGCATTGCCAGGCGCAGCTTTTGACGAAGATTTAGTTCTGTCAAACGACGGCGCATTGAAAGTGGGTGTAGTACCTAAGAAACTCGGCGTGATTGGGGCTGGTGTGATTGGCTTGGAAATGGGTAGCGTGTGGCGTCGTTGTGGTGCTGAAGTTACCGTATTGGAAGCACTGCCAACTTTCCTCGGCGCTGTCGATGAACAAATCGCTAAAGAAGCGCACAAGTTATTCGTGAAACAAGGTCTGTCTATCAACCTCGGCGTGAAGATCGGTGAAATCGTCAAAGGTGTCAGTGATGTCACAGTCAATTACACGGACGACAAAGGTGCTGAGCACAAAGCTGTTTTCGATAAACTGATTATCTCTATCGGACGTACCCCAAACACGAATGGCTTGAACTCTGAAGCAGTCGGTTTAGCTTTAGATGAACGTGGTTTTATCGCAGTCGACGGTGATTGCAAAACGAATCTGCCTAACGTGTGGGCGGTCGGTGACGTTGTGCGTGGCCCTATGCTGGCTCATAAAGCCGAAGAAGAAGGCGTTGCCGTGGCTGAACGTATCGCTGGTCAACATGGTCATGTTAACTTCAACACGATTCCTTGGGTTATCTACACCTCACCAGAGATCGCCTGGGTTGGTCGCACAGAGCAACAGTTGAAAGCCGATGGCGTAGCATACAAAGCGGGCACTTTCCCGTTTATGGCAAATGGCCGTGCGCGTGCTTTGGGTGATACTTCCGGTATGGTGAAATTCTTAGCCGATGCAACGACCGATGAAATCTTGGGCGTACATATCGTTGGTCCTATGGCTTCTGAGTTGATTTCTGAAGCGGTCGTAGCGATGGAATTCCGTGCCTCTTCCGAAGATATCGCGCGCATCTGCCACGCACATCCTTCTTTGTCTGAAGCAACGAAAGAAGCGGCTTTAGCCGTGGATAAGCGCTCTCTGAATTTCTGATCATCGATAATTCATAGCTGCATGCAAGAAGCGGAATAGATACACGAATATCTATTCCGCTTTTAAGTTTGTAGACCCGCTCAATAGATCAATTGAACAATAGATTTTCCAACTTCGACTCATCACGATAACCCAAACATGAATGTTCACGAGTTTTACCAAGAAGCCATTAATCAGCGCGGTTTTCAAGCCGATGCAGCGCAAAAACTTGCGGTAGATCGTTTGCAGATGGCCTATGACGACTGGGTTGAGTACAAGTCTAAACGCTCAAATCGTCTAGTCCGCTTGATCACTCGTCCAGATGTACCTCGCGGGGTCTATATGTGGGGTGGGGTAGGACGTGGGAAGTCATTCCTGATGGATAGTTTTTATTCTGTGGTGCCGGTGGTTCGTAAAACTCGCTTGCATTTCCATGAATTTATGCGTGCAGTACATCGTGAGCTTGATGAATTGAAAGGTGTAGCAGATCCTTTAAATGAAGTCGCTGCCCGTATTGCAAAAAAATATCGCCTGATTTGTTTTGACGAATTTCATGTGTCGGATGTGGCCGATGCTATGTTGTTGTACAACTTGATGAAAGCCTTGTTTGATAATGGGGTGTCATTCGTAATGACATCAAACTATCAACCAGATACTTTGTATCCAGACGGCTTGCACAGAGACAGAATGCTACCAACCATCGCCTTACTTAAAGAACGTTTGGATGTTTTAAATGTGGATTCTGGTAACGATTATCGCAAGCGGGCATTAGAGCAAGTTGAGGTTTATTTGACCCCTTTGAATGCGCAGACAGATCAAGGTTTGCGTGCCGCATTTGCGAAAGTTGCTGAAACCAAGGATGAAGATCCACATGTCGATATTGAAGGGCGACGTTTGAAATCTTTACGCCGCGCAGGCACTACGATTTGGTTTGATTTTGCCACCTTGTGCGGAGGACCGCGCTCACAAAACGACTATTTAGAAATCGCCAGTCGTTTTCATACCGTTATTTTATCGTCGATTCCACAAATGTCTGCGGGTATGTCGTCTGAGGCGCGCCGCTTCACGTGGCTCATTGACGTGTTTTACGATAATAAAGTAAAACTGATTATGTCCGCCGAAGTGGCTCCAGAATTACTGTATACACAAGGAACGCTGTCTAACGAGTTTCATCGAACCGTCTCACGTATTATAGAAATGCAATCCCAAGAATACATGAGTGCCGATCAACGAGAAATCCATGCGATGTTAGGTACGCCAGCACATGTTTAATAAAAAAAACTCTAAATTGCTTACTTTGCTATTCTGTATTCTGGAATTTGTTGGCAACTTTTCAATGCCAGCTTTAGCACAGAATTCTACTGCCAAAGTCGAACATACTTTATTAGAAAAAATGACCGCAGAATTGAATCGCGAGTTTATCGCAGGGTCAATTAGCGCAAGCGAAGTCGCAGAAACAGCATTAGGTAAAGTGGACCAAGTCCAGTCTGCCTTGCAAAATTTCATCCATGACAAAGAACTACAGTGTCAAAGTAACTTTTTTGTTACCGCTTGTTTTGACGATTTGCGTCAAACTCGTCGTCAGGTTCAAGATGTAGTACGACGGGTTAGTTCTGAAGCGAAATCCTTTCTTCGTAAAGCGCGAGCAGCCAAGTTTGAGTCTAAATCTGAAACGAGTAATACAAAATTAGAGATTCTTGAGGAAAAATAAATATTTAAATTATTTTTTTAAATAATATTTTACTTTCAACGAGCTGCGAATTAATCTGCGGTTTACAAAGAATTTATAACTTGTTCAGACGCTCTAAAGCCGCATCTAAAGTTTCCTTTTTCTTCGCAAAACAGAAGCGTACTAGTTTATTTTGTGTTTGATTTTGGTAAAAAGCCGAGACGGGAATTGCCGCCACGCCAATTTCTTCGGTGAGCCAACTGGCAAATGCCAACTCAGATTTGTCCGAAATAGCTGAGTAATCTACGCATTGAAAATAGGTGCCCGTTACTGGTAGCAAGCGGAAATTTGAAGCCGCCAGAGCCGACCGGAAGTAATCACGTTTTTCTTGATAAAAGGTTGCCAGTTGCAAATGTGCATCCGAGTTCTGCATATAGCTGGCAAGTCCAAATTGCATCGCCGAATTCACGGTAAATACATTAAATTGATGCACCTTACGAAATTCTGTACTGAGTGCCTGTGGCGCCAACACATATGCGACTTTCCAGCCTGTTACATGATACGTTTTACCGAAACTAGAGATAATAAAACTTCTCGCTGCCAACTCAGGGTGACTCGCTAGAGATAAATGGGCTTTCCCATCAAACACCATGTGTTCATAGACTTCATCAGATAAAATTAAAATTTTGCTATCTCGTGTCATGTGCGCGAGTGCATCGAGATCACTTGTTTGTAAAGTCGTTCCTGTAGGATTGTGCGGTGAGTTAATAATGATGAGACGTGTCTTGTCGTTAATTTTACTTTTTAGCGCATCCCAATCAATTCTAAACTCGTCATTCTCAAGTCGCATACCTACCAAAACAGGTATGCCTCCCGCTAGTTGTATTGTTGGTACATAACTATCATAAGCAGGCTCGATCACGATGACTTCATCGCCTGCATGTACACAAGCTAAGATGCTCGTCATGATGGCTTGCGTCGCGCCAGCCGTTACGGTGATTTCGGTATCAACGCTATAGACGGCGTTATACAAAGATCTGACTTTGTCGGCAATCGCTTGTCGTAAGGGGATCGCACCAGGCATCAAGGGATATTGATTGTGTTCAGTCAACATGGCCTCATGTACATGTTCAATTAAGTTTGGGTCACAAGCAAAATCGGGAAAACCTTGTCCAAGATTAATCGCCTGATGTTGCTGAGCTAACGCCGACATCGTTGCGAAGATTGTTGTTTTTACTTCTGGTAGTTTGGAAGCTATCTGTAATGGCAAGCTAGTATTCATTGGCGGCGAAAGTCTAAATATGAAAGGCAAACAATAAGGAATAGGTGAGTGCGCTGATTGTACTAATAATTGTTTGTTTTGCGCTTGTTCGGTTTAGACATTCTCTCCATAAGCTCATGTATAGCGGCAATCCCATATCAGATTAGGAAATCAAATCCGAAAGTGGGGAAATACGGTGCTTTTCCCATTCTTCTCTAGGCTTCGTTTATTTTCCACTAGCTGATAATTCAAGCTATACAAATCCCCTGACTGGTTTGATGAAGATGTTTTCAACAGGCAGCAGGGCAGATCAAATGACGAGGTGTGCGATGAATGACAAGCAAATGATACTCAATCGGTTATCCATGGGTGCAATGGCACTCGATGATCAAATGAATGCGCAAGCTGACTTGCCATCAGAAGATCATTTGACGCCGCATGCTCGTATCGATATCAAAGGTATACGCGCCGCGATCGCTAGAGTAGAGGCTGAGGCTAAGGCAACAGTTGCTTCGGAAAACCGGCTGCAAGCCGATTTGAAAGCAACGATGTTGGCGGAGCAAGCTCTGCAATCCGAGACTGCCGCTATCGAAGTCGCAGAAGAAAATGTGTATCTACAACAAAAAGAATCTGACGGCAATCGCGCTCGTCTGGCTGCAGAGTTGGATTTGAAACTCTCCAGTGAAGAGAGAGTTGTCAGTGATGCTCAAGAAACACGTGCTATGCAAGAACGTATATTGATAGAGCAACAAGCGAAGTTTCAGGCGGATCTGCGGACAAAAAATCAACAAGACGCAAAAAAACTGGCGCTTGAACAAATTAAAATTGATACACAACTCAATTTCAAAGCCAAAATTGATGCCGAAAATTTAGCCACCGAATCAGAAAATGCCAAGCAATGGGCGGCAGAACGTGCTGCCGCATCCTACGCAGCTAAACAAGAAGCGATTGAGCGCGCGCGGGTTGATGCCCGCATAGCTGAGCAAGCACGTGACCGCGAACGTCAAGATCGTGAGGCGCGTTTGAATGCCGAACGCTTAGCAAAAATTCGCAACGAATCTCAGCAAATTAATCGTGAACGCGATCAGGCAGAAGCCATAGCCTTAGAAGTGTCTTTAAATCGTACTCCGCTAGAAATCCGCGCCCGTGAAGAAGCGCGTGGACGTGCCATGCTAGAGCGTGAATATGAAGCCATTGCACAAGCACGTGTTGAGTCCGAAAAGCGTGCAGCTGACGCGATTCAGTTACGTTTGCAAGCCGAGCAAGAATTATTGGCTGCTGCAAATCGCCGTGAACAAGCCGAAAAAATCGCTGCCGAGGCCGCCTTAGCTCGCAGCGAAGCTGAAGAAAAAATTCGCATGGCAACTGAATCTCGCATTCAAGCAGAAAAAGAATTGCAAACTAAGGCTCTGGTGCGTGTTGAAAGTGAACAGTACGCCGATGCCAATGCTCGCGTCCGTTTAGATGCAGAAGAGAAGGCCAATGAAGAAGCGAAGCGCCGTCGTCAGGCGGAGTTAGAAGCGACTGAAATGGCAAGACAACGCCGAGAAGAAGAACAACGCGCTGAAAAGTACGCAAGTGAAAAAGCGACATTAGAGCGCGAAGCGGTGCAATTGGCCAAAGAAAAAGCCGATGCTGAGCAAAAAGCATTGGCTGCGATCGCTGCACAAACCGAGTATCTGAAGCGCGCCAATATGGCGGCGAATTCGAAAGCACTCAGTATTATCGAGTTAGCCAAGGCGGAAAAAATGCGCGCCGAGGCGGAGCAACGTGCCGCAAAGGCGATTCAAGCGAAAGTGGAAGCTGAGAAAAAAGTGATCGCTGAAGCAGAGACCATCGCCAAGACTGAAGAAAAACAGGCCGAAGTCTTAAGCATGCAACATCAAGCGCAACAGGCGATCCGGATTGCACAAGAAACCAAAGTTGTTGCAGAAAAAATCACACTAGAAAATACGGTTGAAAACGTAAAGCTGGGTCAACAACTGGCGATGTTGGCGATCCAGAAAAATCAGGATTCACAAGCTTTGTTAGAAATTCAGCAAAGTCGGGTGGAAGCAGAAAGCAAAGCTTTGGAACTTATACAAGAGAAATTGATTTCCGAGCAACGTAGAGCGGAATCTGCTGAAAAGTTATTGCAGGCTGCTGAAGAAAAACTGGCCAGTGAAAAAGACGCGGAGCTCGCAGCTGCAGCTCGTTTGCAAGCGGAAGAAGAAGCCATCGCTCTAGCTGCGAAGAAAGAGGTCGTCGAGCGCCAACAGCAACAAGCGCTGGCAGCCTTATCTGAAGCTGAAAAACAAGCTTTAGAACAAGCACAAGTGCAATCAGAATTGCAGTGTAAGGCAGCTGCTTTAGCATTATTGAAGGCACGCCAAGTGGTGGAAATGACCAAGGCAGAGCAGTTACGCTTAGAAGCGGAACGTAATGCGGCTATCGCTAACCAAGAAAAATTGGAAGCCGAACGTGAGGCAGCAGAGCAGGTGTTAGCGCGCGCCAAAGCCGATCGTGAGCATGCGCAGATGTTGTTCGCGCGCCAGGAAAAAGAAAAAGAAGCGAAATTGGTTCGTCAGGAATTAATGGCTGCTGAACAATTGCGCCTGCAAAAAATGACCGAACATGCTGAGTCACAACGACAAACAGCCAATGTCGCGAAGTCAAAAGCAACTGAAGCGATCGAGCTGACAAAGTTAATGCGTGAACGGGAACAAGAAGAGCGTCGCAAACTGGCATTGATTGAAGAGAAAAAACGACTTGAGCAGCAATTGATCGCGGAACTCGCAGCGAAAACTGCAGAAGAGGAAAATCATGTTCGTTTGCATCAGGAGCGATTGAATTCTGAACAAAAAATCCGTCAGGCTATCGAAGAAAAGACACAAGCCGAAGAGAGACTGATCGCGCAAAATCTAGAAAAAACCAAGTTAGAGCAACAGATCAAAGAAGCGACCGAGTTGCGTGCTAAACGTGCCTGCGAATTAGCTAACATCGAAAAAGTTAAGTTGCAGGCGCAACAAACTGCTTTGCAAAGTTTGGAAGAAATCACGGCGTTAGAACTGCAGAAAAAGGAAGCTGCATTGCAAGATGAAGCATTGCAAAAGCAAAGAGCCGAGCTGGAACGTATCGCTGAGGCAGAAGCACAATCTCGTTTAGCATTAGAGAAACAAAATACAATTTTGGCCGAAGAACGTGCAAAAGCCGAGACGCTGGCGAAACAGTTGGAACAAGACAAACTGCAACAAGAACAAGAATTGCATGCCAAAGTACATGCATACGCAGCTTTGCAGGATCAAGCACGTCAGGTATTGATTCAAAAGAAAAAACGTATCGCCGAATTGGAGCAGACAGCACAACAACGCTTTGCTGCAGATCAAGCACTTTTGACTACGACTAATGAGAAATTAGCAGTAGAACAGTCCACACTGCTCACTTTGCAATCACAGGCCGTCAGCGAACAAGCTGCTTTAAAGAATGCTGCTATCAATAGTGAACTCGCTCAATTCGCTGAACAACAAGCCCATTTTGCTTTAGCCAAAGAAGCCGCATTGCATGAAGCGTTGGCAGCCAATGCCGATGCGCAAAATGTATTTGCGGGCTTGATGCAGCAGCGTGTTGATGAAGAATTAAAATTACACCATCTGCATCAAGAACGTATCGCGAAAGAGCAGGCAAGCTTGGCTGCATTGGAGTTCTCGCAAATTGCTGAGAAAAATGCCTTAGATGAAGCTGCACGTTTGCAAGCTATTGAAGAAGAGAAAATGCGTCTGGCATCGCAGCGTCAGCAGCAGGATGAAAAAGCACGCTTAGACTTGGAAAAGTTGAATGCTGAGGAAATGCATTATCTCGCTTTGGCAGAGAAAGAGGCTGCAGCACGTTTGCAAGCAAGTAATGCGTTGGAAGCCAAAAACCAGTCTTTGCAATTGTCGATCACACTGGCCGAACAAACCACAGATATTGAGTCTCAGCTGAATGCAGAGATCCAGCAAAAAATCGAAGATGAACAACGTGCCATTGCCGCCTTAAATGAACGTTTGCGCTTCGAAAGTATGTTGGCTGAAGCTGAAAGTCAGCGCGCAGAACAGGAAGCTTTGGCTTCACAATTGATTCAGGAAAAATTTGCTCAAGAAAATGCCTTGCTGATAACGTCACGCGACCATGCGGAAGCGCAAAAAACAGCTTTATGTCTGATTGAAGCTCGCGTGGCGCAAGCGGAAGAATTGAAACAATTCGAAATGCAACGCGTTGCATTGGAGCGCCAAGAATTACAAATCCTCGCACAAAAAAGCATGGCGGAACAATGTTTGGCCGAGGAAAGCGCTAAGCGTATTGAGGCCGAACAAGCCTATTTGCAAGAATGTGAACGTCGTGTGTTAGCTGAACAAGAAGCCAGAATCGCCTTGCAAAATCGTTTTGCTGCCGAGAATGAAGCTCGAGTTTTAGCAGCGCAGCAAGAACACCTCGAAATGGAGTTAATTGCGACGGCAGAAATTCAAGGCAATGATTTACTGCGCTTGCAACAAGCACAGACAACTCGTCTTGAATTAGAGACCGCTGTAGCCGCTAAGGCGCAAGAGCAGTTGGCTTTAGAAGAAGAGATGATTAACTTACATAATGCGACTTTACGTGATATCGAGTTGAAGTTAGAAGCAGAAACTTTAGTCATAGAAGAAGCCAGAATTCGTGCCGATTTAGAGCATCAAGCGCTTGTTCAGGCTCAGGTACGTCTGGAAGCTGAACGTGTCGCAGCAAACGATGAAAAAGCAAGATTTGAAACAGAATTGACATTGACGTTGGCTGCGACAGCGAAGTCTGAGCAAGAACACTTGCATGTGACTGAAATCGAAAAAAATCGCGAGCAGCAAGCAACATTGACACAACTCGAAGTAGAGAATGCCGAGGCGGAGAAACAGATTGCTCGCTTATTAGCAGATCAAATCATCGAGGCACAATCATTGCGCCACAAACATCTGGAGCGCTTGCAACGTGAACAGGAAGCGCAACAGTTGATGTTGGAAAGAGTGCAGCAAGAAGAGGCGACACTAGCAATGGTAAAAAACAAGCAAGCAGAGGAACAAGCTTTGATGGCACAAACATTAGCCTTGCAAGCGGAATTGAATAACGAAGTCAATTTGCAAAAAGAAAATACCATCGCTTTGCAAAATAAAATTGATTCGGAAAAGCGCGCAGCAGAGACATTAACCAAACAATTGCTGGATCGTTTTACTTTGGAACAAGGACATCATCAACAATGGTGTGATCGGGCGAAAGAGGTATTGCAGGCATCACCAATTCCTGTCGAAATTGTTGACTTCACACCAAAATCTGCACCAGTACGTAACAGTCGTTTGCGTTCCCCAGTTTTGTTTAGTGTATTGATGAGCGTTGGTATGGTGGGGGCGGTAGGTTGGGGGATGTTGCAGGCTCAGGCAAGTAATGTTGCTGTTACCGAAGAGCCACAAAAAAATAAACCTGTCAAAGTTGCGCAAGTAAGCCCAGCGACTACCAGTTCAAATAACGAAGCTTTGCGTTTGAGTTACCAACTAAATGACGCAGTGAAGTAGTGTCACTCTAATTCTCAGTTGGGAAGTATATGCAATAAAAAAGCGCTGACTAGTTCAGCGCTTTTTTGTTGCTACCAATATCGTTGCCTTACCAGCGCTTATAGAGGAAGGGCTACTTCGTTGTTGACGCTAAACTGATAATCACGGAATACATGTTCAGCTGATAGCAGCGCATAGCTGCCGTCAGCCAATTTATGGGTGGTATCTTTCAAACGATACGTTGTTTGGCCACAGGTCCAACACTTGAAATTACGCATATGCGTGCACAAACAAGTCTTATCCATGACTTTGAAATCCTTGTTGTTTGGATTTGCTTCCACTTCGCGGTTATAGGCTTCGATATACGAACAATTGCCGTTACCATCGAGCAGATAGCCATAGGCTTCACAGCCAGGGCGGATGTTAGAGCCAATCGCAGGCGTGTTGTTCAACATGCGCATAGGATAACCAGTCGGAGAAATCGTATTGACGATGATTTGCTCTTCTTGCGCTTTGAAGTATTCCTGTTTAACGTCATCCGGCAAGCCACATTCTTTGGTGACAGTAAAGCGAGTTGCGACTTGCACCCCGCCAGCACCCGCTTCTAAGTATGAAACTGCATCACTACCAGTAAAAATACCGCCGGCTGCGATCACCGGGATATCCAGATTTTCGTCTTTCAAATATTGAATGACTTCTGCAACTATCGTGTGCAAATCATATTTAGCCCAATCTAAACCAAAGCCAAGATGACCACCTGCTAATGGGCCTTCAACAATGATGTAATCAGGCAAGCGATTTAATTTGGCATTTTTGCGCAAAAATAATTGCAAAGCGCGCACAGAAGACACGATGATGCCAAGTTTTGCATCACGGAAACGAGGATGGTCTTCCATTAAACCAAATGAGCCCAAATGCAGACCCGCACTTAAGGTGATGCCGTCAATCCCAGCATCTAAGGCAGATGCGAGGCGCACGCGCAAAGTGTCGCGTGGGCCATTCATGGTCAGTTTTTCCATGCAGTTGACGAAAATCATACCTTCGCCTTGCTTGGCTTCCATGGTTCTACCAATGTGAAGGCGGGTTGCCTCTGCCAACAAGTCAAGATCAAATTTGATATCGGTCTTGTCGGAATTGTTGATGTTGTATTTGTAGAGTTTGGTTTTATCTTTGATGAAACTGGTATCAAAGCGACGATCGGAGACATCATGTACCAATGCGTCAGAAATGTGTCCGACGCCACCTAAACGTGCTGCTACTAAGGCTAATTCTGCGGTTGAAATATCCACGCCCATGCCACCAATCATAATTGGCACAAGTTCATGTTTGCCTAGACGCAGGCGAAAATCATCTACACGTTTCATTGTTTTCCTTGGACTACATTGCTATTTTAAATTTTTCAAGTCTTGGTGCTCTTCGAGAGGGCGTGAATGCTATGCTATAGATACATTTGGTTGGCTTGCATTCGAATTATTGGTCGTTATCAGCTTGTCTCGAAAATTATATGTATCTTTGATGTTTGTTTGGCTTTTCAAATTGTCTGTCGACATTTATATACCTAAGATATGTCTGCAATATGATTAAAATTAAATAGGGAATGAATTTAGAATTCCTTTTCTAATTATGTCTAAACTAGCTAAACCTCTGCACCAAAAAATTCTACAGGCGCAATTCTACCCCAGGTGGTCTTTTTTTTGACCTTGAAGATGGAAAAACCCAGAATTACTAAGGTTTTCTCGATATTCTTTAAGTAAGATCAGGCTTCCTCTTGATTTTTGAGGCATATTTGCTGCTTGCACAGTAGTTGCTTCCTAGGTGTTCGCTAGTTAGTTGCCCCTTAACTGCGGATTAGTTGTATAAGTTTTGATAAATCCCCGGTATAGATGCTCTGTTACAATGCTAACTTTAAAGGAAACAATTCATTTTTCCTTGTCGATGTTCTTTTGATTGCGCCTGAGCTTCGGTCAACTTTCAGTTAATTATCAAATCTATTCTATGCAAATCTCTAAAAATTCAGTGGTTACCTTAAATTACACAATGTTCGATGATCAAGGTACGGTCATTGATAAAAATCACCAACCTATCGTGTATTTACATGGCGGTTACGACAATATCTTGCCTGCCGTTGAGGCTGCATTGGATGGTCAAACCGTCGGGAAAGTTATTTCCGTGTCGATGGAGCCGGAGGATGCATTTGGTGAATTTGACCCGAGTCTGGTGCATGAAGAAGATGTGGGTCTGTTTCCGCCAGATCTCGAAGTAGGTATGATGTTTGAAACCCGAGATCCAGAAACGGATGAGTCTGCGCAATTTCGTGTAACCGCCATTGATGCTGGCATGGTGACTGTAGACGGGAATCATCCTTTAGCAGGTATGTCAGTTCGTTTTGATGCGGAAATTTTGGAAGTGCGCGCAGCAACTGAAGAAGAGATTGCGCATGGTCATGTGCATGGCGAACACGGTCATCATCATTAATCATTTTTAATTGGTAGCGCTTAACGTTTAGCAATAAGACTTTGTCGCATTGTTTGAATTTTTAACGCTACCAAATTCTGTATTTCACATTGGCGCAAGTGTTTCATTGCTTAGTTTTTGGGATGCAACGCGCCACTCGAATGACTTTCATTGTGGGTAGATAAGACATGAAAGACTATTATTTTATTCTCGGCGTGGCGAGTAATGCTTCGCTTGCGGATATTAAAAAAGCGTATCGAATTAAAGCGGCGGAGTTCCATCCTGATCGCAATAGTTCAGAGCTGGCACCAGTAAAATTCCACGCGGTAAAAGAAGCTTACGACATCTTGTCGGATGAAGCCGCACGTTCCGCTTATGATGAGAATCGCCGGCGTAATTTATTGGAATCGCCTCTCGATACGGCAAGCGAAATTTGGAAGAATTATTTATCAGGAGTACTGCAGTGAGATTTTCACGCTATTTTCAAGAATTAATGTTGGCGTATAAAGCGGAATTGGACGACTTGCGCTCGGATTCTGAAGGAAAAGATGTGATGCGTCATCGGCTAAAGGAAAAGCGCGAGCAATTGGCTTTTTTATTGCCAATGATGGGGTCGAATCCAGAGATGCTGGCGCCAGCATTTCATAATGCTTTTTTGTTTATGAATCCTCTGAGTTTTGAGTCACTATCATCAAAAGAAGCAACTAAATTACCCAGTTGGAAGAGCTTGGCAGCCGCAGTCAAATTAGAGCCATGGGCAGAGAAAATGGCTCAATTGGTGTTGGCAGAGCCTGAGGGTGATGCCTTCATGGTGACCGCCGCTTGTCTTGAGTATTTAAGTCGAAGTCATCACACCAGAGCGCAGGCAACGTCGACTACTCAGGATGACGATGACGATGAAGATAGCAGAGAGCAAGGTGAAGACGCCGAATTGCAAGAAAACGGTGACCTCGATGGCAATTATGGGCGTCACGGTCGCGATGATGGTGATGATGGCGATGATGTTGATTTGGAAGAAGCCGGTGCAGATTGGTTGGCAGAGCAGGGGTTTGACCGTAAAGATTGAGGAATTTAGCGCAATTTCTTTCTAATTGGTACCGACCTGAATAGCGGCAACCGATTTTTGAATAAACAACGACAGTACATCGACAGAAAATACGTCTAAGGAAAAATGATGAATTATCCAGCCTTGATAGAAGCGCAAAGTTTAGTACAAGTTGGCGATATCGCCGGTGCAGAGCATGCTTTGGCAACTTTAGCCGAAACACAGGGTGATCAGGCATTGGTCGCCGCACTTGATGAATTTCCAGCGAAAGATTTATTGGCCATCATTCGTGAATATGATTCTTCAAAAGAATCTCTGGTTAATTTGCTGGTAACGCCAGAGCAGTTTGCGCAGGCCGTGGTGCTCGAAAAGCGCTATAAGGATCTGACTCATGAGCAGTTGCGCGGCATGATTAATTCAGTGATTTTCCGTGAAGGTGCTGATGCCGCAGAGTTTTTGTATGAAATCGCCGAAGTGGAAGGTGGCTACGATTCGCTTGCAGATTATCTGCAAGAGCGCACGCAAATGGTCGAACATTTTTATCGTTACGCCACATTCGATTTGTACGAATACGGTGATGAAAGTAAGACACAAGCGATTGATGACGACCTGCTGAGTTTGACCCGGGATACCGAGACACGTGCCTCGGCAATCGAAAGAGCAAATGTAGAAGATCACGATTGGATGGAAGTAACCTATATCTTGCGTTACGAACTGCCCGAAATTTTCCGTGAAGTATTAATGAAGCTGCGTGCTCGTTATCAAGTGTATCTGCGTAATCTGCAAAATGATGAGTTTGCCGAGGGGGTTGTTGCAGATACGACTGAGGAAGATGAGGATGATGTTGGTGCACCGAAGAAAAATACAGATGACGGTGATGATGACGATGAAGAGTCCGCTTTGTAATCTTGCGTGAAGAAGAATTTAGTTATGTCTGAAAATCAGCAAGCGCTAGCGATTTATGATGATAGGCCGTTTTTTGAAACGGCTTTGCGCCATGGCATGCGTAAGGCCATCATTACGCAAGCAAAGTTGGCGATGATAGAGGCCGAAGCACCGAAAGGTTTGGTACAAATAGCGGAAGCCTTTGGTAGTAAATACTTGCGTCCTGAAATTGAGACGGCTTGTAAACGTATCGTTAATTTAGCTAGCTTGTATTTATTAGAAACGTCGCAAGGCGATTTGAATATTGCGGCAAAACTGATACGTGACAACACGTTTTTAACTTTGTCTCGCGGCGGCTCTGGCTTGTTGAAATCCTTGTTTGCCTTGCCTGAATATGCTTTATTGGGACGTGAACAAAAAGCACGTATTGAAGATTTTCTTGATGTTTGGTCTTTAAAAGATAAACCGCAGGAATATCGCAATTTGCTTGCACATCGTCAGCAAAATGCCTTGGAAATTGAGGCTGGTTTTTGGTTTGGACGTGCGATGGACATTACGCAAACTGAATTGCAAGAAGAGGATGCTGAGGCCTTGGCAGTGATTCGTACGGCTATTTTAAAGCGACTCATCGGTGATGCAGAAGCGCCGATAGAAAATCAAATTGAGTTTGCACAAATTATTGAGGCGCTACGCAAAGAGGGAAAATCCAAAACGAAGAAACCTAAGATCTTCGAAGTACAGCAAGCGCAAGAGCAAGTCTTTGCAGAGCCGATTCCCGAAAAATTTGTCGAATTGAGTCGTCAGGTTCTGGATGAGATATTGACGCGCGATATTCCAATGATCTTGGAACCCAAGAATTCTCTAGATCGCTTGGTATTCGAATTAAAGGAGCGTTACTTTATCTGTGCCCATGAACTGGAAGATACCTCGGATTATGATGCCTTGGTTTCAAAAGAATGGGCGAAGCTCACGAAAGGGAAAACTGATATTGACTCCCTATTAACTTTGTTTTTATGCATAGCGGTAGACGTTCCGGCTAAAACCAGTTTGCCTGAAAAGACTGCGAAAAGCATCGTCAAGAAGATTCGTGAACATGGTTTGGATGCGCAGAAAGCGATAGCGTGGATTAAGTCGACTGCGCCGCACGAGAAGCAAGAAGGCCTGTTGCAGGATTGGGCTGACTTTACCGAAGAAGCACCGACTTATCTGCTTGACGATTGGGATACGAATTACAGTGGCGCCATGCGTTTTTTGAGTGAAAATTGCCATATCGAAAAGGCTGTAAAGAGGTCGGGCATTAAGTAAACCTTGGGAGATTTTGCCGCGCAGAATTAGTAAATCAGAAAGCCGCTCTCATCAGCGGCTTTTTTATCGTGCGCTCATCATTTAATTGTTATTTGCCTCAACTATTCTTTTGTTTTTTGGGGTTGTGCATCGCCTTCTTTTTTGTGTCCGCTGAGATTGAGTGGGAAATTAGGATAAAAATAGAAACACAGTAGGTTTCTTGTGGAACTCTGGTGCCGCGTTCGCTTGCAAAATTTTTTTCCACTCGCCTCCCGTTTTTGTTTGTATTGACTCGCTTGGCAAGCTTAAATCAGTCGCGATACAAATCAAAGTTTGCGCCTGACAATTTGTTGCAAGGGCTTCGAGCATGGCAGCATTACGGTAAGGCGTTTCTATCAACATTTGCGTTTGTTTTTCTTTGCGTGAACGATCTTCTAATTCTTTGATGCGTTTGGCGCGTTGTGCAGCATCAGTTGGCAGATAGCCGTGAAAAGCAAAACTTTGACCATTTAAGCCACTGCCCATTAATGCCAATAGTAAAGAAGAGGGACCGACCAAAGGGCGCACTGTGATTTTGTGTTGATGCGCCAGTCGTACTAGGTTGGCACCGGGATCCGCTACAGCAGGCACGCCTGCTTCGGAAATGAGACCAACGTCATGTCCTGCTATTAGTGGGCTGAGTAAGCTTTGTAGCGCAGCTTCTGGCGTGTTGACGTTTAATTCGGCAATCTGCATTTCCTGTATTGTTTTTGCCAACGGATGATATTGAGCTAGAGTCTTTAAGTAGGCGCGTGTCGTTTTGGCGTTTTCAGCGATGAAATAATTCAATTGTGCGCTCATCGCTTGCACTGTTTCTGGAATGATATGAGCTAGCACGTTTCCTTGTGATGCATCGATCTGACCGAGGGTATTGGGAATTAAGTAAAGTGTGCCTGACATAATAAGCCTTAGTTTTATTCTTTAATGAGGTCGTGTTGGTTGAGTGTTTGTTTTGAGAATTATCTGAAGAAAGAGACGCCGAGATTGCGTAACATGCTGGTCAATGTGATCAATGGTAATCCAGTTAATGCGGTAGGATCGTCACTGTGTATCGCATCTAAAATAATAATCCCTAAGCCCTCATTTTTCGCACTGCCAGCGCAATCGTAAGGTTGTTCTATGCGCAAATAGGCATCTAACTCGGCGTCACCCAAATCACGAAACCGCACAAGTGTCTGACAATTCTGAATTTGCAAGATATTCGAGGTATCTTCTGCATGTTTGTGTAGTACGCATAGTGCGGTGTGAAAAATAACCTCGCGACCACGCATCATTTGTAATTGCTTTAATGCGCGCTCATGATCGCCAGGCTTACCGATTTGTAATCCGTCTAAGGTCGCAACTTGGTCAGAGCCTATGATAATTGCTTCGGGATGCAACTTTGCAATGGCTTCCGCCTTTTTTTGTGCAAGTCGCAAGGCAGTTTGTTCCGGTGCTTCGTGGCTCAATGGACTCTCGTCAAGATCGGGAGCGATCGCTAGAAATGGCAGCCGCAATCGTTGAAGCAAGTCTTTACGATATGCTGAACTGGAGGCGAGTATAATTTGCTGCAATGATGAGGTTTGTGACATTGTTAGTATCTTTTTTGTATGAATTCTGCAGTTCTTGCTGAATTTATGGCTTTTTTTCTACCTACATGCGCTCTAAATGCGCTAAGGCTTTGACTAATAAGGTGTAATCCTGTTATTATCGCAGGTTTTCTGGGTCTAGAAATCCTATGCAAGCATTTGTCATCGACGCTTTTACGTTTTGTCAGCATCGCGAACGACGTGAAGGTAGTGCAAAAATTGCCGATTTTCTGCGTTTATCCGTGGAGTGCGCAAATGGTGATGGTGTATTGAACTGGTCTTTGCAAGGCGGTGTAAATCAATTGGGTTTTCCTCAATTGACGCTGTCTGTTAATGGACAGCTTCAATTAATGTGCCAGCGTTGCTTAACGTCTTACGATTTCGCAGTAGATTCACAAGCAGAATTAATTCTCGCCAAAGACGATGATCATGCCGACGAAATTGAAAGCATGCTCGAAGATGACGAGGTTGATGTAGTAGTAGGCAGCAAAGCGTTCAATATCATGGATTTGATCGAGGATGAAGCGTTGCTGGCAATACCCCAATCGCCCAAACATGCAGTATGCCCTGATGTAGTTGGTTCATTCAATCAATCAGAGGCAGCGAACGATGTAAATGCGGTAGATACAGCGAGCACAAGTACTAAAGTGTCTCCATTCGCTGTGCTGAAGAAGTTGCAATGAAAAGTAAGTGGGCGTACCTAGTGGCATTATTCTGAAAAAAACACTCAGGTCGAAGTATTGTTAGGGATTCTTGAGCGGCAAAAAAGATTTGATTGTCGATTCAAGTGTGTTAAATTTTAGAAACATTTTTTGAAGTATTAGGAGTTATCATGGCCGTTCAGCAAAACAAAAAATCACCATCCAAACGTGGTATGCACCGTTCACACGATTTCTTGACTGCACCGCAGTTGGGTATCGAGCCAACAACAGGTGAAACACATCTGCGTCACCACATCAGCCCAAATGGCTTTTACCGTGGTCGTAAAGTATTGAAAACTAAGAACGACGAGTAATTTGTTCTTAGCGATAAAGCGGCGTTGCGAGTCTCGTACTTGACGCCGCTTTTTTTTATTCTAAAAAATGTTCAAAACCAGCATTTGTTTTTGTCCATTTTCATCTTTCATTTTTCTCTTCGGGCTTAAATCGCGCTTAAATCGGATGAATGTTTGTCTCATTCTTGATAAGATTAGTCTCTTGAGGTGAAAAAATAGTAACAAATACATGACAATAAAAATTTCAATTGATTGTATGGGTGGAGATTTCGGCCCATCAGTCACTGTAGCGGCAGCAGTTTCATTTGCGAATCGCGAGCCTGATGTTGAATTTGTTTTGGTGGGACAGGAAACTGTCTTGCAAGCAGAATTAAAAAAATTAGGCGCGCTAAGCCATCCACGATTATCGATTGTGCATGCGAGTGAAATGGTAGAGATGGACGATCCCATCGAAATCGCATTGCGCAGAAAAAAAGATTCTTCCATGCGTGTCGCCCTGAATCAAGTAAAAGAAGGGCAGGCGCAAGCTTGCGTTTCTGCAGGCAACACCGGTGCTTTGATGGCGGTGTCACGTTATGTACTTAAGACCATGCCTGGCGTAGATCGTCCTGCGATTTGCAGCATATTGCCGAATCAGAAAAAACTCCCAACTTACATGCTCGATCTCGGTGCGAATGTCGATTGCGAGCCTGTGCATCTGCATCAGTTTGCGATTATGGGCTCAGCGCTTGTTGCTGCACTTGAGAATAAGCCGCGCCCGACAGTTGGTTTGCTCAATGTTGGTGAAGAAGATATTAAAGGTAACGACGTTGTGAAACGTACGGCTCAATTATTACGTGCAGATCATGAGCGTGGCCTGTTGAATTTTTACGGTAATGTGGAAGGCAATGATATTTTCAAGGGTACGACTGATATCGTCGTATGTGATGGATTTGTGGGTAACGTCACCTTGAAAGCGGTCGAGGGATTGGGGCGTTTTGTCAAAACCACGATGACGGATGCGTTTAAGAGCAATCCCCTCAATATGCTGGGCGCTCTGATCGCCAGAGGTGCTTTAAAGCATATTTCTAAAACCATGAATCCGTCAAATTATAATGGCGGTAGTTTATTGGGCTTGCGTGGCGTTGTCATTAAAAGTCATGGCGGTGCTGATAAATATAGTTACGAGTGGGCGATACAACGTGCATTCGATGCAGTAAAAAATGATGTGCTCGCGCGCATTACGACATCCTTGGCGGAATTAATGCCAGTGCCCGTAGAGGCAAGTACAGATAGTTCCGGTTTGACTGAACAATAATACAGATAAAGACGCATGACTTTCTATAGCAAAATTATAGGCACAGGAAGCTACCTGCCACCGAGAAAAGTAACAAATCACGAATTAGCAGAACAATTAGCTGCAAAGGGAATTGAAACTTCCGATGAGTGGATCGTATCGCGCAGTGGAATTTCTGCTCGTCATTACGCCGAGCCTAATGTCACGTCTAGTGATATGGCTGTTGAGGCTGCAAAGCGCGCGCTTGAAGCGGCTGATTTGCAAGCGAATGATATCGATTTAATTATTTTGGCGACTTCTACACCAGATTTTTTTGGTGGATTCCCCAGTACGGCTTGCGTCGTACAAAACAAATTGGGTATCACTAACGGCGCTGCTGCAGTTGATGTGCAGGCCGTATGTAGCGGGTTTATTTATGCGATGGCGATGGCTGATAGCATGATTAAATCCGGTTCGCATAGAAAAGCACTGATTATTGGCGCAGAAGTGTTTTCGCGCATTCTCAATTTTGAAGATCGTACGACTTGTGTGTTGTTCGGCGATGGTGCTGGCGCTATCGTTATGGAGCAGTCAGTCGAGCCTGGTGTTTTGGCGACAAAATTGCATGCGGATGGCAGTCACGGACATATTCTATGTGTACCAGGAAACGTTAATGCTGGCGTGATCGCAGGTAGCGCATTTTTGTATATGGATGGTCAGGCTGTCTTTAAATTGGCTGTTAATGTATTGGAGAAAGTTGCTAACGAAACCTTGGAAATTGCGGGTATGGATGCGAGTCAAATTGACTGGTTAATCCCGCATCAAGCCAATATTCGCATCATGCAAAGTACTGCAAAAAAATTGAAGTTGCCTTTGGATAAAGTGGTCGTGACTGTGGATCAGCATGGTAATACTTCCGCAGCTTCTATTCCGCTAGCTTTAGATGCAGCAGTGCGTGACGGTCGTGTTAAGAAAGGCCAGATTGTGATGTTGGAAGGTGTTGGTGGCGGCTTTACTTGGGGTGCTGCTTTAGTCAAGATGTAATGCTGAAGGCATTGTTGTTCTCATTTAAAAACACGTAGAGTAAAAATATTATGACGCAATTTGCATTTGTATTTCCTGGTCAAGGTTCGCAAGCGATTGGTATGTTAAATGGCTTTGCTGGTAACCCAGTTGTTCAAGACACGATCGCAGAAGCTTCTGATGCTTTGCAGATGGATTTGGTGAAATTGATTTCTGAAGGTCCTAAGGAAGATTTGGATTTAACGACGAACACGCAGCCAGTAATGTTGACGGCAGCCGTTGCCACTTATCGTGCGTGGATCGCAGCTGGTGGTAAAACACCATCCATAGTTGCTGGTCACAGCTTAGGTGAATATTCGGCTTTGGTTGCTGCAGGTGTGATCGCATTTAAAGATGCTGTGCCTTTGGTGCGTTTTCGTGCGCAGGCTATGCAAAGTGCGGTGCCAGTCGGTCAAGGCGGTATGGCAGCAATTTTAGGTTTGAGTGATGCGGACGTGATTGCTGCATGTCTT
The DNA here is from genome assembly GCF_049340325.1 of Undibacterium sp. Di24W. Taxonomy (NCBI): domain Bacteria; kingdom Pseudomonadati; phylum Pseudomonadota; class Betaproteobacteria; order Burkholderiales; family Oxalobacteraceae; genus Undibacterium; species Undibacterium sp. Di24W. The sequence goes on from NZ_JBMPOP010000004.1 coordinate 51,671, forward strand.
GAAGCTGCTGCGGCAACTTCTGAGGTGGTTGAGGCGGTCAATTTCAATGCTCCTGCGCAAGTGGTGATTGCTGGTAGTAAAGCTGCTGTAGAGCGCGCATGTGAACTGGCTAAGGCAAAAGGGGCAAAACGTGCTTTGCCATTGCCGGTTTCAGCCCCTTTCCATTCTTCTTTATTAAAACCCGCTTCTGATCAATTGCGTGAGTATTTGGCGAACGTGTCATTTTCCGCGCCGGCGATTGCATTAATTAATAACGTTGATGTAGCGATTGTCACTGATCCTGCTTTGATTAAAGACGCGCTTGTGCGTCAGGCTGCAAGTCCAGTGCGTTGGGTTGAAACTGTTAATTCGATTGCGGTATCTGGCATCAAGCAATTGATTGAATGTGGTCCGGGTAAGGTGTTGGCAGGTCTGACTAAGCGTATCAATGGCGACTTAGTGGGCGATGCAATTTACGATCAGGAAACGCTGGAGAAAGTATTGGCGTCCATAGCTGCGAACTAGATTTTAGTTAAGTTTGGGTTAAGCTTAAGTTAATAATTAAATTCTTTAAATAACAAATTGTGACGGGTGCATAGCTGCCAAGTCTGACAAGATAGTGAGGGAATATGACGCAACAATTAGTCAATCAAGTGGCATTAGTAACTGGGGCATCTCGTGGAATCGGCAAGGCGATTGCGATTGCTTTGGCGCAGGCAGGTGCAAAAGTGATCGGTACTGCAACTTCCGAGTCGGGAGCTCAGGCGATTACTGCTTATTTGCAGGAAGTGAATCCTGAGGCAGGTAAGGGTGTGGCATTTAATGTCAACGACGTAGAGCGTTGTAGCTCATTGGTTGATGAAATTCAAAAAGAATTCGGTTCTTTATCTATCCTGGTAAATAATGCCGGCATCACGCAAGATCAATTGGCTATGCGTATGAAAGAAGATGATTGGGATAGTGTTATTTCCACTAACTTGAATTCTGTTGCGCGTTTATCTCGCGCTGTTTTGCGTGGCATGATGAAGGCTAAGCATGGCCGCATTATTAATATTACGTCTGTCGTTGGTTCTTCTGGTAATCCTGGTCAAATGAACTATGCAGCAGCAAAAGCGGGTGTGGCTGGTATGAGTCGTGCCCTTGCGTTAGAAATTGGTAGTCGCAATATTACGGTTAATTGCATAGCGCCGGGTTTCATCGATACGGACATGACTAAAGCTCTGACCGATGATCAGAAGGCAGCGATCCTCAGTCAAATTCCTATGGGCAAATTAGGTCAGCCAGAAGATATCGCGGCGGCAACGGTATTTTTAGCCTCGCCGCAGGCGGGTTATGTCACAGGAACAACGATACACGTTAATGGTGGCATGTATTTGTGTTAATATAGTTGTTGTAAATTAAGCGACTTTCGCTGAAATTGAGCGGAGTTGGCGGTGCAGCATCTAAAAATGCTCTTTTCGCGCGCAAACCTGATAAAATGCGCGCACTTTCTGTAACCACTAATGGAGACCACATGTCTGATATCGAACAACGCGTTAGAAAAATCGTCGCTGAACAATTAGGCGTCGCTGAAGCTGACATCAAAATTGAATCTTCCTTCGTAGATGACTTGGGTGCAGACTCACTCGACACAGTTGAGTTGGTCATGGCTTTGGAAGACGAGTTCGAAATGGAAATCCCTGACGAACAAGCAGAAAAAATCACGACGGTTAAACAAGCAATCGACTACGCAACTGCGCACGTCAAAGCTTAATTCTGTCGGATTGCTTTATTAATTCCAGGAGAGACGCTTGAGCCTTACGAGTAAACGTCGAGTTGTAATTACTGGCCTTGGTTGTGTGTCTCCTGTCGGCAATAATATTGCCGACACATGGACAGCCATCCTCGCTGGTAAATCTGGTATTGCCACAATCACTAAATTTGATGCAACGCCATTTACTACCCATTTTGCTGGGGAAGTGAAGGGCTTTAACATTGAAGACTATATTCCAGCCAAAGAAGCGCGCAACATGGATACCTTTATCCATTTTGGTATCGCAGCTGGTATGCAGGCTTTTCAAGACAGTGGCCTCACTGTCAATGAAGAAAATGCAGAACGTATTGGCGTGATTGTAGGTTCTGGTATCGGTGGCTTGCCATTGATTGAAGAAACTAAGGAAGTCTTAATGGCGCGAGGGCCGCGCCGTATTACGCCTTTCTTTGTGCCAGCATCTATCATCAATATGATTTCAGGTAATTTGTCGATCAAGTATGGACTGAAAGGTCCAAACTTAGCGATTGTTACTGCGTGCACCACAGGTTTACATTGCATTGGTAATGCTGCTCGCATGATTGAATACGGTGATGCGGATGTGATGATCGCTGGTGGCGCGGAATCAACGATTTCTCCTCTGGGTTTGGGCGGATTTGCTTCAGCTCGTGCCTTGTCTTCTCGCAATGATGATCCTTTAACGGCTTCGCGTCCATGGGATAAAGACCGTGATGGTTTTGTCTTGGGTGAAGGCGCTGGTGTCATGGTGCTGGAAGAGTACGAGCACGCAAAAGCACGCGGTGCCAAGATTTACGCAGAAGTGTCGGGTTTTGGTATGAGTGGTGATGCCTACCATATCACGACACCAACCGTGGATGGCCCGCGTCGTAGTATGCTGAATGCATTGAAAAATGCTGGATTAAACACAGATCAAATCAGTTACTTGAACGCACATGGTACATCAACACCTTTGGGTGATAAGAATGAAACTGACGCCATTAAAGCAGCCTTTGGTGATCATGCCTACAAGATGACGATTAATTCGACAAAGTCGATGACCGGTCATTTGCTGGGTGGTGCTGGTGGTTTAGAATCTGTTTTATCCGTATTGGCTGTGCATAATCAAGTTTCTCCACCGACGATCAATATCATTAATCAAGATCCAGAATGTGATCTCGATTATTGTGCGAATACGGCGCGTGAAATGAAGATTCAGTATGCAATGAAAAATTCATTTGGTTTTGGCGGTACGAACGGGACTTTGATTTTTGCTAAAGTTTAAGATTCATTACCATAAGTTTGGAATTTTTCTGTATTAAAATAAACACCACATTTCTATGTGGTGTTTTTTTTTGCGAATGGTTTGCTTTATGAGTATTGCGACTTCTGTAGTGATTAGCCCATCGAGAGCATTGAACTGGTTATTGCTATTGATTGTTGGTTGCGCTTGTGTTGCTTTGCTTTGTGTTCTGTACTGGTACTTGCCTCGCGCAAATTTGCTTGTTGCTAGCTTGGGATCGGTAGTTGCTTTTCTAATGCTTTATTTTGTGATTCGTGCTGTCCTCAATGCCTTGCGTCAAACGATAAGGTACGGCTTGAATGTGGATAGTAATGGTGATGTTATATTGCGCAGACTTGACGTGTCAGGGCGAGTGCATGAGTCAGAATCGGTAGAATTGCGGTCACCTTTGATTTTGTGGCGATCGGTGTTGCTACTGAGCTTGCAAAATGAGTCAGGTAAGGTGAAGCGCCTGTTAATTTTGCGTGATAGTGTCAGTGATGCTGGTTTTCGCCGCTTAAGTTTGGCGTTTCATTGGCTGGTTCAAGCGCAGACCAATACTTCAGTGCAGAATGATTTGTCTGAAGGGAACTTTTGATAAAGGTATTTGTCATAACACTTATACCGATAAATTTATTAATGTTAATCATTAAATAAGCAGTCAAAACTAAATAAGAAAATGGGAATGTTTGCGTGACAACAGAACGCGAGATAGATCAACTTTTAGTTGAGCGCGTTCAGCGTGGCGATAAAAAAGCATTTGAGCTTCTGGTTTCCAAATATCAAAGGAAATTATTTAGGCTCGTGTCTAGACTCGTCCATGATCATGCAGAAGCTGAAGACGTGGTACAGGAAGCTTTCATTAAGGCCTACCGTGCTTTAGCCAATTTTCGGGGAGATTCAGCATTTTATACATGGCTTTATAGAATTGGAATTAATACCGCGAAAAATTATCTGGTGACTCAGGGACGGCGTGCACCGACATCGACCGATGCAGATGTGAGTGAGGCGGAAACTTTTAATGACGCGGATGGACTAAGAGATATCAATACACCAGAGTCTCTATTGGCCAGTAAGCAAATAGCGGCAACGGTTAATGCAGTTATGTTGTCTTTGCCAGAAGAGTTAAGAAATGCAATCACTTTGCGTGAAATCGAGGGTTTAAGTTATGACGAGATCGCTGAAGTTATGTTGTGTCCCATTGGCACTGTCCGCAGCCGTATATTTCGTGCGCGGGAAGCGATCGCAGAAAAATTAAGGCCCTTAATCGGGACTGCAATTGATCAACGTTGGTGAAGAATTTGATTTGATCTAGGTTAGGTCTTAATTAATAGAAGTAGCAAAAATATAGATGTGTTGAACCAGGAAGAAACAATGAACAAGACGAATCATGATGAACTCATTTCTAGCATGCTAGATGGCGAGCTGACGGATGCGCAGTTAGATGCTGTGCTGATCCGTTTGAAAAGTGATGAAGGCAAACAAATTTTGGCAAGTTGGGATCAATATCACCAAGTCGGAGATGTATTGAGATCTGAGGATTTGGCAGTACCTTTAAGTGCAGATTTTTCAAATAAATTTTCAGCTTTGCTGGATGCGGAACCCGTAATTTTGGCGCCGAAGTCGAATGAGGCTCTCGCTAAGAAAGGGGGTGACGGTTTTTCCAAATCACCTTACTTTGCTATTAGTAGTGTCGCCGCTGCGGTGATGGTGGCATTTATCATGGCGCCGCAAATTCTTCCTTTGTTGCGTCCGCAGGCCGCACCAGATACACAGATGGCAAAAGTGGATCAAGCCGATGGCTTTGCTGCGCCTGGTGTCAAACTGGCGTCTAATGCGAGTGCCTCTGGACATGCGAACAGTAACGACAAAAAAGAACTTGAATTTGCGCCGAAGTTAGAAGATCAGGTAGAGATGTTGCGTGACCCGATTTTGGATAGTTATTTGTTAGCGCATCAAAAAGTGTCACCGTCTTTTGATAATGGGGCGCGTTATATTAAACGTGCTAATGTTGTGTCTTCCTCTGAGTCTGAAAAGTAATCGTATGCGGTTTCGACACCTTTCTTTGATCGTCGTACAAGCTCTATTTTTCTTGTCAGGCGTTGCAATTGCGCAAAGCAGTGAGGAACGTGATCTGCTAAAGCTCTTGCAAACCACACAAGCGGCGGCAAAGAAAACGAGTTATTCCGGTACATTCGTCTATCAGCAAGGAAATCAAATTCGCACTTCAAGAATTACGCATGGATTTGATGGCGATGTCGAAGTTGAAAAGCTGGAGATTCTCGATGCAAAGCCTAGGGAATATATCCGTCGAAATGGCGAGGTGTCTTGTTACCTGCCAGACAGCAAGGTGATTCAGGTCGAAAAAAATCTAAGTCAGGAAGAGTTCCCCGCTTTGTTGAGCGAGAATGTAAATCTGCTGCCCGAATCTTATTACATCAAAAAAGCTCAAATGAGCCGCGTTGCTGGTGTTGAGTGCCAGGTATTAAATCTGCAGCCGAAAGACGCGCTGCGTTACGGCTTTCGCCTCTGCGTAGAAAAAAACGCGGGACTTCTGTTGGGCGTACAAACTTTAAATCCGCGTAACGAGGTCATCGAACAAATCGCATTTACCCAAATTTCATTGGGAGATGTCGATAAAAATCGGTTGAAACCAAGTTTTACCAATGTCGCTCAATGGAAAACTGAAAATATGACGGTGCAATCCAATGTCAATTCTGGATGGATGGTAAAAAATTTACCGAATGGCTTTAAAAAGACCCTTGAAACTAAGCGATTGATTCCTATTTCAGCCAATGCAGCAGGTGCGGAGCAGGGACAACCCAAATCGCACCAAGTGGTACAAATGATGTTTTCTGATGGTCTGTCGACTATCTCGGTTTTCGTTGAACCAAATACCGGTAATCGTACGGAGGGTAGTTTGCAACAAGGTGCAATGACGATTATGGGGAAACGCTCTGGTGATAACTGGCTAACCGTTGTAGGCGAAGTGCCGAATGCGGCAATTAAGCAAGTAATGAATTCTGTTCAATTTAAGAGGTAAATTTACTGTTAGTTAGTTTTTACCTCGGTTTTAGACTAATGGTGAGAAGATGAAAAAAATGCGATTTTTTCCTGCTGAAAAACATATTTCTATATTAATTTCTTCTGTATTAATTTCTGCTTCGGTTTTTGCTGGTATTAGCTTCTTTAGCTCTGGCAATCATGCGAACGCCCAAGCCGCAGCACAAAATCCTGCTGGCACAACCAATCCTACAAATCCTAATGCAGTGCCAGCACCTTTGTTGGTAACCGGATTGCCTGACTTTACCCAGTTGGTGGAAAAAACTAGCCCCGCTGTAGTGAATATTCGCACCACGCAAAAAATCACACAGGCCCAAGGCGATCCTTTTTCTGATGACGAGCAGGCGCAAGAATTCTTCCGCCGTTTCTTCGGTATGCCTGCACCTCAACAAGCGCCAAAGAATCGCCGCCAAGCGCCTAGGCAACAACAAGAACAAGAAGTACCACGCGGTGTCGGTTCTGGATTTATCGTGAGTCAGGACGGCTATGTGTTGACCAATACCCACGTCGTTGAAGACGCGTCAGAAGTCTATGTGAAATTGACCGATAAACGCGAGTTCAAGGCAAAAGTGATAGGCAGTGATCGCCGCACCGATGTCGCAGTACTCAAGATAGAAGGCAGTAAATTACCTAAAATAGCCATCGGCGATTCCGACAAAATTAAGGCCGGTGAATGGGTCATCGCGATCGGCTCACCATTTAATTTGGATAACACCGTAACCTCTGGAATTATTTCATCCAAAGCGCGCGATACAGGCGACTATTTACCTTTGATTCAAACCGACGTCGCGGTCAATCCTGGAAATTCTGGCGGGCCTTTGATTAATATGCGTGGCGAAGTGATAGGCATCAATTCACAGATTTATAGTCGGTCTGGCGGCTATATGGGTATCTCGTTCGCGATTCCGATTGATGAAGCGATGCGAGTAGTAGAACAATTGAAAAGCTCTGGTGTAGTGTCTCGTGGCCGCATGGGCGTTGAAATTGGTGAATTAAGTAAAGAAGTTGCAGAAAGCTTGGGTTTAAGCAAGGCGCAGGGCGCTCTTGTTGCGCGCGTGGAAGCTGGTGGGCCAGCTGAAAAGGCGGGCATACAAGAGGGTGATGTGATCCTCAAGTTGAATGGTAACGCGATAGAAAAACGTAGTGACTTACCACGCATGGTTGGTGCTACCAAGCCTGGAAGCAAAGCAGTTGTTTCGATATGGCGTAAAGGCTCAGCTAAAGATATTACGATGATTGTTGGCGAAGCAGATGCGGACAAGCCGATTAGTCAGAAAAATGACAAGAAGAGTAAAAAAGAGAAAGTAGATAATCATCTCGGAATTGCTGCGTCTGACTTGAGTGAGGCACAAAAACGCAGTATGCCAAATGGCAATGGTGTCGTGATTGACGTTGTAGATGGATTAGCCGCTAGTAGTGGTTTGCGTCCAGGCGACATTATTTTAATGATGAATAATGTTGACATTAAAGACGCAAAGCAATTTGATGCAATGCTAGCTAAATTAGACACCAAGAAATCCGTGGTTTTATTAGTACGTCGTGGTGAAGCCTCTCAGTTCTTGGTGATACGACCAGCCGGCTGATAAAAAAGTGTGTAATTCAAAGAAGGCTTGAAAGCCCCTATCTGTTAGCTAACTTTAAATTGAAGTAAATAAAGCCGCGCTGTATTTCTTGCAGCGCGGCTTTTTCATTTCCACTCATTTCAATTGGAAATGCTATCGAAGGCGATATAATCTGACTTTATGGTTTTACAGTTTTCCGAGTTGATTTCATGCCATCCTTTACGCTTTATTCTCGAAGTTATTGTCATTTATGCGATGACATGCTGCTGCAACTACAACAGTATTTGGGTGATGTCGACATTCCGATAGCTGTCGTGGATGTGGATGCAGATGAAGAACTACTTACGCGATTTGATGAATTGGTGCCAGTCCTATACGGACAGAAAGAGGGCGAAGAATCAAAACAGATCTGCCACTATTTTTTGGATTTAGAACAATTGAAGACCTTCCTGAATGACTAAGAAAACAAAAGAAAAAGTGGTCCAAGAACAAGAAAATCTCTCTTTGTTTTCGCTATTTGACTATGAAGGTGAAATTATTTGCGGCGTTGATGAAGCCGGTAGAGGTCCTTTAGCTGGGCCAGTAACCGCTGCGGCGGTGATACTCGACCCTGCACGTCCGATTGCAGGTTTGCGAGACTCCAAAAAGTTAAGTGAAGTGCAACGTGATGCCTTAGCAATCGAGATTAAAGAGAAGGCATTGGCTTGGGCAATTGCTGAATGCTCAGAGCAAGAAATTGATACACTCAATATCTTACAAGCGACCATGCTGGCGATGCGCCGTGCGGTCGAAGCATTAAAAGTTACGCCCACTTTGGCTTTGATTGATGGCAATCGGTGTCCAGTGATGGCGATACGATCTGAAGCGATTGTTAAAGGAGACGATAAAGTCCCTGCAATCTCCGCTGCATCGATATTAGCAAAAACTGCGCGCGATCATTTATTGGCGCAATTACATATACAGTATCCAGAATACGCTTTAGATCAGCACAAAGGCTATCCGACAGCACTACATTTAGAGCGGCTCAAGCAGCACGGTGTCTCTCCTATCCATAGAAAATCCTATGCGCCTGTGAAAGCGCTCTTGAAAGACTAGTGACTATGAAACAGATTAGTTCACGCGAGAATGCGCTATACAAAGAACTCAAACATTTAGCCAGCAGTGCCAGTGCAAGGAAAAAAGCCGCTAAGACCATGCTCGACGGTGTACATCTTTGCCAGGCATTTTTACAGCATCGCGGTGCACCTGAATTATGTGTGGTCTCTGCCAGTTGTGTGGGGCATCATGAAGTCGCTGGCATTCTCGCTCTGTGCGAAGAAGACGGTGCTGATTGCATCGTACTTCCTGATAATTTATATCAAGCTTTGAGCCAGGTTGAAAATGGTGTTGGTATCCTTTTTGTAATCGCTGCGAACCAAGACCGGGCACCGTTGCAGTTGTCAGTAAATGCGGTGTTGCTTGATAACTTGCAAGATCCGGGGAATTTGGGTTCAATTCTGCGCAGCGCTGCAGGCGCAGGAATTGAGCAAGTGTTTTGTAGCCCCGGCAGTGCTTCTGCTTGGTCTCCCAAGGTATTGCGAGCAGGCATGGGAGCACATTTTTTATTAGATATTTATGAAGCTGTTGATTTGCATGCCTTGATTGGTGCGTCGAACATTCCGGTACTAGCAACTAGTTCGCATACTGAGTCGACCATCTATCAAATCAACTTAAATCGTCCACTGGCTTGGTTATTTGGGCACGAAGGGCAGGGCGTTGATCCTGAATTGATGGCCTTGGCAACTGATACGGTGACGATTCCACAGAAAGCAGAGATAGAATCTTTAAATGTGGCCGCGAGTGCGGCGATTTGTTTTTTTGAGCAAGTTCGGCAGCAAATTGCAGGCGCATCAAAATAAATCAGCTGAATTTATTTCTCACCATTTTCTGTAAAAAAGCTTGAGGTAGGAAACCCTACTTCAAGCTTTTTTGTTTTCTACAAACGAGAATCTGGTTTGACTTCTTGCAGAATCGTGGTGGCGATTTCTTCGATGGATTTTGTGGTGGACGATAACCAGCGTATGCCTTCGCGCTTCATCATGGCTTCGGCTTCGTTCACTTCATAACGACAGTTTTCTAAAGACGCATATTTGCTGCCAGGGCGGCGCTCATTACGAATTTCAGATAATCGTTCGGGTGCAATGCTGAGACCAAACATTTTGCCTTTAAACTCAGGTAAAGCGGATGGTAATTTGCCGCGTTCAAAATCGTCCGGAATTAAAGGATAGTTGGCCGCTTTAATACCATATTGCATTGCCAAATACAGCGTGGTTGGCGTTTTACCCGAACGTGAGACGCCAACCAAAATCACATCGGCCATCGACAGATTTTTATTGGATTGCCCATCATCGTGAGCCAACGAGAAATTAATTGCTTCAATCCGGTTTTTGTATTCTTCGGTATCCGCGATGTTGTGACTGCGGCCGACGGTATGTGTCGATTTAATACCTAGTTCTTCTTCCAAGGGGGCAACGAAAGTTTGGATTAAATCCATGTGTAAACCCTTGGATTTGAAAATCACATTGGCTAAATCTGGCTTAACCAAGGTGGAGAATACGATAGGTCGGTTTCCTGTCAGCTCAAAAGCTTCATTAATACGTCTCACCGCCTCTTCCGCTTTTTCAATATCGTCGATAAACGGCAAGCGAACTTGCTTGAATTTGAGGTCAAACTGGGTGATGACGGAATGCCCAAATGTTTCTGCGGTAATACCAGTTCCATCAGATACAAAGAATACTGTGCGGTTGGCGACGGGAATTGCGGGAGAGTGACGATCTGGCATAGGGAGTAATAGTCAAATGTGGATCTAATGAGGATTAAAAATTGTACAGTAATTGAATGGTCAAGTAAGGAATGTAAGAGAAATTCGACGAACTAAATATATCAAATTGGAAAGTCCATAAAAATTTTCTGCCAAATGTGTTTTTTGCAGCGCACAAGGTAAAATGATGATCAATATCAAGTTGATGCTGGCAACAAAATAATAAATTAGCCCACATGACAACGAATCAATGCGCAGCAGTCTTGCGCAGCGAAGCAGTGCGAAAGATTTCTTATCATCAAAAAAAAGAGGTTGTTATGTCTAACGCAGCAAATATCGAGGCAAGCAGTGAATCTGTGTATGTTGCCTCGTTCGAAAACTTACGGATGACCGATGTGGATTCCGTAGGTGGTAAAAATGCTTCACTTGGCGAAATGATTAGCCAGCTTGCTTCCGCAGGCGTGCGTGTTCCAGGTGGTTTCGCCACTACGGCACAAGCATTTCGTGATTTTTTATCGCATAGTATCGATGGCGGTTTGCCATTGGCACAGCGCATTGCAGATCGTCTCGCCACTTTGGATATCGAGGACGTCAAAGAATTGGCGAGAGCCGGTGCTGAAATTCGTCAATGGATTATCGATACGCCTTTCCAACCACGTCTGCAAAAAGAAATCGAAACCTTCTATAACAAACTCGTCGCTGATTCGACAGCTGAAATGTCGTTCGCAGTTCGTTCTTCTGCAACCGCTGAAGATTTGCCAGACGCGTCTTTCGCAGGTCAACAAGAAACCTTTCTCAATGTCGTTGGTATCGACAATGTATTAGAAGCGATGAAACATGTATTCGCGTCTTTATACAATGATCGTGCAATCTCGTATCGTGTCCACAAAGGTTTCACGCATGCGGAAGTCGCCTTGTCCGCAGGTGTACAACGCATGGTGCGCTCTGATTTGGGTGCGGCTGGTGTGATGTTTACCATTGATACGGAGTCTGGCTTTAAAGACGTCGTGTTCATTACGTCTAGCTATGGCCTCGGCGAAACTGTGGTGCAAGGTGCGGTGAATCCGGATGAATTCTATGTTCATAAGCCGATGTTGGAATTAGGCAAGCTGCCTGTAATTCGTCGCAATATCGGTTCCAAATTGATCAAGATGGAATTCACAGGCGAAGCTAAAGCAGGTCGCTCGGTGAAGACGGTGGATGTGCCTATCGAGTTGCGTAATCGCTATTCTTTGAACGATACCGAAGTCGTTGAATTAGCTAAGTACGCAGTGATCATCGAGAAACACTATGGTCGTCCTATGGACATCGAGTGGGGCAAAGACGGTCGCGATGGCAAACTCTACATTTTGCAAGCACGTCCAGAAACCGTAAAGTCACAGCAAAAAGCAACCGACGCACAACAACGTTTCAAACTCAAAGGTACAGGCGCGGTATTGGTATCAGGTCGTGCGATCGGTCAAAAAATTGGTGCGGGTCGTGTACGTGTAATTCACGATCCATCCGAAATGGAACGGGTACAACCAGGTGATGTTTTGGTCGCAGATATGACCGATCCTAACTGGGAACCGGTAATGAAGCGTGCTGCCGCTATCGTCACCAATCGTGGTGGTCGTACTTGTCACGCGGCGATTATTGCGCGTGAACTTGGTGTGCCAGCGGTGGTTGGTTGTGGTGACGCGACTGACTTGTTAAAAGACGGCACACTGGTGACCGTATCCTGCGCCGAAGGTGACGAAGGTAAAATTTACGACGGTTTGATCGAAACCGAAGTCACAGAAGAAGTTCGTGGCGAATTGCCGAAATTGCCTTTGAAAATTATGCTGAACGTGGGTAATCCGCAATTAGCATTTGATTTCCAATCGGTACCGAACGAAGGCGTGGGCTTGGCGCGTTTGGAATTCATCATCAATAACAATATCGGCGTACATCCCAAAGCGATTTTGGAATACCCGAATATTGATCCAGACTTGAAAAAGGCGGTCGAATCAGTAGCACGTGGTCACGCATCACCAAAAGCGTTTTACGTCGATAAATTAGCAGAAGGTGTCGCAACAATCGCAGCCGCTTTCTGGCCTAAAAAAGTCATCGTGCGCTTGTCTGATTTTAAATCGAATGAGTACAAAAAACTCATCGGTGGTACACGCTACGAACCGGACGAAGAAAATCCAATGTTAGGTTTCCGCGGGGCGGCACGTTATCTGGCCAGCGATTTCGCCGAGTCGTTCGAGATGGAATGCACGGCAATGAAACGCGTGCGTAACGACATGGGTTTGACCAATGTCGAAATCATGGTGCCTTTCGTACGTACTCTAGGTCAGGCAGAAAAAGTCGTGAATCTGCTCGGTAAGAATGGCTTAAAACGCGGCGAAAATGGCTTGCGTTTAATCATGATGTGCGAAGTACCTTCGAATGCGATTCTGGCTGAAGAATTCTTAGAATTCTTTGACGGTTTCTCTATCGGTTCCAATGATTTGACGCAGTTAACCTTGGGTCTGGATCGTGACTCCGGCATGGAGTTGTTAGCAGCAGATTTTGATGAACGTGACCCTGCAGTCAAAGCGATGTTGTCACGGGCGATTTCTGCTTGTCTCAAAGCAGGTAAGTACGTCGGTATTTGCGGTCAGGGACCTTCTGATCATCCAGACTTCGCGGAATGGTTGATGCAGCAAGGTATTGAGTCTATCTCGCTCAATCCTGATTCTGTGATCGATACGTGGAAGCAGTTAGCTGCTGTGGCTAAGTAAAATATCGAGTTAATATCTCGGTAAGTTCAAGCGCGAAGATTCAATGGAGTCTTCGCGCTTTTTTGTTGGAGATTTGATGTCGGAGTAACGTAGCATATCAGGCAACAACAAAATATCCTTTGTATAAGCGGATATCGATAGCACCGGTCCCAAGCACCGCGATTGTTCAATAGCGCGACTCAGCTTAAACTACTAGCAAATCACCCAAATAAAAAAAACATCACCACAAAGGCAAGTCATGCAGGGCATGTCCGCACTAGAAAAACTTTGGCAGCACCATTGCGATCCTGCCCACCAGAATATGCCTCAAGATGTTGCCTTATGGCGGCTGCAAGTAAAGACACTTTATGCCAATAATATTGCACACCCGATGGCACTCAAGTTTTTAATAGAAGAACGCCCAACTCTACAAGCCTTTTTTGATTGGATAGACGACTCACGTAAGTCTTATCAGTTATTAGAAGAACCCGCCGAGTTTGAGGAAACGGATTATCGTCTCTCACCAGAACAAATCACTTTTTGGAAAAAGCATGGTTATCTGGTTCTACCCAAGGTCATCGATGCAGCAGCCTGTGCCGCAAGTTGTGAAGCCGTGTGGGAATTTTTGGATGCCAATCTGCGAGAGCCAGCTAGCTGGTACGGTGCGCAAAGTCGGCAGCAAGGTTTGATGCTGCCTCTATACAATCATCCACGCCTAAACACGAACCGCGCCTCTAAACGCGTTCGAGCTGTCTATGAACAGCTGTATGGCACTAGTGCGATCTACAAGACTATTGACCATCTCAGCTTCAATCCACCAGAGACGGCCGAATTTACATTTCGTGGCAATGGTCTCCATTGGGATGTCAGTCTTGCCCAACCTATCCCCGAGCGCTATCAAGGCTTGTTGTATTTGAGCGACTGCGACGAGGGCGACGGTGCATTCCATTGCGTCCCGGGCTTTCAACACCAGATCGGACGCTGGTTAAGTGAATTGCCGTGCAGCGAAAATCCGCGTCAGATTGCAGCACAAAGCTTACGACCACGAGCAGTGCCAGGTAAGGCTGGCGATTTCGTCATCTGGCATCAAGCACTGCCTCATTGCGCAACACCCAATTACGGAAAAACACCACGTATGGTGCAATATCTGACGTATATTCCAGACGATCATGTGGAACATAGCGTTTGGATTTAGCAATAGGGTGTAATAGTCTAAGATGTATTTCATCGTCCTATGATCAATGGACCAACAGCGAAACAATGTAGTTGTCGATCAAACGAGGCATAGGACGTGATGGTTCGCATGTTCAACTACCTGATGGCGCAATACGCCTTCGGCTATTGACGCCTTACGAAAAAAATTGCGAGTTACCACGTCTTACAAAAACGATTTCATCAACTCGTCACAATTAGCTCGTACAGTAACCTCATCAAAACAAGAAAAAACATAGAATTAGCAATCACTCAAATTACCTGCAAAAAAACCCTCCACATCGTCGATGTCGAGGGTTTTTTTGTTTGTGAAATACCGATGACAATTTGTTAGTTATCGGGCAGACTGTTGTAATTCTTTATAAGGAGAATAAAAAATGGAAGCTTGGATTTGGTGGTTGGTGTTAGCAGGTGTGGTGGTGATTCTGGAGCTGTTCACCGGGACTTTTTATCTATTGATGTTTGCCGTGGGCTTGGTCAGTGCATCGATCGCGTCTTTGCTGATTGGTTCGGTGCAATTGCAGATGTTGATTGCTGCCGTGATCGGTAGTGCTGCCACGATAGCGCTACATAATAGCAAATACGGTTGGAAGGAAAGAGGCGATACTGCACGTGATCCGAATGTGAATATCGATATCGGTCAGCAATTGAAAGTCGATGAATGGCAAGATCAAGGCAACGGTGTTTTCGTTGCCCGAACCAAGTATCGTGGTGCAATGTGGGATGTGGAGTCGCGTCATGCCAATGGAAGCTCGGGCCTGTTTGTGATTGAAGCCGTAGAGGGTAGCCGCTTAATTGTGCGCCCATGTTAATGAAAAGTTGTAAGTTCGTTTTGACTATGATCTAAACAAAATAATAAAGGAAATAAAATGGAAAATTCTAGCTTTGTCGTGATGGTGTTATTTGTCTTGGCCTTGGTTTTTATCATGAAGACCATCAAGGTCGTACCGCAGCAAGATGCATGGGTGGTCGAGCGTCTCGGTAAGTATCATGCGACCTTGGGCCCTGGTCTGAATATCGTCGTGCCATTTGTCGATCGTGTCGCCTACAAACATGTCTTGAAAGAGATCCCGCTCGATGTGCCGCCGCAAGTGTGTATCACCAAAGACAATACGCAATTACAAGTTGACGGTATCTTATATTTTCAAATTACCGATGCGATGCGCGCTTCTTACGGTTCGTCTAATTACATCGCCGCAATCACGCAGTTGGCACAAACTACCTTGCGTTCAGTGATCGGTAAGATGGAGCTAGATAAAACCTTCGAAGAGCGCGATCACATTAATACCACGATCGTGAATGCGATTGATGAGTCTGCTGCGAATTGGGGTGTGAAAGTCTTGCGTTATGAGATCAAAGATTTGACGCCACCAAAAGAAATTTTGCACGCGATGCAAGCGCAGATCACAGCAGAACGTGAAAAACGTGCCTTGATCGCTGCTTCAGAAGGTCGTAAGCAAGAGCAAATCAATATCGCCACTGGTGAACGTGAAGCGTCGATTGCGAAGTCTGAAGGTGAAAAACAAGCATCGATCAATCGTGCTGAGGGTCAGGCTGGCGCGATTTTAGCAATTGCTGAAGCGAGTGCTGAAGCAATACGTCAAACAGCGGCGGCGATTCGTGAACCTGGTGGTGCGGATGCGGTGAATTTGAAAGTGGCAGAGCAGTATGTTGCAGCGTTTGCGAATTTAGCGAAGACCAATAATTCCATCATCGTGCCTGCCAATATGAGTGATATGAGTGGCTTGATAGCGAGTGCAATGCAGGTTGTGAAGGCGCAGAAATAATTTTAGCTTGAACCTTTCTGTTATCTAGTTTTACTCTTCGGAATTACGTAAACGAAGAAAAGTAAGTAATAAAACCACCGGCCACATTCGTGAGCGGTGGTTTTGTTTTTTTTGCTACATTATAAAAAATAATGGTGCTATTTTGTTTAGATGTTTTTATACTTACATTTCTTAAAACACGTAAAGGTGCTGATATGGAAGAGTATAAGAAAACGTTTGCTAAGAAGCTGAACAGTCAACAAAGAATGCGCCGTCAGGTTCTATTTTGTTCTCTATTACCTTTGAGTTTTTTTACCGCGTCGGTTAACAGTAAACAGGTCAATGCAGTGGAAATGTCTGCTGACTTATCTTTAGATCGAGATAATCCTCCCAACTTGGCTTTAGTCTTACCTCAAACCTTATCGGACGCCCGTCATTTAGGCGCGAACATCAGCGACTATTTGATGAGCGAGAAACTAGATGGCGTGCGCGCTTATTGGGATGGCAAACAACTGTATTTCCGCAGCGCTCGCCTGATCAGCGCACCTGCCTGGTTCACCGAGAAATTTCCAGCACATCCTATGGATGGTGAATTATGGATGGGGCGCGCGCAATTTGAACGTCTATCCGGGGCGGTGCGGCGTCAACAGGCCATTGATGAAGAGTGGCGGCAGATTCAGTACTGCCTGTTTGAATATCCTTTAGCCTCAGGTGATTTTCGTCAGCGTTTGCGAGACTTACAAAATACAGTGGAAAAAGTGCAGATACCCTGGCTCCGTGTGATTCCGCAAGAGTTGGTATTGTCAGTGGAACAGATTGAGACGAAGCTAAGGCAATTGACGCTACAAAAGGCAGAGGGTTTGGTCTTGCATCTAGCAAGTGCTGGGTTTGAATCAGGACGCAGTGAGTCCGTTTATAAGCTAAAACCGCAACATGATGCAGAAGCAAAAGTGATTGCCATACAGGCTGGACAGGGAAAGTACGAAGGCATGATGGGCGCTTTGTTACTTGAGACGCCTAAAGGAACGCGTTTTAAATTGGGTACAGGCTTTGATGTTGCACAACGAAAAAATCCACCACAGGTCGGCACTTTGGTTACTTATCGGTATCGTGACTTGACTTCAAATGGTTTGCCCAAATTTGCTAGCTTTGTGCGTGTCTATCGCCCCGAATAAACGACCAAGGTTAATCGACCATATATTTTTTCTTGAGCACCTCGACGAGGCCGGAAGCTTTTATTTTTTCGAACGCATGACGGATTTTTTGGATAATCAAGGGGTCGGTTTTCTTGTTAATCGCAAAATAGAATAAATATTCCTCGTTCAGTAGATACACGGGCTCCATCGCATCTTTGGGGTAGGATAATTGGCTTAGCTCGTAATTGGCTCCGCCATTGGTTGCGAGAATAAGATCAACGCGCTTGAAAAAAAGTTTTTTGACGTTCGATGCAGTGGTCGGTGCCTCGTCAATATGATTGTGTGGAAACAGGTCGCGATCCATGACTAATTTTAAACTGGACGTATCACGCACTATGCTGACTTTGTATTTTTTAAGATCATTCAACCCTCTGATCTGTATATCCGTACGATCCTTGAGCTTGAACAGCCAAAGTTTTCTGACACCAATTGGGCCTATCCATTCAAATAGATTTTCACGTTCAGGTGTTCTCGTGGTTGTGTAAAGCAAAGTGTTAGCCTCCGTAGTCGTATGTTGATAGGCACGACTCCAGCTTAAGGCGGTGTAATTGGCATCAATCCCAGCTTCAAGTAAGACGGCTTTCAGCAATTCAGTGGAATAGCCCGTGAGTGTACCTTGATGCTCGTAACTGTAAGGTGGCCATGTTTCCGTATAAGCCTGTAATGTTTGAGCCTGAGAAAGCGAGTTTGACGATATAAGCGATGAGGCTAATAAGAATTGATACAGAAGCAAGCAAGTTGAACGCATGTTGCTCTCACTATCTGAGAAGAATGATGCAGTATGGTAATGCTGAAAATATGGTTGCGCAAGGATTGCACAACTTTAGCAACAAAAAAGAGGCGATCATACTCTAATGCCGTTCAGTTAGGCTTTATGCCATGTATCGTCATTCCCGCGAAGGCGGGAATCCAGCGATTTAAACGCCTAAAGGCACTGGATCCCTGCCTTCGCAGGGATGACGCTTCGATATTTTGAGCTTGGCTGAACAGCATTAGGGATCATACCCTCTTTTTGCTATTTCTGATAAAACACCTTGGCCGAGATTAAATGAAGTTCTTACTTAGTTCTAATTGAGCAGAAATTGAGCTGAAACTAAGTTAAAACTAAGCTAAAACCAGACTAAACCGCAGCTTCCAAAAATTCTTGTTGCTCTAGCCAGTCAACTTCTAATTGTTCAAGTTCTTTGACCACATACGCTTGATCCAATAAAAGATTTTTTAATTTTTCTTTGTTGGCATCGTCATAGATTTCACTGTCTTCGAGTTGTTTGCTGTAATCATCCTTCTTCAGATTTAACTTAGCCATTTGCTCTTCAAGGCGTTTAATTCTGGTCTCTATCGGCTTGCGTAAGGCAGCGATGCGTTGGCGTTCTTCGGCGTCGCGACGTTTGCGTTCTTTTTCATCGACAGGTACGCTTGGTACCGGTTGCGCTTGTGGTAATGCAGCGGCTTTCTCTTTGGATTTTACCGGTAGTGCTGCGGCGTTAGCGGCAGCAGCGGCTTGTTCTAATTTGGTTTTGTAAAGCCAATCTTTGTAATCGTCGAGATCGCCATCGAAAGGTAAAAGCTTGCCATCAGCAACGATGATGAATTGGTCGGTCGTGGCACGCAACAAATGGCGGTCATGTGATACGACCACGAGAGTGCCTTCGAACTGGGCTAAGGCTTCAGTCAAGGCTTCGCGTGTTTCTAAGTCAAGATGGTTGGTCGGTTCATCAAGGAGTAAGAGGTTAGGGCGCTGCCACACGATCATGGCAAGTGCTAAACGTGCTTTCTCGCCGCCGGAGAACGGCGCAATCGGACTGGTGACCATGCTGCCGGGGAAGTTAAAACCACCTAAAAAATTGCGTAATTCTTGTTCGCGCACATCAGGTGCGATATGCGCTAAATGCCAGAGTGGCGATTCATCATGACGCAGCATTTCTACCTGATGCTGAGCGAAATAGCCTACCGACAATCCTTTGCCTGTGGTGATTGTGCCCGTCAGGGGAGGCAATTCGCCCATGATGGTTTTGATCAAGGTCGATTTACCCGCGCCGTTAATTCCAAGCAAACCGATACGTTGACCGATTTGCAAAGAGAACTTCACATCGCTAACGATTTTCTTTTCAGTAAAACTATGGTCAGTCTGTGATTCCATGCGATAGCCGCAATCGACATCATCCATCACCAGCATTGGATTCGGCGCGCTCAGCGGTTCGCGGAATTCAAAAGAGAATTCAGCGGCAGCGCGTAAAGGCGCCAATTCTTCCATCTTCTCCAAAGCTTTGATACGACTTTGTGCTTGCTTGGCTTTCGACGCTTTTGCAGCGAAGCGATCAATGAAGGATTGCAAGTGGGCACGTTTGCGGCTTTGTTTTTCTATCGAACTTTGCGCTAGGATTAATTGCGCAGCACGTTGACGTTCAAATGCAGAATAGTTACCTGAATAACGCTTGAGTTTACGCTCATCGATATGGACGACGACATTGACGACGCCATCTAAGAAGTCTCTATCATGTGAAATGATGATCAGTGTACCTGCATAGCGCTTGAGCCAATCTTCCAGCCAGATAATTGCATCCAAATCCAAATGGTTGGTCGGTTCATCGAGCAACAGTAAATCTGATTTGCACATCAGAGCTTGTGCCAGATTCAAACGCATACGCCAACCACCGGAGAAACTCGCAACCGATTGCTCCATCTGCTCAAGGGTGAAACCTAATCCTAGCAATAATTGCTCGCCACGTGAACGCACGGTGTAGGCATCAGCGTCGGATAATGCACCATACACTTCGCCAATCGCAATGCCATTATCATGTGACTCCGGTTGTGCTTCGAGTTCAGCTAATTGTGCTTCGAGCTTGCGCAGGGTGACGTCGCCATCGATGGCATAATCAATCGCACTGCGTTCCAAAGGTGGTGTCTCTTGAGCGACGTGCGCCAATTGCCATTTGGCAGGAAATTCTATGCTGCCCTGATCTGGGTGCAATTCACCGCGCAGCATGGCAAATAGGCTGGATTTGCCAGCGCCGTTGGAACCGATCAGGCCGATTTTGTCGCCTGGATTGAGGGTGACATCGACGCTGTCGAAGAGGGGTTTGGTACCGCGGGCGAGGATGACCTGTTGAAGACGTATCATTATTGACTAACAAAAAAATGGAGGAGTAGCGAACTACAAAAATAAAAATGCTCAAAACGCTTTTTTTGGGCGTTTTGAGCGATAAAACGATTGAAACAAAAAAATCTGGTGATTTCTGATGCGATTTAATTCGCGTCTTGAAGTTGCTCAGCCGTCAGCATGAATACCATATCGTCACCAGCACTGGTAGATAACCAAGTTAAACCATACTCGGCAAAAGCCTCTTCAGCGAATAGTCGTTCATTTCCAATCTCTACCATCAAAATGCCATTTGGTTTGAGACGCGATGCAGCACCAGCTACAATTTTACGCACCAGATCCATACCATCGTCGCCACCAGCCAAAGCAATTTGCGGCTCATGCAAATACTCTTTTGGCAGCTTACTCATGGAGTTGGAGTTCACATACGGCGGATTGGTGATGATCATGTCGTAGAGTTTGTCCGGGACATTGCTATACAAGTCTGATTCAATCAGTGTGATGCGATCTTCTAATTCGTAGGTTGCTACATTTTTTGCGGCGACATCTAATGCGTCTTTTGAAATATCGACAGTATCCACATGTGCATTTTCAAATGCATCGGCCAACATAATGGGCAAGCAGCCAGAACCTGTGCAAAGCTCTAGAATGTCTGTGACTTCTTCAGGATCTTGCACCCAAGGTGTGAAGCGTTCAGGGATCAATTCGGCGATAAAGGAGCGCGGTACGATGACACGTTCATCCACGTAAAAATTATAGGTGCCTAACCAAGCTTCATTGGTAATGTAAGACGCCGGAACTCTGTCCGTTGCGCGGCGCTCGATCACTGCGATTGCCGCATCGATTTCATGTGGTAACAGACGTGCATCCAAAAACGGGTCGATTTTGTCGAGCGGTAGCTTTAAAGTATGTAACAACAGATAAGCGGCCTCATCTAATGCATTGGCACTGCCATGACCGAAGAATAACTGCGCAGTATTGAAGCGAGTCACCGCATAGCGCAGCAGATCGCGTAGCGTTTGGAAGGGGAGTGTATTGGCGTTCGTCATATTAATTTTTGTCTAGTAAAAGATTCTCTAACGCGCGGCGGTAGATATTTTTAAGTGGATCGATATAGCGCACTTCGATATGCTCATCAATTTTATGAATGCTGCCATTCGGTGGTCCAAACTCGACCACTTGTGGGCAAATTTTTGCGATAAAACGACCGTCTGAGGTGCCGCCCGTTGTAGATAATTCGGTGGTGACACCGGTTTCGTCTTTAATGGCTTTGGCCAAGGCATCACTTAAATTGCCTTTAGGTGTCAAGAAAGGATGACCGCCTACGGTCCATTTTAAGTCGTACTTGAGTTGATGCTTATCGAGGATCTCGTGCACGCGTTGTTGCAAGCCTTCCGCTGTGCTGGCTGTGGAAAAACGGAAATTGAAATCAATCACCACTTCACCCGGAATAACATTAGAAGCGCCTGTGCCGCCATGAATATTCGACATTTGCCAAGAAGTTGGCAGGTAATATTCATTGCCATGATCCCAGACTTCATTGACCAATTCTGACATAGCAGGTGCCGCCAAATGAATGGGGTTTTTCGCTAATTGAGGATAAGCAATATGCCCTTGTATACCCTTGACAATGAGCTTGCCAGACATCGTGCCGCGACGACCATTTTTTATGGTGTCACCGAGCACGTCGCTAGAAGTTGGTTCACCAACGATACAATAGTCGAGCTGTTCGCCACGTGCTTTTAATTGATTGCATACGACCACAGTACCATCTGTGGCAGGTCCCTCTTCATCACTGGTAATTAAAAAACCAATCGAGCCATGATGATCAGGGTGTGCCGCAACAAATTCTTCGGTCGCGACCACGAATGCCGCAATCGAGGTTTTCATGTCGGCTGCGCCGCGACCAAACAATTTGCCATCCCTATGTGTCGGGGCAAATGGCTCAGATTGCCATTGTCCGACTGGACCCGTCGGCACCACATCGGTATGACCTGCAAATACGACCAAGGGTTGAGTCGTGCCTCGACGCGCCCACAGATTAGTGACCTCGCCGGATTGTATCGTTTCGCAGTTAAATCCCAGTGGTTTTAACAAACTGATTAAGGTGTTTTGACAGCCTTTATCTTCGGGAGTTACGGAGTCCAAAGCAATTAATTGTTCCGTCAGGGCGAGAGTTTTACTCATGAAAACTTAAATTTCTTTAAAAATGATTTGATATTGTTGATCGTTGAAACCAACGCCAACATGTTGTCGTTCTTTGCTTTCAATTTGCAACACTGGACGTTTGATGAGTGACGGATTGGCTAACAGTAAAGCAATCGCTTCTGTTCGATTATCTGCCTGTGTTTTTTGCTCTTCGCTTAGCGCGCGCCAGCTAGTGCCTTTACGATTGATTAAGGTGTTGAGATCGATTTTTTCTAGCCAGACTTCTACTTGAGTTTGACTTAATCCATCCTTTTTGAAATTATGGAACACAAAAGGGATTGCTTCCTGCTCTAGCCAGGTACGCGCTTTCTTGACTGTGTCACAGTTTGGGATGCCAAATAAGGTAATGCTAGTGGATGCACTCATACAATTACATGTTCAAATTAAATTCAGTGAATGTGGCTTCCATAGGCGTCTCTGGCTCAGGCTCTGCTTGTGCTTTTTGTGTCAAGGCGGTGTCATTGTTAAGTAACCACAACAAGTTATTGGCGGAGTCAGCATTTGCCAGACCTTCTTCTTGCGTGATCAATCCGTCTTTGATCAATTGCATTAGCGCGCGTTCAAAAGTTTGAGAGCCTGGAGCCAAGCTTTTTTCAATGGCTTCTTTGATCTGGAAGATATTTCCTTGTTCAATCAACTCAGCAACGTAGCGAGTATTCAACATAATCTCGACGGCTGGGCAGCGGCCGCCGTCTATGGCTTTAATTAGACGTTGCGAGATAACGGCCTTGATTGCTGACGCTAAATCTAGGAGCAAAGCGCTGCGATTTTCAATCGGGAAGAAACTGATAATGCGATTCAGTGCTTGATAACTATTATTGGCATGTAGGGTCGCCAACACTAAGTGACCAGATTGTGCATATGCAATCGCCGCCATCATCGTTTCTAGATCACGAATCTCGCCAATTAAGATGCAGTCAGGCGCTTGGCGCAAGGAATTACGCAAGGCTGTTTTTAGGCTGTCCGCATCGGTACCGATTTCTCGTTGATTGACAATCGATTTTTTGCTACGGAATAAATACTCGATGGGATCTTCAATGGTGAGTATATGACCCGTTTTTACTTCGTTACGGTAATCGAGCATCGAAGCAATTGAAGTTGATTTACCAGAACCTGTTGCACCTACCACTAAGATTAAACCGCGTTTTTCCATGATCAGTTCGGCGAGCACAGGAGGTAAATGCAAACTTGTGAATGCAGGAATATGGCCAGGCACAAAACGGAAGACCGCAGAAGTAGAGCCACGTTGTGTAAACGCAGATAAGCGGAAGCGCCCAACACCCGCCATGCCAATACCAACATTGAGTTCATTTTCGCGTTTATATTGCGCGATTTGTTCTGCAGAAAGAACTTCGGCGAGCAAAGCCATAATATTTTCTTCATCCATCTTCTGCTGATTGATGGGGAGGAGATTGCCATTGATTTTTAAATGTATCGGCGAGTTGATCGCGAAAAACATATCCGACGCATTTTTGTCTTTCATCAACTGAAACAAACGATCCATTGCCATGATAATTCCTCTATAAAGATGAGAAGGATTAAACCTTAGTGTTTGATATTATGATTTTGCTCTGTCGCGGCGTAGGCTAGCTAAATGTCGAATAGCAGATTAAGCGCCACGCAACAATTCATTAATGCTAGTCTTAGAACGTGTCTGTGCATCTACTCGCTTCACAATCACCGCACAGTACAAGCTGTATTTACCGCAAGCTGATGGCAAATTGCCCGAGACGACCACAGAACCCGAAGGGATGCGTCCATACGTCACTTCGCCTGTTGCACGGTCATAAATCTTGGTCGATTGACCAAGATAGACACCCATAGAAATCACAGAATTTTCTTCCACGATCACGCCTTCAACCACTTCGGAGCGCGCGCCAATGAAGCAGTTATCTTCAATGATGGTTGGATTAGCCTGCATAGGCTCCAATACGCCACCGATGCCAACGCCGCCAGATAAATGTACGTTCTTACCGATTTGTGCACAGGAACCTACAGTCGCCCACGTATCGACCATCGCACCTTCATCGACATACGCGCCGATGTTGACATAAGAAGGCATCAACACGACGTTCTTGCCGATGAAACTACCACGACGAGCCACCGCTGGTGGTACCACACGGAAGCCACCTTTAGCGAAATCTTCTGCCGTGTAATTGGAAAACTTGGTTGGCACTTTGTCGAAGAATTGCATATGTTCGCCGGACGGCATGACGATATTATCTTCCAGACGGAAGGACAGTAAAACCGCTTTCTTCACCCATTGATTGACCTGCCAAGCACCGTCAATTTTCTGCGCGACGCGCAAGCTGCCGGAATCGAGTTGCTCCAACACATGCGCAACCGCTCCACGCAATTCCGCTGGCGCATTTTTAGGAGAAAAACTAGCGCGGTCTTCCCATGCTTGATTGATGATGTTTTGTAATTGCTGTGTCATGACGTTTTTTAAGTAAAGTGAAAGTAATAAATCGAATCCAGAGGCGTAAATCTGGCGCAATCTCGCGCTATATAGCGCTATTGAGTTTCATTAATTGTTTTGTGTAGGTAGCAATTCTTTGCGCGGCTTCCATACACTCCTCAACTTCGGCAACCAAGGCCATACGAATACGGTTGCTGCCAGGATTAATGCCATGTGCTTCCCGAGCCAAAAAGCTACCAGGTAAAACGGTCACATTATAGTCTCGGTAAAGACCTTGCGCGAACTCTGTGTCAGAGATTTGAATGTGCTTATCAACGCTAGCCCAAAGGTAAAAAGCAGCGTCAGGTAAAGCAACATCGAGGACTTCTTGTAGAACAGGTGTAACTTGAGCAAATTTCTTCACGTACAGCGTACGATTCTCGATGACGTGTTGTTCATCATTCCAAGCTGCGATTGACGCTTTCTGTATACTAGGTGACATCGCGCCACCGTGATAGGTGCGATAAAGTAAAAATTGCTTAATGATACTTGCATCGCCTGCGACAAAGCCAGAGCGCATGCCTGGTACATTTGAACGTTTTGAAAGACTGGATAAGGTGACTAAACGTGGGTAGTCATTGCGTCCCAAAGCGCGCGCCGCTGCCAAACTGCCGAGTGGCGCTGTTTCGCCAAAATAAATCTCTGAATAACATTCATCTGCAGCAATAACAAAGTTATAGCGATCCGATAAGTCGAATAGTTCTTTCCAGTCATCCAGCGTTAATACTGCGCCAGTCGGATTGCCAGGGGAACAGACGTAAAGCAATTGCGTGCGTTGCCATATGGCCTCTGGTATTTGACTAAAATCGGGTGCGAAATTTTTTGCCGGATTGGCATTGGCAAAATACGGTTCAGCGCCTGCCAAGTAAGCCGCGCCTTCGTAAATTTGGTAGAAAGGATTGGGACAAACCACGATTGGTAGGCCATCTTGATTTTTGCTAGGATCGATTACCGCTTGCGCCAATGAAAATAAGGCTTCACGTGAACCATTCACGGGCAAAATTTGCGTCGCCGGATCAAGGTTTGGAATGTCATAGCGTTGAGCCAACCAGTTGCTGATGGCAATGCGCAACTCTTCGATACCATTGGTTGATGGGTAATTAGCTAATCCATTCAAATTCGCGATCAAGGCATCTTTAATCAATTCTGGCGTGGCATGTTTAGGTTCGCCTAAGCCAAGACTGATGGGGCTGTAATCGGGATTAGGCGTTATGTCGGCAAACAGGCGTTTTAATTTTTCAAACGGATAAGCTTGTAATTTTGCTAAATTGGGATTCACGGAGAAATTCACTTAAAAATACGAAGAAAATAAGATCTAAAATTAAAACTTGGTAATTGTGCCGCTGCCGTTTGTTTGCTCAAGCGATCTTTTGTGAGCAAAATTCAAACAAATCTTTCGCACAAATAAACTCGTATTATAGCCGTGCTTAGAGTGTGCTAACGAGCTAGTTCATGGAAGTTCAGGGCATTCCCAAAATAAACTGTCAAGGTCTGCGTTTTTTAGCGTCGTCTGCTTGCCAAAATCTGTAAAACTAGGGCTACAGAATGTTATGATGTGCGGTCTTACTTGTTTGAATGGTAAGTTGAATACTAAAGAAATTGTCATCTATTGTTATGTTTTTGCAGAAATGAAAGACGTATTGCTAGCGTGATGCAAGTGGGTTGGATGTGTGTATCTTGGTCTAAAAATCGATAAATAAAAATAACGTGCGCTTAACTTCTATTAAATTAGCTGGATTTAAATCCTTCGTCGATCCCACTCACTTTCATGTCCCTGGCCAATTAGTCGGTGTGGTTGGTCCAAATGGCTGCGGTAAATCGAATATTATCGATGCCGTGCGCTGGGTCTTGGGCGAGTCGAAAGCGTCTGAATTGCGTGGTGAATCTATGCAAGACGTCATTTTTAATGGTTCCACACACCGTAAACCCGCCGGACGCTCTTCGGTAGAGTTGATTTTTGACAACAGTTTAGGCAAAGCAGCAGGGCAATGGAGCCAATATGCCGAGATTGCCGTCAAACGCACTTTGACGCGAGATGGAACTTCGACTTACTACATCAATGGCCAACCGGTACGCCGCCGCGATATTCAAGATATTTTCTTAGGCACTGGCCTCGGGCCGCGCGCTTACGCGATTATTGGTCAAGGTATGATTTCTCGGATCATTGAATCACGTCCCGAAGAGTTGCGTGTGTTTTTGGAAGAAGCCGCGGGCGTCTCTCGCTATAAAGAACGTCGTCGCGAAACCGAAAATCGAATTCACGATACCCATGAAAACCTCGTGCGTGTCGAAGATATCTTGCGTGAGTTAAATACTAATTTAGAAAAACTCGAAGCACAGGCTGTTGTTGCGAACAAATACCACTCTTTACAAGCTGACCAGGAAGAAAAGCAAAAATTGCTGTGGATGTTACGTAAGCGTGAAGCCGCGACGGAACAGAAAAAGCATTTCGCTGAAATCGAAAAATGTCAGCTCGATCTGGAAGAACAAACGGCTAAGTTGCGTCACGTCGAGTTAGAGCTTGATCAAATGCGCCAAGCGCACTATGCAGTCGGCGACAAAACGCATCAGGCTCAGGGCAATTTGTATCAAACGAATGCTGAAATTGGAAGCCTCGAAGCGCAGATTAAGTTCGTCATTGAATCCCGTGCACGTTTGCAATCACAATTAAATTCTTTGTCTGCCCAACGTGATCAATGGCAGCGCCAAGGTCAACAATTCCAAGATGATTTGTCCGATGCCGAAATGCACGTCGAAGAATTGGCGATGCGCAGTGAGCAAGCGCAAGAGACGGTAGCACAACAAAACGAGAAAATTCCAGCGCTGGAGCAAGTCTGGCGTGATGCGCAACTTAAATCGACTGAGTCGCGCGCCAAAATCATGCAGATGCAACAGCAGATAGAGCTCGAATCTGCGCATCAACGCAATGCCTCTAATATTTTGAATACCTTGGCGGTTCGCCGTGAACGTTTGAATCAAGAGAAGCAAGGTCTGGTTATTCCAGACACTTCGCATTTACAAAATTTGGCACTGCAACTTGAAGAGAAAAAGCAGATGCTAGAAGAAACGACCATGCAACTGGAAGAGGCTCAAGAGCGCCTGCCACAGTTGGAAGATGAGCGTCGTTCGACCCAAGAGCAAGTCAATAAAGATACAGCGCAATCGGCCCAACTCGATGCACGTCTTGCTGCTTTAAAGTCCTTGCAAGAAAAAGTCGAAAGCCAAGGCAAAGTTCAACCGTGGTTAGCGAAACATGAATTAGAAAAATTGCCGAAATTATGGCAAAAAGTACAGATAGAAAACGGCTGGCAAACCGCCCTTGAGTCCATTCTCCGTGAGCGTACTTCTGCGCTGGAAATGTCTAATCTGGAATGGGCCAAGGCTTTTTTCAATGATGCACCACCAGCTAAGTTAGCACTGTATGCGCCGCAGGTGATAGCACCCGTTGTGATGGTAGAAGGTTTGAAGCCACTGCTGAGTTTATTGCTACTCAATGATGCAGGTGTCCGTAGTGTGATGCAAGACTGGCTGCACAATGTGTATATTGCGCCAGATGCGCCAACCGCATTTGCGGAGCGTGCAAAGTTGCCAGCAGGCGCAAGTTTTATTACCAAAGAAGGCCATTTAATCAGCGCAAACAGCGTGCGTTTTTATGCGGCGGATTCTGAACAAGATGGTGTTCTCGCGCGTCAGCAAGAGATTGAAAACATCACGAAACAAGCACGCGCACAACATTTGTTGGCCGATGAGGGGAAAACCCGCGCGGTGCGTGCCGAAGCTTTATTAAGTCAGGCCACCCAGGCGCTGCAAGAATTACGTGTACGCGTTGCAGGTTTAACGCAAGCGGTGCATGGTTTGCAAATCGAGTACATGAAGTTGGCAGAAGTGCAGGAACGCTTTAATCAACGTAGTACACAGATTCATTCAGACTTGGCTGAAATCGCTGAGCAAGAGCAAGAACAACAAACCGCACGTACAGAATCGGAAGCGAAGTTCGAGGAACTCGATATCGCCCTGGCCGAAATGCAGGAAACCCATGAGGATGGACAGACTGCATTCTTGGAAAAAGAACAGCAATTGAATGATGCGCGTTCCCGCTTGCGTGATCTAGAACTAGCAGCACAAGAAGCGAGCTTTTCTGAAAAAACTCACCGCGTCAAAATGGAAGAACTCAAGCGCAGTATTGCTACCGCTTTGGAGCAGTCCTCGCAGTTGTTTGCGAATATGCAGCAGGGTCAGCTTGAATTAGAAAGCATGGATGAACAAACCGCGCACGCTGGTTTGCAAACATTGTTAGAAAAACGTAGTGATCAAGAACGTGTTTTAGCCGATGCACGTCATGAGCTCGATCAACTGACGCAAAAACTGCGTCATGCAGAAGAATCAAAAATGCAAGTCGAGCGTAGCTTGCAACCGCAACGTGACCGTATTGTTGAACTGCAATTGAAAGAACAAGCAGCGCGTCTCAATCAAGAACAATTTGAAGAACAATTACGAAATTTTGAAGTCGACGAAGCCGCGCTCGAAGAAAAATTACACGATGACTTAAAACCTTCGTATTTGCAAGGCGAGGTCACCCGTTTAACCAATGCAATTGCGGCATTGGGCGCTGTCAATTTGGCGGCTTTAGACGAGTTGGCGCAGGCCACTGAACGCAAAACTTTCCTTGACGCGCAATATGCCGATTTGACGGAAGCGATCACGACACTACAAGATGCGATTCACAAAATCGATATTGAAACTCGTGATTTGTTGCAAGACACGTTCAATCGAGTGAATCATCATTTTGCCGAATTGTTCCCGATATTGTTTGGCGGTGGCCAGGCAAAATTGATTATGACGGGCGACGAAATTCTCGATTCTGGGGTGCAGGTGATGGCACAGCCGCCGGGCAAGAAAAATGCGACGATTCATCTGCTGTCCGGCGGTGAAAAAGCTTTGACGGCGACTGCATTAGTGTTCTCGATGTTCCAATTAAATCCAGCGCCATTTTGCTTACTCGATGAGGTCGATGCGCCCTTGGATGATTCAAACACCGAGCGTTTCTGTAACATGGTGAAACGCATGTCTAGCAATACACAATTTTTATTTATCTCCCACAATAAGATTGCAATGGAGATGGCACAACAATTAATTGGTGTCACCATGCAAGAGCAGGGGGTTTCTCGAATCGTTGCAGTCGATATGGAATCGGCGGCAAGTTTAGTTGGTGAGGGTTAAGCAGTATGTCAGAATTAACGATGAGTTTGATCATTGCAGGTGGCGCATTTGTAGTGGTGGTTTATGTTTACAGTAAATGGCAAGAATATCGCGCAAGAAAAAGTGTCGATCGCGCCTTTTCTGGTGGGCACGATGATGTCTTGATGAATGCTCGCGATGATGCGGAACTGGTTCGTCAGGAACCACAATTTGATCAAGATGATTTGGGCGATATTGTCAATGAGGAAACTTCAGAAACCTCCAGTGCTGATCAGGTTCAGAACAGTAAGTCTGACCTTGATGCCACGATAGATGGCAAAGAATTGTCGGTCGATGATTTGATCGATTGTGTTATACCACTGGAATTCGAAGCGCCGATTCGTGGTGAGAAATTGCTTAAAGAAATCAATGATTTGAAATACGTGGGACGTAAGCCTGTGCATTTCATCGGCTTAACACATGACGGACTGCGCGATGAGATTGCACTTGGTGGTGTTTACACAGCGCTGTTTGCTGGGGTGCAAATGGTGAGTCGCAGCGGTCCATTGAATGAATTGGAATACTCGGAATTCGTCAGTAAATTGCGCGAAATTGCTGATCGTCTCAATGCCCATTCTGATGTGCCAGACATGAATCGTGTGATGTCGAATGCGCGCGAATTGCATCAGTTTGTCGCCGAACACGATGCGCAACTGAGCGTTAATGTTTTATCGAATGGCGCGCCTTGGGATATCACGACGCTATTGGGGGCTTTGGAGAAGCAAGGATTCGACGTACGCCCAGATGGTCGTTTGGTCATGCCGGATGGCGATGTCGGTAATTTATTTACGCTCTCAACCAATGTCAGTGCAAGCGAAACTGTCACTTCTAAATTGACCCTGTTGTTGGATGTACCTTGTGTATCGCCAGATTTGGAAGGTTTTGGCGTCATGGCAAAATGCGCACGCTCTTTGGCATCTCGACTTGGCGGTACCGTGGTTGACGACGGAAATAATCCCATTTCCGAACAAGCCTTAGCGGAGATTGCCGACCAGGTTCGCGAGTTTTGTAATGCGATGGCGGTGGCTGAGATCCCAGCGGGTTCACGTCGCGCTAAGCGTCTATTTAGTTGAATAAGTAGAGCGCTTCATCATGCAAAATGATTTATTTGCCGGTAATGCCGTTCAGCAAGCCGGACGCGTAGAAGAGTCATTGGCGGACTTAGCGCAGCGTTTACGTGGCGAGTTGACGCAACATGGCTATAACTACTACACGCTGGATGCACCGACCATACCCGACGCGGAATACGATAAGCTGTTCCAGCAATTGCAGACACTAGAAGCTCAGCATCCCGAACTAAAGACAACGGATAGTCCGACCCTGCGCGTGGGCGGTGCCATACTGCCGGAATTCTCTCAGGTCCAACACGCGGTTGCGATGCTGTCTTTGAATAATGGTTTCGAAGACGAGGATGTGATCGCGTTTGACCGTCGCGCGCGCGAAGGACTAGAAATCAGTAATCAAGATATTGAATACGCGATCGATTTAAAGTTTGATGGCTTGGCGATTAATCTGCGTTATGTCAATGGCGTGTTTGCACAGGCGGCGACGCGCGGCGATGGCTATACCGGTGAAGATGTCACTGAAAATATACGGACAATTCGTAGCGTGCCATTACGATTGCGTTGTGAAAATCCACCTGCGATTTTGGATGTGCGCGGTGAAGTTTTGATGTTTAAGGCTGATTTTGACAAGCTGAACCAGCGCCAACGCGACCTAGGTGCGAAAGAATTCGCAAATCCGCGCAATGCCGCTGCGGGGAGCTTGCGTCAGCTTGATTCGACAATTACGGCGCAACGTAATCTGCGTTTCTTTGCTTATGGTATCGGCCTGTTGGAAGGAGCAGAATTGCCAGCCTCGCATCGTGATTTGCTCGATTGGTATCAAAGCATAGGCATTCCTACTTGTGAAGAAAAAGCCTTGGTCAAAGGTGCGCCTGCGCTGATAGATTTTTACCGCAGCATACAAGAAAAACGCGCGCAGTTACCGTACGAAATTGATGGTGTGGTCTACAAAGTTAATCGCTTTGACCAGCAAGTAACTCTGGGTTTTGTGTCACGCGCACCGCGCTTTGCAATTGCGCATAAGTTCCCAGCAGAAGAAGCGTTAACGACAGTGCTCGATATTGAAGTGCAGGTGGGGCGCACCGGGGCGATTACACCAGTAGCTCGTTTAGCGCCAGTGTTCGTCGGCGGCGTGACGGTCACCAATGCAACCCTGCACAATGAAGAAGAAATTCAGCGCAAAGATGTACGCGTTGGCGATACTGTGATTGTGCGCCGCGCTGGCGATGTGATTCCCGAAGTTGTTTCTAGTGTTTTGGAGAAGCGACCAGAACAAACCAGCGTGTTTGTATTGCCGCGACAATGCCCGATTTGCGGTTCCGATATTGTCAAACTAGAAGATGAAGCGATCGCCCGCTGCTCTGGTGGTTGGATCAAATGTGCTGCACAGCGCAAAGGTGGTCTATTCCATTTTGCATCGCGTAAGGCTTTGAATATTGAAGGCTTAGGCGAGCAATTGATCGAGCAATTGGTCGATAAAAATGTGGTGACGACGGCGGCGGATTTTTATAAATTGGGCTTAATGGCATTAGCTGAGCTTGATCGTATGGCAGAGAAATCGGCGCAGAATGTGCTTGATGCGTTAGAGACTTCCAAATCAACGACTTTGCCACGCTTTATTTATGCCCTAGGAATTCGCCACGTTGGTGAATCGACCGCAAAAGATTTAGCACTGAGTTTCGCCGATATGGAAACTCTGATGGCTGCGAGCGAAGAGCAATTATTGCAGGTGAACGATGTCGGTCCCGTGGTCGCGCAATCGATAATCCGTTTCTTTGCTGATCCTTTTAATGTTGAATTAGTTCGCCAATTGATTGCATCCGGAATTCATTGGCCAGTGATAGAAAAACTGGATTTGAGCGCCGCTGCGTTTGCAGGCAAAACTTTGGTGTTAACAGGAACATTGCCAACTTTGAGTCGGGAACAAGCGGGCGCACTGATAGAGAGAAATGGCGGCAAGGTAGCTGGTTCCGTTTCCAAGAAAACCAGTTATGTCGTAGCTGGTGAAGACGCAGGCAGCAAGCTTTTAAAAGCCCGAGAGTTGGGTGTTACTGTTCTGTCTGAGGAAGAATTGCTTGCGCTATGCAACGCATGAAAATAAGTGATTAGTAGGTTGCTGCTAAATGAAGTGCAGGCCAACATGGTTCGATAGCAAGTCAAGTAGAAATATAAAAGTAAAAAAATGGTGAGGGACACAAATGAAAAAAATTAAGAAGGCCGTTTTCCCAGTAGCTGGATTTGGTAGTCGTTTTCTGCCAGCGACAAAAGCACAGCCAAAAGAAATGCTGTCCGTCGTTGATAAGCCGCTGATCCAATATGCGGTAGAAGAAGCCGTAGAAGCAGGCATCACCGAGATGGTGTTCATAACAGGACGTAATAAGCGCGCGATTGAAGATCATTTCGATACCGCCTATGAATTGGAAAGCGAACTTGAAGCAGCCGGTAAGCATGCTTTACTCGACATAGTTCGTAGCGTTATTCCAAATAACATCAATTGCATCTATATCCGTCAACCTCACGCTTTAGGTTTAGGACACGCTGTTTTATGTGCTCGTCCGGTAGTGGGTGATGAACCGTTTGCGGTCTTGCTAGCAGATGATTTGATGGATGTTCGTCCCGGGCAAAAGGGTGTGACCGCGCAAATGGCTGATCTGTATGCACAAGAGGGTGGCAGTATCATCGCGGTGCAAGATGTTTTGCGCGAATTTACTAATCAGTACGGCATAGTCAGTGGTTCAGCTTATAAACCAAACCTGGAGCGTATGCTAGGCATCGTCGAGAAACCAAAACCGGAAGAGGCACCATCCACGCTGGCAGTGGCGGGGCGTTATGTATTGTCGGGGAAAATATTTAGTTATTTGGAAAATTTAGGTAAGGGTTCTGGTGGCGAAATTCAATTGACCGATGGTATCGCAGCGATGTTAAAGGATGAACCGGTGTTCGCCTATCGCTGCGACGCGAAACGCTACGATTGCGGTTCCAAATTAGGTTACCTCAAAGCCAGTGTTGCACTCGGCTTAAAGCACCCCGATGTAGGTGAAGAATTCGCCAAATATTTGCACGACTTGATGGGTTCTAAGTAGTTGCTAATGATGCTAACCGGAGATGTAGAGCTATGATCTATCCAATTTTGAAAATGGGTGACCCGCGCTTACTCAAAGTATCGGATGTTATTCAAGAATTTGACACGCCAGCTTTGCATCAGCTAATTGCGGATATGTTTGACACGATGCAGCATGCCAACGGCGCGGGTTTGGCCGCACCGCAAATTGGCATCAATTTGCAATTAGTCATTTTTGGGTTCAAGAAAAATCCACGTTATCCTGATGCACCGAATGTACCTGAAACAGTATTGATTAATCCCGTCTTGACACCCTTGTCGGATGAAACTGATGATGCCTGGGAGGGGTGTTTATCCGTGCCAGGCATGCGAGGTTTGGTGCCGCGCTGGAGTCGTTTGCGTTATGAGGGGGTTGATCAGTTTGGTCAGAAGATTATTCGTGACGTGGATGGTTTTCATGCACGGGTCGTGCAGCATGAGACGGATCATTTGAATGGGGTTTTATATCCTATGCGGATTAAGGATTTGACGCAGTTTGGGTTTACTGAGGTTTTGTTTCCGGAGTTGGATCCTCATGAGGATGATTAAGGTTTTTGTTTCAACGTCTATTTTGTGCTAAATGCCTCGCTATAACCAATAGCCTAATTGCCTCGCCAACCATTGCTTCACGCGATCAAATACGGGACGATCTGCCCATACGTCCTTATTGATTTGCACTGAAGATTGAATGTCCTCAGTAAAAGCATTTTCCATTTCTAGGCCGAACTCTGTGCTAAACACCATGACATTGATTTCCCGATTGTGTAGAAAACTACGTGTGTCGATATTAGTCGAGCCTACGGTGGACCACTGACTGTCTATGACCGCTGTTTTTGCGTGTAGTACAGCAACTTTCAATTGAAACAGTTGCACGCCAGAGGAGAGCATTTCATCAAAATAGGATTTTGAAGCCTGTGATACCAAGTCATTATCATTGACGCCTGGTAGTATCAGCTTCACATCGACACCTCGTTGTACTGCAGCGTTCAGTGCGTTTAGAATTGCCTGGTCTGGGACAAAGTAAGCGCACGTGATATGTATGCTACGCTTGGCTTGGTATAGGGCAGACAGATAGGCCTGATAAATATCTTGATTGTCTTCGGGCCCGCTGGCAAGTATTCTGACCAACTTCGTACCCGCATTTTTTAGCAAAGGAAAATAGTCGGCGGCGGGCAATTGTTCAAAGTTAAGTTCTTTTTCTTCAAGCCAAGTATCTAGAAATACCCACTGCATCGCAGCGACTGCAGGCCCTGTAATTTGTATGTGTGTATCTCGCCAACCGACTGACGTATTGCCGGCTCGTTTAGAACGAAATAGAGAACTGGTCGCATAACTGTTACTGATGTTAATACCGCCAGCGAAAGCAATATTGCCGTCCACGACTAAAAGTTTGCGATGATCTCGTTGATTGGGAGACCATGCAATTCCTTGTCTTATGGTACTCACTGGATTAACCGGATGAAATTCCAATAACTCTATCCCCGTATTTCGTAATCGTTCAAAAAAAACTTGTGGCGTACCGACAGTGCCGACGCTGTCATAAATAATGCGAACCTGAACGCCGGCGGTTTGGCGGGCTATTAATAGCTCGGCAAAGGCGATTCCAAGCGCATCTTGATCGAAAATGTAGGTTTCTAAATGGATGTGATGCTTCGCTTCTTGGATGGCGACCTTCGTGGCCGCCATAGTTTGCGGACCATCATGCAATAGAGTAATTTGATTGCCATCGATCAGAGGATTGCCGGTCACTGCTTGCTCCAGATTGGCAAGCAGATTTAAGTCTTGATAAGCGTTGCGCCAACGTTGTTTGAGTAAAGCTTTACTGCTTTTTCCGACCAATTTCCCTTTCGAGTTGGTTACGATCACCATGGGGTCTTTTGTTTCGTGTGTTGCAACCGTACCTAGCATTTTGCTTTTGGCTTGCTCAGATCGAAGATCTGTTAGTTTGATCTCAGCACTGTATTTGGAATGAGTATCTGCGAAGTCGTAAAAGTTATTTGGTGTTGTGTTTTTTGTTAAGGCTGCTAGCTTCGAACATGAACAACAAAGCGCAAGTAGCAACACTTTAACTAAGTAGCCCATCGTGCGGCCGATACGGGGTTTGAAAAAAGTCGGTGGCCTAGAATTTATCGATAAGTTTTTCATGCCGCCGCGATTCAATAATGGTGTCGAGTTTGCTTTATTCTTGGTGGCTTAGTGTTCTCACGCAATGCTGATTCCGATCACTAAACAAGCTACATGTGAGATACGCCCGACATCGTGGTGCCGGTGTGTCGATCAGCAACATGTACCAAAGAGAGATCAGAAATTAGACGATCATTTTTCAGGTTTTTCTTGCCCGTATCTGTCATCGGCTTATTTCTACTTGTCGATAATTTGATTAATCCTCTGAGGAACTCAGCATCGATAATGACGACTTCACGCTGGTGTACGGTGATCACGCCAAGACGGTGGAAGACACATAAGACACGACTGACCGTTTCGATAGCAAGACCAAGATAATTGGCAATTTCATTGCGTGACATACGCAAATTAAATCGGCGGGAAGAGTAACCCAGTTGCGCATACCGTTCACCCATCATACATAAGAAACGTCCGATTTTTGCTTCTGCGCTTAACGTTCGTTGCGGTCCTAAAATGTAGCGTTCTCGTGCAAGTTCACGACTCATAATGTGTAGCAGAGCCTGACCTAGTTGCACGTATTCTTCCGTTAGTTCTAGGATCGCAGCATAAGGTATCAAGATGATGTCGCAATCAGATAAAGTGATGGTTGCGGATTGGTGACGCCTGAGATGTACACTATCGACCCCAATCAATTCGCCTTTCAT
Source organism: Undibacterium sp. Di24W (assembly GCF_049340325.1). Taxonomy (NCBI): domain Bacteria; kingdom Pseudomonadati; phylum Pseudomonadota; class Betaproteobacteria; order Burkholderiales; family Oxalobacteraceae; genus Undibacterium; species Undibacterium sp. Di24W. The sequence continues at coordinate 89,000 of NZ_JBMPOP010000004.1, forward strand.
GGGAAAATTCAATACCAGTTCATTGCCATTATCGTCGGTCATTGATGACTTCAGAAAGCCGCAATTAACCAGAAATAAATTATCCAAGGCATCATTTGGCAGATGCAAAGTCTGCCCCGCTTTAAAACGGCGATGTTGGAATTGTCTAAGATCTTTATCTAAATTTGATGGCGCTTCGATTTTCAGTAGTTCGCAAATATCACTCATATTTGACCATAACTCTCCCGTTGCTTTTGAGTGGTGACCAAAGACAATTCGGGATGGCATAGCGATTGATTGCATCATGACGGGACTTTCTTGGTGGTTGAGGCTGATGAATGTGATTAAAGAGTAAGTCCGACAATTCTGCGCATGTCTAATTGCGGATCAAGCGACCATTATCGACTTTGACCTGATCACCTACCTGAAATCCAGGGTTGTTGGCAAAACTCAGTGTCTGTGATGCGCCGTTTTGGAGGCGAATGATGACTTCAAAATGGCTAGTTTTTCGACTGTTTCCTTCAATTGCCCGGCCGGCATAGGCACCGCCCACAGCACCGGCTATTTGTGCAGCGGTGCGACCATTACCATTCCCTATCTGACTACCGAGTAGAGCCACAATCACACCACCTCCTATAGTTCCCAGATAGCCACCTTCACCACGCGTTTCAATCACATTAATGGCTTCTACCTGACCACAGTTATAACAAGCTATCTTTTTTGATACGCCGTTATGAGTTTGCTGAACGCCATTGCGATCTGCATTCCTATCTGACAAACTGCGACCTAAATGCTGACTGATAGAGCGATCTTGCATGATCAAATAGGCGATTACTTCGCTGTTGGGAGTAATGCGGTCACGGCTTCGAATAATGTAGTTAACTGAGTATTCGCCATAACCCGTTTCTGCTAGTAAAACTTTACCTTTAACGCCAGTGATTGTGAGTTCAACCCTAGCACCAGAGTTACCCAAGAGATGGAAATTTAAAGAATTACCTACATTTAAATCATCCTGCGCATCAAGCTTGAAGCTTTGAATAGCGAGATTTTTTGTACTGTCCATTTTGGGGTGGTAGCCTACGCCGGCTTGCAAGCTTTCGTTCAATTTCTCGCTAGTTACCTGGTTGCCAATTCGCAGATTTGCGGTAACCTGACTTCGCGCAGCTATGCTATCCCGTGCGCTAATCGTGTAAGTACCTTCATATTCGCCGGCATCAACTTCAAGCAAATTTAGATTGCGCGTTGCACCAGCGATACGTAGGCTGGCTTGTCCACCCGGTGTTCCATAAACACTAAAATTTAATTCGACTCCTGGCGCGATACGTTTTACTTCGTTAACAGAGAACGCTTGAATCTGTGGATCGACTTTACGATTGATATAACTCGACGTTTGGCTTTGTGAGAATGTGCTTGAGTACGCTGTGCTTACGCTAAACAACAGTACCGACAATATTAACCCACGTGACCAAATACCCGTTTCAGTAATTTTCATAATTGTTCCATTTCGCAAATTATGGCTGTTTACAATGAGCAATAGCGATAGGTTTAGAGTATGAGAAAGAGAACTTAGTGACGGTGCGCTAACGCACATTGTTTTTAGTCCATTCGACATTGTAGGCAATGTGGGTTAGCGCACTGAGCAGAGTAGAATTTCTTTATAAGCTGTTCTTCATTCTTCTGGTCATAGCAATTCTTAGCTACGATTACGAATTAACTACCGGGGCTGGCGGTCGGGAAATATACCAGCACCAATAATCAACCTATTGCGTTGTTGTTAGCTGGCGACCTGATGGGTGCTGGTATTGGCTTCACTTCTACAATTGCGCAGAGGTTAAGAATATTTCTTGCGGATCAAGTCTTCGTGGTAGCCAGACTAGAAGTGGAACATTCTCAATGTGCTGCGAAAAGGCATCGTCAGCGTCAAGAGTTTGAAATTCATTGATCAAGATCTTAGCTCGATAAAATGTACAGTGATGCATCCTTCGTCCTGGAGCTCACCATCTAATTTGGGCATGAAAGAAACCTATATTTTTCGCCAGACGTCTTTCTATATTTCGCGAAATTAGGGGAGGTGCTGCTGGAAAAAACCAACTCACAGGTGCAATTGCCACGATATTGCGGGTTCACACAGTGTTTGATTTAAAGACGCCAACTAGAGTAATCCAATCGCCAATCAAAACCTGAACTACCAGCACGTTATCTAGGCTCAATTGCAAATTTACCTCTAGCAAAAAAATATACTATCAATTGTTTATATCGTCGCTTTAATGTACGTGAACGTACCGATAGTATGCAGAATTTACGTGAGACTGACGCAGCACTTCCGCTAAAACAAAATGAGGACCACACCATGAATTATGAAAATCGCGATTTGTATGGGATGTATAAAAGAGATGCCGAATATGGACCAGGCCCGCGTTTAATGGGCGCAGACACTTTGATTGGCGATGCAGTCTACAATCTGCAAGATGAACATTTGGGCGATATTAAAGAAATTATGCTAGACGTATCGAACGGTAAAATTGCTTATGCAGTCATGTCTTTTGGCGGCGTATTTACGATAGGTGAAAAATTATTCGCGGTACCTTGGGAGTCTTTGAACTTAGACACAACGAATAAACGTTTTACGATGAATATCGCAAAAACACGTTTTGAGAATGCCCCTGGTTTTAACTCTGATCATTGGCCTAACATGGCTAATCAAGGATGGACTGATAGTGTGAATAATTACTATCACCCGTCTGGGCACTAATTTCTCCGTATCAGGTGCGAATTGAAGCAAATGATTTGTGCCTGATACTTACGCCGCCATGATTTCTATTGCGACCTTTTTTATGTGTAAAAGTAGAAGGCAACCATGACTGGTTGCCTTCTACGTTTGTGAATGGGCTAGCCAATAACTTCCAATATTGGGGATTACTTTTTAAAGCTTTTGCTAACAGACTTTTGAATGTCTTTAATTGCAGCTTTAGTATCGCCCACTGCAACTTGCGCTTTACCAACCACTTGGTTTTTTAGACCGTCCACTTGTTGCTGTTTGTTGCCTATGACTTTACCTATACTTTGCTGCACTTTGCCACTCATATTTTTGAGTGCACCGTTTGCCTGATCTTTGTTCATGAGCTGCTTTCTAGTCAATGACGATACCTCTCAGTAACGTCGTTTTTATAACAATGGGATTTTTGGGCTCGCACACTTTATGTTTGAGCGAAATCAGTTTCAACTTTCCATTGGTATTTCTCTGTACGTTTCAGCACATAAACGCAGCATGACTCTTGCAAATCTGTATCTAAGGTATAGCTACTAACTTTAACCTCCTGAGGGGTTAAGGATTGCAGTGGGCGCAATGTGTAGGGTCAGCCGTTGATCTATCGGTCCTCACAGCGCTGTGCTGATGCTCACAACGCACGCAAGTCCAGACTTCGCTGAGAAAGCTCGACGTGGGCAAGCGACAAGTGGCGCAGGGCAGTCCCGGTTTCCGTTCACTAACCCAAAAGCCAGGTGCATCACAGGTAGGGCAGGTCGATTGTAGACGTTGCAGCAAATCGCTTGCAGCCTGCTCGATGCGTTTCATGCGACTAGGATTAGCGAAGGCACGCAAATCTACTTCGGCAAAAACGCTGCCATTACGCGATTGTGCGACACTGCTTTCAAAGCAGTTCTTTAACTTGATCCAATCGTCAATATCCTTAAAAATGCGCGTGTCGTTTTGACCATCTGGGCGCAACACAAGTTGGTGGCTAGGAAAGCCGACTTGCTCGGCGAAGTCAGCAATTGCCTGCCAATCTTTGCTCAGAATATGACCGCTATTGGCAGCGCCTTGGGCGATGCCGACTACTTCTATGTCCTCGTTGTCATCAATCCAGACTAACAACTCCACATTCCAAGGAAACATACCTGTATAGGGATCAGGCCCGAAGCTGCCTTCACTGGCGATACCCAGCGAAGCACCTGTGAGCTCCATTCCTTTTCTTGCCTTGCGTCTGGCCGCCTCGAGTTGGGTACCATACCGCGCCGTCTCTCTGGTAAAAGTACCGAGCTGATCCGTATCAAAACCTGTCACCAATTCGACAGAACACGAAAGTCCGGGCTCAAGTACTGGTGCGATCACAGCTTCCTTTCCATGTTGCGTCAATAAGGCTACCCGATTTCCATAGTAGCGAGATGGCTTTGCCATTATTTGACCTCCAGCGACAATGCTGACCATGCTCCTAGCTCATAGCGTTCGAAACCTACTGATTTGAAGCGCCAGAGGTGCAACCAGCCGTTGTCTAACAGTTGTTTGACGACCGCATGCTTGTTGATCACCGTTTCAATGGCCGCCTGCGGCGCATCGATGACTACAGTTAAGCGCAAGGGCTCGTGTACCCAACGTTCGCCATCATGCAGCGACTGGCGAGACAGACCTATTCGCAAATCCCCACCATTGCCTTCGAAGACGCCGAGTTTGCCACCCACCACGTTGTGCAGCACCTTGTTGCCACTACCCAAGCGCAAGGGATCGCAGGTAGATGCGTGATATTGCCAGTTGATCCAATGTGTAACTAGCATAGGCGCGGTCATCAGCAGTTCCAGCACGTTTCCGTCGCTATCTTGGCTGGCGTCATAATCGTGCAGAAAACTACGTCCGCCCAGCACAACGCCGCGGCTTCTGTGTCTAGGTGCGATCAGAAAAGCAGCATTACCTGCGAGACCCCATTCAGGTCGCGTCTGCGCGCCATCGTTGGCACGACGACGCAGTAGACTCAAGAGTTCATCATGTGGCATACGCGGATCTAGTTGTAGACTGGGTGCCCGTTCGCGGCGCGCCTGATCGCAGGCTTGACCAAACACCGTCTGCAGGCGTTCCCAGCGAGCGAGAGCTGAAGGCGGCAGCAAATCAAGATCAAATCCTTCGATTTCGTCGGTAGTGGTGTTGTGCAGTGCTGCCACGAACACGGTAGTGTCAGGGATGCTAAGGCCTCCCGCTTGTAAGCCTTGCCGAACCGCTGGGTCATTCAACAATTGCGCCAAGCTGCGCGCATTGACTTCGCCGGTTTGGCCGCAGCAGGCACCACAATCCAATGCAGCTGCATGGGCGTTATTGGCGGATTGACTTCCATGGCCGACGAGCAGCACTAACGGCGCTAAGTTTTGCTCCAAACCCATGGCATGGAGCACCCGTGCCGCTAGACCGACTTTGGCTTCCAGATCCAAGCCCTGCATTTGCGGACGGCAGATCTTGCGGTAGCGACTTGGTAGGCCTTCCAGGTCATCTTGGGCACGTTCATGCTTATTCGGTAACAGCCAATTCCCCAGTTTGCCAAGATAGCCTAAGCCAGCCGCTTCCACGAAAGAGAAGGCCGCGCCTGGCCAACGGCTGGCGGCCTGCCATTGATCCGTCATGGCAAAACGACTCTGGCGTGCACGACTTGCGGCATTTTGCAGCGCTGCATCGGCTCCGCGCTGGGATGAGTCAGTGCTCACGATACAATCGCGAACCTCGATCGAAGCAGGAAGCAAGCCCGGTAACTGCGGCCGTCGGGCTTGGGTCGAGAGTGGCGTGTAAGCAACTGGAAGACCAAAAAATCCAGCAAATCCCAGAGTCTGAATGCCCGGCCACACGGCCTCCAAAGCGCGACGTAGTGGTTCGCTGCGCACGTCGATACAGAAGGCCGCCTGGACTTCGATTTCTTGTGGCACCAAGCCATGACTGCTGGCCAAAGACAAGCGCTGTGCCAAGTTACGCTGATAACCAAGCTCCAGCGCCAACTGCCACACTTCATCGATTAAAAACGCCTGCTCGGCCTCTTTTAGTACTAACGGAGCCTGGCTCCAGGCCTGCTGAAGCGCGACAAACGCCTGCTTCGTGGTCGCGTCATCCTTGCACTCTAATAAGAGTGCGCCCCATGCTAAACGAATCGCAAGCAACTCGCGCAAGTGCACGTCCTTGCCGCCCTCCAAACCAGCCTGCCAATTGAGGTAGGCACACCAAGAAGCCCATCCATTGACCGTCAGCAGCACCGACTCAAGGTAGTCCGTCCATACTGCTTGTGGTAGACCCAGACGTTGCAAGGCCCAACGTTCAGCTTCAATCGCTGTGGCGGGCAAGGTGTCGACGGCACTGCCGATACGAGGCAAACCCATCAACAAGCCTATGCCGTGGTCATGTTGTAAGGTGTCCCGCCAAAAAGCGTACAAACCTTGAGTTCGCTCTGGTTGCCAGATGGCTTGATGTTCATCGAAGTAAGCGGCGCAGGTTTGACTTACCTGATGGGTAATGGCATCGCGCCAAGACAAACGCGCATGGCGATTGGGATCATTGTCGAGCACATCAATCAGCAAGGGTAATTGTGCCTGCGGCGCACTCGCTTGCAGCGCGTCTATGCACTGATCTGGCTTGAGATTAGCATCCTGCGCCTCGGGAAGCTGTTGCAACGCTAGTGCTAAATCGGTGCCGCTGATGCGACCTTCACGCCACGCTTTCAGCTGCTGATCTCGCGAAGGAAATACTTGGATGCCACCCAGAACAGCCATCCGTGCAGCGACCCGGCGTACCGGCATATTGATGCGTGACCAATGTGGATTGACTGCGATGGCACGATCTAACGGCCACGCTGGAGCAATCGTGCAGCAGGCTTGATTGCACGCAATTTCTATCTGCTGATGCATTGCCTTGTGATCGGAAACGGCTGGAGCGGGTTGCGCCGTATTCGGCTGTGTGTCTGTAGTCAGTATGTCTATCATAAGTTTCTCCAGTTTTTCAGTTTAGTGCGCAGCATCAGCGAGCGGCGATGTGGCGGATTTGGGCTCAAGCTGCGTGATAGCCTTAGGCGTCCAGCGAGTTGGCCAAATGTGCAGGGCAAGACGTGTGTAGGCCTCGTCCAGATAGAAACCGGCATAACTCCAACGACGCCAATGCGTCAGCAACTGCGGTCGTCCTTGCAGCAGTGCTTGGAACAAGTACAAGGCAGCCATGCCTATCAGTGCGATCAGACCGAGTTCTCGGTGAGGGGCGTCTTCGAGCCCAAAAGGTAGCGCATGAGCGGCAGTTGCAGCCAGTGTCAGACCAGTCACCATCAAGAACCCGAAAAAGGCTTGTATTGTTCGTGTTGACCAGTCGGATTGCGCCGCAGGTAACCACAGCATGGGTGCCCAGGCAAGGCCAAGTATCAGACTCCACCACCAAGGCCAAGATGTTTGTCCCGTCAGTGTCTGCACCAAGAGGACAGTGAAAATTGTCAGGACTGGTGCAAGTACCAAACTGGCGACAATAGGTGATGAAGCACCACGCAGAACTTGCGCTCGGGTTTGACTCACAGCTGTCGATGCCGACAGGAAGGCATGGGCCTTGTAGAGTGAATGACCAATAAGATGGAGGGCGGCCAGGGTATAGAGGCCGAGCGCACATTCAAGTAGCATGAACCCCATCTGAGCAACGGTAGACCAAGCCAGGCGAACTTTGATGCTGATGCGGGTCAACATTACCATCCCCGCTAGTACGGCAGTCGCCAGACCAAATACCAAAAGTAACATACGGGCCGTGGTTGCTTGCTCTAACATCGGTGCGAAGCGGATGATGACAAAACCGCCTAGATTGACCACTCCCGCGTGCAACAAGGCCGAAACTGGGGTCGGCGCTTCCATCACTTGAATTAGCCAGCCGTGCACCGGTAACAAGGCAGTGCGAAGTATGACGGCTAACACGAGTAAGACGGCGCTCGATTGCAAGGATAAGGACATGCCGTGCTGCGCGATATGCAACCACAAAGCTGAGAGCGAGCCGCTGCCGACTTCTATCCATGCCAGTGCGGCGGCGCCGATTAGCATTACGTCAGCCAAGCGATCAGCAATGCGCTTTTTGTGCGCAGCAAGCAGGGCGAACGGGCGATCCGAGTAGAAACACAATAATTGCTGCAGCGCTATTCCAACTGATGCCCAGGCTGCTATGAGTAACAGCCAGTGATCTGCCATCAAGAGAAGGTGAACACTGGCTAATACAGCGGCCAAGGCGCTGACATAGCGTTGTTGACCGGATTCACCCATCAAGTAACGCGCGGAAAATGCACCAATGACTGCACCTAATAGTTGCACCAGCAAAGCGATGATCAGGCTCAAAGCCGTTGCTGTTATTGCCCCAGGCCATTGCGCGCCTTGACTTACTAAAGGAAGTGATAGGCCTGTACTTACTAATGCGGCAATCGAAACCCATTGAAATAGGCGCCATAATCTCGGTGTCGAGATCGAGTTCAGTCGAGCTGCTACTGCCAGCGTCGCCATCAAAATAACTGGTGCCAAGGCACAAGTTAAATACAACACTTGAAGATTATCCATCGCATGATCCTGTTTAAATTTATTAGGCGGATGATGCTTGTTAAAGAAACTTCTGTAAAATAGATTAATCAGAACAAGTTAATGTTAAAAAACGAATGATAATTCTTAGTCAACTTAATTTTCATCACCTTTTCTATTTTTGGCGAGTCGCCAAACTCGGGCATCTAACGCGGGCTGCAGAGGAATTGCACACCTCGCAATCAGCGGTTTCGGCTCAGATTCGCCAATTAGAAGAACGGATAGGCGAAGACTTGTTTATTCGTGAAGGTCGGCGACTTACGCTGACTGACACGGGACAACTTGTCCAGGCTTACGCCGATAACATCTTCGGTCTTGGTCAGGAAATGCTGGGACGCTTGGAAGGCCGCTCAGCCGGGATTGCCAGGCTTCGCGTCGGCAGCGTGGCCACACTGTCACGAAACTATCAGGAAAACTGGATTCGACCAGCATTGACCAACCCAGCTGTGGTTCTGACTTTAGAGTCGGGGCTATTGGAAGGCTTACTTGCGCGACTGGTACAGCATCAGTTGGACGTGGTATTAGCAAATGAGACCGTGCCGACTGATCCTGATCGCCCATTGCATTGCCGTTTTTTGGGTAGCCAGTTGATCTCGCTGGTAGGTCCGGCGAGCAAGTGGGCATCACAAAGTCTACGGATTCCAGAAGATCTCGATGGTTTGGACATCGCACTCCCAGGCCCACGTCATGCTTTGCGCGCTCAGTTTGACGCACTTTGCGCAACCGCAGGTATTAGCCCTAGACTACGAGCCGAGGTGGATGACATGGCGATGCTACGTCTGATTGCTCGCGACAGTGGCTGGTTGACTTTGTTACCCGAGGTGGTGGTTCAGGATGAGCTGCGAGCCGGCATTCTCGTCGCCGTGGGTCAGTCGACAGCACTACAAGAACGCTTTTATGCCATCACGACGCCACGGCGACACCGCATCGAAGTACTTGAACAGTTGCTGGCTGGTTCGACCGAAACCTAAAAGAGTGAAGGGGATCTACAGGCGACGCCGCCCACTAATGAATCCAATCAATAAAACAATTAATGCAATGACCAGTAAGATATGAATAAAACCGCCCAGCGTATAAGCACTAACGAAGCCTAAAAGCCAAAGCACGATAAGAACGACACCAAGGGTATACAACATGATATTTCCTTTTTATTGTTGAGCATTTTTAGAGAATAAATACAGTGCAATGCACCACAGCCGCGCTCACCGAAAAAACGTGAGACCGCTGAAGTTCTGCGTTGAAGACTAGATATGAAACTTAGTTTCTGTATGCGTGTCCATCCGCAATCCGAATCCGGTCCCCGCTCCGCAGATTACCGATATCCGCTTGATGGACCACCTGATACCCGCCATCATCCATACGAATATTGATTTGGTAGTAGTTGTCTTGACGGTTTTTTTCAACGTTATTGCCAATCACGGCACCGCCTATGCCACCAGCGACTGTCGCAACAGCCCGTCCCGTGCCACCACCCACTTGATTGCCGACGATTGCGCCGATAATGCCGCCGACCACGGCACCCGCGCCGCTACTAGGACGATCATTTCCTACCCACTGTATAGATTCAACAGTGCCAAAGGAACCGTGCTGAGCATAAGCATTGTTGTAGGGTGTTGATGTTTGATAGGGCGTATTACTAGCACATGCACTTAGTGCGGCGATACAGGCGACCAGCGATATTGAAACGATGTTTTTCATAATGACTCCTAGTAAAGAAGCTCACCATACAAAATAAAAATTGAGATTTCTGTACGTTGACGCACACCCACGATTCTATTTTTCTACGAATATCTGGCCTTGATGCTGAGATCATAAAGCTTATGTTCGACAACGAACGGAAGTCTCTTTTTGTGACAGGTATAACAATACAGTCGAATAACTCTGACAGACCAACCGAAACAAATGGCTGGCTCTTTTCGAATCGCTTGTTGCGGTTTACTAATCTCTACTAATGAAAGTAAAAAATGAAAAAAATCTTACTCGCTTCTATGATTTGTGCGGCATCTATCAGTATGAGCATGAGTGTCTTTGCTGCAGACCCTGACGCCGCGACAATATTGAAGGATGCAAAAATAAAAGCAGAAGCGGATTACAAAATCGCCTCTGCAAAATGCACGTCCATGATTGATAACGCCAAGGATGTCTGCGTTGCTGAAGCTAAATCAGCTCGCGTACATACTGAAGAAAATGCACAAGCTAATTTTCACAATACGTTAAGCGCTCGCACGAGTGCTATAAAGAAAATCGCCGATGCTGATTACGAAGTGGATAAAGCAAAATGTATGGCAATGGTAGGCAATGAGAAAGACGTTTGTATTAAAAAAGCTAAATCAAACAAAGTCGCCGCCGTTGCAACAGCAAAAGCCGACAAAAAAGTCAGCGAGGCGCGTACTGATGAAGCTGAAGATAAAAAAAATGCGGAGTATAAAGTCGCCATTGAAAAATGTGACGCGATGACTGGCACCGCTAAAGATACATGCGTTAGTAGTGCGAAGAAGAAATTTGGAAAATAAGTTTGCTCGCTTATCAATGAGCCTACAAATAGGCTTGTGAACATTCGTCAATTTTTGGACGGGAAGCACCTTCAAGTAATTTGATTACTCGTCTTAACTCTTAGAAAGTAACTATGAAAATGTCACAAAAAATTCTTGCCGTATTATTTGCTTGCTCCTTGGTCGGTTTGGCGGGTTGTGCCGCAACAAAAAAACAAGAAAGTACAGGCGAATACATTGACGACTCTTGGATTACCACCAAAGTAAAAGCAGAAATCTTGAACGAACCCACATTGAAATCAACCGAAATCAATGTGGAGACTTTTAAGGGCATTGTGCAATTGAGCGGTTTCGTTACCAATGCCGCCAATATTGATAAAGCAGTTTCGCTGGCGCGCAATGTAAAAGGCGTGTCACAAGTAAAGAATGATATGCGCGTGAAGTAAGCTTCAATCTAGATATTCCATTAATGAGATATCACGGTTTAGTCAGCCTCTTGTAAGAAAAAAGCTTCCTCAGTCTAACTCGACTAAGCGAAGCTTTTTTCTTGGATTGCAAAGCAGGGAGGGACTCCTTTACTCCTTGTATTTGTCGAATACTTTTTTTAGTTCACCACTCTTTTCCAAAAGTATTAGCACCTCATTGATTTTCTTTACCTGCTCCGTGGGTAAATTTTTTCTAATACCCATAAAGAATTTTTCTGTGTGAACGGGCTTGCTTATTAAGCGTATTTGATCTTGCATTCCAGCACTGCGTATCGCTTGTTTGATACCGGGTGAACGATGGCAATAGAAACGGCCACGCCCCATTAATAACTTTCTTAAATTCGACGCAGAAGAAGTGCCACCAGCGTCAATCGTCAAACCACCGACACCTTGTAATATGTCAACGATACCAAAGCCGCGTAAAGCTAAAATGATCCCGTCATCACCCAAACGTCGAATGTCATCCCAACTCTCTATATTTATTTTGTCGTCGGCACGAACTGCCAATAAGTAGTCAACTGAGAACAATTGCGTGTCTAACAAATCATATAAGACGGTATTACGGGAAATTTTTTGCAAACCACAAATGACATCAATATTGCCTGCTTTGGCATAAGCGTCAATTCGCGCGCGCGGCATCCAAATTTGGTCGCCGACAAAACGTATTTCAGGATTGATTTTTTCTATCTGTCTGAAAATATCGACACAGATGCCACCGACAGCCGACCCGCCAGGTTTGCCTAAATTTAGAAATTTAGGTTCAGATGATTCTTGTGCTGCGGTTCGAAGAACGAGGGCGGCCTCGCAAAACGAGGCGAGGCTACAAACAATCAAGATAAACAAACATTGAACAACGCGCATTAAGTATCTCTATTCCTTTAGTGATGTACGCAATCATCCACTACTTCGTACAGATGTTTGCCAATTTCTTTCTTCTTGCTTAGCTTAGTTTTCAGAATGATGCCGATTTTATACTCTAACGCCTGTACCAGGCAAAATTTAAAACGAGCGCTTTTTGGTGCGGATATAACTTGTTGTCAAGTCCAGGGGCGCACATCGCTGAGAAACTAAGTTCCGTTCAAACGAGTACTTCATGCATTTAAATTACAAGCTATCATCTGTCCCAATTGTTACACCATCAAATGAGTCTATTTGTATTTGTAGCTGCAGTGCGAGCTTGCGACAAACTAATTCACATAATTGATAAGTAGTTGGGTCGGCGATTTGATAATAGACAAATGAGCCGCGACCTTTTCTTGTGACTAGGCCGCTTTTGGCTAGAATTGATAAATGGCGCGAAACATTCGCTTGCGAGCACGCACAGATTGCAGCTAGGTCTCCCACTTTCTTTTCCCCATCACGTAAGTGATTCAGTATTCGTAATCGACTTGGTTCAGACAGCGCAGAAAAGTACTGCGCGACATGAAAGATCGCAGATTCTGACAAGCCTTCGATGGAAGCATAGGGCTCTGTATTTGGTGTCATAAAGGTATCGTTTTAAAAGAGAATTTCCGTTGGAAAGTTTTTTTAATTTCTTATTTGCGCATTTACGCAAATAAGTATATTATTCTATCTGATCAAAAGCAAACAAATCTATTTCTTCTTTTTTTGTCCTACGGAGCACTGAAAATGCCGAAACTTTTATTAAAACCTTTGATCCTCGTAATTTACATTGCGATATTCTCGGGAATAGGTATGACATGGGCGCAGACACCAAAAACATTGATGACAGTGCCAGTGCGCGCCGCGAGCAACGATACGCAAATTAGTGCTGATGGCGTCGTAGAAGCAGTGCGTAATACCGTGATTTCACCGCAAGTATCTGGCGCCATTGTGCAGCTTCCAGTACAGGCTGGTGACGTCATTAAGGCAGGGCAGTTATTGGTGAGACTCGACGCTCGCTCCGCACAGCAAGATGTGGCAGCAAGTAAAGCGCAGGTTGACGCGGCACGAGCCAACTTGGCAGTAGCAGAAAAAGACTATGAACGTCAAAAACTACTATTTGAAAAAAACTACATTAGTCAGGCGCAGTTAGATCGGGCGCAGGCTCAATTTAAGTCCGCTGCGGCTCAGGCGAATGTACAAATTGCTCAGACTAGTGCGGTACAAACTCAATCTGGTTTCTATTCCATCTCGGCCCCCTATAACGGTATCGTATCGGACATGCCCTCCGCGATTGGTGACATGGCGATGCCTGGGCGTCCGATTATGACGGTATATGATCCAAGCGCGTTGCGCGTCATTTTTACAGTGCCGCAAGCCAAGATCGCAGCATTAAAGCTAGCACAAGGATTGACGATAGAGATTCCTTCTTTGCCAGTGGAATCGCGCTATATCGCTGCCAAATCAGTCACTGTGTTGCCGCTGTCTGATGCATCAACTCACACGGTTCAACTACGCCTAGATCTGCCTGCAGGTTTGAAGGCGGTACAGCCAGGGATGTTCGCAAGAATTAGTTTGAGTTTGGACACAAGCACGCTAATTAAAACCAAAACAAATATCGTCGCAGGTGATGATAGTCGTCTGTACGTACCACGTTCTGCCGTCTTTCGCCGTTCTGAGTTGTACGCCGTTTATGTGGTCAATGCGCAGGGTAAAGCTGTGTTAAGGCAAATTAAGCCTGGGCCGATATCGGGTTCTGAGCAAGAGATTTTAAGCGGCGTTAGCAAAGGTGAATTGGTTGCTGTTGATCCATTAGCGGCAAGTCTGTCGACCACAAAATAAGGAGCGCGCATGTCCACGGATACACAAGCTATGGGTGTTTCAGGCCGAATTGCAAAATTTTTTCAATCGGCGCAATTGACGCCTTTGATTGCATTGGTCGCCTTTTTACTCGGCCTTTTTGCGGTAATGGTCACACCGCGTGAAGAAGAGCCGCAGATCAATGTGACGATGGCAAATGTTCTGATTCCTTTTCCTGGCGCCTCAGTGAAAGAGGTGGAGCAAGCTGTCTTAATTCCCGCTGAACAGGTCTTGGGGCAAATTGCCAACGTTGAACATGTGATGTCGGTAGCACGTCCGGGGCTAGCGATTATTACAGTGCAGTTTCAAGTTGGAGTGCCTCGCACCGAGGCTTTAGTCAGACTCTATGACACGGTGCATAGTAATCGCGACTGGCTGCCAGCGAATTTGGGTACCTTAGAGCCCATCATCAAACCCAAAGGAATTGATGATGTGCCTATCGTTTCATTGACGATGTGGAGCAAAGCTGCTGATACGGGCGCGTCCACATTAGAGGCGGTGGCGCACAGCGTGGAAGCCGATTTAAAGCGTGTTAAAGGTACACGTGAAATCAGCACGATAGGTGGGCCGGGTAGAGCAATTAACATCGCCTTAGATCCGACCAAATTGGCTGCTAACGGCCTCACCGTGATGGATCTGCAAGGTACACTACAAGCAGCAAATCTCAGCATGCCCGCTGGTGAACTGAGTTCAGGTAATCGCAATGTCGCCATCGAAGCAGGTCCCTTTTTGAATGACGCGCGTAGCGTCGGTGAACTGGTGGTCGCAGTCAAAAATAAGCGTCCGATATTCTTACAAGATGTGGCGACAATAGAAGATGGTGCTTTGCAAGCAAGCAAATACGTCTGGCATGGGATAGCAGGTACGGCAAAAACAAACGCTGGAGAGTATCCAGCGGTCACCATCGCTGTGACTAAAAAGCCAGGACAAAATGCCATTGATGTCGCAGATGCCGTCATCGCGCGAGTTGAGTTATTGAAAAATACGGTAATCCCGGCGGAGGTTGAAGTCAATGTAACGCGTAATTATGGACAGACTGCCGACGATAAAGCCAAGAAACTCATCCAGAAACTCTTGTTTGCCACGCTATCGGTGGTCGCGTTGGTGTTTATCGCACTGGGTCGTCGCGAAGCGGCGATCGTTGGTACTGCAGTGATATTAACCCTGACAGTGACTTTGTTTGCCTCTTGGGCTTGGGGTTTTACACTCAATCGTGTCTCTTTGTTTGCATTGATATTCTCTATAGGAATATTGGTGGACGATGCGATTGTCGTGGTCGAGAACATACACCGTCATCAAGCCCTGTTTCCACATAAAACACTGGCGGAAATTATTCCCGGCGCGGTCGATGAAGTCGGCGGCCCCACGATACTGGCGACGCTTACAGTCATTGCAGCCTTGTTGCCGATGGCATTTGTTAGTGGCTTGATGGGACCTTATATGAGTCCTATCCCCATTAATGCCAGCATGGGTATGTTGTTGTCATTGGCGATTGCTTTTGTGGTGACGCCTTGGTTGGCGCGCATATGGATGAAAGAAGGGCATTATTCAGGCGATGGTACAGCCGGTAAATTAGCACCGTATTTTCAGCGCATATTCAAGCCATTTTTGGACGAGAAGTCTGGCGGCAAAAATCGCAAAAAACTGTGGCTTGGTGTTGCTGCTTTGATTGCTTCATCTATCGCATTACCAGTACTCGGCTTGGTGCAATTAAAGATGTTGCCTTTCGATAATAAGTCGGAGTTCCAGGTGATCGTGGATATGCCAGCGGGTACGCCCGTTGAAAAGACGGCGGCGGTCTTGCACGAACTCGGTATTTATTTGCAGACCGTACCCGAAGTCACTGACTATCAAGCTTATGCGGGCACTGCTGCGCCAATTAATTTTAACGGCTTGGTGCGTCAATACTATTTGCGTGCAGGTGGTGAAGTAGGGGACATTCAAGTTAATCTCGTCGATAAGCACCATCGCTCAGATAAGAGTCATGTCATTGCAAGTCGTGTACGTCCGCAATTGCAAGCACTGGCGAAAAAGATTGACCCAGAAGCCAACGTAAAAATCGTTGAAGTGCCGCCGGGCCCACCAGTACTAGCGCCTATCGTCGCCGAAGTGTATGGCCCTGGCGATCTGGAACGCCGTCAAGTCGCCAAACAAGTGCGCGCCGTGTTTGAAAAGTCAGAAGGCATTGTTGATGTCGACGATAGCAGCATCATTTTCGCACCGCGTAAATTGCTCATTATTGACAGACGCAAAGCGGCACAACTAGGGATTTCTCAGGCAAATATTGTGATGACGCTGCGCACCGGATTAGCTGGTGATGCAAGCACCTACCTGCGCGATGAAAGTAAATATCCGGTGTCTGCCAATCTAAGATTGCCGCTGTCTGAGCAAGGGAATCTTGATACTTTACTGTCGCTCGGCGTAAAAAATGCGCAAGGTGGCATCGTGCCGATTCGTGAATTGGTGACAGTGACTGATACCTTACGCGAGCAACCGCTTTATCACAAAGATGGCTTGCCGGTGAACTATGTCGTTGCTGACATGGCAGGCAAAGTTGATAGTCCTCTGTACGGTATGTTTGCTATGCGCAGCGAGATCGCCAAAATCGTCACGCCTGGTGGTGGTAAATTGAACGAATTTTTTATTAGTGCACCACAAGATCCCTATCGTGGTTTTAGTTTGAAATGGGATGGCGAATGGCAAATCACTTATGAAACCTTCCGTGATATGGGGGCCGCCTACGCGGTAGGTTTGGTTTTGATTTATCTGCTGGTCGTCGCGCAGTTTGGCTCCTACTTAACGCCGTTGATTATCATGGCGCCTATTCCTCTGACCATCATAGGCGTGATGCCTGGACATGCATTGTTGGGTGCTCAATACACAGCCACTAGCATGATAGGCATGATCGCTTTGGCGGGAATTATCGTGCGTAATTCTATCTTGTTAGTTGACTTCATTCATGTCCAAGTGGCGACAGGGATGGCATTTAAGCACGCCGTTGTTAGTTCAGCGATTACCCGAGCGCAACCAATTGCATTAACAGGTTTGGCAGCCATGATGGGAGCGTTCTTTATTCTCGACGATCCGATATTTAATGGATTAGCGATCTCATTGATATTCGGTATTTTTGTTTCTACGTTGTTGACGCTGATTGTCATTCCTTTGTTGTACTTCATGGCATATCGCAAAAAATATGAAGTGGCGACGGATGCTGCGTAGCTCGATCTTGTTAACGTTTTAAATCCTATTTTCAATCTTATCTTTATTTTCAAGGAGAAACATCATGACTTCATGGCAAATGGTACGCGTAGTAGCGGGCACTTTTATTTTATTGAGTCTGGCATTAGGTCTTCCTGCCAGCCCAATTTTTATGAATCAATGGTGGCTCGCATTCACCGCTTTTGTGGGCGCAAATATTTTACAAAGTGGTCTCACTAAATGGTGTTTGATGGAAATCATCATGCGTAAATTGGGTTTTAAGGCCAGCAATTAAACTAAAGCCTTCTACTCAAATCCCAGCGTCCTAGCTATGTTTTAGATGAGGAGACACCATGCAACTTGTATGCCCCGCTTGCAATGCGACGAATCGTATCCCTGATGAACGTCTGTCAGACCAGCCTGTCTGTGGCAAGTGCGCACATGCGCTAATGGCAGCTCAGCCGGCCAAACTGACGGAACAGCAATTGCCTAAATTCATTTCAAATACGGACTTACCCGTGTTGATTGATTTTTGGGCGGCTTGGTGCGGACCTTGTCAGGCAATGGCACCACAATTTGAACAAGCCGCAAAGATGGCGCCCGAAATACGTTTTGTCAAAGTTGATAGTGATGCCGCACCTTTAGCAAGTCAACGATTTGCCATTCGTAGCATACCGACTTTATTACTGATGAAAAGTGGCGTAGAGCTTGCAAGGCTAAGCGGGGTGATGCCGGCAGCGCAGATTCTGGCCTGGGCGCGACAGTACTTGTAATGACAGGGTAGTTAATTCGCTGTATCGCTTACTTGAATCATTTGGAGAAGACATGGCACATATTATTGTTCTCGGCGCGGGTACTGGCGGCATGCCAGCCGCTTATGAATTACGCGAAAAACTCGATAAAACGCACAGCATCACGGTCATTAATGCGGTCGACTATTTTCAATTTGTTCCCTCCAATCCTTGGGTAGCAGTAGGTTGGCGTCAACGCGAGGCGATAACGTTTGAAATCCTCCCTTACCTTGAGAAAAAAGGTATTAATTTCATCGCTCAAGCGGTAACTAGTTTGCAGCCACAAGAGAACGCATTGACACTGGCCGATGGTAGTGTACAAACCTATGATTATCTGGTGATAACTACTGGCCCGAAATTGGCCTTTGATGAAGTTCCCGGTGCTGGACCTGTAAATGGTTTTACTCAATCTATATGCTCAGTGGATCGTGCCGAGCACGCGTATGCGGCCTACCAAAAGTTTCTTGACGACCCAGGCCCAGCCATCATAGGTGCGATGCCTTCAGCCTCGTGCTTTGGACCTGCGTATGAATTTGCCTTCGTTTTTAACACTGATTTGAAGCGGCGCAAATTACGCAATAAAGTACCGATTACCTATGTAACGAGCGAGCCATATATAGGACATCTGGGTTTAGGAGGTGTGGGTGATTCAAAGTCGATGTTAGAAAGCGAATTCCGTAACAATGATATCAAGTGGATCTGCAACGCCAAAACGACGCGTGTCGAAGATGGCAAGATGTACCTCAGTGAAATGGATGATCTCGGCAATCTAAAGAAAGAACATGAGTTGCCCTTCAAATTCAGCATGATGCTACCGTCATTTCGGGGCGTTGACCCGATTGCTGCTGTTGAAGGTTTATGCAATCCACGTGGCTTTGTGCTGGTCGATGACCATCAGCGCAGTAAAAAATTTGCCAATATTTTTTCTGCTGGTGTGTGCATCGCGATCCCACCTATCGAAATTACACCTGTCCCGACCGGCGCGCCAAAAAACTGGCTATATGATAGAGACCATGGTGACTGCCATCGTGCACAATATTGAGTCTGAACTAAGCGGCAAACCAGCAACAGCCAAAGGCAGTTGGAATGCAATATGTCTAGCGGATATGGGTGACACCGGCGCCGCCTTTGTCGCTTTGCCGCAAATGCCACCACGCAATGTCAATTGGTTTAAAAAAGGAAAGTGGGTGCACTACGCCAAAATCGCTTTCGAGAAATATTTTATTCGCAAAATGAAAACGGGAAATTCCGAACCCATCTACGAAAAATACGTCTTAAAAATGCTAGGAATTGAGCGCCTGGACAAATGAGAAGAGTTCTTTTTGGTTGCGGCTTATGAAGAGTTTAAGTTGGGACCCAAGCCGCAACAGTTGTTAATCGTTCGTTCCATATCAAGTTTGGTCTTGATAAGAAAAAAATAAAAACCTGACTGCCATCAAAATAGCAGTCAGGTTTTTAACTGGAAATTTGACCATCAAGTTATGGCAAAGTAACGACATCCACATTAGGTGCAGTTCCTAAAGCGGGACGTGTAAAGCTTTGCCCCAAAGTCACATAATCGGCAAAAAAGCCGCCGTTGCGCATATAAAATTTACCGTTTTCTAAACCGCCCGCGAAATCCATGCGTTGTTTGTTTATGGCAGTTGCATCACCAGTGAATTTCATTTGAGTGACTTCAGACCATACGCCAGACGTATTGCGGGCCCATTGATTACCTAACAAAATTTTACGTCCAAGATAGCCTTTGGTATCAATAAAATTTTCAAGGAAGGAATGTGACCCGGTTAAATATGTGGAAGTGCTAGGACGTTTCCAACTCGCCATAAAGCGCCATGCCGCTGTTTCTGGAGCGTAGAACCATGCTGAAAAGAGGGTGCTTCCGGCGCCGTCAGGGGTTGCCTTTGTGATGAACTTGTAGGTATTACCTGCAAGCCAGTTGTAGACCAAATAAGCCTGGCCTCCGGTGCCTTCACCACCAAAAGTATTGTCAACCACATTCGGTCCTTTTCTGATCAAGGTGGTTTTAGCGCCATTGTCCGCATCCCACACTGAGAAGAGCATCCAGCGTTCAGTCGTAGATTTGACCTGCATGCCGAAATAGCCTCCGCCAAATCCATTCGCCATGAAATAGGAACCAATACTGTCTTGACCAGCGGGTACCGTGAGTTCATTGTAAAAATACTCGGTATTGGTCGGCGTTACATAGTTAACATGCACCGAAGGACCGCGGCGCGACCAATAGTAATTGGCGGCATCGTTGGCGTAATTCATGCCGGTGCTTGCAGCAGTTCCTGCTATTTTGATTGCTGATACATCACCGAAATAGTCACCATTTTTACTGACGCCCTGAAGGTCAACTTTGACGTAGCCAGCTGCCGCAATATTGACTGTGCCGACATCATATGTTTTTGATGATGCACCACTCAAGTTGACATTGAATGGTGTGCCATTGATCGTCACTTTGACGGTACTCATGGTGGAGCCAGCCAGTCGTGCCACTAAACCGAACTTTAATTGACCTGCCTGTGCCAGACGAAAATACACGCTAGTCACAGTCGATGCGTTGGTCCAATTAGCTAGGCCGCTATCGTTAATCATTTCCGATGCAGAGCTGCTGGCGCTGGTTATAAAGGCATTGCCGCCTAAATTGACCGTGGCGTTATAGACCGTCGCAGCGGGTGGTCCTGCTGGACTATTGCCGCTGAGGCTGCTGGCAGTCGTTTGTCCGCCGCACGCAGTTAACAGACTAAACAGGCTAACGATGATCATATGGATACCCATCCTTTGTCTCAATCTCATGTCTCTCTCCCATAGATTTGAATTTACAAAGTCCACGTTAAGTCGACTTTGCTAAGTAAGAAATAATTGCTATGAAAAAAATTCCTTTTCTGTGCAGGATATTTTTTAACAATTAATTCAACGCTTGATTCTAGAGAGAGACAAATGTGCATGCCAGCGACATATTTTTGGTGTGACGTGTACAAAAAATTGAGGAGCTTATGCCTTAAAAATCTGCAAGAATAGGGGACTAAAGACATTAAAAATATTCATCAATTTTGGTCGTCATGAGCACTCAAAAACCATTCTCAAAACTGCCGAATTCCTTATAAATATTGCGGATTTTCAAATAAGAGAAACTTAAAATTTAATGCTAGTATCCTTTTAACCGGTTAAATATTTCATTAATATATTTAATTTTGCGACCAATAGCTGCTAGTTTCACCAAGTAATCTGTAATCAAAAGCTAGAGAATCAAACAAAAAAATTAAAGAAAAGGAACAATAAGATGAATCGTCGAAATCTCCTCAAAACAATAAGCCTGAGCCTAGGGGCTGGTATCGTCACTACCGATGTATTGGGTCGCACAGGAGAGAATTCCTATAGCTATCGGATTGGAGAAAACACTACCCATCAGCCTTTGTCTAAACCTGTGACGGTGATTACCTGTGGCGCAGGAAGCAGGGGAAATGTCTACGGCGATTATGCAACACAATTTCCAGAACAACTGAAGGTCATCGGCGTCGCGGAGCCAGTTGCTTTTCGCAATGAAAAGTATGCGAAGAAACATAATATTGAGGCAGAAAACCGATTCAATACCTGGGAAGACGTCTTCAAGAAACCAAAGATGGCAGATGCAGTGATCATCTCAATGCCAGACAATCTCCACTACGAACCATGCATGCAAGCATTGCGTCTTGGCTACGATGTTTTGTTAGAAAAACCAATTGCGCCAACCGAAAGAGAATGCCGAAACATTCTCGCCCTAGCGAAGAAAACCGGGCGCATAGTGGCTGTGTGCCATGTCTTAAGATACGCGCCTTACTTTGTTAAGATGAAAGAGCTGATTGCTAAAGGTGCGATCGGTGAGGTGATTAGCATGCAGCATCTTGAGCCTATCGAACACACCCACATGGTTCACTCCTATGTACGTGGAAATTGGCATAACTCCAAGAAGACCACGCCTATTATTTTGGCAAAGTCTTGTCACGATCTCGACATCATGAAATGGGTCATCAATAAGAAAGCTGAAAAGATCGTCGCAATGGGTAACTTAAAATGGTTCCGTCGTGAAAATGCGCCACAAGGTAGCACGGCTCGATGTACCGATGGATGTGCGATTGAGCGTACTTGCCCTTACTCCGCCATCAAAGAGTATGTCGATGTCGTTGGCAGATCACATGTTTTGGATATTCCAGATAATGTGCCAGATCGTCAGCTTGCGGCTCGCGAAAAACTCAAGACCAGTGATTATGGTCGCTGTGTCTATCGTATGGATAATGATCAGCCTGACCACTATGTGTCGAGTATACAGTTCAGTGATAACGTGACCGCTAGTTTTTCCATGGAAGCCTTTACCGCCTACCACGGTCGCCGTACCCGGGTGATGGGTTCGATGGGCGATATGGTTGGCGACATGAATGAATTGGTCGTTCATGACTTTAGAACTAAGAAAGAGACTAGATTTGTGCCTGACGCCGAGGATGTCGCAGGCTATAAAAATAGTGGTCATGGTGGTGGCGACTGGTTATTGGTGAAAGATTTCGTTCAAGCTGTTGCTCAACAAAATCCAGCACTGTTAACCTCAACTATTGATGAGTCAATAGAAAGTCACATTATGGGATTTATGGCGGAGAGCAGTCGCAAGAATGGCCGGGTGATGGAAGTAAAAGTATGAAATAAAACTCCGTACATTATCGACTGAACTAAGGTTCAAGAGTAGGGGCGCAGCGCAAACCATTGGCATTAGCTACTTTAGCTAATTGATGCGCCTGGCGCCCCAACTTATTCGTAGTATCTCGAGCATTCTATTTTTAACAAAAATGTTGCAGTACACAAAACATTGCTTTGTTTAGCGAACAAAATTCATGTTTAGTTAAGCGACTATTAAAAGATACTTAGCCGCTAAGCAAACTTGGAGCAAAAGTGAAGTAATGCAGCTTGGATGGCGCAACTAAAAATCATCCTTTGCCGAATTTCTTATAGTTTTTGCGGATTTTTCCATAGTGCTTCCCAATTTCGCTTGCTACTATACTTGCGACATCGTGACAAAAATGTGCTGTTGCAAAATCGGCGTTGAATGAACTGAAACTGTTTTCATGAGTCTCATTCTTTAGTCTAACTATTGCCCATTTTTAGAGCGGCGAAAAAAAGAGCATTTCCAGTACACCCAAAAAAAGGAAAGCAGATGGAGACAAAGAATAATTTCAACACGCGTTTGTTGTTTACTTCAAACTTGGCGATTTTTACGATAGGTTTGGGCTTTGCGGTAAGAGCTGCGATTGCCGATGATTTGCGCGTAAAGATTTTTAGCGTGATTGATGCCGCACAATCGGCAACCATGGTTGGTCAAGCGCTGGGTATGACCTTTCTCGGTTTTGCCTTCACACTTTTAATCGGCAGTTCATTGGTCGATATCTTAGGTTCAAAGCGTATTTTGGTGTTTTCCGCTTTGAGTAATTTACTCGGTAGTTTGTTGGTGTTGTGGGCATCAGTGCGTCCAGTCGATGCCACTAGCTACACCATCGTCTTGATTGGCTTAATGTTGACCGGTTTGGGATGGGGTGGGGTCGAAGGTGCTGTCAATCCTCTAGTGGTAAGCATAGACCCTGAGAATAAGATCAAACGTCTAAATATTTTGCATGCGTGGTGGCCCGCCGGCATCGTGTTTGGTGGCCTGTTTAGTATCGCTGTTAAGACCTTTGGATTGCCTTGGCAGACTAATCTAGTCGTACTATGTTTACCAGCTTTCGCCATAATCATGTTGGTGCGTGGTCAGGTTTTCCCTGTCACGGAGCGGGTAGCTCAAGGCGTTTCCTACGCTGATATGTGCCGCGAATTATATCGTCGCCCTCAATTCTTAATCTTCTTATGCTGCATGTGGCTCACGACGTCGAGCGAACTGGCACCGGGTCAATGGGTCGATCTCACTTTGAGTCACACGGTAGGTATGAGTGGCATCTTTATTTTGATTTATGTTAGTACCTTGATGTTTGTTATGCGTCATTTTGCCGGGCCAATTGCCCATCGCCTTTCGAGCATAGGACTGTTGTGGGTTAGTAGTTTGCTGGCAGCGATAGGTCTGTTTGCACTCAGTCGTGCGAATAGCCCCGTGACGGCGGTGTTAGCCGCGACGATTTGGGGTGCGGGCGTTTGCTTCATGTGGCCGACTATGTTGGCGGTGGTTTCCGAACGCTTTGTCCGAGGTGGTGCGTTGGCCATGGGCTTAATGGGATTTACAGGTGGCATGGCGATACAGTTTCTACTACCAGCCCTTGGTAAAATTTTTGATGATGCCAAAAATCTCGCAGCCGGTGGTGCTGACAAATTGGCGACCTTATCGGCAGAGCAATCAGCGCAAGTAATTCAAATTGCCTCACGCGAATCCTTTCAAGCTATAGCGATGGTGCCATTACTTTTATTGCCAATTTTTGCTGCGATTTGGCTACATGATCGTCGTCAGAACAAAAAAAACGCCGATCAGTCAGTGCTTAATACTTGATTTACAGCCGACCATAAATTGAGAAACTAAATGACTGAAATTGATGTTAAGAATTTTTACACGAGGCACGGCATATCGTCACCCTATGCCATCTTCGATCTACTTTCAGACACCTTTTACTTTGCGAAGAATTGCGACGGGCAATTTGTCTGCGCCAATAAACTCTTGCAAGAAAAATTTGATTTAGACAGCGCGGAAGATGTTATCGGCAAGACGGACTTTGATTTTCTGAGTCACGATGTCGCAAGCCGGATTCGTGAAGATGATCTTGCGGTGATGTCAGGGCAGTTAGTCGTCAAAGATAAGTTCGAGGTGGTGGTCGGTGTGAATGGTAAGTTGTTTTGGTTGTTTACCACCAAGACTCCCATCAAAAATCGTAAGGGTGCGATCGTTGGTGTTGAAGGTTTCAGCCGCGATGCGGAACGTTCGCAAAATATCATAGAACCATTTCAGGTATTTAAATCGAGCATCGAATACATGCAACGTGAGTACATGAACGACGTCAATATCGCCGACCTCGCTGAACTGGCCTGCATGTCTTTGAGCACCTTTGAACGTAAGTTTAAGAAACATTTTTCGCAAACCCCGATGCAGTATCTGAAACACTTACGCATACATCAGGCTTGTAAATTGTTAGCGACCGGCTATGGCATTAAAAAGGCATTTTCGGAAACGGGTTTTTGCGACCAGAGTTATTTTACTAAAGAGTTTCGTGCGGTAATCGGCATGACGCCACGTCAATTCTCATTAATAGCAGAACAGGCCAAAGCCAGTTAGAAGTTTGATTTATAACATTAGTCAAAAAAAGACCACCATCAGTTGGAGACAAAAAATGAAGAGTTCGTTTCGTACAATTAGCAATCTGGGAGCGGGTATGTTGTTGAGTTTTAGCCTACTAGGATCAAGCATGGCGCAAGCCAGGCAAGCGCACGATTCTGCAACAGCGCAAACAAGCAGTTCCCCTCAGCTGAGTGTGCAACTGTGGTCTGTGAAGGATGATGTTAGTAAAGATTTTGAAGGGACTTTGAAGAAACTTGCGGCGATGGGATTTCAAGGTGTCGAATTCGCTGGCAATTTTGGTCCCTACAAAGATGATGCACCGGGGCTGAAACGATTCTTAGATAAGACTGGTTTGAAAGCGTCAGGTGCTCATGTCGGCATTGCGCAGTTAAATCCTGATAACTTCGCCAAGCTAGTCAAATTTTATCAAGATATCGGTTGTAATAAGTTGATTGTACCAAGTGACTCACGTGCTGGAGACCCAGTCGGCGTGAAACTATTGGCGCAAGATCTAAGTTCCCTGTCTAAACAGTTGAAACCATTTGGAATGCAAATCGGTTTTCATAATCACAGTGTAGAAATGAACGCATTCGAAGGTAAAACCTATTGGGATGCGATCGCACAAAATACGCCGCATGAGGTGATTTTGCAGCAAGACGTGGGCTGGACCAGCTATGCAGGTAAAGATCCAGTGCTGTTTGTAAAACGCTATCCTGGCCGTACCTTGACTACACATTACAAGAGCAAACTACCTTTAAAACCACTCAGCTCACAAAATGGTAAATCCTATACGACGATCATAGGTCAAGACAATATTGATTGGGATGCTTTGTATCAAGCAAATGTCCAGGTGGGTGGTACAGAATGGATAGTGGTCGAGCAAGAAGAATATCCAAATGGATTGAGTCCCATGCAAAGTGTCGAGCAATCATTACGAGGATTGCAAGCCGTCATCGCGGTCAGAAAAGTAGGAACGGGCAAACCACTTAATACCTTAACCTCAACCGAGCAAGCAAACGGTTGGAAGCTTCTGTTTGACGGTAAAAGCACACAAGGATGGCACGGATACGGCAAACCAACGATAGGCAGCGCCTGGAAAATTTATCAGGGTGAATTGCAATTAGACATCAGCAAAAAAGACGGTTGGCAAACTTCCGGCGGTGGGGACATTGTCACCGATGAGCAATTCGATAATTTTCATTTGCAGCTGGAATGGAAACTGCAAAAGAACGGCAATAGTGGGATTTTCTTATATGTGAACGAAGATGCGAAGCAATTTCCTTATGCTTGGAATACCGGGCTAGAAATGCAAGTTTTGGATAACGACGGACACGCTGACGGAAAGATTTTCAAACATCGCGCTGGTGACTTATATGACTTGATTGCTGCAACGCAGGCTGCTGCATTAGCCCCTGGGCTATGGAACCAGGTCGATATTGTTAGCGATCATGGTGAATTGAATTTTTATTTGAATAGTCGACACATCGTGAATACCCAACTATGGACGGGTGCCTGGAAAGAGCTGGTGAAACAAAGCAAATTCGGAAGCATGCCAGGTTTTGGTGAGGCAAAGAAAGGACGCATTGGTTTGCAGGATCACGGAGATGCCGTCAGCTTTAGAAACATCAAAATTCGCTCGCTTTAAAAGTGCCACAAAACCCTAAGACGATTTAAAAACAACTTTCAAGAAGAAAAATATGGACGACAATTTTTATGATGCGATCGTAATTGGCTCAGGTATTAGCGGTGGCTGGGCCGCCAAGGAGTTGACCGAAAAAGGCTTAAAAGTTCTATTGCTGGAGCGTGGCCGCAATATTGAGCACGTGAAAGGCTACGTTAACGCTATGAAAGAGAATTGGGAATTTCCCCATCGTGGTGGTCGCACTCAGCAGATGATAGAAGATTATCCGGTTTTGAAGCGAGACTATCCACTCAATGAAACCGTACTTGATTTTTGGGCAAAAGACAGCGAAAACCCATATACAGAGGTAAAACGATTCGACTGGTTCCGTGGTTATCAAGTGGGCGGTCGTTCGTTGATGTGGGGGCGTCAAAGTTATCGTTTTAACCGATGGGACTTTGAAGCGAATGCGAAAGAAGGTGTTGGTGTTGATTGGCCGATCCGTTATGAAGATATCGCACCTTGGTATAGCTACGTAGAGAAATTCGCGGGCATACAAGGAAGCAAAGATGGTTTGGACGTTTTGCCAGATGGCCACTTCATGCCAGCAATGGAATTAAATTGCGCTGAAAAGCACGTTAAGAAACGCTTGGAAGAGATATATAAAGGTCAGCGTCATTTGATCATCGGCCGTTCGGCAAATATTACCGAACCGCTGCAAGATAGGGTTAACTGCCAATATAGGAATAAGTGCTGGCGCGGTTGTCCTTTCGGTGGTTATTTCAGTACGCAATCTTCGACCTTGCCCGCGGCAATGGCGACCAAGCGCCTAACTTTGCGTCCATTTTCTATCGTCACGCAAATTCTGTATGACAAAAACACCAAGCGCGCACGCGGTGTTGAGGTTTTGGACGCAGAAACAAATCAGACCTATGAATTCAAGTCGAAAATTGTCTTCGTTTGCGCGTCGTCATTCAATTCCACTTGGGTATTAATGAATTCTGCCACCGATGTGTGGGAAGGTGGCTTAGGCAGTAGTAGTGGCGAGCTAGGTCACAATGTCATGGATCACCATTTTAAATTGGGCGCGGGTGGTACGGTCGAAGGCTTCGGTGATAAGTATGATTTTGGGCGACGTCCGACTGGTATTTATGTGCCACGCTTCCGCAATGTGTATGACGACAAACGTGACTATCTGCGTGGCTTTGGCTATCAAGGTGGAGCAGGGCGCGGACGTGGTGTAGAGATCGCCGAATTTACGATAGGCAAGGAGCTTAAAGAAGCGATGAGCGTGCCGTCTGAAAACTGGGGTTTTAACATGACCGCTTTTGGTGAAATGCTGCCTGATCACTCAAACAAAATTAGTCTCGACCGCACCAAGAAAGACAAGTGGGGCTTGCCCGTCTTAGCGATGGATGTTGAGTTGAAAGAGAATGAAAAACGTATGCGCATCGATATGGTGAACGACGCTAAAGAGATGTTAACTGCGGCAGGTTTAAAAAACGTTTACACCTATGACAGTGGCTATGCAGTGGGATCAGGTATACACGAAATGGGGACGGCTCGTATGGGGCGAGATCCTAAGTCTTCAGTGTTAAATGGGAATAACCAGGTTTGGGATGCTCCGAATGTTTTCGTTACCGATGGCGCCTGCATGACCTCCAGTTCGTGCGTCAATCCTTCTCTGACTTATATGGCGTTGACCGCACGTGCCGCCGAGTTTGCGGTGAATGAACTAAAGCGCGGCAACTTATAACAAGCTACTAACAAAAAAACGCCTAAATATCTAAGAGGAAAAAATGAATCGAAGAGAACTCTTACAAATGGTCGCCACCATGACAGGGATGGCGGTGATCGGTAGTGAGGCTTTTGCAATGCATGCAGAAGCAAGCCTATCTAACGGAGCCGCAGTGAGCAATACTGGCTTACGCTTCTCGGCACGAGATATCAACTTACTGGACGAAATTGCAGAAACGATTATTCCCAAGACCGACACGCCTGGTGCTAAAGCCGCTAAAGTAGGGCGTTTCATGGAAGTGATGGTGCGCGATTGCTATACCTCGGCGCAGCGAGCTGCATTTATTGAAGGTCTGAGAATTTTTCCAGGTTTGTGTCTAGCGCAGTATCAGAAAAATTTCCTTAGTATGAGCGTCAAACAAAGACATGAAATGTTAGTGAGCTTAGAAAAAGAGGCCAAGACCTTCAATGCGGAGCAATCCCAACTGGATAAAGAACGGCGTCATGCTTTAGAAACTGAGAACAAAGACAATAACTTTGCATTGCAAAAGGAATTTGAAAGCCTGCCTAAGCATTTCTACACAATGGTAAAGCAATTGACCTTATTGGGCTTCTTTACCTCAGAGATTGGTGCAACTAAGACCTTGCGTTATGTGGCGGTTCCCGGTCGTTATGACGGCAACGTGCCCTATATCAAAGGCCAGCGTGCTTGGGGCTAATCCAATCAAGTAAGCAATTTTGTAGAGTTGGTGAAACCCGCGCTGCTCAGGTGCTTAGTTGGGTGGCGGTGCGGGATTCACCCGGCCTACAATTTTCTAGCTTTAACTTGATTGCCGTATTTGCGTTGAATAGAAAAGGAAATCTATGTACCCATTAGATCGTCGTAGCATGTTAAAACAATTGTCATTAGGCGCGATCGCCATGCTGGCACCGAACGCCATCAATCTGGCGATGGCACAGGCATCTGGATCTTTAAAAGGCAATATTCACCATTCGGTTTGTCGCTGGACGTTTTCGCATTTGAGTCTGCCAGAAGTCTGTGGTTTGGCAAAGACGATAGGCTTTTCCGCCGTCGACTTAATTGGTCCGAAAGAATGGCCGATCTTAAAAGCCCACGGGATCGATTCGTCTATGTGCAATGGTGCCGAGATTAATTTAAAAAACGGTTGGAATGATCCTCAATATCATCCAACTTTGATCAAGAATTACCTCGAACATATAGAACTAGTCTCCAAAGCAGGTTATAAAAATTTGATCTGTTTCACCGGCAACCGACGTGGCATGGATAATCAAGTGGGTTTAAAGAATTGCGTTGATGGACTGAAGAAAATTATGTCCCATGCAGAAAAGCACGGCGTCACTTTACATATGGAAATACTCAATAGCCGGATTGATCACATTGACTATATGGCAGATAGCAGTGATTGGGCATATGAGTTATGCAAGCAGATAGATTCGCCCAATATGAAGATGCTGTTCGACATCTACCATGTGCAAATTAATGAAGGCGACATTATCCGTCGCTTACGTAAATGTGCGCCTTATATCGGGCACTACCACACAGGTGGCGTCCCGGGGCGCGGTGAAATTACCGACAATCAGGAGTTAAATTATCGCGCGATCATGAAGGCAATTCATGCGACAGGTTTTCAAGGTTATGTTGCGCAGGAATTTTCACCTGCGGGTACGACGCCCGAAGAAAAAGCCAGCTCCTTGAAGCGCGCTATTTTACTGTGTGATGTATAAACTCAAAGCGAACTCTAGTAATGAGCATGGACAACACTAAACAAAAAATTCGTATAGGCATGGTGGGTGGTGGACAGGGCGCTTTCATTGGTAATGTCCACAGGATCGCGATGCGTATCAGTGATGAGTTTTCGCTGGATGCAGCTTGCTTTTCCTCCGATCCTCTGCGCGCCGCTAGCAGTGCTGAGGAAATAGGGATTCCTGCAGAACGTAGCTATCCTGATTATCAAACGATGGCGCGCGTCGAAGCTGCTCGCCCAGAGGGAATAACTGCAGTCGTTATCGTGACGCCCAATCATTTGCACTTTCCGATTGCAAAATGTTTTCTAGAGCACGGCATACACGTCATCTGCGACAAACCTTTGACCATGACCAGTGCAGAAACGAGCGAGTTGATAGCGGTTAGCGAACGTGTTGGTAAACATTTGTTCGTCACCTATAACTACACGGGTTACCCGATGATCAGGGAAGCACGTGAGCGCGTGCGTTTCGGCGACCTTGGTGAAATCCGCATCATCCAAGTCGAATACAGTCAAGATTGGCTTGCGACAGCACTCGAACAATCTGGACAGAAACAAGCTAGCTGGCGTACCGACCCTAAGCAAGCAGGCGCCGCTGGCTGTCTTGGTGATATCGGCGTGCATGCCTTTAACTTAGCCCAATTTGTTTCTGGCATGACGCCGACCAAGATTGCGGCAGATTTGCATTCGTTTGTCCCGGGTAGAGTGTTGGATGATCACGCACAAGTTTTCATGCGCTATGCCAATGGTGCGCGAGGTAGTTTATTGAGTAGTCAGGTGGCGGTCGGTAAGGAGAACCATTTACGCCTGCAAATTTTTGGCGATAAAGGTGCACTTGATTGGTGTCAAGAACATCCGAATCAATTGAGTTTTGCTAGCCTGGAGGGCGCAACACAGATATTGAGCCGGGCACGCCATCAAATCAGTCAGGCCAGTCGCGATGTTAGCCTGATTCCCGCGGGACATCCCGAAGGTTACTTGGAAGCGTTTGCAGTTCTTTATCGCGAGTTTGCGCAATTGCTCGCTTTCCCCAATGTTGCTGGCCAAAACGGAGACACTAAACATTCAGCCACACCGGCTTATCACGATCTTTGCTTTATCGAAGCTTGCATTCGTTCATCTAGCCAAGATTCAACTTGGACAGAATTGAAAATAAATAACACTTAGTACCTTCGGCATCATCGGTTGTAAAGAACTAAAACTAGACTTAGAGCTAGAAAAAAAATAGAACTAAAACGAAAAAAATGGGATTAATTATATGAAAACCATCAAAGGTCCTGCGGTCTTTCTCGCGCAGTTTATTCGAGGTGAAGCACCTTTTAATACGCTAGATGGCTTAGCAAAATGGGCCGCCGAAAAAGGTTTTGTTGGTGTGCAAATGCCTAGCAATGTCAGTCATATTTTTGATCTCGACAAAGCTGCCAGCAGCCAAACTTATTGCGATGAAGTCGCCGGCAAGCTCGCTGAGCATGGACTCGTTATCAGTGAATTATCGACTCATTTGCAAGGGCAATGCTTAGCAGTTCACCCTGCCTACGATAGTTTATTCGATGGCTTTGCTCCTAAGCAGGTACATGGAAATTCGACTGCCAGAACACTATGGGCGACTGAGCAACTCAAACTCGCAGCGCAAGCTTCGCGTCGATTAAACTTGAACGCCAGCGTGACATTCTCTGGCGCTCTAGCCTGGCCCTACATGTATCCGTGGCCACAGCGTCCTAATGGTTTGGTCGAGCTAGCGTTCGCTGAATTAGCGAAACGTTGGAAGCCCATACTTGATGTGTATAAGGAGAATGGGATTGATCTTTGTTATGAAATTCACCCCGGTGAAGACTTACATGACGGTCTTAGTTTTGAACGATTCTTAGAGGCGGTCGATCAGCATGAAAGTTGTCACATGCTGTATGACCCTAGTCATTTCGTTTTGCAGCAACTCAATTATCTCGACTTTATCGATATTTATCACGAGCGTATCCGTATGTTTCACGTTAAGGATGCCGAGTTCAATCCTACGGGAAAGTGTGGCGTCTATGGCGGCTATGCCTCATGGTTAGAAAGAGCAGGGCGTTTCCGCAGTGTGGGTGACGGGCAAGTTGATTTCACTGCGATTTTTAGCAAATTCGCGCAATATGATTACAGCGGTTGGGCGGTACTGGAATGGGAGTGCTGCCTGAAAGACAGCGAGACGGGCGCAAGGGAAGGCGCTGAGTTTATCAAACGCCATATCATTCCGACGGGTGCTCGAGCTTTTGATGATTTTGCAGCGAGTGATGTCAATACGAGCGAATTACAAAAACTTTTAGGGATCGCAGTGTAATTACAGAATAGATAGGGTTGTCCTGTCTCGGCAAGCTGAGCCGCATCCCAGTCAAAAAAGCAAACTCTCGCTCCACCGCCAGCCATTTGTAGTGGCGCGTCTTTCCTGCTTTGAACAGCTAGATAGAGTAGATAAGGCAAGCGACTGAAGATTAATTTATCTTTATCTTCAGTCGTCAGGGTTTTGGAAGCAAATATGAGCGGACTAGAGGAAAAATTCTAACTAGATAATCGACACCAATCACTTTGTACGAAGTGCCAATTTACTTTTTAGTGTCAGGCGAATTGCTTGTCCAACTGGGACTTTATAACTACGCCATTCTTTGTAATCTTTGATTGCGGCCAACATGTTGATATTCCTTTTTTTGAAGCGATGATTAAGAGTGATGTGCACATCTTAAGTTGCGCAATACTTAAACTCTGTGATGGCCAACACAAAAAGCAGTAATCAACAAAAAATATCTAAAAAAGAAATTGGAGAATGAAATCTAGAAAGCCGCTTACAACGGCTCACCCAATAGATGGGGATTAATCACTTAGAAAAGGATTAGTTTTTTTGTTTACTCCAACGCATTCTTCCGTAAAAGAAAATATTCATTCGAATAGTTGCCATTGACTTATAAATTGAATAGTTCTTTCAAATGCACCCAGGCCTTTTACGCATCACATCAAAATATTGAATTGTTCAAAGCCAAAAGCTAGACCATTCAATTCAAATGCCGTGCCATTTTTACCACGATAAAAACCAATTAGAGAGATCGTTCTAAGTTCTCATGTAAAGCCAAAAAACCTGTGTCCATCAGAGGGCAGACCTGTTGAAAATTCCTCCTTTTTCAATTCCTTTTTTGAAATTGACATTTCATTTTGTAATTGAACTGTCACATCCCTGTGTCAGCCTTCGAAAGTTTGCAAACAAACATCTAAAGAAGTTTGATTTCAGGCAAAAAATGTAGCTTCAATGCAGCGTCATCAGAGGCTCTAAATTTAGCCTGTGCAATACAAAAAACTATTTTTATAACTTAGAAATGCTGGTGCGATGCAACGAGTGAACACAATTTACTCACTGTATCGAATCATCAATTTACAAAGACTATGTTTGGTACGGGTCAGTCTGCCCAAGCCAAAGCATAGGGGAGAGGAAAACCATGTATTACCTAACAAATATCCGGCAAAAGTTCGGAGCGGTCTGCTTGTTCGCGCTCAGCGCAATTACGTTCACTACCAGTTCAACTGTTTATGCGGCCAACTCAGATCACCATGAATTTGAGGCAAGCTTACATGTGCCTTACCGAGCCGTCGCAAGCGCACGCGGGGGTGATGAGTCTCGCACGTTTACTTTAGACTTCAGTTTTCCACTGAATCAAAAAGAACAAACGGTAGCTTGGAAACTCGAGCTCGTTGCATCAGGTGGTCGGGTTGTTCAAAGTTGGAATGGTACCGAGAAGTTATTGACTCAAGCAATTTCAAAGCAAATTTACTGGCCTGGCCGTACTGCAACGAACGCCGCCAGCCTACCCGATGGCATATACCAGTTGCGTTTAACGACTGCAGCTTTGGAAGCAAAAGAAATCGCCGGCGCTGCCCGAAAGTCCGTATCCCAGTTGGTCAACGAAGTCCTACTTCACAATAAAGCAGACGTTATTGAACAATCCTGGCCCATGCAGATTGGCGCTGCCAACAAAGTGGCTATGCCTGCTTTTGTAGCGATGAGTACTGGCAAAAACACTCGCAAGATGAGTGCGCCACCAGCGATTAACCCAACTATGGCACCAGCTGTGCCAGCCACGAACACATTGCCTTACACGGTGTACTACGGCAATTTGCACAGCCAAACTAATCATAGCGATGGCGGCGGTAGTTTGAGCTCATGCACGGGCGCGCAGAATCCGCAGTCGGCGGCATTTGGTCCGATAGACGCTTACCAATATGCATTAAACCTTGGCCTCGATTTTTTAATGACTTCAGAGCACAACCACATGTATGACGGTTCTGATGGCACCAATGCCAATGCCAATCCGGTCACCGCAAAAAATCTCTATCAATCCGGTTTAACTGCAGCCAGTAGCTTTAATTCTAGCCATCCAAACTTCTTGGGTATTTATGGCATGGAGTGGGGCGTAATCAACAACGGCGGACACATGAATATTTTCAACTCTAATGAATTATTGGGTTGGGAATATAACAGTAGCAATCAGTTAATCGCCGATACTTTGACTACCAAAGGTGACTATGCTGCTTTGTACACCTTGATGCGACAACGCGGTTGGATTGGTCAGTTCAATCATCCAGCAACGAGTGGACAATTCCAAATCAACGCGGTGCCACTGGCCTATTCGGCGGACGGTGACCAAGCCATGGTCGCTTGTGAAGTGTTGAATACGTCAGCTTTCTCGACAAATACGACCGAGACAGAAACTGGCCGCAGCAATTATGAAGCAGCTTGTAACAAGGCTTTGGAAGCAGGTTACCACGTCGCATTCACGACCAACCAAGATAATCACTGCGCCAACTGGGGTGCTTCCTACACCAACCGCAACGGTGTCTTGATTCCAAATGGTCTGCCATTGAATAACGCCAACTTCATCGCTGCATTAAAAGCACGCCGTTTGTTCGCGACCATGGATAAGAATTCACAATTGGTATTGACTGCCAATGGCCGCATGATGGGCGAGCGCTTCAGCAATTCTGGTGCTTTGACCCTGACAACGAATTTTGCGAATAGCAACGGCCGTACAGCGAGCACGGTAGAAATTTTTGAAGGTGTGCCAGGACGCAATGGTACAGTGACTCAATTAAGTAATACTGCGGTCACGACCATTACACCAACATCTGGTGAACATTTCTATTACGCTAGAGTTACCCAAGACGACGGTAATATTCTCTGGTCTGCACCGATTTGGGTGAGTCAAGGCACGAGTTCAGGAGATACGACGCCACCAACGATCAGCGCAAGTGAAACAGGAACCAGTGGCACGATTACGTTAAACGCTAGCGCGAGCGACAATGTCGGTGTCAGCAAGGTCGAGTTCTACATCGACAGCATATTGAAAGGCACAGCCACAGCTGCGCCTTTCAGCTTGCCTGTCAACTCAAATACCTTGGCAAATGGCGCTCACAGTTATGTAGCAAAAGCCTACGATGCGGCCAATAATGTGGGCACCTCAAGTACGGTCAATTTCAATGTCAATAATACCGTGGTCGATAGCACACCGCCAACGGTAAGTGCGAGCGAAAGCGGCACCAGCGGCACAATCATCTTAAGCGCTGCAGCTAGCGATAACGTTGGGGTGA
Source organism: Undibacterium sp. Di24W (assembly GCF_049340325.1). Taxonomy (NCBI): domain Bacteria; kingdom Pseudomonadati; phylum Pseudomonadota; class Betaproteobacteria; order Burkholderiales; family Oxalobacteraceae; genus Undibacterium; species Undibacterium sp. Di24W. The sequence goes on from NZ_JBMPOP010000004.1 coordinate 125,028, forward strand.
GTCGTGTGGAATTGTATGTCGATGGCACTTTGAAATCGACACTTACTGCCGCACCTTATAGCACGACGCTCAATTCCGCCACGCTAGCTAACGGCAATCATACATTGGTAGCAAAAGCCTACGATGCTGCAAATAATATTGGTACCTCGGCGTCGGTGAACTTCAGTATCAACAACACAGTGACGAAGCAGTTGATCGTCAACGGTGGTTTTGAAAGTGGTGCCGGCTCATGGACTGCAACCAGCGGGGTCATTAGCAACGACACAACGCAAGCTGCCCGCGCCGGGACCTATAAAGCATGGCTCAATGGTTATGGTGCGGCACATGTCGACAGTTTGTATCAACAAATCGTCATTCCAAGCACCAGTACTTCCACCACCTTAAATTTCTGGTTGAAGGTGGTGTCAGATGAAACGACAACGACTCAGGCCTATGATACTCTGCAGGTACAGATTCGCAATAGTAGTGGCGCAGTGCTCAGTACGCTTGCTACTTACTCGAATCTAAACAAGGGGACAAGTTATATCAGCAAGTCGTTTGATTTGAGTGGGTACAAGGGACAGACCATCCGCATTTACTTCCTTGGTACTGAAGGTTCTGTCACAGCAACTTCGTTCTTGATTGATGATGTGAGTGTGGTTAGCCAATAGCTCACTGCATGCTTTTACAATAAAGAAGTCCGCGCGGCTCAATCGGTCATCGACCGATTGAGCATTAACATTTTCGTCTTCGGTTATGATGAGTCGAAGCTCTGCTAACTGTGAAATTAGCAGAGTTTTTCTCTTATTATTGGTTGTTGTCTTAGTATTTCGTAGCGTGTATCAAACCGTATTTGAGGCACGAAGCTCATACATTAAGTGTGAATAAGGAATCAGCATAGGCACTCCCAGAAGAAAACCTGTTGTCTGTTCAAATAATGCCATGCCGGATGAGATGACTGCGATGACAGCACCTAGTGTCACAATTACCGTATAGTGTTTTGAAACCATTCTTAGGCCATCTGCGCCATGACGCCAGAAGCGCAGTGCCAATACCCATGAAGCGTAGAGCGCCGCACTTGAGACGCAATACGTGATGCCAAGTAACAGGTTAGCGATCTGCAAGGGCCTGCTCAAAGAAACCATCACCACAAATGGTGCCGACATCATTAAGATAAAGGTGATCGGAATAAAGATCACGATCATTTCAGCGAGCATCCAATGTTGGTTCAAACTGCGCATAGCCAGAACTATTGGTCTCGCAAAGTACGGATAAAGTGATCGATAATCATTTGCTTGATTTCTGGTGCAGTTTCGCGACTAAACGCGTGTCCAGTCGGATACGATTTGTGGATGATGGAATGGACGAAATTTTTTTGTTTTAGATAGGCGACGATATCATTACTCATCGCGGTGCCAGGCCAAATCTGGTCGTTTTCTGCCGACACTAAAAGAATAGGGCCATTGATTTTTTCGAAGCTAAACATCGCTTTCTTAACTTTTTCTTGGTCTGAGAGTGCGAGATAAAAGCGTTCGAGTTGTGTCGCATTTGCGTTGTCAGGTAAATTTAAGGAAGGTATATCTTTACCTTGGTATGTCCACGCGGATTGTGGGCTTGTCATGCCACCCCAAGCTACTTTGCTCGGCGTCGTGATCACCACGGATTTGATGCGTTGATCCAAAATAGCAAGTAAAAAGCCTGCCTCTGATCCACGCGAGCCACTGACTACACCAATTCTATTTGCATCAATTTGCGGCACCGTCTGTGCGTAGTCAATCGCCTTAATAAAATACTCCATCGGAATTTGGTCTAGGCTGACAGGTAGTGATGGATCCATTTTGAAGTAAACGGCTCCAATCACTGCGATGCCATTTTTCGCCATCATTTCGCCATTAGCATCAGCTAGCGCCCAACTCGGATCGGAGCCTCCAAAGGCAATCACCGCAGGCACTTTGCCGACTGTTTTAGGCAAATAGAGTTTAGCGACCAGATCCTTGTACGCAATCTTTTTGGTCTCGTATTCGATATTCTGTGCTTGACCATTGTGCGAAACGAATGTGGCGAAACAAACTAGGATAGTCATCATCAAACGCGCTGATGCTTGGTAGCCAGAGAAAAGGAGATGGTGGAGTTTTTTCATATGTATGACCTCAGTCGGTAAATAATCGGTAGCGAAGCAACAATCGCTCTATTGCATGCTGACGATCCCAGAAATTTTTTTATACCAGATTCAGAAGAGCGCATTTAGATTGGAACTTACACTGTAAGTATGTAATTCTAACGCCAAAAGAGCCTTTATCGTGAGTTCAATGTGTTTTTTTAAACTTTGCATTTACAGATCGCCATGACTTGGCTAACTTCAAGTTTCGTTTCAATCCTTAATTTTTTTGAGAGCGTGCTTCTTTACTTCGGGTTTAGCTTTTTCGATTTCAAGCATTTTCTGTATGCCGTTTAAGAGTAAGGTTAGTCCGAATTCGAAGTAATGTTTGCCGTCATATTTGCCCTTAGCTACTGTCTCGACCAAGTTGTAGGAATGTGGATAAAAGTCACGTGCCAGCAAAGGCAAAAATTGTGAAGCCGCTGTCGCATAATCGCCTTCAGGTGTTGGATAGAGCAGTTTTTGTAAAGTAAAACCATATAAATGCCCGTCGATCACGTGCCGTACTTGATCCGCCATTTGCGGGCTAAAGCCAGCATCGACGAAACATCCTTGGATTGCATTAAAATGAGCTAATTTAGCGCTACCCACTGCAGGACGAGAGACTAATAGCATACTAGCCCAATGATGTTTCATTAGTACGGTATGCGCAGAGAGGCTGGCTTGCTCAATTTCTTGACGCCAGTTTCCATCGCAATTGGGTAAATACATTTGTGCAACGACCTCGTCCACCATGGCGTCTAACAAGTCTTCTTTATTCTTGACGTGATTGTATAAAGACATTGCTTCAACATTGAGATTTTCAGCTAACTTACGCATAGAAAGTGCTTCAATACCGATCTCATCGGTCAGCTTAATTGCGGCTTGAATCACGACATCTCTAGAAAGCTTTTGCCTTTCTGGGCCTGACAGCTTTTTCTTTGTTGCCAAAATCAATCTCCTTGACTTACTTACGGTGTAAGTATCATAATCTCGCCTTGGATTTTAGCATATGCCAACCCTAGAAAATCAAAGGAGGACACGCAAAATCAAGTTGCAGCAGACGAAAAGTTGGTTTCGTTAGATTCAATAAAAGAGATCGGCAAAACTATGCTCGCGTCCTAAAATACCGTTTCGAGGAAGCTGAGATTGATCGCTTGTTTGGTTTCGCGTGGTGGAATTACTCAGCTGAAAATGGAACTCTGTGAACCCAATGCGCCCCGTATTTACAGACCTTGATACACAACAAAGGAATACTTCAAGATGAAGAGAACTTACCTACGTTTGATACAGCTGATGCTTTGCAACACAGCTTTGTGGTACGGTCTTAACGCGACGGCGCAGATAGAAATTCACATGCGTTTGTTACCGGATCAGGGCTTGAGTCTGGAGTATCACGTACCGCCGCAGTGCACGCAACTTCGTTTTGATAAAGATGGACCACTAGCTCAACAGATTCGCGCAAGTTGGCGCGCGGAAGACGAATGCGCTAGCATCGAGGGAGACGAGATTAAGCTCAAGCCGCAATGTCATGTCGCCCGTTTTTTTGTGCCAAGTAGTGTCAATAAAGTGACAGGCTACCCCGCCGCCTTTCCGATGGCGAAGGCGCTTTATGTGCACACGAGCAATTACCAGCTTGACTCACGCTGTGGCGAGATGCGTTACTCAATGTTCGCACCACACTTGGCGTACGAGGGAAGAGCGTATCAAAGCAGTAGCCGATTCGCACCAGCTGCTGAGAGTAGCTTTCCAATTCTATTTTCAACACAGGCCTTGACTATTGATGCCGGCACTGGCGTACTGAGTTATGTCGACGAAAATTTATCGCCAGCCTATGTATCACGGATACAAGAAGTCTCCCGCGAAACAATTAAATACCTGCGCACCGCGATGCCGAAAGCACGCTTTATGATGCCAATACTCGCGGCTGCGAATGTGCCGCATGCTGGCGCTGTCGGTTTTGATGGTGATGCAGGAAATGTTTTGCGCCTGGGTCTGTTCAATTGGCCGAGTGAATATACAGCTCAAGAAAAAAAATCTATTAGCGATTTTGTTGGTCATGAGTTTAGCCATCGCTTTCAAAAACGAGACGAAGTCGATATCTATCCTTTGAGTCGCGTGATACATGAAGGCGGTGGAGAGTATCTGCGCTGGCACACAGCAGTGCAGTTGGGTTGGATGAATCAAGAGGAGGCAGCGAAAGATCTCGACGATGCCTTGAATCGTTGCTTGTTGGGCGTAGAAAACAAACCATGGCAGGCTTTGTCTAAAAACTATACCGCACCTCGTCAACTTGATTATCGCTGCGGTTTTGCAGCTTATGTGTTTGGCTTGGCGGCACGAAAAAATTTGAGCGTAGGCATTAGCAATGTTGCGGAGTTTTACGCGAAAATTCAAGATGGAATACGGCCAGACTTTTTTGATGCAATCGAATGTGGTGACAAGCTAGACTGTCACCCAAGGTGGCTGCCCCAATTATTTACGAGTGCCATCCCGATGGCCACAGTGTGGGACGATTTTTTTCAACAAACGGGCTTCGCGCGTCGCGTTCCGCCGAATCAAGTGCAACTGGATATGATGATCAAGAAAGTCTTCTCATCTATGATAAAAGAAGACTGTGGTGAGAGCAGTGTGTTTGAAGCAAGCGACGGTTTGATCATTGATGATTTAAAGGCTTGCAAACAATTGAAGCCTAAGATGAAGGTGATCGGACTCGAAGGGTATGCCATATTTGGCAATACACAGGCCTTACCTGCGTTACTTACGGCCTGTCAGCAACACGGCCTCGCGTCTGTGCAAGTCACGAACCAAGAATCCCTGTACCTGACTTGCAAAACACCGTTTTCGTTGAACAGCTATTTTTACGCGACCGATATCACCAAGCTGTTAAAAGCGCTTTGATGAAATGGATAGACTCTCGTTGAACGCTCAATAGCGCACCATGAAAGAAGCGAGCGCCGCCATCGACACCAGACCAATGAGATCAATCCCTAGTATGAATTTGATCGAACGAGGAATGAATATACGGCTGTTTGGCATGCTTTCGTGGTCGTGAGCGATTCGGCGTAAAGTAAATTTGCTCACGATGATCAAACTGGTGGTCAAGCCTAGGATTCCGATCTTGATCCAAAAGACAGTTTGATGCAGACGGAATAGATTGACGGGATAGTCTTTTAGTAGCATCGCCAGCCCAGTAATAACCATCAGCGTCGCGTTGAGCGCAGAGAGGCGATCCGCCATTAAGTTTTTTTTCAGTAGCTTATGATCGCAATATTGCGCGTTGAGTTGCGCATTCTTATAAGCACTAGCGGCGAATAAGAGGACTAACGAAGTTAAATGCAAGAATTTAATGTAGAAAAAGGGCATGATGCTTGGAGCTTATGATGAGGATCTTATCCTAGTTATGGGTAATGAAATTCACGGTTAATGTTTGGCCAAGTGGTCTGAGCGGCTTGTGAGCGGTATTCCTCCTCACTCAAGTGTCGAAGAGGTACTGCTTGTGCATTGTTGTGCGTATTCGTGGCCTGCTTGTCTATGACGAAATACGATATCTCTCGACTAAGGTGATGTCTATGGCGAATGATGATATGCTTTTCGTCTGATCCGATGCCAATGATATCCGCGTCGATCAGTGTCATGCTTCGCCCTTTGTCGTTGGTGTAAACCAGAAATAATTCCGGCGTGTCTATCCAGCGCAATTGATATGCACCGTCTTGCCATTCGTTTCTAGTGTCACAAGCGCCAAGCAGCACGCTCACTATGAGCATCAAAGTGCAACACAGGCTGGGAGGAATTATACGACCGCACATAATGTATCTACGAAGTGACCTTGGCAGCGTGCAAATGATTTTTACTTACATCGTAAGTTTAACATGTTTGTTGTAAAAAAAGCGATCCATCACAAAAGAGAAAGCGTATCGATGAAAGCAATTCTATGCCGACAATATGGAGCGCCTTCGCTCTTACAGCTCGAAAACGTCGATCGGCCGGAGCCTGCTTCCCAAGAGCTCTTGGTGAGGGTTAATGCGAGTACCGTCAATCGCACCGATTGCGCTATTTTAAGCGCACGACCTTTCATCATGCGTTTTTTTACAGGACTTCTCAAGCCTAAGAAAGCAATTTTAGGGACTGAGTTTTCAGGTGAAGTGCTGGCAGTAGGAGAGGGCGTTAAGGAATTTAAACCTGGTGATCGTGTGTTTGGCTTTAATGACTTAGGCCTAAGTGCCCACGCCGAATACTTGGCAATCAACACGAATCAGGCGATAGCGTTGGTGCCAGGTCAGCTCTCCATGCAGCAGGCTGCTGCTAGTATAGAAGGCGCACATTATGCCTACAATTACATCAATAAACTTAGTATCCAACCAAGGAGCAAGATCCTCATCAATGGTGCGGGCGGGGCGATTGGTTCAGCGTTGTTGCAATTTTGTGTGGAGTTAGGCGCTGAAGTCACTGCAGTCAGCGAAGAGCGGCATCGCAATCTCTTGCTTGAACTTGGAGCGGTATATTTCATCGACTATCGAAAGACAGATTTTAGCCGAGAGCAGACTCAGTATGATTTTGTATTTGACGTGGTGGGAACACATTCGTATCAACGCTGTAAATCTGTATTGAATGCACATGGGATCTACATTTCATCGGAGCTTGGACGCTTCGCACAGAATTTATACCTACCATTGCTGACGCGTTTTTCGAGTGGTCAAAAAGTGGTCTTTCCAATTCCAGGTCCGATTAAGGCGAGTCTACGTTTTATTGTGGAACGCTTGAAGAACAGAAAATTTATTCCAATACTCGATCGTAGTTTTCCATTGGATCAAATTGCTGCTGCCTACGATTACGTCGCCAGTGGCGTGAAGACAGGTAATGTCGTCATCGAAATACCTTAGGTCTGCACGCCGCCCACAAATCCGGAAAGTACCTGACGGTGGCCAGAAATGATATCTTCCCTATTGATTAGTTGTCGTGGTCAATGCAAACTGGGTAAAAATTATACGTATTGTGGAGGGAAATTTCGCTCATTCGATTGCTCAATTTTTCCCTTCTCGTTCTATCTATTTGCACTGCTAGATTTTAATTTTTAAAAGACCTATCCATCTCATTTTTGAAGCAATTTATTTTTTATTAAACAATTAGAAAATATTTATAGAAATTTCAGCGGCAAATTTACACATCGCAATCTCCCCATGAAACCAGTCTTAGAAAATCCGCTGTATTACCTTGAAAATTTTCAGTTGGTACTCGATTGGGTAGGTGAACGATATGACGATTTATTGATCGATGAAGAACGAGAATTGATCACTACCTTTTCAGGAATGCCACAAAATGCTCGTGCTTTGTTTGTCCGTATGGTCATGCGCAAAGGGGAATTTTTCCGATTAAGTAAATTGAGTTATGCGGAGATCGGAGATGGGCAAGCGGCTTTAGCGCCGCTGCTGAATGCAGGATGGATAGATCTAGATCCGGCGCTATCGATTGACCAGCTTTTTGATGTTCTGCAGAAGCCGGAAATCGTATCAGCCTTTGCGCTCACGGCTCCCTACAAGCAATTGAACAAAGCTGAGCAGTTGTTCTACCTGCGCGAGCTGAAGCCCGGGATAAAACGGTACTCAGCTTGGCATCCAAGTTCGCAAGAAGTGCTCATTCATATCAAGAACAAAGCACTATGTGATCGCTTGCGCTTGATCTTCTTTGGTAACGGGCGCCAAGATTGGTCCGAATTCGTATTGTCGGATCTCGGCATTTATCGTTATGAATCCATCGATATCTCCCGCGAGTCGCGCGGCTTTCAAACACGGCGTGATATCGAAGACTATATCGCCTTGCAGCTATGCCGCGAGCTATTTGAACAAGAAGAGCCCATTGATATCGTTTTCGGAGAAGTTTCTGGGCTACATTTCGACAACGATTGGATAGCCCGACGCCGCCACAAGTTCTTATTCCAGCTAGGACTGGAGGCGGAAAAACTCAAAGAATGGGACTTGGCTTTAAGGATCTATGGACAGACGCCTTACCTTGGCGTAAGACTACGTAAAATCCGTGTGCTTGAGAAAATAGGGCAAAGCGCACAAGCCTTGCAGTTGCTCAATGAAGCCTTAGTAGCACCAGAAAGTGAAGCCGAGCTGCAGCAGTTACAACGTAGCGCACCACGTTTGAACCGTAAGCTTGGTCATCAAAAGCCATCGGCACCCAACGTCACAGATGTGGATGTGATAGAACTCCAATTGCCCTATCCAACAGGTTCTTTTAATGTAGAAGGCGTTGTGAGAGATTTTTTACATAGCGAAGATACGCCAGTGTTTTATGTAGAAAACACCCTCATCAATTCCTTGTTTGGCTTGTTGTGTTGGGATGCGATTTTTAAACCGATACCCGGTGCTTTTTTTCATCCTTTTCATCGTGGTCCGGTTGATTTAACGAGTGTCGATTTTCATGCTCGACGACAGGCGGACTTCGCTCGCTGTCTAGCGCAACTCGATACAGATGCGTATATCACAAGCATCCGCCTAACCTTTGAAGTCAAGAATGGTATTCAATCACCCTTTGTATTTTGGGGCGCGCTTGACGAGACCTTGCTTGATCTTGCATTAAATTGCATTCCGCCCGAACACCTGAAACATTGGTTTAATCGCATCTTGTCTGACATCAAAGCCAATAGAAATGGCTTTCCAGACCTCATCCAGTTTTGGCCACAAGAGAAGCGTTACAACATGATCGAAGTCAAAGGCCCAGGTGATCGCCTTCAAGACAATCAGAAGCGCTTGATCGACTACTGCGCTTTACATCAGATGCCAATCTCCGTCTGCTATCTCGAATGGTCTGAGGATAGCCAGTGAGCAAAGATCCGTACATCGTATCCGTGCGGAGTTTGGTTGAATTTGCTGCCAAACAGGGCGATTTGGACTTTCGTTTTACCCCTTCACCTTCAGGTCTAGAAGGTATCGAAGGGCATAATCAAGTCACATCCCGCCGAGAAGTCAGCTATCAACGCGAAGTGCGGCTTGAAGGGCGCTTTGAGGAACTATGGATTAAAGGTCGGGCAGATGGCTACGATCCCGATCTTGTACAGCTAGAGGAAATCAAGACTTATCGTGGCGATTTTCAAGCGATACCTGACAATCATCGCCAGCTTCATTGGGCACAGGCGAAAATCTATGCTTACTTGCTTTGTCAAAAGCTAGCATTACCTGAAATGAAAGTCGCGCTGATTTACTACGACGTCGATAAACAGGCTGAGACTCCGATGGTCGAATCGTACGACACCGTGTTGTTAGCAAGTTTCTATAAACGATTGTGCGAACAGTTTCTCAATTGGGCGAAACAAGAAATAGTTCATCGAGAGCTGCGTGATCTGGTGCTTCGTGAAATGCCCTTTCCGCATACTAGCTTTAGGGTAGGGCAGCGGACTCTGGCCGAGGCGATGTATAAAGCGAGCAATCGCGCCTGCTGTCTACTGGCACAGGCGCCGACCGGCATAGGCAAGACGATTGGGAGCCTTTTCCCTATGCTTAAAGCTAGTGCCGAACATCAGCTCGATAAGATTTTCTTTTTAGCTGCCAAAACATCTGGTCGCCAATTGGCACTTAATGCGATAGAAACCTTGCAGGAAGAATTGCCAAGCACATCACTAAGAACATTGGAGCTTGTTTCCAAAAACAATGCCTGTGAATATCCAGAAAACGCCTGCCACGGCGATTCCTGTCCGTTAGCCAAAGGCTTCTATGATCGTCTACCTGCTGCACGCGCGGCGGCGGCGCAAATAGCCATTCTCGATCAGGTCCAAATGCGAGAAGTCGCATTGGCTCACCAAGTATGTCCGTATTATCTGAGTACAGAAATGGCGAAATGGAGCGACGTCATTATTGGTGACTATAACTACTACTTTGATCTCAATGCGATGTTGTACGGTTTGACTTTGAGTAACGGTTGGAAGGTTGGTCTGTTAGTCGATGAAGCACACAATATGGTGTCGCGCGCTCGTGCTATGTACACGGCTGAATTGAGTCATGCGCGTTTTAAAGAAGTACGTAAACAAGCTCCTGCAATTTTAAAGAAAGCGCTAGACCGACTACATCGACAATGGCTGGCATTAGAGAAATCTGATGACGTCAGTAACAAGCACGAAAATCGATACCTAGTGCACGCCACGCTGCCAGGCAAATTCAGTAAGGTATTGGCATCGCTGTGCGGCGAAATCGGTGCGTATTTTGCGGAGCACCCTTCAACCATCAATCCATCACTACAAGAGTTCTATTTCGATGCATTGCTCTTCATTCGACTAAGTGAGAGTTTTGGCGAGCATTCGATTTTCGATATAAGCACATCAAAGTTCGGATCAGTGCTCTGTATTCGCAACATCGTTCCAGGACCATTTTTGCAACCACGTTTTAAAGCAACTCACACCAGTGCCTTATTCTCGGCGACCTTAAGTCCTTGGAATTATTATAGCGATTTGCTAGGCATGCCCGATAATACCGCCTGGGTCGATGTTGAATCGCCATTCAACGCGGATCAGTTGACGGTACATGTCGTTGAATCTGTATCAACCCGTTACGCTGATCGCCAGCAATCCTTGTCACCGATCGCAGAGTTAATGGCAACACAATTTAAGGAACTGCCTGGTGCTTATCTCGCTTTCTTCAGCAGCTTTGATTATATGGATCAGGTAGCAGGTCTTTTTCAAGAACGTTTTCCGGAAGTTACGGTTTGGACGCAAACGAGACGCATGGATGAACCGGCAAAAAATAGCTTTCTCGCGAACTTTACAGAAAACGGTCAAGGAATAGGCTTTGCTGTTTTGGGCGGGGCGTTTAGTGAAGGGATAGATTTACCTGGTACTCGTTTGATAGGTGCATTTATTGCGACCTTGGGATTGCCACAATTGAATCCTATCAACGAACAGATTAAACAACGCATGCAACATCTATTTGGTGCGGGTTATGACTACACCTATTTGTATCCAGGATTGCAAAAAGTGGTTCAAGCCGCGGGAAGAGTCATTCGCACAACGTCTGATCGCGGCGTGATTTACTTAATTGATGATCGGTTTAAACAATCACAAATTCAAGAATTGCTGCCACGGTGGTGGCAGCATTAGACCTGAACTTAGTATGAAAACCGACTACTTGGGTGCCTGCGCGTTACCGAACATAAAGCTGAAGCCTGTCGCAGTTTTGCTGCCTTTTTGTGCGGTCGTGGCAAAAGAATGACAACCCATGCAGCTATTCCCTTTGGTTTGCATAAAAGTTTCTAGCACAGGATTGATCAGCGTATTGGTGCTGATATCGCCAGGTTTGCCTGGAGACAGTGGTACAGACAGCGGAACTGGAGTCGCGAGGTTGAGTACGGTCTTGGACCACTGTGTATCGATCATCGCGTAATATTGCCACGGTGATTTTGCATAGCCCTCAATGATAATTTTTTGCGCTTGCGTATTGACTTGAGCCGCATTCACATCATCCGGAAATACCTGTACGACCTGGGTTGGATTGGTGCCCTTGGTGTTCACTGGGGTCTTGCTTGCAGGATTATTGAAGCTGTAGTTTTGCTTAGGCGTTGCACCCATTAATGGTGCATTATCTACTTGATAAAAGGTCGCCCACAGTCCGGCATTTTGTTTTCCACCACTGGCGAAAATATGAAATCCAACTAAGCCGATAGTGACCGATTTGCCACCAGAAGCGCCAGGAATATATCCCTTTGCAAGATGAAAACGCCCAGAGCTCGCTTCTGTTGCAGTCAGCACTTTCCACGCCGCTTTTACCTCGATTGACCCCGAAGGCAACACAATATTCGTGGTCTTTGCAAAAGTAGCCTGTGTAGTAGCGTTGTACAAACTGTTTTGAGTGATGTAATCATACTGAGCCTTATTCATGGCCACATCGTAATACACAGGATTTTTCTGCTGGTCATAGAGAATATTGCCGTCCGATTGAGTGATCTCATCGAGTGGAATGGTCGTGTTCGCAGCCAGGCTTTTATTCGCCTTCAGCGTTGCCTGAAGGTTGGCGACCGTAGGAGATACCTTTGCCGTACGGGTCAACATTCGCACACCACCCACAGCGACTTCACTAGCAACTTCTTTTGGAAGCGCTGCATTAACTACACTGTTATTCCAAGGCTGTGGCTTCGCTCCATTAGGCAAAAATACTTGCTCTTCAGTTAAAAAGCTTTCCCAAACGGTTGTTCCTGGTGCGCCGAATAGGGCAGAGGTATCGGGGATGCCACGTTGCCCCGATTTGGCAGGCCAGTTGAGATAGATAAAAGTTTGCCACATCGCGCAATCGGCACCTGGATTGGTGAATTCACCATTGCTCAATTTAGGGATAGGCTTTAATTGAACGCCAATCGGGTTGACACCGCCACAAGGAAAACTCGGTACCACAGATGCCTTAGGTGCAGCAGGTGCGACATTTTGTGCAGTCGCGCTGGTAAGCGACGCACAACTAAAACTCAGGCCAACAATGAATGTTGTGAGCGCATTTCGTTTAGCGTTACGATTGAAATTAGGTAGATGCATAGTTTGTTTCCTCCTAGTCTTACAGTCAATGAATGAGATGGTGGAACGAGGAACAGGATTAAAGCGAACAACATATCCACGCCAAACTTCAAACTGCTTTGCGCTGTAGAAATGTCCGATCCATGTTTCGCCAAAAACTTAACAGCTAGCAGGTCTAAAATCTAAAAAAACAAAATCTGCCAATCCCGTCATTGTTATCTCAGCAAACATCATGCCAGTCAAAAACATCATTTTTATGAGTCAGACATCCACTTAGCGTGTAGTTTTTCGCGTTTTACATGTCAATGAGTGCGGAATTAAGGAAACTTGGTGTAATACAATCGTTGAGGAATGAAATATTCTAAAAGGTAATTAATACCCCTGACCTTGCGCAAAAGCGAAGTGAAAACTGCCCTTTCAATGGCTGACGGCGGTGTGTTTGTTTTGGGAGATCTGGCAGAACAAAAGGGGCGGGCGGTTGTTGCTGCTTTCATTACCACATACTTGGATTAAATCCAAAAGATAAACATACTCGAAACTTGCATGATAAATCTTATATTTAATTGCTTCATTGACATAATATGGGAACTTGGTAAAATGGAAAGAAATTAGCGTGATGCTTTTCGAGGAAAATTTAGTACTGTATGAGAATACAAAACAACTCTGGAAAGTGAATGTACAAGAGGCCTTTACGCCCGTCACCATGGCCCCCTATATCTAGTTATGCTCTTAATGGAGAAATAAATGCAAAACTCATTTGGTGAAATATTTCGTAAGGGTTTCATTCTTGGTTTAGGAATGTTAATTCCCTTGGTGGTGGTTCTTTTCATTTCAAACGTAGTGAACTACAAAATTTCTAACTTTTTCTATAGCGATGAGGCCTACAGCAATCCTTATAAATCAAAAGAAGAGGATCATATAAAGAGTATCCAAGTGCAAAGTTTCCACGATACCAGAGAGGGCGACTTTGTCATGGTAATAGGAAAAATCAAAAATTCTGGAAAGGAAAAGGTTAGCTCAATTAAGTTAGAAGCGGAATTTTTTAACGAAAAAGGTGAGTTCGTCTATGAAGAGTCGGAATTCATTAGTAAAAGTCTTGCACCAAATGAAGAAGAAAATTTTGTGATTAAGTGTGGTTGCACCAAGCGTAAGTTTCCAGAATATTCAAAGGTAACAGTTAAAGTTGTTGGTGCAAACGCGTATTAGCATAACAAGTTGCGCACCCGCCACTCAGGTACTTCGTGCCTGTGCTGGACAGTTTTTAAGTCACAGTTTTGTGGTTTTCCTGCGTGAAAGTATTTCACAAAACCACAATTAAGAACAGCCGCTTAGCTCGGCGATAAGCCGCGCTACACCAATACAATGGAAGAGAGAATGAGTATCGAGAATTCGTACGCGTCAGGTTCGCTTGTGAACCCTTGCGTTTCCTGAGACGGTTTAAGTCTACCTGCTGCCGTCATCCGCAAACCTTGTTACGGCCGGTACGCTTTGCCTCTTAGAGTTTCTGATCACAATTTGCAAGCAGTGTTGCAACACCATTTCTTGAGCACTGCGCAACGCCAAAGCTTGCGGTCACTTTCAGTCCAGATGCGACACGTTCCCAATCGTAGTTTTGAATGGACATTCGAGCTCTCTCGCAGACGTTAATCGCGCTTCTCAGTTCTGTATCTGGCAAACATATCAAAATTTCTTCCCCGCCATAGCGCGCTACCATATCAAGTCCTCGAACCACATTTTGAAGAATTTCCCCTAAGGCTTTCAGAGTTGCGTCGCCCACTTGGTGTGAGAATTGATCATTGACAAGTTTGAAATGATCAACATCGACCAAGGCAATTGACATTGCGGTGTTCTGGCGTATGGCGCGCGCATATTCGCGAGCGAGAAATTCATCCATATAGCGTCGGTTATATAGACCTGTCAACGCGTCTTCTCGATTCTGACGTTCAAGCTCGGCCGACGCCAAGCGCAGTGATGCAAGTAATTCTTCCTGACGTAAGTTTGCTTTTTCCAAGGTTTGGTTCATATCGGCCAAGACCCGTTTTTGTTGCTCAATTTCAGTGACCCGTTCATAGACTTTCTGTTCCAACGCTATCTTATGCTCTTCCAGATGCTCGATCATATTGATATTGTTGATCGCCGAACTGACTTGGCGACACATTGCCTGCATGAGCTTATAGTGATGGTGAGTGAGTGCGAATTCGACATCATCGGATATGTAAATAATGCCAAGTATCTCGTGGTTATACATGATCGGTAAGCAGATAAGTGAGCCGACGGTCAGCTGAATTGGGTCGAGGATATGTTGAAATGAAGATTGAGAGTTAGGGAGCGAAGTCAGGTGCAAGGAAAGTTGGTGCTCCACGGAGTACTGGATTAGTTTCTGCGCGTCTATTCCCGGTGCGCATTGTAGAGCTCCGGTTCGATAGCCCCACTTGCATTCGAGCTTCCCGTTGTTACAGTTTCGCACGCAGAAATAGAACTCCGTTGGTTTGAATAATTGCATGCACTGGTTATAAACCACACGGATTAGATGATCGAGCTGTATAGAAGAGGAAATAGCCTTTGCAACGCGATTTATGGTGATCACTTGTTTGACGCGGCGCTTCAAAACAACTGTCACTTCATTTAGAAATTTGGCGATAAGGATGACGGCGATGACCATTATTAGGAACAGACCGAAAACAGCCATACTCATACCGTTGTAGATCATGGCGGTGAGTAGCCCCACCAAAGCAACCGGAACCTCAATTCCATGAGAATACCAATCCAGAGCCCATTTACGCGGGACGGACATTACAACGGCTCGTATGCGCAAAAAAAATCCGTTCAAACATTGCATGAGAACCACAAGTACGATAAATGCGCGTACTGCGTTCCAGTCGAGCACCATCAAAGGCACTGCACCACCGCTCAATCGATAAGCGGTACCAGAACAGTAGATAATCAGCGTGAACATGGCACTGTTGTGCAATGCATGCACTAAAGCTTTCCGCATATCATACTGCCGGTGTTGGGCCAACAACGGATAGGTGAATGAAGCAAGACCGTTGATAAGCGCCGCATCGGCTGGTCCTAGAATGAGCACAAGTCCCACTTGTGTAATACGATCCAGCGAAATATGTACAAAGCGTGGTGTGGAAAAACCAAGCAGTATTATGAAGACAGCCAACACATACGAACAGATCGCAAACGGTAATATTGAGACATTATGAAATTCGAACTCTTTGGCAAGCCAGGCACGATACAAAAGCGTTGCCGCAAACGAGAATAGAGCGCAGGCATAGACTGCAAAAAGTAAATCCGCATGGCGCTGACGCCATTGACGAAGGTGTTCGTACATTATCTTCAATCAGAAGTTACTAGTACACTAGCAGAAAATAAAATATCAACTGAACGAATGAAGTCAAAAAAAAGAGGCAACGAATTCATTATCTTTATGTTTTAACCTGATATTTAACTATTTTAGACTTCAATTGCGTTGAGATACATAGCAGCGTCCGAGACTATCTGAGCTAATACATATCAACAAATACAACAACCATTTCTTCAAAGATTTTCTTCTGGAGCCTGTAAGAAATTCTGTGTAAAAGCAACGGAACAAATAAGTGATCATATTGTTGAATACGGTCACCATACTCAACATTCGCCCAAGGGTCATCAACGGTAAATATTTTAAATGTACCTTCAAGGCTTTGTTCGACGCAAAATTTCGCAGAAAAATTCCAACACTATTGCATCCGTGCCGTACTTTGCTTGAGAAAAATTAACGATCGAACGTAATTTTGGGGTACATCATGATAAATCGAGAAAAGATCAAACGTCACCTATACAGCATTAAAGGTCAATTTATTCTCATCGCTTTCTTAGCATCTTTGCTTCTCGTATTAAATGTTCTCTATGATAACAATAGGACGCTTAACGCCGCACTTTTAGAAAACGTCAAAACAAGTATTAGCCAAACTTCTCAGCTACTTAATCTAACAACCTCTACACAAGCAAGCAAGCAAGATCTTGCGACAGTGAAGATTTACTTTTCGGAGATGATAGATGCTAACGCAAAGAATGGTCTTACCTATGTCGTTGTTGGCGATTCGAAAAATCAAGTCTTAATCTCAACTCGTAAAGACAACGAGAAGTTGCCGATTCCAAATACTGTTAAAGACCTTGATAAGGCAGCAAAAAGTGGTGTGATTCACGTAAGAAACCGATTGCTATTACCTGGTGCAGAAATTGGCTTCTTACAGTATGGCTTTTCCACCGAGAACATTATTGAAGCTACAGAAGATCAGCATCGCAATTCACTGCTCCGTATTTTGTTTGTCATTGGTCTAACTTTTTACGCGATCATTCAAATTGGTAGCCGGACTACCAAACGGTTCCAGACGATGCTAAAGGCAAGCGACTCCATCGTCAAAGGAGATCTCAGCCAACGAGTCGAGATTGGAGGGTTCGACGAACTCACGAAGATTGCACAACAATTTAATAGTGTAGTCGACTCTCTGGAAGTCAAAATCGCCGAAACAACCGAGCTAAATCGTTCTCTAGAGGTACGCGTAGATAAAAGGACATCGCAATTAGAGAGTTCAAACAAACAACTAGCAAATAGTCTTACTCAGTTGAAAGAAGCTCAACGCCAGCTTATCCATGCTGAGAAACTAGCAGGTCTTGGTTCTTTGGTTGCCGGTATCGCACATGAGCTCAACACACCGATAGGAAACGCTTATATGGTTTCAACTACAGTGCTTGAAAAAGTAACTGAGTTTGACAGCGAGTTCGAGTTAGGCACAATGAAGCGATCATCTTTACTACGCTTTAAATCAGAGATGTCGGAGGCGGCTGACTTATTAATTAGAAACTTAGTAAGGGCGACTGAACTAATTACGAGTTTCAAGACCGTCGCAGTCGACCAGTCAAGTGAAAATCAGCGCCGATTTAACCTGATGAAAACAATAGAGGAATTGGCCGTAACTCTCAGGGTTCAATTGCGAAAAAGTCGGATTGATTTCTCTCTCAACATCCCTCCAGAAATTGAACTAGACAGCTACCCAGGTCCACTCACTCAGGTAATCGCAAATTTATTCAACAACGCTATTATTCACGGGTTTGAAAATCGTAAAGAAGGAGAAATAAAGATTGTGGCAAATCTATCCGAGGAAATTCAAGACCATATTGAGATCCACTTCCTCGACAACGGCAACGGGATTGAGCCAAGGATCGTCGATAAGGTTTTTGATCCTTTTTTACGACGAAGCTAGGTCAAGGTGGGTCTGGACTCGGGCTACACATTTGTTACAACATTGTACATGGCATTTTAGAAGGGCAAATACAAGTTCACTCCCTCGTCGGTGTAGGCACGCGGTTCACACTGATTCTGCCGTTAAAAGTATCCGCACTTCTGGCTGAGGATGAGAAATTGTCGTACGTACATGGCAGTCCACCTCAAGCAGATTAATTCTCGGCAAAGCAACATGTGCCATTCCTTTTTTGTACCGCTAAATTATTAAGAAATGAATTGGACTTGCAATGCGATGTAATTTTTTGGTCACAATCACCTGTTACCGTTATGTGTTGCTAAAGTTCAACAGATAAGGTATTTAAAAAATATTTTGAATGGTTAAAGAATCATAATGACTCATGATATTGAAAACCGAAAATTCGAAAGTTCTTCATTATTTCTGGTACAGATTGAGCGAGACTTCTTGCCAATTTAGTTCTTCAATCGCACGACAATAATTTTGCGCTGCTATGCGTACTGGAAGATACAAGGAAAGTTAAAAAAAACAATTTTGCTTGTAGTGCAGCAATTTGAAAAGATCGTAAATAACTAAATTGGCTGCAATGAATTATGTTTTTCGCGTGCCCAGAATCAATTGATAATGGGGGAAGTGTGAAATACTTGAGGTGAGGGAATAAAGTTTCCTATCCTTCGTCAGATTATCTACCTGCTCCATAACGCAGTCGGAGGTATCGAAATATGAAGCATGCATTTTGCATAGGGATAGCAGGCGCATTTGCCTTAGCTGCCGCCGCGCCAGCAGTGGCTCAGACCTCCGCCGAACCGGCTCTTACAGCGTCGCCGCTTACCTCAAACGTGACGCTGACGTCACAGTATATCTCTCGCGGCTTCCGCCAAACCTGGGGTAAACCTGCGCTTCAGGGCGGCTTCGATTATGTGGGTGCCAACGGCTTTTCTGCCGGAACTTGGCTGTCCAATGTCAGCAACCGCTTTGTCGAAAACGCTACGCTGGAATGGGATATTTTCGGCGCATATGGTGGTGCTGTCGGCGATGTAGGCTACAGCGCGGGTTTCTATTACTACAAATATCCGGGCGCCGAAATCCGCGCCACCCGCACCACCTACGATTACGGTGAGTTGGCGTTTGGACTGAGCTACAAATTCGTCTACGCCAAATACAACTACACGTTTACCAAGGAATTTTTCGGCATCGAGAATGCGCGTGGCACCGGCTATTTAGACCTGGGTGCCAATGTCGAACTGGGGGACGGCTACACGCTCAATCTTCATTTCGGCCATGGTCGCGTGGCCAACAACAGTATGTGGAGCTGGCGCGATTACAAGGCCGGCGTCACCAAGGTGCTGGCGCCAGGATGGGCAGTGTCTGCGGCTTACACCAGGGCGCATGGCAAGACCAACGCCTATGACAACTACACGCTGGGCATACCCAATTCCGCTGGAGTGATCGAGAGATCGAATCCGGCTGACGCCACGCTGGTATTGGCGCTGACCCGAACCTTCTGACTTTTCTTAACAGGCTTCACATGAGCATAGCATTCACAACCGCGTCCGCACCGCGTTCGCGATTCGTCTTTTCCCTCTCATTAAACGGCAAGATCTGCGCGGCAGCCACTGCGCTGGTGGTGCTAAGTCTCGCCGTGACGGCCACTGTGATCGGCGTCCGCAGCAGCGCTAGCGCCGAGGCGGCCGCAATGAACCTAGCCCGAACGTCTGCTCGCGAGGTGGCAGTATCGCTGCAGGCGCGTATCGCCAGCAACCTGTCGGCGGTGGTCAACCTGGCAGGCGCGATGCGTGGCACGCGGGTTGCCAACCAGGCGCTCAGTCGCGACCAGATCAATGAGATGGTCAAGGCCACGTTGCTAGGATCGGAAGACCTGATAGGTACCGCCGTCACCTGGGAACCGAATGCGCTAGATAACAAGGATGCCGAATTTGCCGGTAAGCTGCCGTTGTACGACGCGACTGGCCGCTACATGCCTTATTGGACTCGCGCCACTGGCGGTGGCACCCACGTCGAACCTATCGTGTTCGACAGCGCGCCTGGTGCCAACGACTGGTATGACATTCCCAAAAGCAGCGGCAAGGTGTTCTTCACCGAACCTTACATCTATCCGGTGGACGGTAAGCCTACGCTGATGGCGTCGCTGGTGGCGCCGATCATGATCGAAGGCAAATTTCAAGGCACTGCCAGCGCCGATTTCATGCTGACGCGCCTGACCAAGATACTCAACGAGTTGGAGGTGAACGACGGCGCCAGGCTGAGTCTAATTTCTAATGGTGGCTTGTATGCAAGTACGCCCGTGGCTGAAAAGCTAGGTAAGAAAGCCGACGACGTGCCGGCCGCCGGCCTCGATCGCGTGCGCCAGGGACAGGCCTATGAATACGAAGATGCCGATGGTCTGGTGCATCTGTTGCAGCCGCTGTTCATCCACGGCGAGACAGGGTTATGGTCTGTGCAGCTGACTTTCCCGAAAAGCGTTGCGCTGGCGCCCGCGCGCGAACTATTGCTGTACACGCTGATCGTGTCGCTAGTGTGCGCGATGGCAACGGCTCTGGTGCTGATCACCGTGGTGTTCCGTTTGACCGCGCCGTTGCGCAAGTTGGGCGAACGCATGACGGCGCTGTCTAGTGGTGATGCAGATCTGAGTGTCAAGCTTGAGGTGAGTGGCAACGATGAACTTGCAGTGATTGGCAACGGCTTCAATCAATTTGTCGGCAATATCCACGATGTTCTGGTGCAAGTAAGCGCAAGTGCGGAGAACGTGGCGCGTGGCAGTGCCGAAATATCTCACGGGAATACCGACCTGTCCGAGCGTACTGAGCAGCAGGCCAGTGCGCTGGAAGAAACCGCCGCTTCGGTCGAGGAACTGACCAGCACCGTTAAGGAGAATGCGGAGAATGCGCGCCAAGCAAACCAGCTGGCGGGATCGGCGTCAGATGTAGCGCAGCGCAGTGGCGCGGTAGTGTCGCAGGTAGTGGCGACGATGGCGTCGATCAACGATTCGTCGAAAAAAATCGTCGACATCATCAGTGTCATCGACGGGATTGCTTTCCAGACCAATATCCTGGCGCTGAACGCTGCGGTGGAAGCGGCGCGCGCCGGCGAGCAAGGGCGTGGATTTGCAGTGGTGGCGTCGGAAGTTCGCAATTTGGCTCAGCGCAGCGCAGTGGCTGCCAAGGAGATCAAGGCGTTGATCGACGAGTCTGTTAGCAAGGTGGCAACCGGCAGCCGGCTGGTGGATGAGGCGGGCAGCACGATGGATGAAGTGGTGGCCAGCGTGCGCCGCGTGACAGCGATCATGAGCGAGATCACTGTCGCCACGGCAGAGCAGAGCGAAGGAATCTCGCAAGTCAACCAAGCCATTGTGCAAATGGACAGCGTGACGCAGCAGAATGCGGCTTTGGTGGAGGAAGCAGCGGCTGCGGCGGAGAGTCTGCAGGAGCAGGCGTCCCATCTAGCGGCGGCGGTTAGTGTGTTCAAGCTCGATCGTGGTTCGGCGCCGGCGGCACATAAGGCAGCGCCTGAGCGCAAGGCTTCGGCGGCTCCACCACGCTTGGCCGCGCCAGCCGAGAGCGTGTCCGCAACAAAACCTGTTGCAAATGCCAAGCCGAAATCGTCGACCAAGGCGGATCCCGGGTGGGAAGAATTTTAACTATCTGCCGCTAGTTGTGAGCTTAAGTAACGCCTTCAATGCCTCGCCACACGGCGTTGTTCAATAAGTCGATTTTTGTTCCTTCATTTTTTTATTTCTTATTGCGATAGATTTCAATTCGAGAACAAATTCACTCTGCATATTTTTGCATTAACTTGTTAGCTGACGTTTGAGTACAAATTGCGGAGGGGTCTTGTCTCTCATTTTACATAATATAAATTATGCGAAAATCTATTGATTATATTCTTGTAGTAAATCCTCACTAATACAGGCTGTTTCCTAAGTCAGAAACCAACATCGTCATGAGCAAGATCACTCAATTAAGAATAATGAGATTTGAGTAATTAGTTAAAACGCGATGTTTCTTCAATTTCTTCTTCGCTCATTCACGGCGCTCTTAAAGTTCCGGATGTAGCGTCGTTGCGATTTTCTGGTGTGTTTGAAAATTTTTCATTATCAAGCAATCTGTCTGCCACGCCAGCGCCCATCCACATGCCGATCAACGCTATCCACGCGGTTAAAGCAAAAATGGCGCCGCCGGTGATTCCTGCGCCGACTGCGCAACCACCTGCGAGCATCGCACCAAAACCCATCAAGATTGCACCGACAATATAGCGGCTCATGCTATATCCATCTTTAAATCCTTCTAGTTTTAGGTCTTTGCCATACCAAGCGCCGATAAACGACCCTACGAAAACGGCCGGCAGCATGCCAAAATCGAAGTTAAAGGCTGTATTGGGTGCCGACAAAATACGCATTAGCCATTCGGCTGATGGGCCACTAAACGTGATTCCTTGTAGCGGAATAATTTCAAAGGAATTGATCGACGCGGCATAGGTGAACCACCAAGCTAAGGTGAGGGTCGGCCAGGATTCGTAAAAAATCCGCAGAAAGTATAGTAAGTATTTGATTTAATGTAAGAATTAAGAATTTTTTACGCCTTTAAACCGCACAATGACTTTTGCTGATAGGTAAAAGTTTTTTGACATAAATTTAAGCCAAAGAGCCTTCATCCCCTCCTCAATCGCCTTGTCTATGAGCTCCTGTTCAGTGAACTCAAGCTTTAACGTAGATAGACCGTTTCATGGACGCTACTCATCTCGATCACATAGCAAATTGGCTATTTATGCCCATCCCCTCGAAATGGTAAAAGTTTTTTTGCTTACACTTTAAACACTAATTACCTGTGCTGCTAAACTCGTGCTTTTACGCATCAAGTCGGTACTGGGCCACTAATTCTCTAGCAATTTTTAACTCTGCTTCGTAATTTTCACTGGATGTTCGGTTGTAATTTTTCACGACTTCTTGGTGTACGTTTGCACTTATCTCAAATTCGATTGCTCCAAAACGTCCAGCAATATCCTCAATCGGAGCGATACCCCAAGCGTCTTCTCCCATCCCATTTGGATGTACAACAATGCTATGAAAGTAGCCGTCTGCCGACCGTTTAGTGCCTTCATACAATGGAGCAAATCGCTTGCCCATAATGGCTACTGGCTGCAAACCAATTAATTCGCATATTGCCTCGGCGTAGGCAACACAGCGGCCAAAAGTGTATCTGGCAGCATCATAGGCAGGAATACGTGACTGTGGTTTCGATGGAATTGCATTAAGGTAAAGTGGGTGTGAATTGATAACCTCAACAGCCTTACTGATTTTGTCTTCATTTGGCAAACTTCTCAAAGGCAAAGTGGCAAGCATTGCTTCAGTATAAAAACGCGTGCGAACACCGCCGAATCCGAGTCCTTTCTTCTTGGCTAACCTAATGATCGTGCTTTGATTAAATTCGGCAATCGTCTTAACACCCCGCACATCAAAAATACCATCCCGGTTATCAGCCACATACACCCGTAATGGCTTCATCTCATTCTCGGAAATATCTTCTGTTGGATCGGTAACCCACCAGTCAACGTGAAGTAGCCATCCTGTCAATCTTGCCAGCGCGATGGCAAAGTTGATGCAGTCATCAGCCTCCCACTCATCAATAAGGGGTGTCGAAAAATTCTCTCGTTGTTTGTTTTTTGCTTGTCCCATTTCAAACCTGATTCCTTCCTAAATAAGCTGATCAACTTTTTTTCATTGTATGTAATTTTTTCTAACGCCATTGGCATAGTTTAATTCCAAACACGTAGGTTGGAGCTCGACTATATCCTTTAATCTTGAGGAAAATTCTTGAGCAAGTTCTTCACTATTGGGCCAAAATAAGTAAAATTCGTACCCGAACAACTCGTACTGGGTTAAATTTGCCCATCTCTCAAAAAATGTAAAATTACCCAAATACTTGTCAGCGCTGGATTCGCCTTCACAGTGGCAAGTTGGAGCAAGGCCTACGCCGGCACTGGTACGACGATCCGCGCCGCGATATCCTGGTTCAACCAGTTTGTCGCGGCCAGTAGCCGACGGCCTTCTTGGTAGACGTTTGGATTGCCATCGAGCGAGCGGAGGGTGACGACGATGACCACGCGCAACGGCTGCGCCAGCGGCGGCTCGAATGCTCGACGCAGCAGTGTCGCCTGCAACGCCCATACATTGCCCGTCGCACCTTTGGGGAAGCTGCGCCGGTAGGTCTTCACGGGCGACCATTTTCCGCCGTGTTCCACCTGTGCTTCCTCAAAACCGGTAGTGCCAAGTTCGCCTTCGATTGGAACGCAACCTTGGAATGCGAGGTTACCTTTGGCATTGGTTGATAATCGCCCGAAGCCCACATCGACATTGAAGCGTACATATTCCGCACCCTTCGTCGGATCCACTGGCGGCGCATAGACGGCAGTGATGAGTATCTCAGCTTTGAGCTTTCCCTCATGGATCAGCGATGGAGGAATCGGAAATGGCGCTTTCCGCCATTTCATTGAATCAACAATATCAAGTTCGAACAGCATCGTAAAACTCGAATCCGAATCGTAAAGGACGGCGGTCGGATCGCCAGGCATTCCGGCGCCGTAATAGCGACGTTCAAGAGCCGTGCGATCGGGGGCGCCAAGTTGCGCGCAGTGGATCATGAGTGCTTTCACCATGACGGGCGACGCCGTTAGCGGATTCGCGCGGCCAGGCGCGGAGAGCGAATGCCAGGTGCGTGCCGCCAAGCCCGCAGCGATTGGTGATGCATAGCTGGTGCCACAACCGTTACTGACCGTGCCGGCGCAAGTGAGTACGTTGACGCCGATACCTGCAGTTTGAAGGAGTGTATCAGCGTTGCCGCCCACATGCACGAGATCGGGTTTCGGCGTGAAGACGGGGCCAGGGCCGCGTCGGGAGTATGGTGCCGGCTCGGCGATGCGCACCAGGCTTGCCGCACTCTCCAGATGGGTGATCGCTCCCACTGTCAACGCCCGCACCGAGTCGGCCGGTATGGAAATCCGGTCTGCCATCGCAACAGACTGCGCCGGCCAGCCGCGTCGCGGCACATCCTTGTAATTACCGGCAGCAACCACGAATAGTACCCCATGTACGTCCGACAAGGCATCGAGCTCCCGTCCAAACTCGGAAAATTCATCGTCGCCAATCTCTGCTCCGCCAAGCGAGAGGTTCCAGACCTTCACCTCTGGATGCTTCGCGATCGCCTCTCGCAGTCTGATGATAAGGTCTCCCTGTTGCGCGCCGTATGGTCCAGATTCAAGCGCGCAAACATCGTGAATTCGGCAGGCGGCCGCCATCGGAAAGTACGGGTGCTGCCCGTTGAGACCACGGCTGTCGACAACGAGCGAAGCGACAGCGGTTCCATGCACGAAATTGGTATCGGGTGGCAGGATATACGTGTCGCGGCTCGCGATCCACGGTTGCAAGTGGGCGCTGGTTGGGTCGACGCCAGAGTCGAAAACGGCAACGACTGGCAGGCCAGACATGGGTGGTGCTCCAGCGAATGTTGGCATTGGGGTGGCGGGCATAACAGCGGCTGCAGGGAGGATGCGCGGTTCGGGCCTAGCTTGGCGTATCCCCTGAAAGTGCAGGATGGCTGAGAACGCGGCGACACTCATTGCTTCGTTCATCGTCAGCAGAAATAAAGGTGGCCCGGTACGCTGCGGAAGCCGCACGACCGCTATTTCGTGCTCGCGAAAGAGCTGCTCGAAGCGCTCCACCACCAGACTGGTCGTCGCGGCCGAGTCGTGGGAAAAAAGACGTACCATCAGACGCACTGCGAGCAGACGAAACGTCGCCAGCACTTGGTCCAGAGGCTTGTTGCGCGCGTACTTCGGCAAACGACGGTTGATGTCCCAAGCCTCGAAACGATCAACGGCCGACAGATTGGCACGGATTGCCTTGGTCGTGCGCGCCTTGATCACATGCTCCAGTTGGTCGAGGCTGACCGGATTGACCGCAACAAGCATTTCATTAATCTCGCCGTGACCTGCCTGCGGCATGTTCGCTTCGGCGATCAGGGTGAGCGGGCGATGTGATTTGGCAACGGCCATGTCGCGCATACGCATCACCATCACACCCGGCACGTCCGGATGTGAGCGCGCCTCGGCAGCAATCAGAGCGGCGGCATCGACCATGGATCGCGCGAGCGCCTGCCGTAGTTCGGCGGTGACCGGGACCAGTTCTTTGCCGCCGCCACCAGCAGGCGGATCCATACCGACCAGATCACGCCGTTCGTAGGAGACGTGCGCGATCGGGTTAGCAGTCTTAGGCGCCCCTCTTTCGGGTTGGTTTGCTTGCGTTGCCATGCTCCCCCTGAATAAAGTGATTTATTTGTCTTGTTGATACATTATATAAACGGGCAAGTTCTCGTAGGGAAAATATTTTTGCGTCCCATTGACGCAACCAGGCAATTTCGTCGCTCAGGCTCGCAGGAGAATGTCCCTGGATCAGCGCGAGTGACAAGGACAGGCGGCGAAAGAGCTCCCCGTCGTCAATTAATGCTCGGCCGTCGAGAACGGCGTGACGCTTTGCATCCAGCCCAACTTGTTCGATCAAGGCGCCAGAGGCGCCTGTAGACTTCACGGTCAAAGTATTCCAGTCGAGCGTGTCGGGCGCGTAGTCGCCCAACATTCCCTTCCACATCTCCAGTCGTAATGTCGCGTCGGGCAGTGGCAACGGCAACTGGAAGGGAAAGCGCCGCCACACAGCAGGATCTAGCAACTTCTCGTGGTTCGAAGCCGCCAGCAGAACGGTATTGTCGGATAGTGCGTCGATATTTTGCAGCAACGCGATGACCACTCGCTGCAACTCTCCGATGTCGCGCTCGTTGCCACGTGCGGAAGCAAGCGCGTCGAATTCATCAAGAAAGAGCACGCATGGTCGTTGCTCGACATAGTCGAAGATGCGACGGAGATTCTTGCTCGTCTGACCAAGTAGACTACTGACCAGAGTGTCGCAGCGAGCGGTCAATAGCGGTAAACCTAGTTCACTGGCGATCCAGCGCGCCGACTGAGTTTTGCCAGTGCCTGGTGCGCCATAAAGAAGCATGCGAAGCGGCGTGGCAGCGCGCGCACTGTGCAAGCGATCGTAGTGCTTGACGCATTGGAGAAATTCATCAACCCGTTTGGCAGTGCCGCCCGGTAGACAGAGGTGTACGCTGCCTTTTTTCGGTGTGCTGATGTCGAGCGTGTCCAGCCGGCTCTCGCTATCGATCGGCAGGCCACCGATCAACCCGGTCGCATCCAGGGCATACGCCACCGCCGTCGGGGCGCGGGCCAAGCGTTCGCGGATGCGTACGGCGATTTCACGTTCTCCATCCTGTTCCAGTTTGTCGGCCAATAGGCCAGCGTAATTGGTGGACATCGTTGCATTTGATCGCAGCGCGCCGTCCAGAATCTTCAGTACTTCAGATAGGTGTGGGAAAGACATTTGAGACTAAATTTTCTTTGATTGAATCGTTAAATTCGATCATCGTAACGGAAATTGCTTGTTTTGTACCGCATTATTTACAAATCGTTTCAGTATTATCTTAACAGTCGGTATCTTCATACAATCGAAAATTCGCCCGCTTAAATGCAGTCGTTTTGATGCATTCAAAATTATTTGCGTCGCAATGGCATTCTAGCGGTATGTTCTTCGAACGGCCCAGCCTCTTCAATATAGCCTTGCATGGTACCATCGTTGCGAACCACCTCGCCGCTTGATGTCTTTAAAATCAGCGTCAGCACGATAGGCGCTGGCGGCCAAGCCACGGCGCAGACTATGGATGTATGGTAACTAGGTGTCATGCCGAGATACAGGTAAAAAACGTCCATAACACCAAAAGTAATACGCCACCACCGCTTAATAGTTAATTTTATATATGACCATTGGGAATGTGCCGAGATAAGGCCAGAAATGACACATAAGCCATTTAGTAATATGTAGCGACATTTATATGATTGTATTTATGTAAAAAAATTGTTCCACTTTGTGAGCACTGCCTACATTGGCGATTTGTGACCATCCATTTGATCATGTGAAATTCCTGAATATTCACAATATGAATAGGTCTTTTTACCTACTTGCTACGAGCCAGTAACAGTTGAAGGGGCAAACAATCCACCTATCTTTGCGATGATGTTGATGTGACCTTTATTGTTGCTAACACCAAAAACAACAGCAAAATATTCCCAAATTTATTCCCAATTGATCTAGGATCATATTTTTTCAGTGCCTTTACTAAGATGCTCGTCTAGTCTTGCGAACATTTTCTGTTGAGTTTCGACTACCGATGTTGACTTCGCGAGCTCTAATTGCAGTGTTTGAATCTGTCCGTGTAGACCAAGATTCGTGTCAGAGACTTCATTTAGTTGACGTTTCAACTCTGCTATGGCGGTATTTTTTAACTCAGAATCAGACTCCAGCAGAGGAATGCGACCAGTTGTGACCCTGAGTGACTCAATCTCACTGATATGTTGGCGTTCAGTACTTTGCAGATCGTAGATCGACTTTTGCGCTTGAGAAAGCTCAGTTATTAACCTGGCGCCATCCTGATTGAGTCCTGTAATTTCGTTTTGCTTGTGCACTAGGCTTTGCTGCAAGTGGCGAATTTCTCCTTGTAGCTGTTGTACTTGGTGTTCGTGGCGCCGAATATCTTGGTCGCGCTGTTCCTTTACTGACTCACGATAATGTTCTAAAGCTTCCCGCGCATGGATGTGCTTGGCCTCCAAAGATTGTCGGTGTGCATCGTTTTCAACCAGGCGTTCTTTCAGATCGGCCACCTGTTGCTCTAACGTATGCCGGGTAATCGTTTCACGTTGCAAGGATTCTGCTGTTCTGGCGTGCGCCGCCACTTCGCTTTGAGTTCTGGCTTCGGCCGCACTTAGTTTATCGCTTAGCACCTCATTGGCGGCGTTTAATGCGGCAATTGATGCATTAAGTTGCCGTTCCTTCTCTGTGCTTTGTGTTTGCACCTCACCAATCCGCGCATTGGCTTCTTCTTCCAGCTGGACAGCCAAGCGCGCCACCAGATCATGCAAGGCCTCACTGATAGATGTCTTTCGATCGGCAATCCCGCCATCTTCCATCTCTAATTCTTTGAGATATTTGTGAATGGTCGACTTGGAGCCGGTATTCCCAAGGGCGACACGAACTGCGTCGACAGAAGGATGTCGCCCCTGTGCCATTACGGCGTCGCGTGCCTTTTTCACTTCCGATTTGTATAAGCCAGTTCGCGCCATATGGTCACTCCATCAAATATCGTAATACATTACATACCATGTAATTACATACTAATTTTTGAATTAATTCAAGTAAATTTTCCTTGAAATTGGTAGCGGATAATATAGAGTTATCCTGCGTGACGTGTTAAAAATGGGGTAAATTACTGATTTCAGATGTAATCATCAAAAACATGAGCAAGATTGATCAATATATTCAAGCAGCCACCCGAGACAACACCCGTCAAAGCTACCAAGCTGCTGTGCGCCATTTTGAAATTGAATGGGGTGGTTTCTTGCCCGCTACGGCCGACAGTATCGCTAACTACTTGGTTGAGTACGCTGAGACACTCGCGATCAATACCTTACGTCAACGTTTAGCCGCCTTGGCACAGTGGCATATTTCGCAGGGTTTTCCAGATCCAACCAAATCACCCGTCGTACGAAAGGTTTTTCGTGGCATACAAGCACTTCATCCTGCCAAAGAAAAACAGGCCAAGCCTCTGCAACTAGACCAGCTTGAACAGGTAGATCGATGGTTGGCATCAGCCATCGAGCGTGCCCGCGCTGAAAGCAGCCGTAGCGCCGAGCTACGCTATGTTCGAGACAGAGCGCTTTTACTACTTGGATTTTGGCGCGGCTTCCGAGGCGATGAACTCACACGACTGCAAGTAGAAGATGTGACGGTATCACCAGGTGAAGGTATGATTTGCTATTTATCACAAACGAAAAGTGATAGAAGGTACCAAGGAACTAGTTTTAAAACTCCAGCCTTATCAAGGCTCTGCCCAGTCGACGCATTTATCGATTGGATTCATACCGCACAATTAACTTCTGGTCCGGTGTTTCGTGCGATTGATCGATGGGGACACCTATCTGAGATCAGTTTGCACGAAGACAGTTTGATTCCTATTTTTCGTTCGGCTTTACACGCGGCCGGAATCGAAGCGGCTAATTTGTATAGCGGCCATTCGCTTCGACGCGGTTTCGCTACTTGGGCTACAGCGAATGGATGGGATCTAAAGACGCTAATGGAATATGTTGGCTGGAAAAATATTCAATCAGCGATGCGCTATGTCGACGTGGCTGATCAATTTTCTCAACAACGTATCGAGCACAGTTTAGGTAAGTCTGCGCCAATACACCAATTAAGTAAGCCTTGACTTCATTAGAACTCCACATGCCATTACCGACCATGTGGAGTAAACCTAAACGACAACTACGCTTCGATTTCTTTCGTGAAATAGGAAGGCACAAGCTTGTACAGCAATGGCAATACCAGTAAGGTCAACAAAGTTGAGGAAATAATCCCCCCGATGACGACTGTCGCTAGAGGTCGTTGTACCTCAGCGCCGGTGCCTGTGGCGATGGCCATTGGAATAAAACCTAGAGAAGCGACTAAAGCAGTCATCAGCACGGGACGCAGTCTTGTTACCGCACCTTCACTAATTGCGGCATCTACATCCATGCCCTTATCAATGAGTGAACGAATATAGGCAATCATCACCAGACCATTCAAGACGGCCACGCCAGATAAGGCTATAAAACCGATACCCGCTGAAATCGATAAAGGAATGTCTCGTAACCATAAGGCGACTATGCCTCCGGTTAATGCAAAGGGTACACCGGTGAAGACTAATAGGCCGTCTCGCATATTGCCAAACATCGCAAAGAGCAGCATAAAGACCAGCACCAATGCGGCTGGCACAAGAACTTTCAGACGATTACTTGCTGACTGTAATTGTTCAAAAGTACCGCCCCAGGTGATCCAATAGCCTGTAGGCATATTAATTTCTTTCCGCATACTCTGTTGGGCTTCAGTCACGAATGACCCTATATCGCGCCCACGGACATTTGCGGTGACGACCACGCGGCGCTTTCCTTCCTCTCGACTGATTTGATTGGGACTCGTTCCCATGCTGACCGTCGCAACATCGCTTAATCGCAAATAACCCGCTTTATCTGGGCTGATACCATCTTTGGGCAAGCGAATTGGCAGGCGTTTAATCGTATCCACATCATTGCGCAAATGATCTGGCAGGCGAACTACAATATCAAACCGACGATCACCCTGAAACATCGTACTAACAGCCTGCCCACCAATAGCGTGACTGATGACTGCTTGAACATCATTGACGTTGACGCCTAAACGAGCGATTTTATCCCGGTCAATTTGAATATTAAGCATCGGCAAGCCAGTTGTTTGCTCAACTTTAACATCGGTCGCACCATCAATCTTAGCCAACACTTGAGAGATTTTTTCAGCAGACTTATTCATGGTGTCCATGTCGTCACCAAATACCTTGACCGCTACATCACTACGGACACCGGAAATCAATTCATTAAAGCGCATTTGAATTGGCTGCGTAAATTCGTAGTTATTTCCCGGCACTTTGGCGACAGCTTCTTGGATTGCCTCAATTAATCCGTCTTTACTTCGTTTTGGCTTAGGCCATTCGTTTTCTGGCTTGAGCATGATGAATGTATCAGCCAAACTTGGCGGCATTGGATCGGTCGCAATCTCTGCTGTGCCAATTTTTGAAAATACCCGTTCAACTTCAGGGAACTTTTGAATAACACGTTCAAGATCCTGCTGCATCTGTACTGCCTGATTGAGGCCAGTACCCGGAATACGCATCGCATGCATCGTGATGTCACCTTCGTTCAGGCTAGGTACAAATTCACTTCCCATACGAGTTAGGAGTAAGCCACTCAAAATGATCGTAGTGCCTGCAATACTGAGCACTAAGGCCTTACTACGAAGTGTCCAATCCAATAATGACTGGTAACGCTTTTGAATACGACTAATCGCGCCGTTTTCTTTTTCAGCGATATTATCGCCAATAAATAGCGCGACGGCGGCCGGAATGAATGTCACTGAAAGTACCATCGCTGCAATCAATGCCGCAACTACAGTAAAAGCCATGGGGTGAAACATCTTGCCCTCGACGCCCGTCAGTGCAAATATAGGCAAATACACCACCATGATGATTAACTGACCGAATAGCAATGGCCTACGTGATTCCTTTGCTGCTTCAAACACTTCGTTAAATCGTTCATGCCGCGTTAATAGCCTGCCATGGTGCAGCTGCGCGTGGGCTAAACGTCGCACGCAATTTTCCACAATGACGACGGCACCATCAATGATAATCCCAAAATCTAATGCCCCAAGACTCATCAGATTTGCACTGACCTTGTTACCAACCATACCGGTGAACGTGAACAGCATTGCTAGTGGAATTACCATCGCCGTAATAATTGCAGCACGGATGTTCCCTAGGAATAGAAACAGAATTACGATCACCAGAACGGCACCTTCAAGCAGATTCTTCTTCACTGTACTAATCGCTTTATCCACTAATATGGTTCGATCATAAACAGTATTAACAATCACGCCTTTTGGCAATGTATGATTAATCTCTTCGATTTTTTTACTGACAGCAAGTGACACCTTCCGGCTATTCTCGCCCATTAGCATAAATACGGTACCCAGCACCACTTCACGACCATTTTCAGTAGCGGCTCCTGTGCGCAACTCCTTACCGATTTCCACATCAGCGACATCTTCAATGCGAATCGGTGTTTCGTGGATGGATTTCACGATGATCTGTTTAATATCTGCAATAGAGTTGAGTTGGCCAGGCGCACGCACCAAGTATTGTTCCCCGCGTCGCTCAATATAGCCAGCACCTATATTGGCATTATTTTTTTCGATTGCGGCAGCGACTTCCTGCCAAGTGACGTCGTAGGCAACGAGTTTTTCTGGTCTGGGAGCAACCAAGAATTCTTTGTTATACCCGCCGATCGTATTGATCTCGGTGACACCTGGGACATTACGTAATTGAGGCTTGACGATCCAATCCTGGATCTCTCGAAGCTCGGTCGAGGAATAAGGTTCGCCGGAGGCATTTAGCGCACCCGGTTTAGCTTCGACCGTCCACATCACAATCTCACCAAGTCCAGTTGAAATCGGCCCCATTGTAGGTTCAACACCTGCAGGCAATTTCGATTTCGCTTCTTGCAGTCGCTCATTGACCAACTGACGAGCAAAATAGATGTCGGTACCGTCCTTAAATACCACCGTCACCTGCGACAAACCATAACGGGAAAGCGAGCGCGTTTGCTGCAAAGAAGGCAGACCTGCCATTACAGTTTCTATCGGAAAGGTCACACGTTGCTCTGACTCTAAGGGTGAGTACCCTGGTAATACTGTATTAATTTGCACCTGAACATTGGTGATATCGGGTACCGCATCGATGGGTAGGCGTTGATAATTGACGATACCCAATGCGGCAAAACACAAGGTCACGGCCAGCACCATCCATCGGTGATCGATGGAAAAGCGAATAAGTTTCTCAAACATAATTTTTACTTTCTGAAATGAATGGAATAATTCATAAGAAGATCATTTGAATCGGAATCAGTCGTCATGACTGGCTGACGACTTACCCAACTCCGCCTTCATCAGAAAACTATTTTTTGAGACATACGTTTCGCCCGCCTGTAAGCCTTTAATTACTTCGGTAAATTTGCCATTAGTCCGACCTAATTCAACTGGTCGTACTTCAAATTGATCACCGACCTTGATAAACACACTGGAGACTTCATTCACACTTTGAATGGCTTCGCTGGCAACAACAACCGGTGTGTTCACCGCGGCAGATTGCACAACCAGATTGACCGGTAGACCGGGGTACCACATACCTTTGGCATTGGACACCACCAAGCGTGCCATCGCACTTAGGGTCTGATCTCCCACCACTGAGCCGACGTAGCTCACTTTTCCGGTGGTATTGGATTCAAAAGCCGTTGCGCTTATCGTTGCTTTTTGTCCGACTTTAATTAGTCCTAATTCTTTCGCAGGAATCACCGCTTCCACCCACACCGTATCCAGATTGGTCACCGTAAAGATCATGGCATCTTCTTTCAATACTTGTCCCATCGCGATATTTTTTTCTGTGATGGTGCCATTAATGGGAGACCGAATTTCTAGACGTGTGAGTGATCCGCCAGTCGTGTTTGAAGGGGAGTTCGCTCCTAAAGCGGCTAATTTTTGCTCTGCACTTTGACGTGTGATCTCGGCTTCCTGTAGGGCGTTTTGTGCCGCTAGATAGTCCTGCTCGGCAGAAATCTTTTCTTCCCATAATTTCTTTTCTCGCTCAAAATTTTTCTTCGCTAATGCAAACCGTTTTTGTGCCGCCAGCACTTCACTACGTTGATCCGCTAAAAGCTGACTGGAAATGACCGCTAGTACCTGTCCTTGTTTGACCTTATCTCCCGCATTCACCAATACATGCTCTACCAATCCCGTCAGGCGTGGCACGACATGCACCGTGTTGTCAGCATTTAAACGAATTTCACCTAACAGTGACATCGTGCTTTGCAACAGCATCGGTCCAGCAACTTGCGTCTCTATCCCGTTATTTTTGCGTTGCTGCTCACTCATTTGTACGCGACCTTCGATCTGTTCATAGTGAAAATCGTAGGTCTTTTGATTCAATGTCGCCTTAATTTTGACATCAAAGGAATGCGGCTCTTCAAGTTCGTCCGTACTGGTCAAATAGTCCTGCTCAGGCTTGAATCGATACGTTTGCACTTCCTGACCTAAGCGCTGCACTAAGATCGTCACATCGTTAGCACTTGGTGCCAACGCTTTGCCATTTTGGTAGGGATAGAGTCGAAAGACGGGTACAGAATCTACTTCAAAAATAGTGACCTCTAAGGCATAAGTGCCTTGCGTAAATAGGCGTCCGCCATGAGGGCCTTTCTGATCATTCGCTCGTTCTTCTCCCGCTTTTTCTGCATGCTCTCCCGCATGACTAGCTTTCTCGTGGTCTTCTGTTTTAGACGTCGGCTTATTTGAAAAAAGGATAGCAGTCGCTAAAACAACGCCGACCACAAGAACGATGACCACGGCAATCGCCTGATTCCGATATTTGAGGGGTGATGATTGTGTCAGTTGAGATAAAAATTTCATGATTATTCCTAAAATGAGTCAGTCGCTGGATAGAATTCAAACGCCTGATCATTCAGCAGTCTTTGAATATCCGCTGCGGCAAGATGGGCATCGCCACAACTACGTAAATATTGTGCTTTTGCAGCCAAGAGAGAGCGCTGCGCATCGAGTACGTCTAAGAAACCGAATTTGCCAAATTCAAAGCCCTTTAGCGCGAGGTCAAAGGCATTTTGGGCGCTAGGCAGAACGTCTGCTTTGCTTAGCTGTGCCTCGTCGACCGCAAATCGGAGTCGCTGCTGAGCTTGCATCAATTCATTTCGCACACGAATCTGTGTCGACTGCAGTTCGTCTTTCGCTTTATCCAGACGACTGATGCTTTCCTGCACATTGCCCTGATTACGATCAAACAGGCTAATCGGTATAGAAACGCCGATCATAGGCTGCTGTCTTCCGGTCAGTTGTTCCCGTTTGGCACCTAGGCTTAAAGTGATATCTGGAATTTGTTTGCTGCGCTCTACATCGGCTATCGCAGCGCGTTTTTCCACCTCTATTTTTGCTTTGATGATCTGTGGTGATTGCATTAGTTGCTTTTCCACATCCAAGCTATCAGGCACCACAGGTAAAGTATCAAAACGTCCCACCAATTCAATGGATGAAGTCGCGTTATTGCCGATCATAGAGTGCAATCGTTGGCGTGCAATCACTAATTCACTCTCGGATTTCGCTAACTCAAGCTGCGCGCTGGACTGCGCCACCCGCGCCTTGCTCTCTTCTAAGGGCGCCACTTTACCCACAGTGACTTGTTTTTTAGCTGCACTGTAAGCGCGCTGTGTTAGCTCCAATGAAGTGAGCGCCAATCGTTGACGCTCTTGTGCAATCAGCACCTCATTAAAGCGCGTTGTAACGGTGGCCCGAATCTCGTTCAACATTATGGTGAATTCGATTTTAGCGATATTCAAACCGCTTTCGGCCACCGATAGGCGGGCACGCCTTTTGCCACCAAGTTCGATCGCTTGATTGAGTTGCCAGGTTGTATTGCGATTTTCAGTTCGGGCGTCTTCCATCATCGTGACCAGTTCGGGATTACGTAGTAAGCCTGCTTGACGTAAGCTTGCCTCGGTCGCCGCTATCTCTCGTTTGGCGGCAGCAACATCCGGATGGTATTGCTGGGCCAAACGTAGGGCTTCTCGCAAACTCAAACGACTATTCACGTCGTTATTTGGATCTTGATTTGTCGGTTGTCTAGCTACGAGCATTTGCGTACTCGCTTGATCTTTTATGTTGGTAATAGTCTGTAATGTCTGCGCCACAAGGTATGCGGGTGATGACGTAAGTAATACAACCGCGAGCCACGACAACGTGGGCGGCAAAAGCAATTTTTGCATGGAACTCCCCTGAAATAATTCCTGAAACTATTCTTAAAATGAAGCGATAGGAAAAATCCGGTCGTGCACTGTCAACCCTTGGATCTCAATACAAAAGAAAATAATGAAGAATGACAGTGAATTGGCGCCGGATTAAACGACGCGCATCCATTTGGGACGTTCTGGCTCTGCCAAAAACGGTATGGGAAGTTGAAGTTGTGTGAGCGATCGGGAATCTTGACGTCCTAGATCATCAAATGGACATACTTGTGCATCAGCAGTCATTGAAGCGCCGTGATGACATGTCGTACAATCTGGATGCGACACAGGTTTCTGATTGCCTGTCTTATTCTTTTGATCCTCTTGATCCGCAGTGTGATGTTGGTGAGGATGATGCCCAAAATGTTGCGTGGATTTATCTGTTTCATGCTGACAGAAAGCACTTGCCGCCGTCCAACTTAGTTGGAAGGTCAACGCAAGGACTAACAGGATGATCCATTTTTTATACATGACGCGAATTATATACCTGATCTGTTTCTCTATTGGATGACAAATTTGTTATCTATAATGCTGATTTCGCAGCAAGCTTGGATGCGGGAAGTTTGACTAAGCGTAAGCCATTAAAAATGACTAACAAGCTTGCCCCCATATCCGCAAAAACCGCCATCCAAAGACTTGCAGAACCAAAGACTGCAAGTACTAAGAAAACAACTTTTATCCCCAACGCTAAACTAATGTTCTGTTTCAGAATGCGGGAGGTACGTTGACTCAATTGAATAAATTGAGGGATCTTACGCAGATCATCATCCATTAATGCCACATCGGCCGTTTCCAATGCGGTATCCGTCCCAGCGGCACCCATCGCAAATCCAATATGGGCTTTGGCCAGTGCTGGGGCATCATTAATACCATCGCCCACCATCCCGACGTGACCATATTGTGTTATCTCTTGCTGAATAGCCGCTAATTTATCCTCTGGCAATAAGTCGCCACGCGCGTCGTCAATACCGACCAGCTTGGCAATCGCCTTAGCCGTGAGCGTATTGTCACCAGTCAGCATCACGGTACGCACGCCCATCGCATGTAGTTCGGCAATGGCTTGTCGGCTAGTTTCTCGAACTGTATCGGCTACGGCAACCATCAGAAGTGGCGCTGTTTCATTACAGAGAATGACCACAGTTTTTCCATCACCTTCAAAGGTGCGTAAAGTCGCTTCCAGGCTCGTGTTACAGATACCTAATTGTTCAACCATTCTATGATTGCCTAAGTAAAACCACTGATCATCCACACGTGCTTTTACACCACGTCCCATCAAAGCTTCAAACTGAGATACTTCAGTGAGAGAAACTGTAGGAAATTGCGTTTTCCAATACCGACTAATGGCACCGGAGACAGGATGGTCTGAACGGTTCGCTAAACTTGCCGCAAGCCCTAAATGGGCGTTGGTATCCCCTTGAAGTGGCGTGATATCGGTGACACTAGGCTTCCCCAACGTAATGGTGCCGGTTTTATCCAGTGCAAGCACTTTCAAATTACGACCGTCTTCCAGGTAAACCCCACCTTTAATCAAGATGCCCGCTTTAGCTGCTGCGGCAAGTCCACTCACTACGGTCACTGGTGTTGACACCACGAGCGCACAAGGGCAAGCAATCACGAGAAGTACTAATGCTTTATAGACCCACACCGACCACAATAATCCGAAAAAGACAGGCGGCACAATCATGACTGCCAACGCTAACAAGAAGACCACAGGTGTGTAAATTTTGGCGAATTGATCCACAAAACGTTGTGTAGGCGCGCGACTCGCCTGCGCTTCTTCAATACGCACAATAATGCGTGCCAACATCGAATCTGATTTTGTGGAAGAGACACGATAGAGAAAGGAACCGCTTTGATTAATCGTCCCAGCAAACACTTGATCGCCAACATTTTTTGCGACCGGTATACTCTCTCCTGTAATGGGTGCCTGGTCAATCGCAGATGCCCCCTCAGTCAATATGCCATCAAGCGGAACGCGCTCTCCGGGTGCGACCCGTAGAATTGCCCCAATTTGAATTTGGTCAGTTCCTACGGTGAGCCAAGTACCATCAGCCTGTTTCACCGTCGCTTGTTCGGG
This sequence comes from Undibacterium sp. Di24W, assembly GCF_049340325.1. Lineage (NCBI taxonomy): Bacteria > Pseudomonadati > Pseudomonadota > Betaproteobacteria > Burkholderiales > Oxalobacteraceae > Undibacterium > Undibacterium sp. Di24W. The sequence continues at coordinate 163,541 of NZ_JBMPOP010000004.1, forward strand.
CGCCATTGCCATTAATCCCCGAATGGCATTGCGAGCACGGTCTAAGGATAAGGCTTCGATCATTTCTGACAGGCTAAACAAAGCCATCACCATTGCCGCCTCTGGCCATTGCCCGATGATCACAGCACCTGTAACAGCAATTGCCATCAGGGCGTTAATGTTTAAATTGAGATTGGCAAGCGCAATCCATCCTTTTTTATAGGTGCCAACGCCACTGATGAGAATGGCAAATAAGGATAGCGCAATCACAGCCCAACTTGATTCGTTTCCACTCACCCAGGCAATCACTTCTGCCGCAATTGCGCTGGCAACACCCAAACCAATCAACCACCATGATTTACTGCTCGTAGGGGATGTGCTTGGGTGTTGTTGGGCTTGCGTCGCCGTATCGACCAGCTCGGCTTGCATACCGATTTCCTGTAATGCTTGCTGAATCGGTTTTTCATCGGTTAGTCGATGTTCGACTGTGAGTTTTCGCTCTAACAAATTAAATTTAAGCTGCGTAATGCCTTCAACAGAAGTCAGTTTCTGACGAATCAAAGTTTCTTCCGTTGGACAATCCATGTTCGCAATTCTATATACCACCGATGATGCACCGACGGCGGAGGGTGACTCCGGTGACGTTGCAGTGATTGGCGGTGTATCCCCACAAGCGCAGTCATGTTGATTACTGCTACGAATGGATGTTTCCTCAGTTGTGGATGACATAAAAGCTCCTTAGGGCGTATAGTGCCATTAGAAACCCTGTAGTAGGTATAGGGTCAAGCATTATTTTGCGATGAGGATGAATCGAATGGAATTAAAGATTGGTGAACTCGCAAAACGATCTGGTTGTCAGGTAGAAACCATTCGTTTTTATGAAAAGGAAGGCTTACTTCCTCCAGCCATACGCTCGCAAGGAAATTATCGTTTGTATGGTGACAGCCATGCTGAACGACTTTTATTTATCCGCCACTGTCGATCATTGGATATGACCTTGCATGAAATCCGCCAGCTTTTACTTTTTAAGGATGCGCCTCAGGAGACCTGTACGGAAGTGAATCAAATTTTAGATAAACATATTGACCATGTTACACATCGCATTCATGAATTGACCGAGTTACAAAAGCAACTGACGCAATTACGTAGTCTTTGCCATAATTCCAACGCAGGCAAAGACTGCGGCATTTTGCATAACTTGGCTACGACAGAAGGTATGCCAATAAAAAAACTGGGCAGTCATGGGGAAGGCTGCCATTAACAGTTTAGTGAAAACCCTTTTAAGACGTATTGCACTGGCTTTCACACTTGCAGTCTCTTTTGCATTTTTGTTGCACAAATCGTTTTCTTATCATGACGAATACCCCAATACCTATACCTGTGATTGGGATGAAGTGCCATATCGACAGTTCATCAAGATATGCAGCTAAACCCATAGATACACCAATTGACGCAAGTAATGGCGCTATTAGTGGCAGGCAGCACAAGCCACACCCCGCAATAATTACCGCGGCAGCACCTAATGCAGTGCGCCATGACTTGCTCTTCGTTACTTCCATATCCATCTCCTTAAAAATGAAATTGTTTTACCAAAATTGCAAGGTACATGCTAAAGTAACTTGAGGTACAAGCTTTATTTTTGAGATGATGAACAAATCTATACTGACAATCGGGCACTTATCCAAACAGACTAAGTGCAGTGTGCCGACCATTCGATACTATGAAGAAATTGGTCTTTTGCCCCAATCTGAGCGGGCATCGAATGGGCATCGTTTCTATCATCAAGAAGACATTCAACGATTGCGCTTTATTAAACGCTGCCGCGATTTTGGTTTTCCGATTGAGCAGGTGCGTCAATTGGGTCAGCTTTTAGAGGATGGTGAGCGCACTTGCGTAGAAGTAAGAGATCTGGCACAGCGTCATCTTGATGAAATCCGAAAGAAAATAGCTGAAATGCGTGAATTAGAAAAAACGTTGAATGCTTACGTCTGCGCCTGTAACGCTGGCTGTGTCGACGGGCAAACAAAATACTGCTCCATCATCGAAACTTTACAGGTGCCTGTCATACCGCAGAGACGACCTGAGGACAGCATCCAACTAGCTACAAATCCTGATTCTTTTTCCGTCCCTGAATTAAAGCGAGGCCGTTAATGGAGTTAAATGACATCGGAAAATCTTTCGCTTTATTTGTCGCAACGGCCATTGCCGAACTCATTGGCTGCTATTTGCCGATGTTGTGGCTCACTGGCAAAGGTACAGCTTGGCTATTGCTCCCGGCGGCAGCGAGCTTAGCCGTGTTTGTTTGGTTATTGACTTTGCATCCAGCAGCTAGTGGCCGGGTCTACGCAACCTATGGTGCCGTATACATTGCCACAGCCATTGCATGGCTTTCTGTTGTAGACGGCATTAAGCCAACCTGGAATGATTATCTTGGGGTAGCCGTTGCCTTGCTCGGTGCTGGAATCATCATAATTGGACACAAATCCTGACAGCCTTTAGTCTTTAAAATTATTCATGATTTTATTTCTTGATTTTGATGGCGTATTGCATCCAGAACCTTGCTACGACCAAGAAAAACTATTTTGTCATCTGCCAAAATTAGAAAAGGTCTTGATTGATTTTCCGCAAGTTAGGATTGTCATTAGCAGTACCTGGCGCGAGACGCGCACAATTGACACCTTGCGTGACTTTTTTTGCGTTGAGATCCGTCATCGAATCATCGGGGTTACGCCAAGTTGGCGTGATTACCCTGAATTAATGGATCGCATTGGATTTCAACGACATGTGGAAATTGAGGCGTGGCTACGAAATTCTGGGGAACCCTGGGCGCCATGGCTTGCGATCGATGACAAACCTTACTTGTTTCGGCCTTTTTTGCCCACTTTAATTAAAACAGAATCAGGTATTGGTTTTAACGAAAGCACTGAAATAAAATTGCGTGCCTTGCTAGCTGCTTCGCAATAAGGCAGCGACTTTCTGAAAATAACCTAGAAATGTTCGCGCAAGTGAATGTAGCGCAATCAATTATCTTTTAGTCGATTTCTTCTTGACTGGATTTTGCTCAGATATCGACTGAATGATGATTTCTAACCCTTCGTGCGGATCGGCGCCGATCGCCTGACAGTATTTAATGAACTCGACTAGTTCAATCTTCTTCCTATCTTGCTCCATTTTGCCAACGCTAGTGAAATGTGCGCCGATGAGTGGTGCCAACTCGCGTAATGTCAATGAAGATAACGCACGTCTTTGCTTCAACCAAGAGCGAAGCTTTTCATAATGAGGTGAGTAGGATGAAGTTTTCATTGTAGCGATAGTAGAGACACGTTACAATGTAGCGAAATTCGATACAAATACTTGACGCAAAATGAAGCATAGAAAATTCAAAAAGGAAGTCATTGATACATTTCAGCTTCTAGCTGGAAAGACATTTACCATCGGGCAAGCGCTTGATGTGTATATGTCTACACCTTCCAAAATTCACTCAGATCCAAAATCAGCAAGACAATTTGTACATCGAAATATTTTGCGATTCCTATCAACGGGCGACATTGTGCAAATGAACTCTGAAGGACGAGCGCACAAATACAAAATAACGGAGCAGTTCAGTGCACGAATCGCAGGGTCAATCGCCCCTGTTGTGCATGAACAAAAAGAACCCCCAGTGCAAAAAAACGCACTTAAAAAAAATCTCACTGAGCGATTGAATCAACAAAAGCTGATGTTACTCACCGCAATAGGCGAAGCCGAGGAATACGACGCTATCTATAAAGAGCTCCCTGAAATTGGCGCGCAGATTCAAGAGCTCTATAACGAATCGAGAGATCGATACTCGAAATTATTGGGTAAAGTAAAAGCGATTGAAAACCTGATCGCACTAAGTTCCCAATAAACATGAAACTGAGAACATGGCAGTCAGCTTGCATTGATCGTGCATGGCGTAAATTCGCGACTGTAGAAAATCATTTCCTTTGCTTAGCAACGCCCGGTGCTGGAAAAACCGTTATGGCATCGATGCTAGCCAATAAGCTTTTCCTTGAGAATAAGATCGACCTTGTCTTGTGTTTCTCACCGTCGGTCGCCGTAGCCACTAATTTTGAGTCATCGCTATCGACGCATACACATTCGCGAATGGACGGGCTTCTGGGTTCAAAAGGAAGATCATTGACTTACCAAGGAATGCTTCATCTTGATGAGTCATTTTGGAGCTTATTTGATGCCAATCGCATATTCGTGATCTTTGACGAAATTCATCATTGCGCTGGTGATGGCCCTGAAAATTCGAATGCCTGGGGACAAAAGATCATCGAAAACATTCAAGGTCGTGCGACATACACCTTGGCATTGACTGGAACGCCATGGCGGTCAGATCAAATCCCCATTGTTTTGGCTCGCTATTGTCAAGATAATCGAATTCACTGCGATTACGTTTATGGATTGCCGCAGGCCGTTGCAGACAACGTCTGTAGAACACCTCAGATTACCTTGATAGATAACGATAACGTGATCGTTAAGCACAATGGTGAGAACTTTAAGTATTCGTCGTTCGGACACCTACTGAAAGATTCAAAGTGTTCCTATCAGCAGTTGATCGAGAACGAAGAACTCATTACCTACCTTTTAGGCAAATCGTCTGACAAGTTAGATACGATCAGGAAACAAATTCCCAATGCCGGTGGACTCATTGTTGCTGCCACGGTTGAGCACGCCAATAAAATCGTCAGGATTCTCGAAGAGAAATTCAACGAACAAGCTTATATCGCGACATACCGCGTCGATGATCCGCAGCAGGTCATCAGTGAGTTCAAGCACAATTCAGAAAAATGGATCGTGGCTGTTGGGATGATAAGCGAGGGAACCGACATTCCTAGATTACGCGTTTGTTGTCACCTCACGAGAGTGAAAACTGAACTGCATTTTCGTCAGGTCCTTGGCCGAATACTTCGTAGCAATGGCGAAGTTAAAAGCGATGCGTTTCTCTACATGCCAGCAGAGCCGGATTTAATTGAGTACGCAACTAGGGTAGCCCAAGAAGTCCCAGAAGGTTTGACCGTAAAATTTGATTCGATGTCCAAACCTAGAGGCGAAGTAAAACCAAATCCAAACTTGGAAAATCATGGTACGTTCAATTCGGGAATCACCTTGAACATAGGACGGACATTCGACAAGCCATCACATTTTGTGTCTAATATTCATATGAATCATGGACGTTCATCTCTGGCTGATACCTATGAAGCGAGTGTGAATATTTTTGGTAAATTTAAGCAGGAATTAATTGCTACCCGGCTCGGACTTTCTATAAGATAGAGTCGCGAGAAAGAATCGATAAAAACTATCAATACAATACATGTCTAAACAGATTATTGCCCTAGATGGATGGCGTATTACTGGATTATCATGTCGCATATCGCAACGCTTGGCATAAAGCATTTAACCATCTTACTGCCTTAAAAGATCAAAACGCCTATTGGCCGATAGACCGATGGGATGTGCGCAGATTGGAAGGCGTTGAATTGGCACATTTTAGACGCTTTTTTAACGAAGAATTTTGGGGAACTGTTCCTGCAATCGATGGTGCAATACATGCCTGCAATCAATTGCACGATGCGGGATTTGAGCTAGTCTGTGTCAGCGCCATTGAGTCAAAATTCGAAAGCGCACGATTAGAAAATTTGATGAACCTTGGTTTTCCCATTCGACGGGTCATTGCAACTAGCGGTATCACTGGGGCAATCAGTCCTAAAGCAGCTGCTCTACGTCTGCTAAAACCACTTGTTTTTGCCGATGATTTCCTTCCTTATCATCGAGGTGTTCCTCCGAGTATACATCGAGCATTAATCACTCGTGAAACGAATGGCACACCTAATATTGGTGACGAGCTAGGGAACATCGATTCAAGTCACCAAAATCTACTTGCGTTTAGCGATTGGTGGCTAGAAAATTCAACCAAATTATCATCATGAGTTTAACGGAAAAATCATTGGATAAATGGGAAGCCACACTGATCGATGCAGGCGATGGAAGTGGCGATGGGTATGTCGAGTTTCCCAAGGAACTTCTAGAGAAACTTAATTGGCATGAAGGTGATGCTATCAATATCGATATCGTAAATGAGCAATTGCTTCTCACAAAAGTAAATGGGTGATCTATTCTTTTGTGGGGATACCCACGGTGAGTTTCAACATGTGATTGATGCAGTGAAATTGCATCGACCTGTGGCGATTATTTTTTTAGGTGACTTGCAAGCCAAGCGACCGTTAGAAGTCGAACTTGAAGAAATTACCGACCTGACCGAAGTCTGGTTCATTCATGGAAATCACGACACAGATTCCGATGCTGACTATGACCATCTATTTAGCTCAAATCTAGCCAACCGAAACTTACATGGCCGCGTGGTTGAAATTGGCGGGTATCGGATTGCCGGCCTCGGTGGCGTTTTTAGAGGTCAAGTTTGGATACCACCAACCGATCCCAAATTCGATTCACAAGAAGACTACGCACACCATGGCGGCAAGGGAAATTTGTGGCGAGGAGGACTCACCAGAAAACATCGCAGTACCATTTTCCCGATCGACTATGCTTCATTAGCTAGTCAAAAAGCAGATATTTTGGTGACGCATGAGGCGCCTAGCTGTCATCCCCATGGATTTCCCACAATCGATCAACTTGCTCGATCGATGGACGTAGGTTGGAGTTTTCATGGACATCATCATGACGACTACGATTACAAAAAGGCGTGGAAATCTCTCGGCTTCAATGCCTATGGCGTTGGACTATGCAGCATAGCGCGGTTTGATAGCATCGCTACTTTCATCTTAAGCGCCAGAAAGTAGCTTTAAAATATTCGATGAATCGCAAATAGCGTTGCAATTAGACTGGGCAATCGATCGATTATGAGGACTGACATTCGCACCAGGAAGTGATCCTGCTTAAAGTAGTCGAGGGCACTTTTGCCAGATACAGCTTTCTTCATAATTTTCCTAAGATGTAAACTTGACGTTATTTTCATTAAAAGTCGTCTTAGAAACCTGTGCGTGAATTTCTCTCGACTTGGTCCGTCGCCAAATTAGAAATACTCTTTAGAATCAAATTGATACTAAACGGTATCATCAAGATACACCCTAACCGAACTGTCTTTTTGGTACTACGAAAATTGCGCAGTAAATTAGAGTTTTGTTTGCTGTGGAAGTAATAACGAAGGATAATTTTTTAGCAAAAATTCCCTTTGACATTTTTTTCAGTGAGTTAATTTGATGAGTAGCGTGAATGAAACAGCTTATCCGCGTCTTAATACAGAAATATCAGAAAAAGAGCTCATTGCCCAATTCACGCCTACTACGAATGAAATTCAGATCATCTCTTCTCAATACAGGCAAGTCGCTACACAGGCAATCTTACTTATTCAACTAAAATTGCTTCAGCGGCTAGGTAATTTCATTGCAGTTACCGAGATACCACAAGTAATTATTGAACATATATGCCAACGGTTAAAAACACGGACACCACTGAAACGTGTTTTAGTTAAGTACGAGCTGTCAGGCAGTAAATGGATACATCAAAATTTCTTACGTAATTACGTCAACATTAGGGAACTAGCGCAGTCTGACCAAGACTGGTTGTTCGACGTCGCAATTCAGACGGCACACACAAAACAAGAAATCGCGGACATCATCAATGTCTTGATCGAGGAATTGGCTCACCATAGATTTGAATTGCCAAGTTTTTCCTTTTTATCCCGTATAGCAACCAAAGCACGGAAAGAATACAACGACCATATATATAAAAAGGTTATGGCAGCGATGACCGAAGACCAGCGTATTCGTATTGATGATCTTTTAATCAGGCGTGGGGGTAGGACTCGATGGGATTTATTAAAACGCGAACCCAAACGTCCTGGCGTTAAAGAAGTCGCTAGCTATTTGCAACATATTCAGGAACTGACACAGCTTCACGAGAATTTACCTGACACGTCCTTCCTATCAGTACCCAAAAAAACTCAGCTGGTGACTGAAGCGAGAGCTCTAAATGCATCCGATATGGGCGAAACAAAACAGGCCAAACGATACACCTTAGCGGTTTTACTGATTCAAGCGCAGTTACAAAAGGCCATGGACGATGTTGCAGACATTTTTATTAAAACTATTCGTAACATGCATCATGTCGCTGAAGGTAAACTAAGTGAGTATCGTGCTCAGCATGTCGATCAAACAGAACTCTTAATTAGTCAATTTCGCGACGTACTTACGGTTCTCCAAAATGAAACTCCTGACAATGATCGTCTGTTGCAAGTAACAAAAGTTCTAGAGGGTGATCCTGAACCATGGATTATTCGATGTGACGAGCATCTGGCCTATGCAGGCAACAATTATTATCCTTTCATGCTTCAAGTTTATAGGGGTAAGCGAGGTTTGCTTTTTCAATGCCTTGACGCACTTTCTCTCAAATCTAGTTCACAAGATGAATCTTTGCTTGCCGCACTAAGTTGGATGCGCCAATTTCGATCCAGTCACCGAGAATACGTTTTTGCAAATAAATTTGACATTAATATCGAAAAATTGGATTGGATACCCGATAAATGGAGACGCCTTATCCTAAGTAGTTCGCAAGTTTCTGGGAATGATTTATGCATCCATAGAAAGTATTTTGAGCTATGTGTATTTTCTCAAATCATGCAAGAACTAAAATCAGGCGATATCTATATCGAGCATAGTGATCAGTACGACGACTATCGAACTCATCTTATTAGCTGGGAAGAATGTCGTAAGGAGATCATGAATTACGGTGCAGTTGTCGGTCTCCCAATGGATTCTGAAAAGTTCGTTGATAAGTTACGTGATGACCTTAGGGATGTGGCACATGAGGTTGATCAACGATTTCCGGATAACGAACATGTGGCAATCTCAAGTGATGGCTTAATCATTCGACGCACCGAACGCAACCTACCACCGCCTAATTTGGAAATCATTGATCAAACGATCACTGAGCAGATGGAGACTGCGAGTATTTTGGACATATTAACTGAGACAGAACAGTGGTTAGACTTGCACACGATCTTTGGTCCATTATCAGGTTTTGAGTCAAAAATTGATGATCCGAGGAAGCGCTTTATTTCAACTTTATTTTGCTATGGATGTAATCTTGGCCCGACCCAGACGGCTCGCTCAGTTAAAGGATTAAGTCGCAAGCAGGTTTCATGGCTCAATTTGCGGCATGTTACCGAAGAACGATTAGAGCGGGCGCTAGTCAAAGTGATCAATTCTTATAATCGTTTTGCTCTACCTAAGTATTGGGGCTCGGGAAAAAGCGTCTCAGCCGACGGTACTAAGTGGAATGTCTATGAACAAAATTTACTTTCTGAATACCACATTCGTTATGGTGGTTATGGTGGTATTGGCTACTACCATGTCTCTGATATGTATATTGCGTTGTTCAGCCGTTTTATTCCTTGCGGTGTATATGAAGCGGTACACATCCTTGATGGACTTATGAACAATGAATCGGATATCCAGCCAGATACGGTCCATGGAGATACACAGGCTCAAAGTGCACCAGTATTTGGATTGGCCTATCTGCTTGGAATAAATTTAATGCCGCGCATTCGGAACATTAAGCAACTAACATTTTTCCGGCCTGAGAAAGGCGAACAATTCCCACATATTAATAGTCTTTTTAGAGGTAATATCGACTGGGAACTTATTGAATTACATTACCCTGACATGCTACGTGTGGCAATCTCAATTAAAGCAGGGAAGATCACTCCATCAATGATATTGAGGCGATTAGGTACCTATAGCCGTAAAAATAAACTGTATTTTGCATTTCGAGAACTTGGCAGGGTTGTGCGTACCCAGTTTCTCTTAAAGTACATTAACGACATAGAGTTGCGCAGGACTATTCATGCGGCAACCAATAAAAGTGAAGAGTTCAATAACTTCACCAAATGGCTATTTTTTGGCGGTGATGGAATTATTGCGGAAAATATTCGCCATGAACAAAGGAAAGTCATCAAATACAATCAACTTGTCGCCAATATGGTGATATTGAACAATGTTCATTGGATGTCTAAAAAGCTTAAAGAAATGCAGGAGAAGGGATACCCTGTAGATGATGACGTACTAAAAGGCCTATCACCTTATCGTTTCAGCCATATCAATCGATTTGGAGACTACACACTAGATGTAAATCGAAAAGTTCCTCCAATTGACTACAAGATTGATTTCAAATTGAACCGATGATTTGAAAAAATTCTGAATTCCTTATTTAATTCAATAAGTTAGGTGCATTTCTGCGGAATTTTAAGGAATCCCGGCCGACCCTCAAGGTCACCGATAGGCCGGCACCGATACCACCTAGCCATTTCCAAATGGTTCCACCGCTGCGTATTGAAAAGAATAGCGCTGCGCAAAGCCAAATAAGACCAAAGACGACACCACCCCAATTACCCACACCAAGGATCGCTAAGAGATCGCGTGAACTACCACCCTCCACTGTCCACCAGCCGCTGATGATGTTGCGCAGAGGTGCCAAGGCGCCTGATAGGGACGCTTGCGCAGCGACCGCAAAGACTAACCCTGATAACAGTGCACGTAAATTACCATTGGCAGATAGTATTAAGAGACGACTAGCACAGCCTCGTGTCAAAATCATTCCAGCACCGAACAAGAGACCGCCGACTAAGGCGCCTGAGATGCTTCCTTTTGACGCCAATTGACGAGCACTGCTGAGATCAATACTGTGATTGAGAATCAATACTTGTATGGTCACAACAGCACTAGAAAATGCAAGCAACCAAACTGATAGTTTTTCACCGAATTGCCTATGCCAGAACTCGATGACGGCTGCACGAAGACAAAACTTTGAACGTTGGGCAAAAAAACCAAACATCAGACCGATGCATGCGCCACCCCAGGCCAATACCTTAGGTTCGCCAAAGCGTTCAAACAGTGTTGCGAGATCCAAGTAAGCTCCCATGCAGATTGACTCATTTCAGAAACAATTTAGGGTTTGATGTAAGCGAAACCTTCGTGTATCTGCAAGCGAGCTACTTCGGCAACGCCTGATGGCACCAGAGAGGCTTCAGGTAGTAGCTTAGATTTGTCGATCTTGCGACTGACCAAGGTATTGTTGCAGACCCGAAACTCAACTTTACGCGCCGCCAACTCCTGCACTGCAATCTCGTAAGGGTTGCCATTTTTATCGGCCGCACCTTCGAGTAAAAAATCTATGCCAGGCCCGTGCGTTACGAATACTATTTTTGCTTTGGGACTTTGATCCAAATGATTGCGAGCGTTGCGCAATGCTGCCGTTGCGTTAGCGCTATCGCTGACGTGATAAATCACTTTTTCTTCGCGCTCTGCGGCAAATCCTGTGATGGCGATGACACATAACATCGCAGCGCTCATCCATTTTGTGAAGATTTTCATGTCGATTCCTTACTAGTACGTTGATAAAGGTAGTGCTTTGATCACTTGCGTATGTTAATTGGATCTAGAGAGCGAGATAGGGACGAGAAGCACAATGCGACTTCACTTTTTTTCTAAACTTTCTTTTTCCATCAATATATAGGTGCCAAATGCGTTCAAACGGTTGGCGGCTTGAAACGCAGGCATTTTCTCAAACAGCGACCAATCAGTTTTTTGATAGACCTCCTCAAAACTCATTAACTCTTGAACAGCGGCTCCCATTTTTTCACGTAGAAACTCAAGGTACTTTTTGGTCATTTGAATGTCCTCAATGGTATTGATCGAGTGTTTTCCATGACCTGGGATGACTACGACAGGTTTGACGTCAAGCAAGCGGTCGAGCGTTGATAACCAAACACGGCTATCGGCATTGCCAACAAAAGGTATTCGACCGGAAAAATAAATGTCACCTGCGAACAAGACTTTTTCATTCTCTACAAATAGCAAGATATCCTCAGATGAGTGCGCACCGCTGCTATCAATAATTTGAAAGTTCATACCGCCCAAGCTGAAGGCATAAGGTTTCTTGTCTTCAAAATTGAGCCAAACATCTGCGGGCAGTACTTTGGTTTTGTCGTCGACCCATGGAAATAGTTCTGCTTTTCTTTGTTCCAATCGTTGCAGCGCCAGGTCGGAAGATATATAGAGTTTGCCGCCTTCGTGAGCGATTAGTTCAGCACCGATTTTTTTTAAAGCCTGTAATCCATAAATATGGTCGGCGTGGTAGTGCCCGACGATGACTTTCTTTATCGGTTGCGATGTCACTTTTTTGATGGCAGTAATCATCGCCTCACCTAGTACCGGTGTTGCTAAGGCATCATAAACCACTACGCCAGCCTTAGTCACGACGAAGCCGGCGTTTGACATAAAGCCTTTGTTGGCGGCACTCGCCACACCGGATTCGCCTTGAAAATAATAGACGTGAGGCGATACCTGAATTGGCGTTAAAGTTATTGCTGGTGCGACGACTCCAGCGTGTGCCAAAAATGAGACTGCGCACAACAGCGACGCCGCACACAAAAAAGCAAGTTGATTGATTCGCTGAATAATTGCATTCCTCGTTACCTTACTCGCTACGTTATTCATCGATTGGTTTGGTCGTATCATTATTTAACTTTCGCTAGTCACAGCGTTAATTTATTCGTTGAGCGCTGCGTTACGTATGGCAATCTCTATACGTTGGTCCAAATAGGCACCGTAGAATCCAGATTGATTTAGACCAATTAATGGCTCTGCCATTACCTGCATTTGGTGGTTGATAAAGACCGCCGTTGGAAAAAAGTTGACCTTTAAAATCTTTAAAAATTCTTTCACTGGCATAGGTTTTCCATCTCCGTCAATCAGATTGTTTGCGATGTCGGTCACTAGCTCGCGAATCACGATTCGGTTTTCTCCCATTGTTCTGGAAAGTGGAGATAGATAATTAGTGCTAACTTCATGACAGAAACGGCAGTCTGAGCGCGACAATAACAAGATCAGTGGTATTTTGAATTTTTTGATGTGAGCAAATTCTGTACGTAAGTCTTTCAAAGATGAAAGTGATTTTGGCTCGCTCATGTCCGAATAGAAAATTGGGGGTTAATTGAGATCAATAGCGTCTTGAATCGCAGCCACACCCGCCTTGGCGCAATCATCATCCATATCGCCACCCGGCGCGCCGGATACACCGATGCCACCAATAATACTGCCGGCCTCTTGTATCAGCAAACCGCCACCGATCATGGCCACGTTTGGCAAGTTTCGAATGCCGCTATTGGCTTGATTGTAGGCCGTGAGCTTGACCAACTCTGTAGTGGAATTTTTAAAGCTCACCGCCGTCCATGCCTTGCGTGTTGCGGCATCGAGCGTGTGCATACCCGCTAAGGTATCACGTAACGTGACCAACACAAGACCAGATCGATCCACCACGGTCACCGCAACCATAGCGCCGCGTTGCTGGCAGGTCTTGAGCGCCGCATTGGCTGCCACTTGTGCAGCCTCCAAAGTTAAACTTGAGGATTTCGTGCTTGCCTTGAGATCATTCGCAGCTAAAACCGTGGGTGAAAGAGCCGCAGTACCTAGCCATGAAATCGTGACGATGGTGGCAATCAATGATGTAGTAGTGGTTTTCATAGTGCGATCCCTGGGTTACCGTCCATACCAATAATTGTTGGTTGATTTAAGGTTCTGGCTTTGATCACTTTGTGTGATTTCAAATAAGTTTCCATTACATCCCAAATCGGCTCACCTTTTACGCCTTCTGCAACCGGAGCCCAGCTCGCAACCTTATAGATTTTATTCGCTTCGATGGCTTTGCCGTTCAGCATCATGTTATTGATACGTGCACCCGCTTTCGCATTGGGCGTGCAAGAGTAGTGCAAACCACCAACCCGCACCATATCGCCGCCTTGTTGAAAATAAGGGTCAGGATTAAAAAGATTGTCGCAGACATCTTCCAACACGGTTTTAATAGTCTCACCTGACATGTCGGTAAGCGTAGTGGATGGATAGGTGATGGCAACCTGATCCATTAAGTGTTCACGAGTAATTGTTTGTCCCGGCAGTATAGTCGTCCCCCAACGGAAGCCCGGTGAGAAAGCGATCTCTGCGCCCTTCACTTCCATCAAGGCATCGACAATGAGTTGATCCCAAGAACCGTTAAAGTTACCTCGTCGATACAGCATGCCTTCACTAACGGCCAGTTTTTCTTCGAGCTTGTCTTTATAGGGTGCGCGAACTTTATTGATCAGCGCTTGCATTTCTTTATCGGCAGGTAATAAATTAGAAAAAACGGGTAATAAACGATACTTAAAACCTTGAACTTTTCCATGTCGAACATCAAGATCTAACACGCCCAAAAATTTACCATTGGAGCCAGCATTGGTCACCAGGGTTTGTCCTTTTGCATTATGTACGACACTTGGAATCGGAATTCCATCATGGGTATGGCCGCCCATAATGGCATCGATGCCGGTGACCCGTGATGCCATTTTTAAATCAACATCCATGCCGTTATGCGATAACACAATGACCGCTTGCGCGCCCTTTTGACGGGCTTCGTCAACCATTTTTTGCATGTTATCGTCTTGGATACCAAACGACCAATCGGGCACCATATAACGAGGGTTTGCAATCGGGGTGTAAGGAAAGGCTTGGCCGATAATCGCTACGGCCACGCCATTCATTTCGCGAATCACATAAGGCTCAAAAACTTGGTCACCAAAATCCGTGGTCTTGACGTTCTGTGCAAGAAAATTAATTTGCCCTTTAAAATCCTTGTCGATAATTTCTTTGACTCGATCCGCGCCTAGGGTAAATTCCCAATGCGGAGTCATTAAATTCACCCCCAGCAATTTACAAGCATCCACCATATCCTGACCCTTAGTCCACAATGCCGTCGCTGATCCTTGCCAAGTGTCACCACCATCCAATAGCAAGGCATTCGGGCGACTGGCACGTATCTGTTTAATCAAGGTTGCCAAATGAGCGAAGCCCCCTACTTTGCCGTAGGTTTTAGCGGCGCGTTCAAAATCGAGATACGTGAAAGCATGCGCTTGTGCTGTATGCGCTTTAATACCGAATTGTTTTAATAAATTTTCACCGACTAAATGTGGCGCTTTTCCTAAGGCACCTGCTACGCCAAGATTGACATTAGGCTCACGAAAATAAATAGGCATTAACTGCGCATGACAATCAGTAAAATGCATGACGCTCACATTACCGAATGCTGGCAAGTCATAAATGCGCTCATTCGCACCAGGTTGGGCCGCCAATATATCTTCGCTACCAATTGCCATGCCGCCAGCACTTGCCACCGCTAACACTTGTAAAAATTCACGTCGACTAATACTCATTTTGAATTCCTTTTGCTTTTTCTGCATGCGTTGCGGCATCTGCTGGACATGCGCAGCATGCTCAGCAACAGGTGCACTTTACAAACTTTCGTATTGACTGACCTATTTACCTAGACTTGGATAAGCTAGTAATTGACTTACTGGTTGATAGGTGACTGTGGATCAAGCAACAAAGCCATAACGTCTTTCATTTGCTGTTCATTCAGAATGCCACCAGCACCATAGCGCGGCATTACTGAACAAGCATTGTAGGCATGTGAACTATACAGTTTGGTCCAAGTGTATTTCACAATGTCTTCAGTTGGTCCGCCACGCAATTTACCGTATTCAGAAAGACTAGGACCGATGTTTCCATAGGCGATTTCGGTTTTTGAGATTTGGTGGCACGCATAACAATTACCGCCATTCACTGTTTTTATGTCATCTGAAAACTGTAATCCGCGACCATTTTGTGCAATTTTTTCGCCCTCTTTCCAATCCCCTAAATACTTGCCATCAGCGGGAAACTTCACTGCATCTAGCTCAGCTTTTTCTAGCTTATCTCGAAGCGTTATAGGCATCTCTTTTTGCGCGTACTCGGAACAGTTTTTTTGCAACTCAGATTGATCTAATCGATCCAGTCTGGCGATACTTTTTTCCGCAAAAGAGGCTTTGAATGCGGCTAAATCTTGTGCTGCATCCGGCACTGTCATCACGGTGGCGCATGCGCTGACTAATACCGTGGCGGTCACTAACGCAGAAATTTTATATTTTGTTTTCATGATTTTTCTCTATGATTTTAAGATAGGTGGATACGCGTGAGTTTATTAGCGTTTTAAAGCTGGGGCATCCATCGTTCCATCTTTCGCCATGACACCTAAGAAGGTAATCAGGTCTATCGATGTCAGAGATCCGTACTTCAAATCAGGAAAGCGTTGTTGGCGAAAACAATCATTCAAACGCCATTGCATCGTTCTTACAGCACCTTGGCTGACGCGATAAGCGGGCCATGTCGCGAAGGCTTTTTGCGCTTGTGTACCATTGAGTAAGTTAGGTAAATCTTGTAGACGAATTCGCTTTCCATCCGAGGCGTGACATGAGGCGCAATTAAAATCGAAGGGGCCGCCACGATAGAAGAACGCTTTTTCGCCACGTGCGTAGGCCTCTTTTTCTTTAGGATGATTTTGCGGCACATTGATCTTAGTGCCTCGCGATTCGGCGACTGCATATGACGTTAAGGCTTCTAGATCGGTAGCCCTATCACCTTGGGCAGAAAAAGGCTTTTTGATGACCTCTTCGCGCGTGAATCCTTGCAGACTCACCATGCAGTGCACTAGACGCGATTCAAAGTCCATCACCGCATCAACATCTTTAAAGTAACGGGGCATCTCAGCATAAACGCCTTTGATGACGCCCGCACCTTTACCAAAATCACATTTTTCCAAACTAACATTTTTCGGCCCACGCTTAGTCATCCATAAAACCTCGCCTTGGCCTTCGACTAATTCAGCGGGATTTCCGTCTGCCAGCATCGCCCTGTACTTAGCGATTTCATCCGATGCAGACTGCGCGAAAACCAGATTAGATGTGAGCTGACACAGTACCAAAAGACCTAGGTAGATATAAGATTTTTTCATGCTTGTCTCGTTTATATTTTGTGATTAAGGGATGAACAAAGAGAAAAATGAGCGAATTTCATTCACATTAAAAGCAAAAGCGAATGGCAAACTACTTATGCAATAGTAGCTTCATCGGTGCGTGAATCACCCTTATTATCTACCCAATTAAGCTGTACTTTCTCACCTTTTGCGCCGCCCTTAAATTTAAAAGCAAGATAAGGGTTTTGGGATACCGATTGACCCCACATACACTGCATCACAGTTTTGCCACCCGATGTCGCCTTCACTTCTTTAATAAAGTGTGCAGGAACAAGATTGCCTTGTGAGTCTTTGCGCATACCCCCCTCCATCGGGTGCGCCATTAAAACTTTAACTTCCGTCACGCCATTATTGTGATTTGCGCGAATTTTCATTGGATCTGCCATGGTGTTCTCCTTTTTGCTTCATTTATTTTGCGCACATTTGTGTGTGCTAAATTCGATCTATTCATGTGGTCATTGAACTTTTTTGACCAAACCATTAGCCGCCGCAGCCACCCAAAGTAACTTTGGTTTCTTTGCTTGCGCTAAACAGTTTGCCGCCTGCTTTGACGACAACCAAAACATTCGTGCTTTGACCCATCTTCAAACGGGTTTGAACCATGCTCTCGGTATCGGCTGGAATCATAAATATCGCTGCGAGCGGATAGGGATTTTTTTCCACAAAGATAAAGATTTCTTCCGTATTCGGAATCGTACTATTTACTGTGACCGGCACCACCGCACCGTTTTCGGCGATATCGGGTGAGGTGATCATAATGTCTTTACTATCGGCTGCGTTACCTCCGAGCACTTTTAATGCATCGGTCAAACTCTTGGCATCAAATCCTGAACGCAGGTCTGCGGCGACTGCCTGTTCGATGCTAATGACACCTGCCGCGAGCAATATGCCAAATGCACTTGCCGACTTCAATAGCGAACGACGTGTTGTATTCATAATGTCTCCTTTGTGTAGACCAAAAATCAGAATTACTCTGAAAAATTTATCGTAATTTTGTCAAACAATATCTTGAGTGAGCATAAGCTTAACTCACTATAGACTTACTTTGCACCTGCTACCAGCCAGGCCGCAATGGCTCTTACATCGGCATCTTTCAGTTGCGCCTGAGGTGGCATTGGAATTGCGCCCCAAGTTCCTGAACCACCTGCTTTTATTTTGCCAAATAGATACACCTCAACATCCGCTTTGGCTTTATATTTAAGCGATATTTCATTAAAGCCAGGGCCGACAATTTTTCCTTTCATGCCGTGACATGCGGTACAGGAGTTTTTAGCGAGCAAAGACTTAACATCCACCGCTGGCGCTTCGGCGCGCGATGTATTTTCTTTACTTACGGGCGTGACCGCTGAAGCGCTAACCTGAGGCGCGGAGATCGGCTTGGCTGTTCCATTAGTGTGCAATGCGGTCGGTGCGGGCAAGCTCGTATTTGTGCCGCGAACACCACCTACCTCACGATTTTGCTCCTGAATATTGCCATGCGCGTTTCGAGCAAAGTCGGGCAAGCTCGAACTAACATCTTCCACTTTGCAGTCTTTCATGCAGGCGATATTGTGAACATCTGGCTTGCCTTTGGTATCCCATAATCCTTCGAAGCGCACCAAACCATTTCGATTCGGCAGCTTTTGTTGAACTTCGCGAATATTTGCATCGGACAAAGTAAAATCCGAGGGAACCACGGCACTGAGATTTAAGATGTACGCGACTACAGCGTAGACTTCATCTGTTTGCAAAGATTTTGGCGCGGTCCATGGCATCGCCCGGTTGATGTAATCCCACATCGTCGATAGCTTAGCCAATTTCATCATTGTCGTTTTTTGCGCTACGCCCCCCTTGGCATTGGCAGCCACAATGCCATTCTTGATGTCTTCTTCCGTAGTACCTCCTACTAGCGGTGGAAATACTTCATTTAATTCGCCAAAAGAACCGTGGCAACTTGCGCATTTGGCTTCCCAAATTTGCTCCCCCTGGGCCACGGAACCTCGGCCTTTTGGCAAACCTTTAAAATCGCCACGGACATCGATGTCCCAGGCTTTGACTTCGGCCGGCGTTGCTTTACGTCCTATATGACTCCATGGTTTATCTTGAGAAAATGCGGTCGTTGCCAGCATCATCAAAAAACCAGTTAGAGCAATTTTTTTAAGCATGATTTTCTGCATCACGACACCTGTACGTTGGAAACTTCACCATTGCTGGAAACTTTCCATGATTGAATTGCATTATTGTGATAAATGGATTTCGTACCTCGTACGGCCCGTAATTGATTTAATTTTGGTTGTACATAACCAGTCTCATCAATCGCACGACTTTGCAATATGGTTGGCGAACCGTTCCAAACCCAATCGATATTGAAACGTGTCAGTGCTTTACTAAGTATGGGCGTCTCCAGTCTGGCGCTGCGCCAATTGCGACCACCATCTACACTGACGTCGACGCGCTTTAACTTGCCGCGTCCCGACCAGGCTAATCCAGTGATGTTATAGAATCCCTGATCCAACAAGGTTTGACCGCCAGAAGGCGTGGTAATCACACTCTTACATTCCTGCACGGAGGTGTATTGACGGTGCATGCCATTCGGCATCATGTCAATGTAATGTATGGTTTCGTCTTTTGTATCATAGCGCTCATCACCAACTTCAATGCGGCGTAGGTATTTGACCCAGCTCACTCCCTGCACACCCGGCACGACTAAACGCAACGGGTATCCATTTTCTGGTCTCAACATTTCACCATTCATGGCCCAAGCGACTAGCACATCATCCATCGCACGATCGATACTGATCGTGCGAGTCATACTAGAGCCATCTGCACCTTCCGCTAGTATGTATTTTCCTTGCTTTTTGTCGTAACCACACATTTCTAGCAAGGTAGAGAGAAGCACACCTGTGAACTCTGAACAGCTCAACATACCGTGCGTATACTGTACGGTCGGCAGGGCAACATTACCCCATTCGGCTCCCGTGTTTGCTCCGCATTCGATAAAGTGAATACGTGACACGCTTGGCAAACGCATTAAGTCATCCATGGTAAAAACACGTTCTTCTTTGACCAAACCGTTGATCATTAAACGATGCTCACTAGGATCGATGTCATGCCAGCCTTGATGGTGACGTTCAAAGTGCAAACCGCTCGGTGTAATAATGCCAAATAGTCCCTGTAATGGCGTAAAACTGACGGAAGCCTGAGAAACTCGAGTCAATCCAGGACTTTCTCGGCGTTGAAGATTTTTTTCCCATTGGGATGGCGTACCGTAGCCAGTGGAAGCAACAGGTTTCCCCAAAGTTTTACTATGTTCTGGCAGCTTGAGGATCGCATCATCATCGGTCGATTTAGCTTCCCCCGCGACGCTAGTCGCAACGCCTGCGCCTATCGCTAAAGCTTTCCCCATAAAGCCACGGCGCGCTTTGCGAGCTTCTTCAACGCGAGCATCATCAAGAAAACCTTCAGGTGCTTTAATGATACGGCCTATGATTTTTTGTAGTTCGTTCGACACCAGCTCACCTCTTGCAGGACAAATACATCAAAGCGAATAATTCGCTACATGCGCATATAATCATACATACATTGAAAAACCTCAAGTGCTTTTGGTTTTGCAGTGCAACAACGATGCTTATCGAAATCTTTCTGCCGTTGGCTCAGTGCGTATCGTGTCGTTTTTTTGAGAATGATGACGCAGATCCACGCTAAATCGCTTATAGTTTACTAAATAACTAATTAGCGATATAAGGATATATTGCTGCGAAGAGATGAAACATAAGCCCAATGCATCAAAAACTTAGCACGATAAGATTGATTCTGCCAAAAAATTACTAGGAGAACGCACTGTGAAATTTAATAAAACAATCAGATTGTCCATCCTAAGTCTCGCAACTATCGCCCTCCTAAGTGGATGTGGTACGATCAGCGCTGTCAACAATCTGGCAGAAGGTGCCGGATCAGAATCAATGAAAATGTGGGATCGGTGGGTCGATTCAAAAGGTGATATCGCCGTAGCCACTACTTGGGAACGCAAAGTAAAAAAGGGCGTAACGATAGAACAAATTGAATCATCTTTGCAGAACGTTGCAATTGAAGACAATATGCGCGCGGTAGGTGAGTTACCGCTATCTAAGGAATTAGAGGCGCGCTCAGGCAAAAAAGAAAAATTTTTGAAAGTCTACTCATACTGTTCACCAGCAACTGCACGCAAAATGGTAGATTTCAGCCCGCACATGGCGGCCTACTTGCCTTGCCGTATTACCGTTGTGGAAAAAGAAGATGGCCTTTGGATGTACACCTTAAACATGGACATGATGATTAAAATGGGGAGAAAATTGCCGGATGACTTGGCGCTTGATGCAATGAAAGTCCGAAATACCATTTGGAAAATGATGGAACAAGCTTCACAGGGAGAATTTTAACCAAGTTTCTTGATGGCGATGCACGCTATGATAGGGACAATTGACAAGAGACCTAGGCGCGGCGCATCGGCAGAAAACCTTGCCCAATTTAAATGCGCTGTGACAAAGCTACTGCGCATCCATTAGCGTCGTACTTAATCCCAAACGTTCAGAAATCTCGCCACAGACCGTTTGACACATGGTTAGGGTTTTTTGATCATCAATGCGATAGAAGACCTGAGTACCCTCTTTTCTCCTGGCCAGAATTTTTCCGCGATAGAGCAAGTTAATTTGCCGCGAGACGTTCGCTTGCGTCGAATCAACGGCAATCACAATTTCACCAACCGATTTTTCCCCCTTGCAAACAGAGTTGAGTATTTTTAATCGAGTTGGCTCACATAGCAAAGAAAAATAATTCGCAACTTCCTCGAACAATTCTTCTGTTTGTTCTTTACGCAAATTGTCGTTCACGGTTGAAAATCACTTTATAGTTAAGTATGGATAAACGATATTATAAAGTGTAGACCTCGAGCTTCACAGTTTTTTTGCCATGAAAGCCAACTTATTGTCAAAGACTCTATTCAACCACTTTTCCCTATAGGAATAAGCGGAAGCATGATTTTTTTCTCAATGAACTTTCTGGAACAAAAAGACTCGAATCCACTTGAATAATTGCTTCGGATACCGCGATGCAGCCCACATTGCTTAATCTTGGTGTGAAATTGCCTAGACCATATATTGATAAAGGAAGACACAATATGAAAATTCGCCACCTGCTCATAAAAAGCAGTTTCGCAGTTGCCGCCGTTATAGGAATTGGGGCAACGGCAGAAGCTGCAGACTCAACAGGTATGATTCAACAAGCTTCACCTGTCGTCACATCGTCCCCAGCAGCGCGGATTGCTGACGTTCAGTCAATTGATGGGATAGTCGCTGCACTTTATGATGTTATTTCTGGTGGTATAGGGCAGCCACGTGATTGGAATCGAATGCGTTCTTTATTTATACCGGAAGCTCGTATTATGGCAATTAGCCCTAAACGTGACAGCAAAGATCTTGGCTTAAGAATTCTGAGTATCAGTGACTATATTGCGAATTCTGGACCAGTACTGATAGAAACTGGATTTCGGGAAAAAGAAATCAGCAGAAAAACTGAGCAATGGGGTGAACTGGCACAAGTTTTTACCACTTACGAAACGGTGATGGATAAAGATAAGGCCACAAAACGTGGCATTAACAGCGTCCAACTGATGTACGACGGTACGCGTTGGTGGATTATTTCTTTATTGTTCGAAGCGGAACGTCCAACTTTGACTTTGCCAGAGAAATACTTGAATTAAAGTAAATGTGTGTTTGGTAATCAGCTTTAGATGTAAAACTGATTCATTGCATCTTAGGGATTTGCTAAAGACAAAGGGCGTTAAACGCCCTTTTTTTTGCATTCTTAAACCCACTGTATTCGCCAAGTTTATAATCGAATAACTTCTTCGTATTAAATATGCAAAACTTAAGAAGACGTAGGCTCACTCGTATCATCTTTTGGCGTGTCAGTATCTGAATCGTCTTGATCGCCCTCTGCTCCCGGACCTCGTTCAGCACGATTCTTTAATTTTTCTTCCTTCTTACGCTTTTTCGCCAGTTCTTTTTGACGTTTTTCGTATCCGTAATTTGGTGTGGCCACATTCTTCTTTCAGTTTTTTTAACACTGTAACACAGTGCAAGGCAGTTTCTTCGGTTTCAGTGCGATTCTAAACCGGAAGTATAGGAAAAACATGCTTAGAGAATTTGCTACAAAACAATATTCATTTATTGAATGATTCATTTTTATCATTTAGTATGGATTCAAATTTAATTCAATCCTACACACTCTCTATTACATCAATTAATCTGGACAATAAAGGCGGATCATGAGTTCTATACCTGCAAATAGCATCCCGGCACCAAAAGAAGAAGATCCCGAATTAATGTATAAGGGTTTAGGACATGTTATCCGAGCGTTGCACGATGCTTTGACCTGGGTCGGTGCAAATGAAGTTTTGGCAGAGGCCTCAATTGAATTCCCCTCCGCCCGTGAGCGCCTTAGTCATATTGCAGCACTTACCGAGCAAGCTGCAAATAAAGTATTGAATGCAGTCGAAGAAACCCTCCCCTTACATCATAAAATGACTAAAGATGCCGGTCAGTTATTAACAAAATGGGATGCCAATACGATTGCCACACTATCAAAAGAAGATTTGATAATACTTGCCGGACAAACGCGCGGATTTATCAGCGAAACCGAACAAACGAGTATTCATACGGAAAAAGCACTTTCAGAAATTATGATGGCCCAAGATTTTCAAGATTTGACTGGGCAATTAATCAAGAAAGTCATTACCGTGATAGAGCGAACAGAGAAAGATCTGTTAGCCTTGCTAATCAGTGGCGCACCAGAAGGTGCAATTGAGGAACATAAAAAAGACGATTTGCTGGCAGGTCCTGGCGCGATTGGCGGTGTCAAAATGAGTCAGGAAAACGTCGATGATTTATTGTCTGATTTAGGATTTTAAATAAAGTAAGCAAACGACTTAACAGGTTCAATATTATTCAAAATACCTAAATCAGCGGATATGAGCGCGTCATATTCTAAGAAATCGGCCAAGAATGCTTTAAAGCTGGGGGACTATCACCATCTCGCTTTTGACAAGATCACCAGCCATTTACGGAATAATAAAACCTCTAAATGGCCAGCTTGTATCCCTGTTGAGCAATCGATCACAGGGTTCACACGGTAGTGACGGTTTCTGAAATCTTTACAAACGAAAATTTCACGACGGCCGAAGCGCATCAAAAACGCGCTGGGCGAAAATTGCACGGTAAAACGTGTATCAAAAGATTGTTCTAAGTTAGTCATTTTGAAATCTCCATGAGTTTGATGTTGACCTAGCCAGTATTTACGTTTATTGAAGTGCTGTATGCACATCCAGTAGTTAGTAATGTAAATCAAAAATACTGTGTATGCAATCAGTATTTTCGATTTGTTTTTTTAGGCTCTTGTTTCTACTCAAAACCCACTTAAGAGTGCAAAAATAATAGAAATAGACTTGTATCTTAGTAGTTTCAAAAGGAAAGCGGCGCTTGGCACGCTCCACTATTCGTATAGATAGCAACTTACTTTACTGGCTTGAAATCAAGATCGTGGAAATCAAAACTGAAGTCAGTTGCGGGGGAAATCGCCTTCATCGTTAGACCATTTGGCTTACCCTCGGTATCCAAACTAAAGTTCGCAAAGGCATCGGCATTCAAACTTCTGTCATGCCATTTCACGACAAATGTATTTCCTTTGTAGAAGCGCATTTCACCCGTCAACGCAGGTGAACGTTTGGAAGCGAATATCATTTTGCCCTTCTCCAATCGAATGCTGATTTCGCCAAACCAATCGTCTTTATAGGTGCCTAGGTAATTACTGTAATCAACTTTTATGTTGACACTGACCTTTTGCTGCGCCTCTATCGCCTTCCAAATCTCGGCGACTTCCTTATCATTTTCAGTATTACGTTTGAGCAAGCGTTCATTGTATTCAGCGACACGGTCGACTGCCGGCATGCCGAAGTAACTATCTTTGATCGTATTTGTGATCGCATTGAAAGCAACACCTGCTTCTTGATTCGTCAGTACGATAATGCCAAGCTTCAATTCAGGAATCAAAGTTACTTGCGTCACCATGCCAAGTAGGCCACCTGTATGCGTTACTTGTTTATAGCCTTTGACATCACTCAGACCCCAGCCTATGCCGTATGCTGAAAAGTGTGTATTGTAAGGGCCAGTATTCGGGCCGGATTGCAAGATAGTTTGAGGCGACCACATGTCATGTTGTACACGTTCGCTAAACAGACGTTGTTTGTTCTCTGCGCCGTAACTACCTTTATTCAATTGCATGCGCACCCATTTACTCATATCAACGATATTGCTATAAATGCCGCCCGCAGCATTGATCACTTCATTGGGTCGAAATGGCACGACTTGCAATACGCCGTCTACCGGCACATGAGGATCAACCACATTATCGTGATTTTTAAGGCGTGTAATTGATGCCGCACTATCCTGCATAGCAAGCGGTTTCATAATTTTTTGTTCAATAAATTCTTCCCAACTCAAACCAGAAACACGTTTTACCACTTCGCCAGCAACGATATATAGATTATTGTCGTAGTCATACTTACTGCGAAAACTCGATACTTGCTTTAGGTAACGCAGATTATGAATGACATCTTTGAGAGTGAAATCGCTACCATCAGGAAAGAACATCAAATCACCTGCACCCAAGCCTAAGCCGCTGCGATGCGTCATCAAATCCATGATGGTGAATTCTTCGGTGACATAGGGGTTGTAGAGTTTGAATTCGGGAATGATGTTGGTCACTTTGTCGTTCCATTGAAGCTTTTTCTCATCGACCAAGATCGCTAGCGCCGCGGCAGTAAAGGCTTTGGAATTGGACGCAATACCAACTAAGGTATTTGCTTCCATCGGCAGCTTCGTTTTGATGGAGCGCACGCCATAGCCTTTACTATGAACGATCTGATCGTCTTTAATCACCGCCAGAGAAATGCCAGGCACATTAAAGGTTTTCATCGTTTTTTCAACTAAGGCATCAATCTGTGCGGCAGTGATGACTGTCGTTGGAGAGCTTGAGGCCACTGTTGCGGCCTGATTGCTTGATGCATGTGGCCTCGCAAATGCAACGCCATTAAGCATCACAACCGCACTCAAAAACAATATGCTCATTTTTACTGTGGAATTTTTCATAGTGTCTCCATCATTATTGTTAATCACCTGTGTACTTCATGCTTCGCACAGAGCAACGATTACGAGTACAGCAAGGTCAATCTTGAACCAAACCTTTCGAGGTCAAACGCAACACACGATCACAACGTTTCGCCAGCTCAGCATCGTGGGTCACAATCACAAACGCCGTGCCCAAAGTGCGTGACAACTCCAACATCAACGCAAATACCTGATCGGCAATGCCGCGATCAAGATTGCCCGTTGGTTCGTCTGCTAATACACAAGCGGGATTTGTCACTAAAGCGCGGGCTAAGGCAACCCTTTGTCTTTCCCCGCCGGATAATTCCCCTGGCACATGTGTTATTCGATGTTCCAAACCTACCTTTGCTAACATGGTCCTTGCGAGCGCATGCGCTTCGGCGCGCTTCATGCGACGGATTAACAGTGGCATGGCGACATTGTCTAGCGCAGAAAATTCAGGCAACAAATGATGGAATTGATAGACAAATCCTAGCGATTGATTGCGCAAATCACCGCGCGCCGTTTCACCCATATTGGCGAAATCATTACCCAATAAGTTGACAACACCTTTGCTCGGCGTGTCTAAGCCACCGAGCAGATGCAATAAGGTTGATTTACCTGAGCCTGACGCGCCGACAATTGCAACGCGCTCACCCGCAGCTATTGAAAAATCTACACCCTGCAATACTTTGACAGCCTGCTCGCCTTGACCAAAAGTCTTGGCTAGATTTTTGCAAGATAAAACAGTTTGAACTTTACTCATATCGCAGGGCCTCCGCTGGTTTCACGCGGGCTGCACGCCAGCTAGGATAAATCGTCGCCAGAAAAGCGAGTACAACGGCAATCGCACCAATTGTGTAAACGTCAGACCAGTGCAAATCGGACGGCAAACTGCTTATCACATACACTTCTTTTGCCAAAAATTGTATGCCCAAAACACGTTCGATAAATGGCACGATGACGTCGATATTGAGTGCGACAATGATGCCGGATATAACGCCGAGTGCCGTGCCAAATAAACCGACTAAACCGCCCTGCACCATGAAAATTTTCATAATCGACATGGGTGATGCGCCAAGGGTTCGTAAGATAGCGATATCTGCCTGTTTTTCAGTAACCGTCATGACTAAGGTCGAGACCAAATTAAACGCTGCTACTGCAATGATCAGCGTCAGAATAATGAACATCATGGTTTTTTCTGTCTTGACTGCGGCAAAGTAATTGCTATTTTGCTGAGACCAATCGCGTGTAATTAAATTGCCGCCTAAGGTGCGACTCAGTTCAAAAGCCACCTGCGGCGCTTGCAACATGTCTTTAATTTTCAAACGCACACCTGTTGGTCCTTCTTGACGAAAAAACTTCTGCGCATCAACGATATGAATGAATGCCATGCCAGAATCAAATTCATAATGGCCCGCTTCAAACACAGCAACCACGGTGAATGCTTTTAAACGAGGAATGGTACCTGCGGGTGTTAATTGACCTTCTGGTGCCGCCAAAGTCACCTTGTCGCCAATGCCAACATGCATGGCACGCGCCAAATCCACACCTAAAATAATGTTAAATGCGCCCTCACGTAAATCTGTTAGCTTGCCGCTTTTTACTTTGCTCGCGACAATAGATACTTTCGGTTCCTCTTCCGGCAAAATACCTCGTAGCATAGTGCCGCGCATAACACCATCGTTCACAATCATGCTCTGTGCATCAACATATGGCGCTGCACCAAGTACCGCTGGATTTTTTTTTGCTTCGGCTGCAGTGGCTTTCCAATCTGGGATAACACCACTGGCATCAAATACTTCGATATGCGGCAGGACTGACAGCATGCGGTCACGAACTTCCTTTTGAAATCCATTCATCACCGAGAGCACGATAATCAAAGCGGCGACACCAAGTGCAATGCCCGCCATGGAAATTAAGGAAATAAAAGAGATAAAGCTATTACGGCTACTGCGTCGCCCTGCCCGCGTATAGCGCAGACCGACTAGCCATTCAAAAGAGAGATTTTTCACGAAACGGGTAATTCCATTCAAAACATAGGGAAGGAGAAATCCAAGTGGCCACATAGTAACCAATTACAAATCAACTATGTGAATAGTGAGGATTTTTCTAACAGGGCGCTAGTTTGCCATACAATGACGGTATGAGCTATTTAGAAATTATTTTACCTTTCGGTATCCCTCCACAATCACTCGCCAAAGAGTTGATCAAGCAGATGCGAACTCCGTCCCTGGCAACTTTGCTCGGACACGCGCGAACTACTGCTTTGCATGAGTTCGAAGAATTATCCAGGCAATTACCCCATGAATATTGGCTGACGAAGGATTTCGACAGCACAAGTCATCCAACGTTGGTGAGTGATCAACGCAGTACTAGTCCCGCGCTTACGCATTTTGCTATGCAACAAGCTGGGGTTTTGCCTGATGACGGCTATTGGTTCACTTTAAGTCCGGTGCACATCCATGTGGCCCGCGACCATTTGGTGATGACCGATCCACGGCGCTTACATATCAGTGAAGCGGAATCGCGCGCCTTGTTCGCTGCTGCTGAAGGTCTTTGTACCGAATTGGGGTATCGCTTAATCTATGGCGATCAGCAAACCTGGTTCCTGCGAGCTGATCAGTGGCAAAACTTGTCAACCGCGAGTTTGACCGCTGCGTGCGGGCACAATATGGATATTTGGATTGCCAAAGGCGAGCACGAAGTTGCGTGGCGCAAACTACAAAACGAAATACAGATGCAATGGCATATCCATGCTGTTAATCAACAACGCGAAGAACAAGGGCTCAACACTATTAATTCAGTGTGGTTGCATAGTGGCAGTTCAAGATTGCAAGTTCCCAACTACGCGTTTGGCATTGCCCAGATCCAGCAAGCATTAGCCGCACCCGCGCAATTTCATGCACAAGGCGTAGTCTTGGAAGATCTGACAGAAGTTGCTTTAAACAATGACTGGGGTAGTTGGTTGGCTGCAATGAATCAACTCGAACAATCCTGTTTTTTGCCAGTTTTGCAGGCTTTAGAGTGCAAAAAAATAGTAGCGACAAATCTGATATTTAGCGATGCGCACCGCCTCAACGTCTTTGAATGTAAAGCACCAAAAGCTTGGAAGTTTTGGCGCAAAGTATCCTTGCAACCCTTACTTGAGCTAGCAGGTACCACATCAGATTCTAAGCGCTAATCGTTGCCTAGCGACAGTATCGACATAAACTTTATCATTGAACTTTCTATGACACGCATCAGTACCCGTTCTTATCCATTTCGCCAAGCCGAAATGCTCAAACAAAGTGGTTTGCATCCCGTGTTGGCACGCTTATTTGCCGCCCGTGGCATTCAAGCTGCGGAAGAGCTGCGTACTGAACTACCCGCCTTAATTCCCCCAACCCAACTGCTTCATAGCGAGAAGGCGGCCGTCTTTCTTGCAGATGCAATTGCTGCAGGGAAGAAGCTGGTCATTGTTGCCGACTATGACTGTGATGGTGCAACCGCCTGTGCGGTAGGTCTGCGCGGTTTGCGTATGCTGGGAGCGAATGTCGATTACATCGTACCGAATCGTTTTGAGTATGGTTATGGGCTAACGCCAGAAATCGTCGAACTTACTGCGCGTGAAAAAGCACCCGATATTATTGTCACTGTCGATAATGGCATTGCCAGCATAGAGGGTGTTGCGGCGGCTAATGCGCGTGGAATCCAAGTCGTCGTGACTGATCATCATTTGCCAGCTGATAGCTTACCGCAAGCAAGTGTGATCGTGAATCCGAATCAACCCTTCTGTGATTTTCCTAGTAAAAATCTGGCAGGTGTCGGGGTCATGTTTTATGTCTTGATGGCCTTGCGTGCCGAATTGCGTCAACGCGGTGTCTTCGAGCAACAAAATCAACCTAAGCTTGATACCCTGCTTGACTTGGTAGCGCTGGGTACCGTTGCCGATGTCGTCAAACTAGATCCGAATAACCGAATTCTTGTCGCACAAGGCTTAAAACGCATGCGCGCGGGTCGGATGCATGCAGGGATTGCCGCACTATTTCGTGTCGCGGGACGTGAGCCACGCCTTGCCAGTCCTTTCGATTTAGGATTTGCGGTAGGGCCTCGATTGAACGCTGCGGGTCGTTTAGCGGATATGTCTTTGGGTATAGAGTGTTTAACTACCGATGATGAAGGTCGTGCTTGGCAAATTGCACAAGAACTCAATAGCATCAATGCCGATCGCAAAGACATAGAAAGAGAAATGCAAGATGTCGCCCTGCTCCACCTCGATGATTTTCAGGCGCAAGAAACGCATACTATTACGGTATTCGACGAATCCTGGCATCAAGGCGTGATCGGTATCGTCGCATCGCGTCTAAAAGATAAATTCTTCCGTCCCACAATTACATTTGCACCGGGAGACGAAGGTTTAATTAAAGGCTCGGGACGCTCGATTCCAGGCTTTCATTTACGTGATGCACTCGATCTGGTATCAAAACATGCGCCTAGCCTGATACAAAAATTCGGTGGGCATGCAATGGCGGCGGGATTAACCATCCGTGCCGAAGATTTTGCTGCATTCCAAACAGCCTTTGAGGTAGTCGGTAAGTCTTGGTTACGCCAAGAACAGTTAGAACGCATCGTCGAAACTGATGGTGTCTTAGAAGAAGCCTATTACACGACCGATTTTATTGAATTGCTCGATAG
The DNA here is from genome assembly GCF_049340325.1 of Undibacterium sp. Di24W. NCBI lineage: Bacteria > Pseudomonadati > Pseudomonadota > Betaproteobacteria > Burkholderiales > Oxalobacteraceae > Undibacterium > Undibacterium sp. Di24W. The sequence goes on from NZ_JBMPOP010000004.1 coordinate 194,284, forward strand.
CCAAGTCTGGGGTCAAGGGTTTGCGCCGCCGATCTTCTGCGATGAATTCAAGCTGGTATCGCAACGCATTCTAAAAGAGCGTCATCTGAAAATGGTCTTGGAAAAAAATAACATGCGCTATGACGCGATTTGGTTTGGTCACACAGATAGTTTTGCAGAGTCGATCAAAGTCGCATTCAGGCTAGACGCGAATGAATACAATGGCGTTACTAAAGTGCAGTTATTGGTGGAGCACGTAGAGCAGGCCTAATCCTCATCTGTCAGATGTAAGTCGGCATGGTCGATGTCGTAGTCAAGAATGTCAGCGGGCTTGCAATCTAATATCAAACAAATTTTTGCCAAGGTAGTAAAGCGTATGCCGCGCACTTTCTCGGTACGCAGCATCGACAACTGGGTTTCAGACAGTCCAATTTGTTCTGCCAATTGCTTCGCCCGCATTTTTCTGCGGGCTAGCATGACGTCTAAGTTTACGCGAATAGGCATCTAGGGTAACCTTAAACAAAACTGTCAACTTTGTCTTGCAGGCTTTGGGCACGCTGTGACACAAATTTAAGTATCAAACCTATCATTCCTATCGTCACGGCTTCAATATCCCAATGCGTTTTGACTGAGCGCGAGCCTTGATTAATCCAGGCTTCGATCGTCGGCACAAACAAGATAGCCGCCATCGCTGCATACATCAAATTGGCGCCTATCGTTTGCAAACACTTGAGTGAGTCATGATCAAAAGATTTGCTGTGTTCAAATTTCTTTAAGAAATTGGCTGCAGCCCATAACGCACATAAATATGTGACAGGCACCAAAAGACCTGTCCAAAAAAATGGCAGTTTCAATGACATCATCAAAGTATTGAGTAAATCAAAATTGCCGCCCAAGGTATACACTGGAAGCAATTGAGCGCCCCTATCTATCATTAAATTCAAAGCAAAGACAACTATCATAACTTTGATAAATACAGTCAATTTGCCTGCGCCGACGGTAGTAGTACCATTATTTGGATTCATCACTATCTCCGAGTAATATGAAATGAAAAATATCGTTAAAACGCATATTAATTTAAGTAAAACTTAAAGTATATCGTTTTATTTTGGTATAAAATCTGAGTTAGAATTGAGAAAGCTGTACGAGTGACAAGGTTTTCTGCTCGGTGGCTAATGATTACTTCAAAAAACCAAACACGAGCCATCCCAATTTGACTGGAATCCTGATGCGTAAACTTACCCTATTACTCACCACACTTTTATTACCATTTAGCATTGCGAGCGCTCAATCAAATATCAAGCTGAGTACGTCCAATGGTGTCGAAAACGAAGATTTGATGAATGTGTTACGGTTTCAAGGTATCAATTACACCAAAGTGAAATTTACTGGGACCGATTTGTGGGGCAAAAATTTTAAGATTTATCTACGCGACTTTAATCAAAACAAATTAGTGAAGACCTATGAGATTTTTGATTCTACCGAAGATGAATTTTTCAAAGTTAAGGAGCAAGAGTTTGCTTTCAACGTTTTGGTGCAACGCACCGCCAACAACAAAGCGAAATTTGATTTTCGTTTCTTAGGTTTTGGCGTGGTAAAAGAAATTGCTTTGGGAGCAGACCAAAAAGATTTCATGCTAAAGAGTCTGCAAACCGAAAACAACGAAACATCGATCTCACTCAATAAAACACAAACCATTTTGAGTTTTATGACGCCTTACCAAAGTAAGAATGGCGTGATCAAATATATAGATGTCAATCAGACCGGTGCCACACCTGAAGAATTAGGAAAAAAATTCAAAATACCGCGTTATTTTTTAATTGATATTCGCTTTGATTAAAGATAGTGCTTGATTCAGTTATTCAGTTTTAAATCGAAAAAAAGCACCGATAAAAATTCGGTGCTTTTTACTTTTAAACTGCACGACCAGTTAGTCTCTATTTGGCATTCCAGATCGCCATCATATCGGCAGATCCTTGTGAGCGAATCCCGTTATCCGACAAGATTCCTTCTGTTTCGGACATCATCGCTTTGCGCGGCAACACCATCGTTTCGCCATAGCGTTGGTCATAATGAATGACGACTAGTTCATCTTTCAAATCACGCAATAAACCAACCAGATGCTTCAAGCTTCTTACCGGCGTTCCATTAATCGAATAAATTACCGAGCCAAATCGGTTGCTGTACCCAGTAACCAACTTATGTGGAAAAAACGGAGAGCTGACTACGACTAACTCTTCGCGTTCTTTGGTCGGTGCCGCACCACGTAAGGTGACCAAGGGGCTAGCGTTATAGGCATAGCCATTCAATGCAGGCGCATTATTACTCAGAAAGCTTAAGTATTCGACTGTGGCCCGTGAAAAAACTATAGGTCCATAAATAAAATAAGACGGGTAGCCTCCTTGCAAATCAGAAATCAAATGTGGACGCCCTCCATACACTTGCGCCTGAATCTTCATCATTTTCCCAGCGCGAACTATGGTCAAAGGAACTTTGCCTTGTTGGGCAATTTGCTGCACTTTGTACTTAAACATTACACGCACATTTGGCTTTAATTTCACCATACATTGATTATCAATCGGTGTATCTCCGATATGCGTAATTACATCCCACTCTTTCAGTCCATTTTCTGCGTTCGCTTGGTAGGGCAAATGAATAATGCAGCCCTCTACTGATTTATCGAGCTTCAGATAGTCGCGCACGGTGGGATTTTCAAAGGTTTGCGTGACATCCAACAAGATAGGCTTGCCATCGTATTTTTTGTCTGCGATATCCTTTAAGAACAATTCTATTTCTTCATTGGGAATGATGTAACCAATATTTTGCGCATTCATCAATCCAGAAAATGCTAGTCCTATCATTTTGTCGGCGGCGATCACCGGACCACCGCTATTACCCGGATTAATCGCTGCATCGATTTGTATACGCAAACCACCGACACTACCATCGTAATCAACGAATTCAATTCGTGAAACGATACCTTTGGTAATAGATAAAGAATTGCCGCCTGTCGGATAACCATAGGCAAATACGGCGTCGGTAATTTCTGGCAATTTATTGCTGCGCTGAACTGCCGCATGCGTATCAAAGAACTTATCGTCATCGAGCTTCAATACCGCCAAATCCATACCGCGCGAAATGGCAACGACAGTCGCGGAGACTTTATCGCCTTCCTGCCCCGTTTGCACTTGAACTTGGCTAGCGTATTCCACCACATGTGCATTGGTCAAAATGCGACGCCCTTCTATCACCACGCCCGAGCCTGTCACTTCTTGCGGCGAGGCTTTACCCCAAGGCTTGAAAGGATCAGGACCGCGCAAAGTCGAAAACACCTTAACGACTGACTTCTCTAGATTGTTGGTGGAATTTTGAGGAGCGGATTTTGTAGCACCACTTGTAGATTGCGCTTGCGCTACAGAACAAGAAAGACTCACAACAGAAACAGAAACAGCAAGTAATAGAAATTGAAGCACTCGAGAAAATCTTTGCATAATCTAGTGAAGTAAAAAAATGAAGTATCAGGGCAAGTTATTAGCACCACATTGCGGGAATGCATTATATAGGTGCATATCTATCAAGACAGGGAATACTTATGACGCTATGCAGCAAAGCCTCTAGATTCCTGAGACTTTGCCAGCAAACGATTACTTTTCGACAGTATCTGGACTCAATGTCTTATCCGAAATACCGCCAGGCACTGGCTCTAAACGGCAGGCTCTGGCATGCGCCACACCCTTCAAGTAGGAACGACGGACGATACCAGCCATCCCCGCTGCAGCAACTTCGCGTGCATGACTATCAGCGCCAGTCAGACGTCGCACCCAAGCACGAAACGGCACAAATCCTTCCGTAAAACTTTTCAATGCATTTACTGTGGCATTCCCCAGTTCTCGCTCTACCACATTGCCATTGGCATCGAGTTTGACAGCGTCTAAGTCCGGTCCTAGTACAAAGTCCAAGCCTTGAATTTCCGTCGTAAACCAAATGCAGCCAGCATCGGGGGGGAACGCATACGGTGCTTTACGGGCACTTATCAGCACAGCTGGAATCTCGGTACGCATCAAATTAAAATCGCTAAGCGGCGAAGTGATCGCTGAACCTACGCGAGAATCAAAACCCGCGTCAGCCTCTGCTTTACTTTTTGTGCCGACTTTGTCGTTAGCAGAATTTGGTACTTTAGTTTGTTCAGCGGCTTTATCTACCGACACTTGCTCAATCTTATGCTTGTCTCCAGTATTGGCGCAGGCGCTTAAACCTACGACAAAAAATATGCATCCTATCGTTTTCATGCTTGTTTGCCAGCTCTGCTGTCTTTCACGTAAAACTCTCATCTGTTTCACTTTCTCACCTGTATTTATCAAAATTCTGTAAGGCTTTTTGTTTGAACTTTACCTCACCAAGCAATTTTCATTTTACCAACATTAAGAAGATTGCAGTAATTAATCGACGCTTCAATTCTTGATAATGCGGCTTTTCCTAAAAACCCCGAATGAAATCTGGATATCAACAAGAAATCACTCACTTCAGCATAGGCGGTTTAAGCGCGCCCTGTCCTCTCTTTATAGGCGTTTTTTTGCATTTAATTCCCCCCATATGACACTTCGTCGGATTTCGGACCTTGTTCTTCAAAAAGAAACCTACAGTGTCCATGTCGCTCAGCGTATCAAGACTTTCAAATGTTAAGCGATCAAAGAACAGCTTTTTTTATTACTGCAATTTATTGCCTTCGTATCCAATCTACTTAAGAGAGAACATCATGAAACTTTCCAAATACCTCCTCCTTTTCGGCGCATTCAGCATCGCGGGTTCCGCTTTTGCAATGAATCCCGATGTCGATACTACGGTCACAGTCAAAGGCACACAAAAAATTCAAGCAAGTTATGTTGGTCCCGATGACTTTCGTGAACTCGGCGGCAGCTACTTACTTGACAACGGCAAAACATTAACGATTACGCAAAAACAAAGCCGCTACTATGCGGAAATCTCTGGTCAAAGTGTGGTCCAAATTATTCCTCGCAGTAACTTTTTATTTGTAGCTGCGGACAATTCCATCAAACTTCAATTTCAAGCGGTAAACGATGGTAAATCAACCAAAGTTAACGCGACTTATAGCGAAACACTCAATTAATTTACAAACAATTTGCGGTACAGGATTTACCGTTTTGCCACCACCAAATTAGAAACCAAGCCGAACCAGAAGATTGATTCCTTGCATTTCTGAAAAGGTGGTGGATCAACAGCAAAAGTAACTCAAGTGCAATAAACACGCACACGCAGGCGAAGCCCCCCGGATTCAGGTAAAATCGCGACCATGAATCCTGCACCGAAAAATCTATTTGCTTCACCGCGCTACCGCCCCGATGTTGGCGGAAAAAATGCCGCGCCTTTTCTCCCTATGTCACGTGCCGAAATGGAGGCTCTTGGATGGGATAGTTGTGATGTTATCCTCATCACGGGCGATGCCTATATCGATCACCCAAGCTTTGGCATGGCATTAATAGGTCGTTTGCTGGAACAACAAGGTTTTCGTGTTGGGATTATCAGTCAGCCTGATTGGCATTCTGCTCAAGATTTTCGTGCATTAGGACGGCCCAATCTGTATTTTGGTATTACTGCTGGCAATATGGATTCCATGGTGAATCGCTACACTGCAGACCGTAAAATTCGCTCTGAAGATGCGTACACTCCGGATGGTGATCCCAATAAGCGCCCTGATCGCGCTGTCGTCGTTTATGCGCAAAGAGCACGTGAAGCGTTCCCTGAAGTGAATGTCGTGATTGGCAGTATCGAAGCTAGTTTGCGTCGCATTGCACATTACGATTATTGGTCGGACAAGGTAAAACGTTCAGTGTTGCCCGATTCCAAAGCCGATCTTTTGTTATTCGGCAATGCCGAACGCGCAATCGTCGACCTCACGCACAGACTCGCTGCCGGAGAGCCAATCAAGGCGATCCGTGATTTGCGCGGTACTGCATTTATGACACCATCGAATTGGTTGCCAGATACAGACTGGACTGAAATTCAATCTATCAAGATAGATACACCTGGCAAGATAGAAGTACATACCAATCCGTATGAAATGATGCCGGAGAAAGATGCCAAGTGTTCCACTGGCGCGGTTGATGCAAACGCTGGCATTACTAATACTGCAGCGCAAGTCCCTGCGCCAGATGCTATCAAGCAGCAAGCGATCCGTATTATGAGTCGTGAGGAGCGCCAGGCGATGCTGCGCGACAAACACAATAAGTCCGTAATCCGCTTGCCGTCTTTTGATGCGATCAAAGATGATCCAGTAATGTATGCGCATGCATCTAGGGTATTCCATCTGGAAGCTAATCCTGGGAACGCCAAAGCACTTTCACAAGCACACGGTGAGCGTGATGTATGGATTAATCCACCACCATTACCATTGGCTATGGATGAAATGGATGGCGTATATGACCGTGCTTATGCACGCGCACCGCATCCTAGTTACGGCAAAGCGCGCATCCCTGCTTGGGAGATGATCCGTTTTTCCGTGAATATTATGCGCGGTTGTTTTGGTGGTTGTACTTTCTGTTCAATTACCGAGCATGAAGGCAGAATTATTCAGAGTCGTTCTGAACCTTCGATCTTGCGTGAAATTGAAGAAATTCGCGATAAGACCAAAGGATTCACTGGCACCATTTCTGATCTCGGTGGGCCAACCGCGAACATGTATCGGCTCGCTTGCAAAGACAAGAAGATTGAAGAATCTTGCCGTCGCTTATCCTGCGTTTATCCGGGTATTTGCAGCAACCTAAATACTGACCACAGCAAACTAATTTCGCTCTATCGCAAAGCGCGTGCGATTCCTGGCGTGAAGAAAATCCTCATCAGTTCAGGCTTACGTTACGACCTCGCAGTACGCTCACCAGAATATGTCAAAGAGCTGGTCACGCATCACGTGGGCGGTCTGTTAAAGATCGCGCCGGAACATACTGAAACCAATACTTTGTCTAAGATGATGAAGCCTGGTATCGGTGCGTACGACGAATTTAAAGCGATGTTCCATAAGTATTCCAAAGAAGCCGGTAAAGAACAGTATTTGATCCCCTACTTTATCGCAGCACATCCTGGCACAACCGATGATGACATGGTAAATCTGGCTTTGTGGTTGAAGAAAAATGACTTTAAGCTAGATCAAGTACAGACCTTTATGCCTACGCCTATGGCGCTGGCCACCACCATGTACCATACCCGCAAAAATCCGCTAAAAAAAGTTACAGCGGATTCTGAAGTAGTAGAAACCGCTCGCTCAGGGAAAATTCGAAAATTCCACAAAGCCTTGTTGCGCTATCACGCACCGGAAAATTACGAGGTCGTCAAAGAAGGTCTACTCCGCATGGGGCGTGGGGATTTGATTGGAAGCAGCGAACGTCATCTGATCCCATCACGCGCACCTGTGGTAGCAAGCTTGGTAAGTGCGGGAACAGTTCCGATTAAACGTGGCGCTGCACCCAAGTTAAATACTTTTGGTAAAAACTCCGCGCATAGGCTGGCATCCAAAGTCGCTCCAAATACTGCCAAAACTGGTTTATCTTACAATTCAGCCAAACCGAAGAAATCGGTGGCTAAAGCGGGCAGCCGATAATTTCTTCAAATAACTAGGCTAATTTAGTTTGGCAATATACTGAAATTCGCTTACACGACATCAAAATTGACAACTAATTTGGAATTTTAGGTGGCACTAGCAAGCGATTTACGTCAGGCAGGGCTTCACTCGGGTATAATTTAGGGTTTATTTATCTCACCTAAAGAAGCCCAAATGGAAGCCGAACGCCTCAATAGTATTGCTAACCTGCTTGTCGACTTAACCAGTCGTGAAGCCGAACTTCGGAGGTATCTTTGACTTCGATATCAAGTCAGAGAAACTCGAACAAGTTAACGGTGAATTAGAAGACCCTAAAGTTTGGGAAGAACCTAAACGCGCACAAGAACTTGGCAAGGAAAAGAAATCCTTGGAAGCCATTGTTCACACTCTCATTAAGATCGACGCCGATCTGAAAGACGCGAACGAAATTTTCGCGATGGCGCGTGAAGAAAACGACGAAGACACACTAGAGGCCATCGAGGCCGATGCTGCACAGTTAAAAGAATTAGTCGAAGGCATGGAATTTCGCCGGATGTTTAATAATCCTATGGATGCGAATAACTGCTTTATCGATATTCAAGCCGGTGCTGGCGGTACTGAAGCACAAGATTGGGCTTCCATGCTGCTGCGTCAGTATTTACGTTATTGCGAACGCAAAGGCTTTAAAGTCGAAATCCTCGAGCAATCCGATGGTGAGGTTGCAGGCATTAAGACGGCAACATTAAAAGTCGAAGGCGAATACGCTTATGGCTTCTTACGCACAGAAACTGGCGTACATCGTTTAGTGCGCAAATCACCGTTTGATTCTGCGAATGGCCGTCATACTTCGTTCTCCAGTCTATTTGTCTATCCGGAAGTCGACGAATCGTTTGAAATCGACATCAACCCTGCTGATGTGCGGGTGGATACTTACCGCGCTTCGGGAGCCGGTGGTCAGCATATTAACAAAACCGATTCTGCGGTACGTTTAACACACGCTCCTTCCGGTATCGTGGTGCAATGTCAAAACGATCGTAGTCAACATCGTAACCGCGCAGAAGCTTGGGAAATGTTGAAGGCGAAATTATTTGAGTTGGAATTGCGTAAGCGCATGAGTGAGAAGCAAAATTTAGAAGATACCAAGACCGACGTCGGCTGGGGCCATCAAATTCGTTCGTATGTACTCGATCAATCTCGGATTAAAGATTTGCGTACCAATTACGAGATGGGCAATACCAAAGCGGTATTGGATGGCGACTTAGACGGATTCATTGCAGCGTCGCTCAAGCAAGGTGTGTAGTCTTAGACTGCACTAGCGAACGACACAAATTCAATTTCAATTTTAGAGAACAATCATGTCTGACCAACAAAATACAGCTGCAGAATTGCCACAAGACGAAAATTCGATCATCGCTGAGCGCCGCTCCAAGCTCGACGCGATTCGTGCGAAAGGCGTTGCTTTTCCGAATGATTTTCGTCCTCAACATAAGGCTGCTGATCTGCAAGCGCAATACGGCGATATCAGCCGTGAAGACTTAGAAGCACAAAATGTAGAAGTCGTAGTTGCTGGTCGTATGATGCTCAAACGTGAAGCTGGAAAAAAAGCGGCGTTCGCGACTTTACAAGACGCGTCGGGTTTGAAAGCAGACGGCCGTATTCAGCTATATGTGACGACTGATAAAACTGGCGAAGCGGAAATGGAAGCTTTCCGTCATTATGATTTAGGCGACATTCTGGGAATTGAAGGCGTATTATTCAAAACTAAGACCGACGAACTGACTGTCAAAGTGACGAAGTTGCGTTTACTGACCAAATCGCTGCGCCCTCTTCCTGATAAGTTCCACGGTTTATCCAATCAAGAAACCAAATACCGCCAGCGTTATGTGGACCTGATCATGAGCGAAGAAACACGTCGCACATTCAAAGCACGTACAGCGGCGATGAACTCCATTCGTAGTTTCATGAACAGCCATGATTTCATGGAAGTGGAAACACCGATGTTGCATGTGATTCCTGGCGGCGCTGCAGCAAAACCTTTCATCACGCATCACAACGCGCTGGATATGGAAATGTATCTGCGTATCGCGCCAGAATTGTATTTGAAGCGCTTGGTCGTCGGCGGCTTTGATCGCGTGTTTGAAGTCAATCGTAACTTCCGTAACGAAGGCGTTTCACCACGCCACAATCCGGAATTCACGATGATGGAATTCTATGCGGCCTATGTTGATTACAAGTGGTTAATGGACTTTACCGAAGAAGTCATTCGCAAAGCAGCAGTTGACGCACACGGTACTGCAGTCTTGACTTACCAAGGTAAAGAGCTGGACTTGTCCAAACCATTCCAACGCTTGACCATTGTCGGTGCGATTAACAAATATGCACCTCATTACACAGCAGAACAGTTGGCCGACGCAGAATTTATTAAAGCGGAATTGAAAAAATTTGGCGTTAAACCTTTTGCCACAGCAGGTCTAGGTGCATTGCAACTAGCCCTGTTTGAAGAAACGGCAGAAGCGCAGTTGTGGGAGCCGACTTACATTATCGACTACCCCGCTGAAGTATCGCCTTTAGCACGTGCTTCTGACACCGTTCCAGGTATTACAGAACGCTTCGAGTTGTTCATGACAGGTCGTGAAATTGCAAATGGTTTTTCTGAATTGAACGATGCAGAAGATCAAGCAGCACGTTTCATGGCGCAAGTTGCCGCCAAAGATGCTGGCGATGAAGAAGCCATGTATTACGATGCAGATTACATCCGTGCGTTGGAATACGGTTTGCCACCGACTGGTGGTTGCGGAATTGGGATTGATCGTTTGATGATGTTGATTACGGATTCACCGAACATTCGGGATGTGATTTTGTTTCCGCATTTGCGTCGTGAGGAATAAGTTTTTCTGATTCAAGAAAAATACGAGGAGGAGACATTACGTGTTTCCTCCTTTTTTTATTTCGATTGTTTCTTGAACCTTACTGGTTCGTTGGCTCTACGAACACGCTTCTAACTTTTGCATCATTCAATCCCATCGTTTACAGGTCGGGGGTGGCCCGACAGCCACATCCTTTCTTTGCTTCGCCAAAGAAAGGATGCAAAGAAAGGCGACCACGCTGCCACTGGCCTTCGGCTTCCCAATTGTGCAAGACAAAAAATGGGAAAGCCTTGAAACTCGCTTCGCTCACACACAAGGCTTTCTTTATCCATTTTCTGTCTTGCACAATTGGCAGTGTCAGAAGTGGATGAAAGTCAAAAGCAGCGTCAAAATCAACGGCAACACCAAAACAATCAGTATCTACGGCCATTCATTTTTCAATTAGCAGTTGCAGGTCGCTGCTTTTGACTTTGCTTTTGACTTTGCTTTTGACTTTGCTTTTGACTTTGCTTTTGACTTTGCTTTTGACTTTGCTTTTGACTTTGCTTTTGACTTTGCTTTTGACTTTGCTTTTGATCTGCTACCGTTCGAGACGATGTAATTTGTACCTCACAGAAAATGGATAAGAAAGTGTTGCTGTCTGAGCGAAGCGAGTTTCAACACTTTTCCATTTTTTGTGATGCACCAATTATGCTGAAGCGAAGCGTAAGCACCCGCAGGGCGAGTCTACGGTCGCTTTTTTTGGATTACTTTTTTTGCGAAGCAAAAAAGCTAATTGGCTGTCGGGCAACACCCGACCTTTAAACACCGAGCAAGCATAAAGACAATTTTCAAGCAAATTTAAAACGAAGCAATTACGGGACACAAAACAAAAGAGGTAAGTTACGCCATCGCGAACTCACCTCTTAAGATTAAAACTCAACACAAACAAAAATCATCCAACTTCCTGCGCCAACCCCAAACCGCTCAAAAACGCATTCTCAACTCGTCCACCACCGCTCAATCCAGCAGCAAACCAATCCCCACAAACACCAATCTTCGCCTTAGCATCCCACAAGAACGACTCTGACAAAGGCGAATCAGCCTGAGAATAAAGCCAGCGATGCGTCACCGCATGAATTGCTTGAATTGGAGAGCCCGTGGCTTCGTGGAACGCTTTAGATAATTTCTCTTTAGCACGTTCATGATCGTCTTCTAAATGTTCCACACTCCATGCTGCAGTCGCATGACAGACCCATCGTTCACCAGCACGATGATCAGGTTTGGACGTATCACGTGCGATCCAACCTAAGCGTGAATTAGTAACCCATGCGCCGTCATAATCCAGATTTAATGGATGCTGAAAGCCTAACATCAAGACCCAGCATGGTTGCAAACGTACTTCAGCGACTTTCTTAGCGAAGTTAGCGTGGTCTTTCAACAATATCGAAGCTTGTTCTGGCGGAATTGCCATAATTACTGCATCGAAAGGTCCCGCTGATGCAGCGACCGGTACTTCTTCTGTTTTTACTGACAAGATCCACTGTTCACCATGTGCTTCTAAGGCGACTACTTGCTGTTCTAAGCGCACATCCAAACCATGCGCTAATTGTTTGCCTAATGAGCTCATACCTGGCACGGGCACATAACGCTGAGTATCACTTCCCGCCGCACTGATTGTGCCATGATCGAGATTCACCAACTTACTTTCCCAAGGGACTACCCATTCTAATTTACGCCAATCTCCGACTTCTTTCTTGAATCGATCTGAGCTCGCTGTAAAATATTGCGCGCCGTGATCAAAGCCACCGAGTTCGGTTTGTCGTGTACTCATGCGTCCGCTCACACCGCGACTTTTTTCATACACAGTGACATGATGTCCTTGTGCCTGACATTGACGGGCGGCGGTTAAACCAGCTAAACCTGCACCGATGATGGCTACCTGCATACTCTTCTCCTTGTTTTTATCGAATTTTAATCAAACTTTCATCCAACGCAAAAATCAAATAACCGACATCACAACTGCATCAAGTAAAAAGTGCCAGACAAAAAAAAACCCACAATTCACATCGTGGGTTTCGCACAATTACTGTTCTTTTTCGTCTTCAACTGGCCAATCGCGGATGTACGCCTTCAACATCTTGTTTTCAAAGCTCTGGGCTTCCAAGACGGCACGCGCAACGTCATAGAAAGAAATCACGCCCATCAACGTCTTGGCATTCATGACTGGTAAATAACGTGAATGCTTTTCCAGCATCATGCGACGTACTTCATTGACTTCCGTATCGGGCGTAACAGTCATCGGGTGATCATCCATGTATTTGCGCACGGTTCCTTCACCCAAAGCACCACCATTCTTATGCACGGCGCGAATCACCTCGCGAAAAGTCAACATACCGACCAAATCACCATATTCCATGACAATCAAAGAACCAATATCTTTCTCTTCCATGAAGCTCACAGCTTCTGTCATCGGCGTATCAGGGGTAATCGTAAAAAGAATATTTCCTTTTACCTGCAGAATTTCTGAAACCTTCATTTTATATCTCCGATCAGAGGTGCTTTATGTGCTATCGCGCAATAAAGGCTGAGGTTCTGATAAACATGCTGACAAACACGTAACATGAACTATCGCAGTCTTTGCTTTCTTTCATCTAATGTATCGCAAGCATTCGGAAAAATCTAGTGATTAAGAACAAGTATTTTTGATTTTGCACATTATCTTGATGCTTGTTCTACAAACGAAGCTTACGTCAGGTCTTTTCAAAAACATAGTAAATGCGTAGGATGTGGTCATCCAATTAGGGAGAATACCAGTTTATGAGCGGTCCAAAATACCCAGGCTTTGACACTTTGTCATTACACGCCGGTGCCGTAGCAGATCCAGCAACAGGCGCGCGAGCTACCCCAATTTATTTCACCTCCTCGTTTGAATTTAAAGATTCGGATCATGCAGCTTCCTTATTCAATATGGAACGCGCAGGTCATGTTTATAGCCGCATTACTAATCCAACCAATGCTGTGTTAGAAGAGCGCATGGCCGCCTTAGAAGGCGGCGTTGCTGGCATCGCCGTCGCCAGTGGACAAGCTGCACTGCATCTCGGTTTATCAACGATAGCCGGAGCAGGTTCGCATATCGTTGCATCACGTGCGCTGTATGGTGGCTCGCATAATTTGCTTGCCTACACCATGAAACGCTTTGGGATAGAAACCACATTTGTCGATCCACGTGACCTTGATGCCTGGCGCGGAGCGATTCGTCCCAACACCAAAGTTTTATTCGGAGAAACTTTAGGCAACCCCGGTTTAGACGTATTCAACATTCCGGCCATCGCAGAAATCGCCCATGACAATCATTTGCCATTGATGTTGGATTCCACTTTTACTACGCCTTATTTATTGCGCCCGTTTGAATATGGCGCCGATTTGGTGTATCACTCTGCGACCAAGTTTTTATGCGGGCACGGCACCGCGATAGGCGGCGTATTGATCGATGGCGGTACTTTTGACTGGCAAGCGGCTTACGAGAAAACCGGACGATTCGCAGAACTCTGTGAACCATATGAAGGTTTTCACGGCATGGTATTTAGCGAAGAGTCGACTGTCGGTGCGTTCTCACTACGCGCACGCCGTGAGGGTTTGCGCGACTTCGGTGCTTGCATGAGTCCACACAACGCCTTCGCTATTTTGCAGGGAATAGAGACATTGGGATTGCGTATGGACAGACACGTAGCAAATGCACGCAAGGTCGTTGAATTTTTGTCCTCGCATGCCGCTGTGGAAGCTATCGCGTTTCCAGAGCTGGAATCTCATCCCGATTATGAACTCGCGAAAACCTTATTACCAAAAGGTTGTGGTTCGGTATTTTCATTTAACATCAAAGGAGATCGCGCGGCGGGACAACGTTTTGTCGAATCCCTAAAAGTGTTTTCGCATCTAGCCAATGTCGGCGACGCCAAGTCCTTGGTCATTCATCCCGCTTCCACGACACACTTCCGCGTGCCCGTCGAACAGTTGGCAGCATCAGGCATTAGCGAAGGTACGATACGACTTTCAGTAGGTCTAGAGAGTGTCGATGACTTAATCGAAGATCTTGCACGTAGTTTGAAAATGGTCCAGAAAGGCAAATAAGATGCACCTGACGATACAGCATAAGGCAGTCTACGCCTACACCGGTGGTAAGGCCTTTAATCCTAACCTGCCAACCGTCATTCTAGTGCATGGTGCGCAAAACGATCATTCGGTCTGGGCAATGCAATCACGCTATTTAGCACATCATGGCTTTAGTGTCTTAGCTATTGATCTGCCAGGCCACGGTCGTAGCGCTGGTTCAGTTTTAAGTAGTGTAGAAGAACTAGCGAGTTGGTTATTGGAATTGATAGAGCTCAGCGGCGTACAACAGGCGTATGTCGCTGGTCACAGCATGGGTTCATTGATCGCATTAGAAGCTGCCAGCATGGCGCCAGATCGCATACAAAAACTGGCCCTGCTTGGCACTGCTTCACCTATGAAAGTCTCTGACACCCTATTATTCTCAGCTCAGCATGATGAACAATCGGCAATTGATATGGTGAATATTTTCTCCCACAGCAGCATGGCGCATAAACCATCTTGTCCCGGACCTGGCTTCTCGGTGATGAACGGCAGTATGCGCTTGATGCAAAGAATTTCCACAATCAATCCTGACCAAGTTTTCTTTAACGACTTCACCGCTTGCAATACTTACTTGAATGGTGAAGAAGCGGCGAAAAAGGTACAGTGTCCAACGCTGTTTTTGCTAGCGCGTCAAGACATGATGACGCCTGTCAAAGCCAGTACTTTGCTATCAAATGCGATTAGCAATAAACAAATACACATCATAGAAAATTGTGGGCATTCGATGATGAGTGAACAGGCTGATGCAGTGCTCGATGCTTTATATGGATTTATGAAGAATTAAACCATAATTCAATTCTCAGATTAAATTTTCCTTTTGATCCCGCGCAAGCGGGAACCCAGTGTTGTAGTTCGGTTCGGAGTAAAGTCACTAGGTTCCCGCTTTCGCGAGAATCACAAATTGCGCAATCAAGCTTAGTCAAATTTACACGCTTGAATTTATACTCTTAATCGTTGCAAGCTGGATAGGCTATTCACGATCTTCGCGATCGTTTCTTGCACCATACTTTCTATGCGCGGATCAACTCCTCCAGCGTTCAAAATAGCAGATTCCTTCTTCAATCGCTGAATCGCTTCTAGATGCAATAAATGCAGTTTCAATGCCTCAACATTCAAACGCAAATCAACATCGAGTTCCTTTAGTTGCTGATGCAATTGCGTTTCAAGCGCCCGCTCCATACGCATACGTGCTTGTGCTAATTGGCCATCATCTGTCAGCCACACTGCTTGCTCACCTTTCGCTTGCATACTCGACTGCAAACGACTAGTCGCGATTTGCTCTTGTCGAGTTTGCAGTTGCGCGTTGATCTGCTCTTGGGTTGCCATTTCCATGCTATTGAATTGTAGATCGGCATCGGTGGTCGACGTAAATTTCACCAAAATTGCCACCATTTCAATCGCAAAAAACCAGGTCAGCCACCAGATCAATTGAAAGCGCCGGTTTGGATCATTACGAACTAAATCAGCCACCGCAGTAAAGTCAGCAGCGAATCCAGATTGCGCTGCTAGGGTTATTTTCTTCTCTTGCATTTCGCTTAGAGCGGTTCCTTTCTGCTTCGCTTCACTGATATGTGTTTGTACTTGTTTTTGCTCAGAGAGCAGAACTTTCTTCTCCGCGTTTTTTTGTTGTTTCCACTCCAGTATTCTACTCATCACTAAGCTATCGGCATTTTGACATGGTGCTTTGGCCGCATTCAGTTTTTGATTCAATGCGTCGATCTTCGCGTCTAATAAGGCATCTGATGTGTTGATGGTTTTCTGCGCCAGTAAGGGACGCAATTGGCGTTGCAAGACTAAATCTGTTCTAGCAAAAGCTTGCCAGCACAACTTGGCTTTTTGACGATAAGCTGCCAAATCAAGTGGATCCGTAGCAAGCAGCAAATCAACTTGCTTAATGGAACCATCCAAACGCATTGCGTCGTTACGTAAAGCGGGCAAGCCAACCGCCAATTGTGCCGACTGCACATTATCGATCAAGCGCGTGCGAGCCATTTCGCCTACTTTGACATCAATCTCTGCGCGATTGCTCTCAACAAAGAAGGGATACACCATAGTCGATGCCGATAACAGCGCGAGTAATGCACGCCAGCTTAATCCGAATAACTTATTCCACCATGCCGCATCAGCACGAATACTAATCAACATTTGCCGTTCCAAACACCATTGAAACACTGCCCAGATGCAACCAGCTATGACAGCACCCCAACTGGAAATTGTGCTCATGGTCGCCAGCATATGCCCCATGCCGTAGCCAGAAAAAATAGCGAAGAAAATGACTAGAGAACCAATTCCGTAATACTTGTGGCGACCGCGAATAAAGCGATAACGTCCTTGCTGATCACGCTCTTCCAATACCTCAAAGGGAGCCGCAGCAGATAAAGCAAGAAAACTCAAGGCGGCGCGCCGCCACTGCCAGCTGTCAGATGCAATGGCAGGGTTGACTGATGAATGCATGATGACCTCACATATTACGGAATAAGACCATGAAAGGCTGGCTGACTGTTAAAGTCTCGGGGCGTGTTTTTAGCTTGACGATGCCCTTACCTGTATCGTCACGTGCAATCGAGGCAATTGCTCTGAGATTGACAATGGTGGAACGATGAATTTGTTTAAAAATATTCGCATCTAGCAATTCCAGTAATTCACGAATGGGTTTGCGTAGCAGAGATTCACCTTCAGCGGTCATCACGACCGTATATTTATTATCGGCTTTGAAGTAGGCAACGTCATCAATCATGATCAATTTGGTTTCGCTTCCAGAGCTTGCGGTGAGCCAAACCAACGGTTCATTTTTTGGAGCGCCTTGAAATGCGGCGATGCTTCGGCCGTTTCCGAGATTGAGCTGTTGCAACAAGTCAGCAACCGCATTCAATTCTTTCGTCGCACGATTTTGCAAACGTTGCACGGTGGCAGAAAGACGATCGTAAGTGACGGGTTTTAACAAGTAATCGACAGCACCTTTTTCAAACGCGTCTATCGCATACTGATCATACGCGGTAACAAAGACGATTTGCGTATGTGGACTATGGTCTTTCATTGCCTCAGCAATGTCGATACCAGTTAAGCCTGGCATGCGAATATCCAAGAACGCGACATCCGGCTGGCTTTCAATAATCGCTTCCAGCGCACTAGCGCCATCATCACAAGCGGCTACGATCTCCAATCCCGGCCAAACTTTGCCAAGCTGCTCTAAGAGCGCTTCTCGCAACAAGCTTTCATCTTCGGCGACGACACATTTAGGCATGATGTTCTCCCTGGATAAAGGTGGTGGGCACATTAATTGTGGCGGCAACACCGTTCGGGAAGTTTGCTACGATACCAAAACTAGCGGTATTTCCATAAGCAAGTCGTAAACGCTCGCGCACATTGCGTAGACCGATACCTGTACCTGCCCCTTCCACACTAAACCCACGACCATCATCTGCCACAGTTAAGGCTACATTGTTTTCATGTGCCCGCGCCAAAATCCAAATGGTCCCGCCTCCCGTTTGTGGCTCTAATCCGTGTTTGATCGCATTTTCCACCAGGGTTTGCAACATCATGCTCGGGAACAATACTGGTTTTAAATAATCGGGCACTTCGATTTGTACTTGCAGACGCGATCCCATACGAATTTTCATAATATCGAGGTAAGCACGTGTCCTATCTAACTCGACGCCGATGGTAGATGGCGTATCCTCGGTTTTTGGTAAAGAGTGGCGCAGATAGGTAATTAAATTACCTAACATTTGATCGGCACTGGCGGGATCAGAGCGCGTCAAAATTTGTGCGCTCGCCAAAGTGTTATACAAAAAATGGGGTTCAACTTGAGCGTGTAAGAGATTTAACTTCGCGACCGTCAATTCCTTCTCTGTCACCGTTTGTTGTGTAGCAGCTTTTTCATTTTTACGTACTTCAGCAACACGGCGCGAGATCGCACGTCCAAGTGCCAAAGCGTTTTCTAAATTAACCCCACTATCTAAAAGAAACCAATCAGTCCAGCCAGCACGAGTTGGTTCACAAATCATCATGACGCTACAAGCATCAACACCAGGTGATACCGTCGCGTAGATTTGGTTATCACCACCGGTTAGCCATTGTGTGACCGGCCATTTACGCCAAAATTCATCTTGAAATGGTGCAATACGATTGATCTTAGCGCGCACTTGCAGGCTATCTGCAGCACTATCGACTCGCTCCGCCCCAGGCAATTCGCGAATCGATGCCTCAATCAAAGCAAATGCGGCGTTCGCATCCAAAGGTAATTCAATTTGGCGACGATGACGATTTGCCAGTGTGGTCGAATTTACTGGTTGATTAATCAAGCGTACCCGATGGATATGTGAAAAAGCAGTCATGGCGGCAAAAAGAGTCCCTACCATCAAAAAGAAGGGAACGATATTAGGTGGGCTACTTCTAAAGAGGCCTTCGAAGATGAATAACACAATCAATAAACCAAGCCCGCCCCACGCCACGCTTGTCCGTGCAACCAACACTAAGCTACTCCACATTTTATTCTCCTGAAAAGTTCTATTAGCCCAATAGATACGATTAATCTGATTGATCCGGTGCTTTCAATGACACCTGCAATAAATGAAGAATAAAAGACTTACATTGAACCCACTCGTATTATCCGATGAAAGACAAAAAATAGAGATAAAACCGAAAATTGACGGTGCAAAAACACCCGATTGATTTGACTTTAAACACTACCAAGTTAAACTGCCCGACAATGTAATGTACAAATGATCACCTATCTATCATCAACATGAAACTAAGTCGCCGCCACTTCTTGCAACAAACTGCATTAGCTAGCCTAAGCACATCAATTAGTTTAACAACGGGTCTGGCACAAGCAGAAAGCACAAGTGGGATGCGTTTAATTTTACTTGGCACCGCTGGTGGTCCCACACCTAAGAAAAATCGCGCTGCACCCGCGCAAATGATCATGACCAATGACGAAGCCTATCTCATTGATTGCGGCAATGGCGTAGCCCAACAAGTGGTCAAAGCGGGTATTAAACTATCAGCCATACGCCATGTATTTTTAACTCACCATCACTCTGATCATAATGCGGATTATGGTAATTTAATGCTATTAGCATGGGCTGCAGACTTAAACCATCGTATCGATACTTACGGCCCACCACCTATAAAGCGAATGACCCAGCAATTTTTGGCCTTAAACGATTACGATATTCAAACTCGTATACATGATGAAGGGCGTCGACCCCTTAAACAATTGATTCACTCACATGAGTTGCGACACGATGGTGTTGTCATGCAAAACGAACGCATGAAGGTGAGCGCCGCACGCGTAGTTCACCCACCAGTAACACCAGCGTTTGCATACCGTTTTGATCATCAAGATAAATCTATTGTGATCTCTGGCGACACAACTTACTCAGACAATCTGGTGCGCTTAGCTCACGGCGCAGACGTTTTAGTACATGAAATTATGCACACTGCGTCCTTAGATCAATTGCTAGCAACCGAACCCAATGCAACGCGTTTGAAAGAACACTTACTGGCCAGCCATAGCACCGCAGAACAGGTCGGGCGAGTAGCAACACGTGCCAAAGTTAAAAAATTGGTTTTATCGCATTTCGTCCCGGGTGGTTATCCCTATTTGGACGATAAGCTTTGGCTAGATGCCGTACGGCCCTATTTTGATGGGGAAATTATTGTTGGTAGCGATTTGATGGAGATTCAGATTTAAATCACCACGCACAAGTATTAATTGATTGGTTCCAGATACCTAGTTTTCATCACCATCTACTCAATTTACTTGCGTTCCCTATTTTTAGCCTGCATGAGTTCTTGTAATAGTGCAGCAATATCACGTCGTTCGGCTTCGATTGCAAAGTCGTAAGCAGTCCATCCCAACATATTTTTCAGGGAAATATCAGCACCCTCATGGATCAATAATTTAACGAGCACCATCTCACCTCGCCGTGCTGCCAG
This sequence comes from Undibacterium sp. Di24W, assembly GCF_049340325.1. Lineage (NCBI taxonomy): Bacteria > Pseudomonadati > Pseudomonadota > Betaproteobacteria > Burkholderiales > Oxalobacteraceae > Undibacterium > Undibacterium sp. Di24W. The sequence goes on from NZ_JBMPOP010000004.1 coordinate 214,798, forward strand.
CATAAGTGGTGTCGTTTTATTGGGTGTTTCTGCATCGATATAGGCGTGCTGCTCTAGAAGTCGCGCCATGATTTGATGGTTGCCGACGACAGCCGCGTAATGCAGTGCTGTCCAGCCTATTTGATTGACTTGCGCTCCTGCATTAATCAAGCGTTGCACCAAGTCTTTTTGTTCGAGATAGACAGCAAGCATCAAGGCAGTATCGCCATTTTTTGCACGTTGATCCAAATCAATTTGGGGATGTTGAAGCAAGAAATCAAAAACCTTAGCTGAGTTTTCTCGGACGCAAATCATCAGTAATGATTCACCACGGTCAGGTTCTGTGAGGTTGACATTGCCGTCCTGCTGCGCAAATTGCTTGATTGTCTGAATATCGTCAAAACGCGTGGCATAGATGATTTTTTCGGCTAATGCTTTTTCGCTTGTTTGTGGAGTAGCATAAGCCGCAGTGAACAGCATGGAGCAACTCAGGATCAACAATACTATGGTGGATTTTAAACGCTGGCGCACCTTGTTCCCCTGATTATGCAGACCTACTATTGGGCGAAACGAAATAAATCGAAGAAGTTTTTTGAAGTTTGTTCTTGTACCCGCTTCAGTGGGAGTTCTTTTAAATCCGCCAAAAACTCACCTACATGTTTTACGAAGGCAGGCTCATTCATTTTGCCACGATGCGGTGCTGGTGCGAGATAGGGCGAATCGGTTTCTATCAAGATTCTTTCTATCGGAAGCGCTTTCGCTACTGCTTGCAAGTCTTTAGCGCTCTTAAACGTCAAAATGCCGGAGAAGGAAATATAAAATCCCATTTCCACCGCAGCTTGCGCCACTTCTAGCGACTCGGTAAAACAATGCATAACACCCGCCACGCCTCCTTGATCAACACCAGCGCCCTCTTCACGCAATATCCGTATGGTATCTTCCGCAGCAGCACGGGTGTGAATAATCAAGGGCTTTCGGCTCAGACGTGAAGCACGGATATGCTGACGAAAACGTTCGCGCTGCCATTCCAAATCGCCTTTGAGTCTAAAGTAATCTAAGCCTGTCTCACCAATCGCGATAATTTTGGGATGCTGAGAAAGTTGGAATAATTGCTCAGCACTTGGCTCTTCCGTCTCTTCATAATCAGGATGCACGCCAACAGATGCGTAAATGTGCGCATGCTGTTCAGCTAGTGCCAGCACTTGAGGAAAATCCGGTAAATCGACAGAAACACATAAGGCATGGGTGACACCATTGTCTTGCATTCGCTGCAGCAATTCAGGCATGCGTTCTGCGAGTTCTGGAAAATTAATATGACAATGTGAATCGATGTACATGCTGAAATAACCTGGCCTGATTTGAAAACTAGTAGATAAAAAAATTAACGTATAACCCGATTGGTGGCAATCACGTCTAGCACAGCTTGCGCTGAAATCACAGCAGTATCGCGCAACAACTCATGGTGCATATCGGTAAATCGTTGCTTCAATCGCTTTTGCAATGCTATGTCATTAAGCTGCTGCCAAAGCGCATCTGCCATATTTTGAGGTGTTGCGGCAGACTGCAAAAACTCGGGCACCAAAAACTCCTCTGCCATAATATTTGGCAAACCGATCCAAGGCTGATAGCCCATATGCTTCAACACATGCCAAGAAGCGGTCATCATTTTATAAGCAATGACCATAGGCTTTTTAAATAAAGCGACTTCCAAAGATGCGGTACCGGACGTCACTAAAACCGCGTCAGCCGCAGCGATGGCTGTATGCGATTTACCATCCATCAACAGGATAGGCACATCTTCCAACTTCGCGGCGACCACTAATTCAATGTAGTGCGCACGCTGCTTAGGCCCCACCATAGGTACTAAAAATTGTAAGTGGGGATCACGTTGAAGGAGTAACTTCGCGGTCGCGACAAAAGCTGCGGTATTGTATTTGATCTCAGATAGGCGGCTACCAGGCAAAATGGTCACGATACGCGCATCCAATTCCAAACCAAGCTCTTCACGCGCCGCTTCGACATCAGGTTCCATGGGAATGACCTGCGCCAGCGGATGCCCGACATACGTGGCGGGAATACCCGCCTTACGGTAAATTTCCTCTTCGAAAGGAAAAATAACCAGCATATGCGTGACTGCTTCAGCGATCTTTTTTATACGACCACCACGCCAAGCCCAGATCGATGGGCTAATGTAATGCATGGTTGGTATCCCTGCCTGCTTCAATTGAATTTCCATATCCAGATTAAAGTCAGGTGCATCGACACCTATAAAGACATCTGGCTTTTCATCTAGTAATTGCGAAATCAATTGTTTGCGAATACCAGAAATTTCACGGTAATGCATTAATACTTCAAACAACCCCCGAACGGACAACTTTTCCATAGGAAAGTCGGTCTGAAAGCCATATTCAGCCATGTGCTTGCCACCGATGCCGTGCATCAAGGAGTCTGGCAATTGCGGCCGCAAGCCCGACAAAAGACGGGCTGCCAACATGTCGCCAGAGGTTTCTCCGGCGACCATAGAGATGATGGGACGAGTCACGATGATTAACGCACGATGCCGCGCGTTGAGACTTCAAGAAAGCTGCGCAAAGATAAGATATGTTCGGCAATCTCAGGCGTTTGTGCAGCGATTTCCTCATCTAACGCCGCTTTTGCTTCATCCAAGGTCAAACCGGATTTGTATAAAGTCTTATACGCCTGACGAATCGCGGAAATTTGCTCACGGCTAAAACCTCTCCGCTTCAAACCTTCGATATTGATACCATGCGCTGCAGCTGGATTGCCGTTCAAAATCACAAACGGCGGCACGTCTTGCGTGAGGCTGGTACTCATACCAACCATCGCATGTGCACCAATTTTGCAAAATTGATGGACGTTAGAAAAACCACCGAGAATAACCCAGTCTCCTATCTGCACATGTCCCGCCAATGCTGCATTGTTTGCAAATATGGTGCGATTGCCGACGTGACAGTCATGCGCTATATGTACATAAGCCATGATCCAGTTATCGTCACCAATACTGGTCACACCACCATCTTGCACCGTGCCTAGATTAAAAGTACAAAACTCACGCACCACATTGCGATCACCAATTGTCAACAAAGTCGCTTCGCCCGCATATTTCTTATCTTGTGGCGCGGCACCAATGGAGGAAAACTGAAAGAACTGATTATCTTTGCCGATAGTAGTATGACCTTCAATCACCACATGCGGGCCTATCTTAGTACCCGCATCAATACGAACATTGGGACCGATAATCGAATAGGCGCCGACTTCCACACTGGAATCGAGCTGCGCTTTAGGATCGATAATTGCGGTGGAATGAATAACCATGTTTATGCTCCTGCGGGAGTTTCGCCAGGTGTTTCTGCAGTTGCCGCTGCGACTTTCGCATCTTCAGCGCTACGCAAAGTACACATCAATTCAGCTTCTACCGCCAATTGACCGTCGACTGTCGCTACCGCTTTATATTTCCAAATACCGCGTGCCACGCGCAAAATTTCCACATCCATTTTCAACTGGTCGCCAGGGCCTACTGGACGCTTGAAACGAACACTATCGATACCGACGAAATACACAATCGTATTTTCATCCGGTTTTTTTCCCATGGTCAGAAATGATAGTATCGCTGCAGTTTGTGCCATCGCTTCGACCATCAATACGCCAGGCATAACCGGCTTGTTTGGAAAATGTCCATTGAAGAACTCTTCGTTGGCGGTGACGTTCTTGATTGCAGTAATCGTCTTGCCACTTTCCCATGTCAAGACTCGATCAACCAACAACATAGGATAACGATGTGGAAGATATTGCTTAATCTGATTAATATCCAAGGTTTTATCAATGTTTTCCATACTATTCTTCTGAATTTAAGTTATTTAAATTTGTTGATCCCAATGCAGAGGTCTGTGCTTTAACAGTCTTCTCCAATTGTTTAAGTTTGTCGCGCATGCTATCGAGATTACGCACAATCACAGCCGTTTTCTCCCAATCGGAGTTCTTCGCCAAAGGATAAAAACCAGTGTACTGACCAGGTTCCAAAATAGAGCGCGAGACCATGCTGCCGGATGAAATATGGACATTGTCGGCTATCGTCAAATGCCCCAGTACCATTGCGGCCCCGCCAAAGGTGCAGTTCCTACCGATATTAGCACTGCCTGCAACGCCGACACAGCCGGCCATCGCGGTGTTTTCACCTATGTGGCAGTTGTGACCAATTTGAATTTGATTATCGAGCTTAACGCCATTCTCGATGATCGTATCGGCCAATGCACCGCGATCTATACTGGTATTGGCCCCAATTTCGACATCATCACCAATCACCACTCGACCAGTTTGCGGAATCTTAATCCATTTACCTTTTTCGTTAGCAAAGCCGAAACCATCGGCGCCGATGACAGCGCCAGAATGAATAATGCAGCGCTGACCGATAATGCAGTCATTATATATACTGACATTCGCATTGATTTGGCTATGATCACCAATCGCCACGCCACGGCCTATTGATACACCAGCAGAGATGGTAACGTGCTCACCAATAACAGTACCAGCTTCGATGGACACATGGGCAGCGATACTAGCAGTCGCAGCAATCTCTGCTTGTGGACTCACCCATGCTGAAGGATGAATACCATGCACTGCACTATTAGAATTCAAATCAAAAAAATATTGCGCAGCTTTAGCGAAATACACATACGGGTTTGCCGCGATGATGCGTACACCTTGATAAACATCACCGATTTGCTGATGATCTTGTTCGGACAATATCAAAGCGATCGCCTGCGTTTTTTCCGCTTGCGATCTGAACTTAGAATTAGAGAGGAAGGTGATATGACGATCGCTCGCATCACTTAATGGGGCAATGCCGACGACCTGAATATCAGGATTACCAATTAACTGACCACCGATGCGATCGACTAACTCCCCTAGTCGAATGCTTATATCTGTCATTTTTATTTGGAAAGTGCTTTCAGTACTTTATCTGTGATATCGATACGAGGATTAATGTAGGCAGCATCTTGTACCACCAGATCAATCTTTTCTGCTTCAGCAATCTGCTTAACAACTTTAAGCGCGCGCTCGGCTAAAGCATTTAATTCTTCTTGTTTACGCTGACCTAGGTCTTCATTGAAGATACGCTGCTTACGATTAAATTCCTGATCAAGATCAGTCAACTCACGCTGGCGCTTAATGCGATCGGAATCCGATAAGCCTGGTGCATCTTTTTCAAAGCGACGCACCAAACCACGCCAGCGCTCATTAATTTCATCTAATTCTTTTTTGCGGCGAGAAAACTCTTGCTCAATCTTTGAAGTTGCCACTTTGGCTGGCAAAGATTCATTCAAAACACGCTGGCCATCGAAGAAAGCAACGCGGAAATCCTGTGCCTGCACCTGAGCCATCGCCACCAGAGAAACCACCGCGAACAAACCACGGCGTATGAATTTGGACGGATAAGATATTTGATTCAAAATATTCTCCACATTACAAACTTCAAAATTGCGAACTACAAAAAAGACGAGCTTGAGCCAAACTAACAATGCAAGCAGATACCACTTAGAAACCGGTACCCATAGTAAACTGGAAGCCCTGGCGCCTATCTTCTGGTTTCGCATTTAAGGCCTTACCGAAACTCAATTTTAATGGCCCCATTGGAGAAATCCAACTAATACCCATACCAACCGAGGTTCTCAAATCCTGCGGACGGATTTTTTGTCCTTCATCAAAGACGTTACCAACGTCAAAGAAAGTAAACCAACGTAAAGACTTATCTGCACCTGGGAATGGAATCTGCAATTCGACATTCCCAACCAGACGTGTCGCACCGCCCAAGGTGTCTCCCCGCGGATCTTTAGTGCCTAAAGATCCTGGCTCATAGCCACGGACGGAACCAATACCGCCTGCGTAGAAGTTCTTAAACACAGGATACGGTTTTCCAGCTAGGCCATGACCGTAATTGATCTCACCATTCATCGCTAAAATCACTGAGCGGTAGATAGGTTTGAAGTATTCATGTTTATAAATAGCTCGATAGTATTTAAACTCACCAAATGCAGAAACCTCGAGATTAATCCTTTGATAGCGACCAATCGATGGCGTCAATACATTATCACGGCTGTCGCGCTGCCACGCAGCCGACAGAGGAATCGAATTATTAGTAGCGGAGCCGACACCCCACAAAGGATTGGTTGTGTCTTTAATCACATCCTTACCACCAAAGTCAGCCACATATTTTAAGTAGCGATACGGGCTATCGGTATAAGTATCAATCTTGGAGCGTTCCAAACCGATACCGAAAAATACGGTATCTAGTTCTGAGAAAGGCACACCATAACGGATGTTACCGCCAGACGACTGAATACGGTAGTAACCATACGAGCCAATTGGTGGTAATGAGGTACGCACATAAGCATCAATACTACGACTAATACCATCATCGGTGGCATACGGATCGACATGGGTTAAGGCAATTGTACGGTTGTATTTACTGGTATTGATATCAAGACCAATTGTGTCGCCGCTACCAAAAGCATTGACCTGCTGAATCGAGCCAGTAATCGTAATTTTCTCAGCGCTGGAGTAACCTGCACCCAGCATGATATTGCCGGTAGGTTTCTCCGTTACCGTCAGATTTACATCAACCTGATCCGTACTGGTAGGAACCTCGGGCGTGTCAATAGTGACTTCTTTGAAGAAACCCAAATATTCAACGCGATCACGTGAAATTTTAATTTTCTCACCGTCATACCATGAGCTTTCAAATTGACGGAATTCACGACGGATCACTTCGTCGCGAGTACGTGTATTACCTGCCAAATTAATACGGCGCACATAAACGCGTTTACCTGGGTCAACAAAGACAGTAAACGCGACTTCTTTCTTTTCTTTATCAATCAAAGGATTTGGATTGACGTTCGCAAACGCATATCCAAAATTACCCATGCGATCGGTAATGCGCTTAGTACTATCCGTCAAACGTGCTGCGTTGTACGTGTCGCCTTTTTTCAGTAACAATAAAGATGACAATTCTTCTTCACGACCAAAAGTTTCGCCTTCAATCTTAACGTCAGAGACGGTGTATTTATCACCTTCATCGATATTAATCGTGATGTAAATTTGTTTTTTATCAGGCGTAATGGAAATCTGTGTAGAGGAAATTTGCATTTCCAGGTAACCACGATTCTGATAAAACGAACGTATCGTCTCAATATCGCCGGAAAGTTTTTGCTTAGAATATTGATCTGCTTTTGAATACCAACTAAACCAAGTAGGCGTACTCAATGCCAACAATTCTTTTAATTCACCATCTGAAAATGCTTTATTACCGATAATATTAATTTGTGCGATCTTAGCGACATCGCCTTCATCCACCGCGAAAGTAACATTGACGCGATTGCGTTCAATTGGGGTAATTGTGGTCGTAATACGAGCGCCATATAAACCGCGTGACAAGTATTGCTTTTTCAATTCTTGCTCAGCACGATCCACTGTCGCTTTATCAAAAATACGGGTTTCACCGACACCGATATCTTTTAAAGCTTTGACAAGCTGGTCTTTTTCAAATTCTTTGGTACCTGTAAAGTCCACAGTAGAAATAGTCGGACGCTCATCTAACAAAACGATCAGTACACCATCTTCCACTTCAATCTGTACATCTTTGAAAAAACCAGTTGCGAACAAGGCTTTAATTGTCGCAACGCTTTTTGCATCATTAAAGACTTCACCAACACGCACTGGTAAGTAACTAAAAACGGTACCGGCTTCGGTTCTTTGCAGACCTTCAACGCGAATGTCTTTAACTGTAAATGGTTCGATCGCGGCGGCTTGACCGGAACACAGAGCTAATGCAGCAAGTGCAAGGAGATGACGAGGGAAAGCTGGCAAAGTAAATTTCTCAAATTGTAATTTCATTGGGGTTTTTTCAGTCTCAATATTTCTACTTGGTTGCTACTCATTTGTCGAAAAATCAAGCCTGTGAACTTGAATTTAGATTAGTGCTCGCACCAAACTGAGTATTATGACATTAGTCGGACAATATCATTAAAAAAAGCAACAACCATCAAACACAACAATACAGCTAGCCCTCCTCGCTGCGCCATTTCTGCATATTTATCTGGAATTGGCCTTCCAGTTAAAACTTCCAGCGAATAATACAACAAATGCCCCCCGTCTAGCACAGGTATAGGCAGCAAATTCATTACACCAAGGCTAATACTTATTAGTGCAATGAAACTAATATAGCTAATCAGACCAATTCTTGCGGTTTGACCAGCATAATCAGCAATGGTCAGTGGACCGGTAATGTTTTTCCAAGAGACATCGCCGAGTAACATGTTTCCTATCATTTTTAATGTCAGCACACTAGTTTGCCAAGTTTTGAATGCGCCTTTAGCAATCGCATCAAGTCCACTATAAGTGATTGTGGTCATTTCCATATTGCTAGCTAAAGGTACTTGGATACGACCAATTCTCTTACCATTCTCAAGTACGGAATCGGGTGTAATTTGCACTTCGAATTCTTGCTTGGCGCTACTTACGAGCATAGTTAAAGTTTTGCCAGGCGAAGCACTAATAATATCGACTAATTCACGCCCATCAAGTATTTTATGGTCGTCGATTTCAAGAATCTGGTCACCGGCTTGCAAGCCGGCCTTTGCCGCCAGACCATTTGGCGATACTTCTTGAATAGTCGCAAGCCCTCGATAGAGTCCAATACCCATCTTATTTAGGAAATCGGCTTCCAGATCGCTTGCACTCAATTGGCTAGTCGGTAATTTAATCTCTAGCTGATCCATGCTGGTGGCACGATCGCGATTCGGACGTTCAAAAGCGATAATTGCATCCTGCTTATTTAATCCTTTTTGCATCAACTTCCAACGCATATCAGACCACGATTGCACCGCTTCACCATCAATACGAAGAATATGATCACCATGGCGAAAACCTGATTGATAGGCGGTCGAGGTCTGTGAAGCGACGCGAATTTTCGCGATTGGATCAGCGATGCCTACCATGAACAGCACAGAAAACAAGACTATCGCCAGCAAGAAATTAGCGATCGGCCCTGCCGCCACAATGGCGATACGCCGCCAAACCGACTTACCAGAAAAATCTTCACGTAAATCATCGTCAGTCATCTCCGATTTAGGCACTTCACGTGAATCTAACATCTTCACATAACCACCAAGGGGAATTGCTGAAATCGTCCATTCGGTCGGGCTATTGCCAAATTTCTTAACAAAAATGGGCTTTCCCATCCCGATGGAAAAACGTAAGACACGGACGCCACACCAACGAGCTACCAAGAAATGACCCAGTTCGTGAAAAATAATCAAACTACCAAGGGCAAAGACAAATGCCAGTACGGTCTGTATCATCTGCATATTGCTTAATGCCTCAAATTAGAAATATAAGTGTGAGCTGCCCGTCTTGCCTGGCTATCAATCTCAAAAATGGCTTCTAAGGTATCAACACCTTGCAGGGGAATTTCTTCTAGTGCCTGCGCTATGACCGTTTCGATTTGCATAAACCCCAGCGCAGAGTTCAAAAACGCATCGACCGCGACTTCGTTGACCGCATTCAATACCACAGGCGCCGACGCACCGGCGCGCAATGCTTCATAGGCCAATCGCAAGCATGGAAAGCGTTGTAAATCAGGCTGATAAAAATTCAGCTGCAAAAATTTACTTAAATCCAAAGCCTCCACACCTGACGCAATGCGTTCTGGATAAGCCAGCCCATATGCAATCGGCGTGCGCATATCAGGATTACCTAATTGCGCAAGCAAGGATCCATCCTCATAAGACACCATAGAGTGCACCAGACTTTGCGGATGAATCAAGACTTCGATTTTGTCAGGTGCAGCACCAAACAACCAATGTGCTTCAATAACTTCCAAGCCTTTGTTCATCATGCTAGCTGAATCGACTGAAATCTTACGTCCCATGACCCAATTCGGATGCGCAATGGCTTGCTCTGGCGTGACATTGTGTAATGAAGCGACGTCACGATTTAAGAAGGGGCCACCAGAGGCGGTAAGTATTATTTTAGAAATTCCGCTACTGGCAAGATCTCGCTGAAAACCGTTCGGCAAACATTGAAAAATCGCATTGTGCTCACTATCAATCGGTAACAAAGTCGCACCACTTTGTCTTACTGCATCGATAAATAATTGCCCTGACATCACCAGCGCTTCTTTGTTCGCCAGCAGAATTCGTTTGCCTGCTCTAGCTGCAGCTAGAGATGCTGGCAATCCGGCAGCACCGACGATCGCGGCCATCACCACGTCACACTCAGTTGCAATAGCTACCTCACACAGCGCCTGAGCACCGAATAAAACGATAGTCTTTGGTGAAGCTTGACGCAAACTGTGTTCCAGTTGTTGCGCTAATTCGACCGTCGCAACCACCGCATAAGTTGGCTGAAATGCAGCACATTGTTGTGCCAGTTTTTCGATTTGTGTATGCGCCGTCAAAGCAAAAACCTGATAACGCTCAGGATGACGGGCAATCACGTCTAAGGTAGAAACGCCGATAGACCCAGTAGCGCCCAAGATGCAAATTTGTTGTTTAAGCATAAATCTCGCTGTATTTTGCTATCATTTTCTGAATCATTAAATCTGGTGCGAAGAATTCTCTGACTGTTATTTTGAATCTAGCGATTTCAGTTATCGCTTGTAATGGTCTGCCATGCAGCTTACTTATAGACTCCACACCGACACCATCAAAGCCGCCAATGGCAAAACTGGAATTAAAGCATCAATACGATCCAAAACTCCGCCATGACCAGGCAACAAATGACTGCTATCTTTAAATCCAACACGACGCTTGAGCAAAGATTCAAACAAATCACCAATGACACTCGCGACTGATATCAAGCATATACTTAAGACCATAACTAAGCCGCCTTGGCTGACATAAATTCTGTGCGGTAAGGTGTCATTTAATGCAGGAACAAAAACGCAAAGCACAGCAAACAGAATCACGATGATTGCGCCGCCGATTGCGCCTTCCCAGGACTTTCCGGGTGAGATACTTGGCGCTAACTTACGTTTTCCAATAGCCTTACCAACAAAATAAGCGCCACTGTCAGCGATCCAAACCAAAACCAGAGTCGATAACAGCAATTTAGTTGATTTGCCAAACAAAAAACTCATCGCGATAAAGCAACCGAAGATAGCCACTGCATATACACCGCTAATTAAACCACTGGCAAAACTGGTAATCGAAGGCAAACCAAACTTCAGGCTAGGAATTAAACCAAACACCCAAAAAAGCACACAGACAGTGAATAAAGTCGGTAGAGAAAAAGTGGTAGTTTGTAAGGACAAATAGGCGAACGCCAAAGACCACACTACGGAAATCGGAATCGCTCCGGGCTTATTGAACAATCGCTGACTCTCCCACATTGCAGCAGCCAAAAATAGCGCAGCCGCTGCGGTAAAGGCCATAGGAGAGCCCGACATTAAAATCGGAATCAATATACATAGCAGGACAAGAGCAGTAATAACGCGGGTTTTTAGCATAGTGGCGAATGTTACTCGTTAAGTTGAATTATTTAATCATGTGCTGAAAACTAGTCGCGTGAGCATTGACGAATTATGTCGCTGCCTCAGCCGAGACCTGAGCGCTAGTACGCCCGAAACGGCGCTCTCTGGTTTGATAAGAATGTATCGCCTCATCTAGTGCTTTGGCATTAAAATCAGGCCAGAAGGTGTCAGTAAAATACAGTTCTGTGTAAGCCAACTGCCACAATAAGAAGTTAGAAATACGGGTTTCGCCACCAGTACGGACAAATAAATCAGGCTCAGGCGCATACGCCATAGACAGCTGAGACTCCAACATTTCTTCAGTGATTTCAGTTGAATCTCGTCCACTAGAAGTCAACTTATTGACTGCTTGAACAATATCCCAGCGGCCGCCATAATTAGCACAAATCGTTACCGTTAAACGTGTATTTGCTGCGGTCAACACTTGCGCCTGAGCAATTGCCTCTTGCAATGGAAGGTCAAAGCGCGACAGGTCGCCGACAATTTTTAAACGGATATTATTGTCGTGCATCTTCTTAACTTCTTTTTCCAAAGCAGTCACAAAAAGACGCATCAACAAAGACACTTCGTCGGCAGGACGTCGCCAATTCTCAGAACTGAACGCAAATAAAGTTAGAAACTGAATATCGCGCTTAATACAGGCTTCAACGATGCCACGCACCGCATCTACACCTTTAACGTGTCCAGCGACACGCGGCAAAAAACGCTTGGTAGCCCAACGCCCATTACCATCCATAATAATCGCAATGTGCTTTGGCATCAGTCCCGCATCAGGGACTGTTTTCGTTGAGCTTGAATGATTCATGAAACTCCAGAATTGACTAAAGAAAGAAAGTTTAGCTCGACCTAAACAGTCAACACTTCTTTCTCTTTTTCAGCCAATAGCTTGTCAACTTCAGCTACAAACTTGTCTGTTAATTTTTGAATATCATCCTGTGCACGGCGCTCATCATCTTCAGAAATGTCCTTGTCTTTCAACAATTTTTTCAATGATTCGTTCGCGTCGCGGCGGATATTGCGCACAGCGATCTTAGCGTCTTCGCCTTCAGTCTTAACCAACTTTACCATTTCTTTGCGACGCTCTTCTGTCAATGGGGGCGTTGGCACGCGAATCAAATCGCCCTGTGAGGCTGGATTCAGACCTAAATCAGATTCACGGATCGCTTTTTCGATCACGTTCAACATTTTCTTTTCCCACGGTTGTACACCGATAGTACGAGAATCAATCAAAGTGATGTTCGCAACTTGTGAGATATTAGTTGGGGAACCATAGTAATCAACCATTACATGATCCAAAATACCTGGGTGAGCGCGACCGGTACGAACCTTGGACAAATCTGCCTTTAAGGTTTCAATCGATTTTTGCATGCGCTGATCGGCGCTACTTTTAACACTGGCAACTGTCATGATGTACTCCTGAACTAAATGAGAATGAGAGCTTACGCTCCCATTGGCCTCAAAACAAATTAAGTTTGCGGCACCAACTAAGGATCGCAAAACGATCCAAAACCGCGCATTATACGTGGACTAAGGTACCTTCGTCTCCACCCATAATTAAATTTTTCAAAGCACCTGGTTTAACAATGGAGAATACTTTAATCGGCAACTTCTGATCGCGACATAAAGCAAAGGCCGTTGCATCCATCACTTGCAAATGACGCGAGATCGCCTCGTCAAAAGAAATGGTCGTATAGCGAGTTGCGGTTGGATCTTTTTTCGGATCGGCAGTATAGACGCCATCTACTTTAGTGGCTTTCAAGACCAACTCGGCACCAATTTCCGAACCACGCAAGGCAGCAGCTGTATCCGTAGTAAAGAAAGGATTGCCTGTGCCGGCAGCAAAAATAACGACCTTACCTTCTTCCAGATATTGCAAGGCCTTAGGACGCACGTAAGGTTCAACTACTTGTTCAATTGCGATAGCTGACATTACACGAGCCGTGATACCAACTTGACGCATAGCATCACCCAGCGCGAGTGAATTCATCACCGTGGCCAACATACCCATATAGTCTGCGGTCGCTCTATCCATACCCTGCGCGCCAGGTGCAACGCCTCGGAAGATATTACCGCCACCAATCACGATAGCCAATTCAACACCCATGCGGGAAACTTCGGCGACATCCGCCACCATACGCTCAATGGTAGCGCGATTGATGCCATAGGCATCATCACCCATTAAAGCCTCACCAGAGAGTTTTAAAAGCACACGCTTATAAGCTGGTTTAGTCACGATCTGGGCTCCTTTAAAGTTGGGAAGGGATTATTGCAAAAATTCTGTGGGGCCTGCTCTGAGTTCAGAGAGCAAAGATAAGCCCGATATAAAACATTTGCGATAATCGCTTGCACTAGCACGATTTTTCATTTTACTGCCAATATCACAAATACTACGCTTAAATACTGCTCTTAAAAAAACGGGCCTTACGGCCCGTTTTCTTTTTAATTCAGCTTACGCTTGTTTAGCAGCAGCAACTTGCGCCGCCACTTCTGCAGCGAAGTCATCTTGCTTCTTCTCAATGCCCTCACCCACCACGAACATTGTGAATGCTTTCACAGATGCGCCAGCAGCTTGCAACATTTGCTCAACTGTTTGCTTATCGTTCTTAACAAATGGTTGATTCAACAAAGAAACTTCTTTCAAGAACTTCTGAATGGAGCCGTCAACCATCTTAGTAACGATGTCAGCTGGCTTACCTGATTCCGCCGCTTTCAAAGAAGCTACTGAACGCTCTTTTTCGATCAATTCAGCTGGCACTTGTTCGATAGACAAAGACACTGGCTTCATCGCTGCAATGTGCATCGCTACGTCTTTACCGATTTGTTCATCAGCCGCATCAAATTCGACTACCACGCCGATACGTGTACCGTGCAAGTAAGAAGTAACTTTTGCTGCAGATTCAAAACGTTGGAAACGACGGATAGACATGTTTTCGCCGATCTTACCGATCAAACCAGCACGAATACTTTCAACTGTACCATCTTCCAATGGCAATGCAGCCAATGCAGCCAAATCAGCTGGATTGGCATCAGCGATCAATTTCGCTACTTTATTTGCAAAAGCGATAAAGTCATCATTCTTAGTTACGAAGTCAGTTTCGCAGTTAACTTCTACCAAAGAACCAACGCCACCAGAGATGAAAGAGGCAACCACGCCCTCTGCAGTGATACGAGAAGCTGCTTTAGAAGCTTTGCTACCCAATTTGACGCGCAAAATCTCTTCCGCACGTTCCATATCACCTTCTGCCTCTGTCAATGCTTTTTTGCATTCCATCATTGGTGCATCTGTTTTTGCACGTAATTCGCCTACCATCGCTGCTGTAACTGCTGCCATGTTTCTCTCCTAATTCATTGCATCACAAGATGCACATTTCAATATAAATTCGATTTAAAAAAAGGGGCAAACACGCGTTGGCCCCTTTTTTACTTTTCAAACGCCCAGCTTACTTTAAAAGCACCGGCGCGAAATTAAGCCTGTTCTACTTCAACAAACTCATCGCTTGGCTTAATAGCTTCAAGCACTTCATTCACTGCATTTGCACGGCCTTCCAAAATTGCATCTGCAACGCCACGAGCGTACAAAGCAATTGCTTTAGAAGAATCATCATTTCCAGGAATGATGTAAGTAACGCCAGCTGGAGAATGGTTAGTATCAACTACACCAATCACTGGGATACCCAATTTAGCCGCTTCAGTGATCGCACCTTTGTGGTAACCAACGTCAACCACAAAAATTGCATCAGGAACGCCGCCCATATCTTTAATGCCGCCGATAGATTTTTGCAACTTAATCATTTCGCGTTCGAACATCAAGCCTTCTTTTTTCGACAATTTCTCTACAGAACCGTCTTGAATAGAAGCTTCCATATCTTTCAAACGTTTGATAGATGTTTTAACTGTTTTAAAGTTAGTCAACATACCACCCAACCAACGTTGATCCACGAAAGGCATACCAGCACGGTTTGCTTCAGCAGCGATCAATTCGCGCGCTTGACGCTTAGTACCAACCATCAAAACCGTACCACGGTTAGAGGACAATTGGCGGATGAATTTCATTGCTTCTTGATACATCGCCAATGTTTTTTCCAAATTCATGATATGGATTTTATTGCGATGACCGAAGATGTACGGTGCCATTTTTGGATTCCAAAAACGGGTCTGGTGACCAAAGTGAACACCAGCTTCTAACATTTCACGCATTGTTACAGACATAATAACTCCAGGGTTAGGTCTTGAATCGAGTCAGTGATTCCTCTGCTTTTATACTAGAAGAGAAACACCCTTTTCGACCAGATTCGATCTTTAAGAAACAAAATATTTACTACTACATTTAATTAGCATGCAATTTATTCAAGCTAACCATCTATTCTAACCCGAAATATGGGCTTTGATCAAGTCTGACGACGAACTCAGACAGGATTCGCCGACGCAGCAGGCAAAGTAGAGTTAATAATTGACTGAAAATCAGTGAAGTACCTGAAATATTCCATAGCTACAACAGCGCGCTTGTCGCGCCTCGACTATAATTCACCCTTATCCGCTTCAATACCTATTTACCTTCTGATTGCAGAGAACGCATGTCATCTATTTCCATCAAAACCGCTGAAGATATCGCTGGCATGCGCATTGCCGGTCGTTTGGGATCTGAAGTCCTTGATTATATTACCCCTTTCGTCAAAGCAGGCGTCACTACTGGCGAACTCGATCGCTTGTGTCACGAGTACATGACAAACGTGCAGGGATCGATACCTGCGCCATTAAATTATTGCCCACCTGGCTACACACCCTATCCAAAAGCGATTTGCACTTCCGTCAACGATGTCATATGTCACGGCATTCCTGGCGATAAAGTATTGAAAAATGGCGACGTGGTCAATCTAGATATCACGGTCATTAAAGACGGCTATCACGGCGATAATAGCCGCATGTTTTTCATCGGCGAGCCGTCAATTTTGGCGAAACGCTTGAGCGAAATCACTTATGAATGTATGTGGCTAGGTATACAACAAGTCAAGCCCGGAAATCATTTAGGCGATATTGGACATGCAATTCAACAGCACGCGGAAAAAGCGGGCTATAGCGTGGTACGCGAATTCTGCGGCCATGGTATTGGCAAAGTTTTTCATGAAGAGCCACAAATTTTGCACTACGGTCGCGCTGGTACTTTAGATGAATTGAAACCAGGCATGATTTTTACGATTGAACCTATGATCAATGCAGGCCGCCGTGAAATTCGTGAAATGAATGATGGCTGGACCATTAAGACCAAAGATCGTAGCCTGTCAGCTCAATGGGAACATATGATCTTAGTCACAGAAACTGGCTATGAAGTATTAACTTTGTCCGCTGGATCTCCGCCGCCGCCTGCATTCATCACGAAACAAGTTTCAACTCCAGCCACAGTCTAATGAAAACAGCCATCGCGAATGCCATGGCTTTCAAAGCAAAGCTGAAGGCCGAACAGCAAATCATCATTCAATCCTTCAAAGATAAACCGAAGGCTGAAACGCTACTGAAGGATTTATGTCGCTGCGTCGATGCTAACTTAAGCGACATCTGGAAGAGTTTTAACTTTCCAAAAGAACTCGCTTTAGTGGCAGTCGGGGGCTATGGGCGTGGTGAACTGTTTCCGCATTCTGACGTCGATGTTTTGATTCTTCTTGCAGATCATCCGGATAAGGATCTTCGTGAAAAACTCGAAAGTCTGGTGCAAATATTCTGGGATATCGGTCTAGACATTGGGCATAGCATACGCACGATAGACGAATGTATGACCGAAGCAGCAGCCGACATCACGGTCAAAACAGCATTGCTCGAAGCGCGCTTATTGGCAGGTAGTCGGAATAGTTTTCGCGAGCTTAAGACCCGCTACGATGAGGCAATGAATCCTCAACAGTTCTTTCAAGCGAAACTATTGGAATTGCATCAGCGTCATGTCAAATACGAAGACACCCCTTATAGCCTGGAGCCGAACTGCAAAGAAAGTCCGGGTGGACTACGCGATTTGCAGGTCATCTTGTGGGTAGCAAAAGCTGCCAAACTAGGCGATTCTTGGGCAGAGCTCGCAGCACGCGGCTTGATTACCGCCACAGAAGCACATCAACTGAAACGCAATGAACGCGCATTCAAAGACATACGCGTGCGTCTGCACATACAAGCAGGTCGTCGCGAGGATCGCTTAGTTTTTGATCTGCAAACTGCGATCGCAGCCACTTTTGGTTTTGAGACGACCGAATCACGCCGCGCCAGCGAATATTTGATGCAGCGCTATTATTGGGCGGCAAAGGCGGTCACCCAACTCAATACCATCTTATTGCAAAATATTGAAGCCGTATTATTTCCTTTACCGCATCAGGCAAAGATCATTAATGAACGCTTTAATGAAGTCAACGCATTAATCGATATCGTCGAAGAAAATGTATTTGAACAAACGCCTTCTGCGATGTTAGAAGTATTTTTACTGTTGTCTCAAAACGCTAATTTGAAAGGCATGACCGCCAAAACGTTGCGTGCGCTTTGGCATGCTCGCAATCTGATCGATGCAGAATTCCGTCATGACATTTTCAATCGCGGCACTTTCCTGCAGATACTGCAATCTCCACGTGGAATAACGCATGTGCTGCGTAGCATGAACCAAACCAGTATTCTGGGTCGCTATTTGCCGAATTTCCGTCGCAT
Source organism: Undibacterium sp. Di24W (assembly GCF_049340325.1). Classification (NCBI taxonomy): domain Bacteria; kingdom Pseudomonadati; phylum Pseudomonadota; class Betaproteobacteria; order Burkholderiales; family Oxalobacteraceae; genus Undibacterium; species Undibacterium sp. Di24W. The sequence goes on from NZ_JBMPOP010000004.1 coordinate 233,000, forward strand.
CGTCGGACAAATGCAGCACGATCTGTTTCACGCCTATACTGTCGATCAGCACATCTTGATGGTCGTACGCAATCTGCGTCGCTTCACGATGACCGAGCATGCGCACGAATATCCGTTCTGTAGCCAACTGATGGCGAACTTCAATCACCCCTGGGTCTTGTATATTGCTGCCTTATTTCACGATATCGCAAAAGGACGTAATGGCGATCATTCAGTATTGGGTATGGCTGATGCGCGCAAATTTTGCTTCGATCATGGCATCTCCAAAGACAATACCGAATTAGTTATCTTCTTAGTCCAACAACATCTCACGATGTCGCAAGTGGCACAAAAACAAGATCTATCGGATCCCGACGTGATTCAGACATTTGCAAACCTGGTCAAAGATGAGCGCCACTTGACCGCCCTGTACCTACTCACGGTTTGCGATATTCGTGGCACAAGCCCGAAAGTATGGAACGCTTGGAAAGGCAAATTACTAGAAGACCTCTACAAAATCACCTTGCGCGTGCTTGGCGGAGAAACCCCTTCCGCGGATCGTGAACTGAAAAATCGCCAGGAAGAAGCGCTCAAAGCTTTGCGTCTAGTCGGCATAGAACATGACGCCCATACTAAGTTGTGGAACGAACTCGATATCGTCTACTTCTTGCGTCATGACGCATCAGATATTGCTTGGCAAACGCGTGTACTACACGACAAAATCAGTAGCCCTAGTCCCATCGTTAAGTGTCGCGTGGCACCTATCGGTGAAGGCTTGCAAGTCACTGTTTATTTACCAGATCAAGCCGATCTTTTTGCGCGCATTTGCAATTATTTTGACAGCAAAAATTTCGCGATTCTCGATGCTAAGATCCACACTACAAAAAGTGGCTATGCACTCGACACTTTCTTAGTCACAGAGCCAGCATTTGCCAGCAATTACCGCGACATCATCAATTTGATCGAACATGAATTGGCAGAAGTCCTAGCGAAGCAGGTGCCATTGAGCACTCCAAATCAAGGGCGATTATCACGCTTATCGCGCAATTTTCCTTTGGTGCCAACCGTCGAATTGCGGCCAGATGATAAAGGCCAATATTTCCTGTTATCGATTTCTGCGAACGATAGGAACGGCTTGTTATACTCAGTCGCTGGTGTGCTCGCTAAATACAAAATAAATCTACATACTGCCAAGATCATGACGCTGGGTGAGCGTGTGGAGGATGTCTTTTTGGTCGACGGAGCAGCATTACAGAATCCTAAAAATCAAATTCAATTTGAATCTGAATTACTAGATGCGCTGCGCATCTAAATGAACCATCAAAATCAAAAAAAAAATTAGCTATGACAGAACAATTAAGACTCTCCAAACGCATGTCCGAATTAGGACTCTGCTCACGCCGCGAAGCCGATGAATGGATCGCCAAGGGTTGGGTTCGCGTAGATGGCAAAGTCGTGTCCGAGTTGGGCAGCAAAGTCTTTCCCGATCAAAAAGTCACGGTAGAACGTCAAGCTGCAGCCGAGCAATCTAAGCGAGTAACGATACTCATCAACAAACCCGTTGGCTATGTCAGCGGGCAAGCCGAAGACGGCTATGAACCTGCGATTGCTTTAGTCAAATCAGAGAATCGTTGGAGCGAATGTAAAGTCGAAAACGAATTTCACCCGACACAATTGCGTAGCCTGGTACCTGCGGGACGTTTAGACATTGATTCAGTTGGATTGCTGGTACTGACGCAAGATGGCCGCGTCGCGAAGATCTTGATTGGTGAGAATACCGATGTTGAGAAAGAATACTTGGTTCGCGTCGAGTACACCAAGCCAGGTAAATTACCTGCTGGCGATTTGCGCTTACTCAATCATGGTTTAAGCTTGGATGGGAAGAAACTAATTCCCGCGAAGGTACGCTGGATGAATGAAGACCAATTACAGTTTATCCTCAAAGAAGGCAAAAAACGCCAAATTCGTCGTATGTGTGAGATGGTGGGCTTGCGGGTTATTGGTCTGAAGCGTGTGCGAATTGGGAAAGTGCGTCTTGGGCATTTGCCCGAGGGGCAATGGCGGTATTTGCGGGATGATGAGCCGTTTTAATTTTTTTTAATTTGATTTTTGAAGGAGCTGCCTTTATTGGTTTGCTCCTTTTTTGTTTCTACAAATTAAAACTAGTAAGTCTGCGGAGAGCCTTTCAAAGCGAATCGGACCGACCAACAAACCATTTTGGAGCCTCTTTTTATCTTAGTGACAGTACCAGACTTACCTGCTCAGGATGTACAAATCGCCCAAGTGCTAACTACGACCAGTACAGTGATAGGAAGGAATATAGAGCGCAGTTTTGTTCGTCAATTGCAAAAAACCATCACCTGCATTCTTTACCGAATTGCAGGTGATTTTTTTCGTCATCACTTTCTAACTCGCTTAAAATAGTCGCTTCACTTTTGACGAATTTTAACCAATAAGACGATCAATTTCATGACGACCAATTCTGCTTTTTCTTACGCCGACATCGAACGTGCGCATCAACGTATTTTTCCTTTTGTCCAAGCCACACCTGTTCTGACATCACAAACAGCGAATCAATTGACGGGCGCTCAACTGTTCTTTAAATGCGAAAATTTTCAAGCGAGCGGTGCTTTCAAATTTCGTGGTGCCTGCAATGCCTTATTGCAATTCACACCAGAACAAAAAGCTCGTGGGGTAGTGACTTTTTCTTCCGGCAATCATGCCCAAGCAATAGCCAAAGCGGCGCAACAATTTGGCATGCGCGCCGTGATCGTGATGCCAAAAGATGCGCCAGCTATTAAGGTCGCCGCGACGCGCGGTTATGGCGGCGATGTGGTTCTCTATGATCGTTACACGGAAGACCGCGAAGCAATCGGACGTCAATTGGCTGAGCAGCAAGGTTTAACTCTAATACCTCCTTACGATCATCCGCATGTCATGGCGGGTCAAGGCACCTGTGCCAAAGAGCTTATTGAAGCAGTAGGATCAGGAGCTAGCCCACTCGATTATTTATTTGTATGCTTGGGTGGTGGCGGTTTACTCTCAGGCTGCGCGACTGCCGCAAAAGCCTTAAATCCTAATTGCAAGGTCATCGGTGTGGAACCTGAGGCCGGTAACGACGGACTACGCAGCCTGCGCAGTGGCACGATAGTGCATATCGACACGCCCAACACGATTGCCGACGGTGCGCAAACACAGCATTTGGGTCAACATACCTTCCCCGTCATCCAGCAACATGTGGATGATATTCTGACAGTGACTGACGCTCAGTTGATCGACACAATGAGATTCTTTGCCAGCCGAATGAAACTCATGGTAGAACCAACTGGTTGCCTAGCAGCGGCGTTAGCGATGAGCGGTGCGATTGATCTTAAAGACAAGCGTGTCGGCATCATTATTTCGGGAGGCAATATTGATCTAAGTCGTTTTGCCAAGTTGATACTAGACACAGAGTCAAACTAACTGTGGACCTAGCTTATTTCCAATAAAACAAAAGTAGTGAAATTTTTCGTGAGTTTCTGATTTGTCGTACTATCATTGATAAATTCAAGTTTCTAGGAATTAAAGACGTCTCCCTCCTTCACCGCATTTCATTAAGGACATCGCTATGTTAAAACTGAATGTAAATACCAAAGAAAATACGCTTGATCTGGCGCCTGATACGCCAGTCTTATGGGCGCTGCGTGATGGCTTGGGATTAAGCGGCACCAAATATGGTTGTGGTGTGGCGCAATGTGGCGCTTGTACTGTGCATGTCGATGGACAGGCAGTTCGTTCTTGCATCACCCCAGTTTCTACCGTCGCTGGTCGTAAGATCACAACGATAGAAGCCATTGCCAACGACAAAGTAGGTAAAGCGGTACAAGCAGCATGGATCGCCCACGATGTAGCGCAATGCGGTTATTGTCAGAGTGGACAGATTATGAGTGCGACCGCTTTGTTGAAATCCAACAAAAAACCCAGCGACGCCGATATTGATGCTGCGATGTCCGGCAACATCTGCCGCTGTGGCACTTATCAAAGGATACGCGGTGCAATCAAAGCGGCAGCCGCCGCTCTGGCCTAATCAAGTTTGTTCACAGCACAGTTTTCCACTTACAAGGATACAGCCATGCATTTCTATTCAAAAAATAACATGATGAGTGATCTGAGCCAACTCCCAAAAGGGATCGCGGCAATGATGCAAAAGAACAATGCTAGTAGTCATGAGGCGGCATCATTCTCTCGCCGCAACTTCTTAAAGATGAGTGCGGCCAGCGGCTTTGCTTTGGGTATGTTCCCCGCCATCGCACAGACGGACAAACCAGCAGCAGGATTAAAACCTTTCCAACAACCGGCAGCTTTCGTACAAATCGGCAAAGACGGCAAGATCACCGTGACGATTAACCGTTTGGAATTTGGTCAAGGCGTACACACTGCCCTGCCTATGATTTTGGCGGAAGAGTTAGATGCAGAGTGGAGTAAAGTCAGTGCAGTGCATGGTAGTGCGGATCCAGCCTATGCCGATCCTATGTTTGGAATGCATCTTACCGGCGGCTCGGGCTCGATCAAACATTCTTACACTCAGTATCGCGAACTAGGTGCGCGCGCGCGCGCTATGCTAATTGCTACAGCTGCTGCAGAATGGAAGGTCAATCCAGATACTTTGCGTACCGATCGCAGCATGGTGATCCGTGCCGACGGCAAAACCTTGAGTTATGGCGATTTGGCTGAAGCGGCGATGAAATTAGCCGTACCAGAAAAAGTCAGTTTAAAAGATCCTAAGACTTTTAAAATTATTGGCAAACAAGTAGGTCGCCTCGATGCATCTGATAAGTCGAGTGGCAAACAAAATTTTGGCATAGACGTGCGTCTGCCAGGCATGTTAACGGCATTGATCGCACATCCTCCTGTATTTGGAGCAAAACTCAAGTCGTTCGATGATAGCGCTGCAAAACAGATCAAAGGTGTACGTGCCATTCTTAAAATCGCAGTGGATCGCGGCGGCGAAGGCGTTGCTGTTATCGCAGACGGCTTCTGGCAAGCAAAGCAAGGACGCGAAGCACTGAAACTAGATTGGGATACCAGTGGTGTTGAGAAAGTGGATAGCGCAACGCAATTAAAGCAATATCAAGAGTTAGCCAAAACACCAGGCAAATTCCATTTCAAAGCCGACGTCAGCAAACTTGCTTCGGCACCAAAGAAAATTACAGCAGAATTTTCCTTTCCTTACCTAGCCCACGCAGCAATGGAGCCGCTGAACTGTACTGTGCATTTGAGTGCGGATGGCGGTAAAGCGGAACTCTGGGTCGGAACCCAGATGCCGGGAGTGGAAAGTATGGCGGCAGCGCAAGCCTTGGGAGTGCCACCGCAAAATATTAATCTGCACGTACAAATGGCGGGTGGCGGTTTTGGGCGACGCGCAGTGCCAAATTGTGATTATGTCGTTGAATCTTGTAATGTTGCTAAAGCAGCGCGTAGCGCTGGAATTCAAGCGCCAATTCGCACTATTTGGAGTCGTGAAGATGACATCAAAGGCGGCTACTATCGCCCTATGCATGTGCATCGCGCAGAAATCGGCTACGACGAGCAAGGCCAGGTGCAGGCATGGGATCATGTGATCGTTGGGCAATCTATCGTAGCGGGGACACCGTTCGAAGGCTTTTTGATGAAAGATGGCATTGATGGCACTGCCGTCGAAGGTATGCGCGATCCTTATCAAATACCGATGCGTCTGTCCGTACATCACCCAAAAGTCAATGTGCCCGTATTATGGTGGCGTAGTGTCGGTTCTACCCATACCGCTTATGTGATGGAAACACTGATCGACGAAATCGCCCGCAACGCAAAACAAGACCCCGTTGCCTATCGCCTCAAACAATTTGGCGACAAACATCCGCGTCATACAGCCGCGTTAAAGTTAGCGGTAGAAAAATCCGGATACAACAAACGTCGTCTACCGAAAGGCCAGGCTTGGGGTGTCGCTGTCCATGAATCATTTGAGACTGTCGTCGCTTATGTTGTAACAGCCTCGATCAAAGATGGACAGGCGAAATTGCATACGGCCACTGCGGGTGTGCACTGTAATTTTGCGGTCAATCCAAAAACTATCGAAGCCCAAGTTCAAGGTGCCGCCTTGATGGGATTAGGTATGTGTTTGCAAAACGCAGCAATCACTTTAAAGGATGGTGTGGTAGAGCAAAGCAATTTTGGCGATTATGCGCTTGCCAGAATGACCGATATGCCACAGATGACCGTACACATCGTCCCTAGCGCCGATCCTCCAACCGGCATGGGTGAACCAGGATTACCACCGCTGGCGCCAGCATTTGCGAACGCGATTGCAAAATTGACCGGAGCAGCACCGCGTAGTTTGCCGTTTAATCTGAAGGTATAGTTTATAGCGTAGCAATGAACAGAAAATCGGGGCAATCTTGCCCTGATGACGTTCTGTTTAGTTCAGAACAGCGGATAAGTTTCAAGATTGTCGTTCTCATGCAGGTGGGAATCGAGCGATATAAAAGCCTAAAGACACTGGATTCCCGCCTGCGCGGGAATGACAGCTCAATATCCGATCTACACAAATTTATTTACGTTCTCGCCGCGTTCTTGTGTGATCGAAACCAAGTAACGTTGTGCTTCTTCCCAACTAATATCGCTCACTTTGACTCTATTTTCCTCGATAGCCTGTACCATTTTAGCCTGACGCAGACGAGCGTTTTCTTGGTCCTGTTGTGTTTCTAGTAAACGCCGTTGTTTTTCCACTAGCGCATGCAATGCCAGTGAAGCTTGTTGCCGTCTTTGTTGCTCATATTCTTTTCGTTGCTGCCTTTGCTCGGCACGTTGTTGTGCTGCAGCGTCTAATTGTAGTAATGGTGGCTGCTTATGCTGCTTTACAGCTGTCTCAGTGGCTCCCGCAATTTTTACCATCGCTTGTAGTAGCGCCAAGGCGCTGGTGGGTCTTTGTTCAGCAGATAAAGCAAAACCGCTCTGCAAGACTTGCCACTGAGTGGTGCTTAAAGCGGCTGGCTTCTTAACGACTTGTTGATGATGTCGAAAGTCACCAAAAGGCAAGGCACCTTCCAACAGTTGATAAATCATGATGGACATTGCATACACATCTAAGGCTGGGGTGTAATGCGCCTGTTGGCTGCCTGCGTCAGGTGCACGATAACCTGCAGTGCCCGCGTTGGGTGAGCGCGTGCTGGCAAATCCCGTTGTACTGAGACCCGCATTAGTGTGACTACGCAAGCGTGCGGAGATACCGAAATCAAGCAGTTTTACTTCGCCTTGTTGGGTCAATAGTAAATTACTTGGTTTCAGATCGCGATGCACGAGTTTGTGCTTATCCCAAGCGTACTGCAAGGCATGGGCAACGGGCAGCATCATTTTCAGCACTTGTTTCCATTCGCAGCGTTGATGCTTGCTGAGATAGGTGTTCAAATCTTGCCCATCCAGATATTCCATCATAATGAAATAACTATTGGTTGCCGGATCACGTCCCCAATCATAGACCCTGACAATATTTTCATGCGCTAGCCTGCGCACCAAAGAAGCCTCTTCAATCAGCAAACGGGTATGTAAAGCACTTTGTGTAAATTGTGGGGGTAATATCTTTAACGCGAGTTTTTCGCTATGTCCTAATGCCGCTTGCGTTGCTAGATCAGTGACTTGCCAGACTTGACCCATGCCTCCCTCACCTAACAAGCGTTCTAATTTATAGCGTTTTGCTTGAGCACCAATTTCCTGACCTGGGATAAAACCCAAGTCAGTGCCTTCATGCATTTCATGATGCTCGTTGGATGCGCTGAGTTTACCGTTAGGCCCGAAAGCATTGTCGAGGATAGCATTTTTTCTTTGAGAAAATTCCTGTTCGGTCAATAGACCTTCATTGAGTAGATCACGCAATTCTCGGATTCTTTGTAATGGCTTTTGCATGATCTTGATAGGTTTACCGAATGGTTTTGCTGCTTGGTGATGTTGAGAAATTCTGGCTAAAAAACATTTTTTCCATTGTTGAAGAGCGGTTGCAAACCAATAATTTGCCCAAGGAATTTCATATAAGACACAAAGCGTCAGCATAGACTTGCAAGCGCATTACTTTCTGCCATTGGAAGGCGAATGAAACCGATGCTGCCCCAAATTTTGCGCCCTGTTTAAGTCAATCTCATGGCGTCGTTGTAGATCGGCTTCCCTTTCTTCACGCTCTTCACGCAGTCGCTCTTGTAGCATTTTCATCGCCTGTTCTAAACTCATCCCCTGCTGAATTTGGGACATAGAACTTATGGCTTGAGCCGCATGCATCGAGAGTCCTGCTTGCGTCGCAAGGATTTGTTCGGCACTCATACTCGCTTGAGTTTGCATCTTCATGATTTCAGCAAGCGCTGTCGCATTCGGCACTTCTGCAGTAGCGATCTTTCCAGTCTCGCTAAAATTGGCGATTGCACTTAGACGTTCGATTTCGATCTTCGCCATAACAACTTGCTGCTGCTGTTCAGCTTGCGCGCTTTGTTGTTGTCGCTGCCATCTACTATTTTCTTCGATTTGACTGATTTGCATTCGACTTTGTTCAAGCTCTACCAACTGCTTCGCCTTTTGTTGCTCTTGCTGCTCTAAGCGCTGATGTATTTCCAGCGTTCGCATGAGCTTTTCTTGTTGCGCCACAATCCGTGCTAGTTCAGCCTTGCTCTCCAAGCTATTAATTTCTACTTCGACTTGAGCAACTTTTAAATCAGTATCTTTTACCTTGATCCGCTCTTCCCTTTGGAGATCACGCGTTCGTTGTTGATGCAACTCTTCTTCCCAAGCTTGCATACGTTGAAATTCACGCGCGCGAACTTCGGTCTCAATACCGATATTGATTAATCGATTTTTCTGGCGTTCATCTTCCAGCTCCTGTTCGCGCAGTTCAAATCGTTCTTGCTTCTCTTTTAATAGCTGCTTTTGGTACTTTTGCTCATCGCGATCGGCTATCAAGTTGCTTTGGGCAATTTCATGCTCAAGTTGATTTTTCTTAAGTTGTTGTTCGATTTGCTGCTGCAATAGTTGTGCCGCTTGCTTGCTATGGAGTTGGCAAAGCTCAGATTCGGAACGCATTTTAATACGCGCTAAAGTGCGTATATGCAGCCACTGATCCGCTTCGTTTTGACGTGTTTCAGATGTCTCTTTTAGCTTATGTTCAAGCTCACGTATAGTTTCTGCGGTATCTCTGCTAAAGGCGTGCTTCCTCGTATGTGCTTCCGCGATTTGCCCATAGAGTTCAATCTCACGCAATCGTATGGTTTGTAGGCGCTCTGCTTCATCTTGTTGTAACTTAGCGCGAGACAGGCGTTTATTTGCCTTATCATGTTCCCCCTTCAAATACAACCATCCAAGATCTTTACCAAATTGTTGGCGCATCTCTTCGTCGCGATAACGCACACGCACTTGCTCTTCTTGCTTAGTTATTTTTTGCCATTCACGTTCACTGTACAAGCTGTCAGCTTGGGTCGCTTGCTCTAGTTGCATACGCTTTGACTCAAGCTGCAAGTTCGCGCTAATGCTTTGCTCACTATTTTTTTCTCGCTCATTAAACAATTTTTCATGGCGCAATTCTTGCACCGTTGTTTGTGTCGCTGTGAGTCCGTACTGAGCCAATTGTGAATTCACATCAGTCAGTAAATGCGTATCTAATTTTGCAGCCAGATCAACCTGATCTTGCAAACTTCGCAGTGACTGGGTGCTAAGCCAGTTTTGTAAAGAATGTCTTACTGTCGCTTCAAATAGTTCTTGTAGTTGCAAGGTGGTGAGGCTACCTGGCGCTGCCATGAAATGATTAGCAAAAACTGCGATGTTTTCAATTTTAATGCGCAGCAAACACTTCGCTCGCATCGGCAAAAATTCTATCGTATGCAGATTCTCAAATTGAAAATGTAAGGCAAAAGGCAATGAACGAGTGATCAAAATTTCTATGGCTTGTTCACTCGCCAGATGCTTGGTCTTATCGCGTAAGCTAGCACTATCGTAATCGCCGGCAAGCAACTCAACGATGCATTGATTTTGCAGAACAAAAGCACGGGCACGGGCTGGAATCAGGAAATTATCTTTTGCAATCTGGTCGATAGATTTCACCGCAAAAAAAATCGCCACTTCATCATCAGCAGGCAGCCATCGATGTTGGCGCATAATTGCTTCATGGTCTGGGCTGTTTAACATTAAGCCACATTGGGCACAGTAGTCAGAATCTTGCCGATTATCATGCTCACAACGGACACATCGGATCTTTGTATAAGAAAAAAGCTTGCGCATACCAAACTCCCACCTAGGCATCGCCTTGGAAACAAACAAAAAAGCAAATTGAATTCAAAAAAATCGACTGATGAAAAGAATAGCATTCAGCCTTTTATTGAGTGGGCTAAATAGAAGGGCTAAAGTAGCTCAAATCGTCCTTATCAAGATTTTGCGCTAGGGATGCTTTCAGGATATGGCTCGCCGTAGTAACGATAGTTACGTAGACTAAGTTGATATTCAGACAGGTTCACGTCCACCGCAAGTGGGCGATCTTGCTTAGTCTGAGCATGGTGATACCAAAATTGACGCTGGCGATGAAAAAAAATCGGCAGATGCAAGGATTGATTCTGATCGCACTGCCCAGCTCCCGGATGTGATTCCGGCGTCATTAAGTAAAGCATTTCTACGATGCGAGTTTCGTTTAATCTTTGCAAAACAGCCGCATGTGGCAAGATCTGCGCGACTCGTAGCCGTACTATGCCTTTAAAACTAGCGCAAAATTCTATTTGCATCCCAGGGAGCAATAGAATTGCTCGATTTTTTTCCAAAATAACACCATCGACCATCACGCCATAGCGCGATATGTCGACTAGTTCTAAGCCACCCTCGTCATTGCGCCGCAGTATGGCGTGCTTGGCACTAATACGCCTCACGAATACGGGATTATTATGACCCAGCAATACGTCTGCAACTGAGTTGTGCATGTCCATGCGACCGAATAGCCATTCTTTGGAGGCGAATAAGCGAATTGCTGGGAGTGCTGAAGTCTCTTTTGCTGATGACCTAATAACTAGGCTTGCAAATTGACGCTCAGTAGGAATAGGCTCAGACAGCACTGCGGGCACGCGCTTACCCGTCAAACTCTGAATACTAGGGACAGCAACTTCCAGTAAGGTTTCATCCCACGCGATACTGCTCAAACCTATATCAAACTTACCGCCCTCATTTGCCCTAGTGCCTGTCATATCAAGTTGCGCAATGGCGGCATCTTTAGCATAGATAGCGATGTCCAGATTGGTATGGCGAGAGTCATGTGCCTGTTGCAGGCCACTGAGTTTGGCGATTGCGCCATCTTCTGCAACCACCCTCACCTGCTTTTGCGTGGCTAAAAATACTTGATGAATTTCACTAAGACTCGCGTTAGGGCGAGGTAAAAACAAGGTCGCCGTGCAGGTCCACAGATGTGGTACATCAAATTCGTCTATGTAATGTAATTGAACTTCAAGGGGGTACTGACCGTGCTCTCTATTCTTACTAGAAAAACTTAGTATAAAAGGTGGCCAAAAACCAGTTGGGGTTCGCGACAAGGATTGTTCGCTCTGCGATGGCAAGAATAAGTCTGAACGAAAACAAAAACCGACTTCCCTGATCGTCGGAGACAGTTCTCCATGGAGTTCTAGCTTGAGCGTTTGGCGTCCACCTACGGCACGCGGGTCGTAGCCGCTAAAGCGTAAGTGCAAGTGAGTGGTTGGCTCTGTTGATGGCTTACACAAAGTCGTCGCTAGCTGACTTGGTGTTAGATCAAAGGCATCAAACTTATTCATAGTGACTTAATGGACTCCGCATACAGTCACTTTATTACCAAGTCACATAATCGAATCCATGGAACAGATGGCTGTTTGCAGTTTAATTCCAAGTCGATCCAGGATTCGATGTACTTCTTTGCAATATATAAAAGCTTAATTTAACTAAAACGCTAAAGTTAACGATCCAAACTTAACTTGCGATGATGGGCTTTAAAAAAGCGGTAAAAAATCAAGGAAAACAACGCACCCATTGCAATTAACATCACGATTAAAAAATACACCACCGGTTTCTCTAAAGGCCATTCACCTGGCGCTCGTTTTTTGACAACGGTTCCGCCTGGTAAAACGACATTGTCTGACGAAATTATTTGGGGGGCGATAACGACTGCACTGATTGCTTGACCAGACTTCACGGAAAAATCTACGCTTGCCGCCGTCATACCCTTCTTTTCACAAGGCTCGCTAGAGAATATTTTCTTACCGTGTTGATTGGTGCAGACAAATGCATCTGCCTTGGCACTTGAGTAACTGCCAAACAAAATTAGACAAAGACTTAGGGAAAAGAGAATTCGCATAATGAGAATGAAAAGAGGGCTATTAGAATAGGCGCTGATGTTATCAGAGCACCCGACTAATAGGTGAAAAAGCCATTCGAGAAGTTCGCTTATTGACTGAATACGTTAGCTTATAGACACTTTATCTATTGATTGCAATTAGCTTTCTTTAATTAATGTAGGAGTTGACACTGCTAGCTAGTGGAATTTAGCGGAAAACTCAGCACAAAAGTCCGCGAACTTTCCAAGGCTTTGATTATGCGACACCTATTAAGATGCGGATAAATATACAAGGAATCACGAAATTTACACAATAAAAAAACATTCTCTCAGGCAAATTCCCTAATTCGCGCTAAAATATTCGGAATTGAAAAAAGGCAGACGCTTTATGCAAATCATTATTTACGACAAAACCGACAAAGGTAGAGAAGAAATCGCCACGCGAAAGTGGCATCTTCCTTCGCGCATGCGTTCTTTGTTGGTGCTGATTGATGGCAAACAAAGCGACGCGCAATTGGTCAAGAAAACAGGTGGTTTAGGCTTAAGTGAACAAAGCTTAGTAGAGTTGCAAGAAAATGGTTTCATTCAAAGAGTCTCGATAGAAGCAGCAGAACCTGAGCTGTTTGATGGTAACGATACTTTGGATTCAACTTCCCCGGCCACCAACAGCAAACTCGCCGACAGTACTTTAGGCTCCATAGAGGAATCTCAAACCATTTTTGAGGCATCCGAGGAAGAAACTGCTGCCTGGCGTGCCGATCTTGATGCTCTGCTGAAAGCGAATGAAGAGGACAACCCTAGAGAAAGCCGGGTTGATATGATGAAACGCTATCTGGCTGAATTAATTAAAGAAAATCTAGGTATAAAGGGATTTTTCTTGCAAAGAAAACTCCTGAAAGCCGGAACACTGTATGACATCCATGCCTTCCGTCAGCCCTATATTTCGGCAATCCTACACGCAAAAGGCAAAGACAAAGCAATTGCCTTACGCGATGAATTTGATGGCCGTATGTACGTCATATTTTCTATAGATGATCCTGAATTCTTAGAAGATTAAATGAAAAAAATAAAAAAAAAGACCAGAAACTTTCTGGTCTTTTTTTTAGTCTGGTGAGCAATTACTCAATACCCTGGCTGGTCAAATACTCTTCATACGTGCCGCGGAAGTCAATGATCTGGCCGTCTTTCACTTCCAAAACACGAGTTGCTAGCGAAGAGACAAACTCGCGGTCATGCGATACAAATACCAAAGTGCCGGCATATTTTTCCAAGGCGATATTCAAGGATTCAATCGACTCCATATCCATGTGATTCGTCGGCTCATCCATCAGTAACACGTTATGGCGCCCCAGCATTAATTTGCCGTAAGTCATACGTCCTTTTTCACCACCGGATAAAACTTTAACTGACTTCTTCACGTCGTCACCACTAAACAATAAACGACCGAGGATAGAACGAACTGCCTGATCATCGTCGCCCTCTTGCGTGTACATGCCCATCCAGTCAGTCAAATTTTTGTCTGACGCAAAATTTTCGGCAGGATCTTGTGGCATATAGCCTGGGTTGGCATTCTCAGCCCACTTCACTTCACCGCGATCCGCCGTTAAGCCGCACAGATCAGCTCCACCTATACAACGCAATAAAGTCGTCTTGCCCGCACCGTTGGCACCAATAATAGCGATGCGTTCGCCTGCTTCGATCATGATGTCAAAACTGTCGAACAATTTTTGATCATAGGCTTTAGATAAATGTTTGACTTCGACAGCCAAACGATGCAATTTTTTCTCGCCGTCGAAACGGATAAATGGATTTTGACGACTCGATGGCTTAACGTCTTCGATCTTAATTTTTTCTATCTGTTTAGCACGTGATGTCGCCTGACGCGCTTTCGATTTGTTTGCTGAGAAACGGCGTACGAAATCTTGTAATTCCAAGACTTTATCTTTGGCTTTCGCGTTATTCGCTAACTGCTGTGCACGCGCTTGAGAAGACGCGAGCATGTATTCGTCGTAATTGCCCGGATAGACCTTTAAGGTACCGTAATCCATATCCGCCATGTGCGTACAAACTTGATTCAAGAAGTGACGATCATGAGAAATGATAATCATGGTTGAATTACGTTGATTCAAAATATCTTCTAACCAGCGAATTGTGTTGATGTCCAAGTTATTGGTTGGTTCGTCGAGCAAGAGAATATCTGGATTGGAAAACAAAGCTTGTGCTAGCAACACGCGCAATTTCCAACCAGGGGCTACAGAACTCATCAAACCTTGGTGCTGATCGGTAGGAATGCCGACGCCCAATAGCAATTCACCTGCACGCGCTTCCGCAGTATAACCATCATACTCAGCAAACTTAGCTTCCAGATCAGCGGCCTTCATGTAATCGTCGTCAGTCGCTTCAGGATTCGCGTAAATCGCATCGCGCTCAGCCATTGCTGCCCACATTTCGGTATGGCCCATCATCACTACATCGAGCACACGCATGTCTTCAAACGCAAACTGATCCTGACGCAATTTACCTAAACGCTCATTTTGGTCAAGCATGACAGTACCAGAGGATTGGTCCAGATCACCACCCAAAATTTTCATGAAAGTGGATTTACCGCAGCCATTGGCGCCGATCAAACCATAACGGTTGCCTTCGCCAAACTTAACTGAGATGTTTTCAAACAGTGGCTTAGGGCCAAACTGCATGGTGATATTTGCTGTTGCTAACACGTTGAGACCTTTTGCATGGAATTAAATTAACCGCGCATTATATCATCGTCCATAGTGCCTACTGCGTTTTTTCGCCCGTACACGCGGAGTAAGAGAAGATTCTTAAAATAAATCTCAGCAAAACCTTTGATTCAGTGGCAAACCGTTTTTTAATCACATAACAAGCCAACTTATCACGATTCAAAGAGTCTAGGTGCGTCCCTAATGTCCCTGTCGGAATAGTTACAAAAGACTATCGCCTTTTCCCCAACCTAAGCTATCGACATTAAATATAGAGCCGCGAAGATGTAAAGGGAACCGATAGCCTTTTGAATATACGATATCAATATCCGAAGCGCGCGCTGCAATGCCGTCGCACAGGATTTTTCTGCGTTCATCTGCGAATGCTGATACTAATCTTTGAACGACTTCTTCATCGCTAACTGTCTTTGTACTACGCCTAGGGTTAGTTCATGATGCTTGATTAATTGATTTACGAGTTCTGATAGATGCGCCTTTCTGTCATTGGTTTGATATTTGTACCAACCAGCTTGTAAAAAATGATGTCAGATTAAATTACTTCTCAATTTACTCTAAGCCATTTTTCTTACACTTATCTCAATTTGTTCCGCCCCTACTTATCCATAAATGTCCGCATAGAACGAAGAGAAAAAATTATCACTGGTTTGGATTTTAAGCCACCATTTTGGCGGCACAAACCGCTACAATGAATTCCCAAAAAGAAACCAACTTCTCGTAAATTCTGTAAATACCGAGGGAGTGCGCATGCTTAAAAAAATCCCTGTCGAGCAACTGCGAGTTGGTATGTACCTACAATCGCTTTGTGGTTCCTGGATCGATCACCCATTTTGGCGATCCAAGTTCGTCATTACCAATGCTAAGGACATTACGCTCATTGAGCACAGTGGCATTTCAGAAGTTTGGATCAATCTTGATAAAGGTTCGGACGTCATTGCTGAATCAAAGTTAGAACACCAACAAACGCTCTCCCTGTCACAGACGCCAATTGCCGAGAATACCTCCGCCATTGCCACACCGAGCGCAAAAGAAAAACCAAAAGCCAGCAGCATGACTGATGAAATGCAGCGCGCAGCAAAGATATGTGCGAAGGCAAAAAAGTCAGTGCAATCTATGTTTGAAGAAACCCGTATGGGTAAAGCCATTTCGGTTGACCATGCGGGTGAGATCGTTCAGGAAATCTCTTATTCGGTGATGCGTAATCCAAACGCGTTGATTAGCCTAGCACGTCTAAAAACCGCTGACGATTACACCTACATGCATTCCGTCGCGGTATGCGCACTGATGGTCGCGCTCTCTCATCATTTGAATCTAGATGACGAACATACCCATGAGGCAGGTCTCGCCGGTCTATTACATGATTTGGGAAAAGCCGTCACACCGACTGAAATTTTATTGAAACCAGGAAAGCTGACAAAGGAAGAATTTGACATTATGAAAACCCATCCTCAGGAAGGTCATCGCTTACTGACGGAGAATGGGTTTCATCAAGAAATCACCTTAGATGTCGTCTTACACCATCATGAACGCATTGATGGTAGTGGCTATCCGCACGGCTTGGCGGAAAACGAGATTTCACTATTTGCCAAAATGGGCGCTGTTTGCGATGTGTACGATGCCATAACGTCTAATCGCCCTTATAAAGCGGGATGGGAACCCGTCGAATCGATACAGAGAATGAGCGAGTGGTGTGAGGCGCAATACGACAAAGATGTTTTTCAAGCGTTTATCAGTAGTGTAGGAATTTATCCAGTTGGATCGCTTGTCAGACTCTCCTCTGGACGTCTTGCTGTCGTGCTGGAACAATCCAAATCTCTAGTTAAACCCATAGTCAAAATATTTTTCTCGACCAAATCAAAGACTTACGTTCCCCCGCAAATCGTCGATCTTTCTCGTCCTACGATGGATTGCAAGGGCGAGAAGATCGTTGCGCACGAAGACGTGCATAAGTGGGCATTTAAGAATTTTAATGAAATGTGGGCTGGATAGAATGAATATCGTAAGCTTAGAAATAAACCGCTCCTCATTGTGAGTTGTTAGCCTATTTGGGTAACTGTCAAAGCGAATTTTCATCTTGAAGATTGTTCAAGCTTCTGGGCAAATCATATTGGCGCCAGCACTATAGTTGAAGTCAGATCAAATCCCTTCTTTTCGTCCTAATTACTTCAATCGTCGCTGCATAGCCGCGAGTCTGTTCCTAATTTAGCAGATTTGAAAAATGAAATCCTGAATTTCATAAAATCGGTTAGTTCTAGATGCCTCCGCTATCATAGTTTTTGGTTTAACAATCCATCCAGGTTCCACCTTGATACCCTTGTTGAAACTGCTGCAAGAGGTTGAGCACATTATCCCAGCCCAAACAGTCTGCATAAAACATAGGGCCACCACGATGCATCGGAAAACCATAGCCTTTTAAATACACGATATCGATATCCGAAGAGCGCGCCGCAATGCCATCGCGCAGGATTTTTCTGCCTTCGTTTGCGAGTGCCAACACCAATCTTTGAACGATTTCTTGATCGCTGATCTGTCTTTGCACTACGCCTAGCGTTTGTGCATGTTGCTTGATTAACTGATTTACTAGTTCAGATGGATGCGCCGTTCTGTCATTGACTTGATAGTCATACCAACCAGCTTGGGTCTTTTGACCAAATCGCCCCCGCTCACATAGCAAATCGCCGAGCTTGGAATAAATTGCTTGAGGGTTTGCTGCAAGGCGGCGTTTTCGAATCACCCAACTAATGTCGTTCCCCGCCAAATCGCTCATGCGAAATGGTCCCATCGCAAAGCCAAAGGTTTCGATGGCGTTGTCCACTTGCTGCGGCGTACAGCCCTCTTCCAACAAAAACGCAGCCTGTTTGGTGTATTGTTCTAACATGCGATTGCCGATAAAACCATCACAAACACCAGCGACTACCGCAGTCTTTTTTATCTTCTTCGCCAATGCAGAACAAGTCGCCAGCACATCCGCCGCTGTTTCCTCACCCCGAACTATCTCTAGCAACTCCATCACATTGGCAGGGCTAAAGAAGTGTAAGCCAATGACATCTTGCGGACGATTGGTGAAACGCGCGATCTGATTCAAATCCAGAGTCGACGTATTCGACGCTAAAATAGCTCCCGGCTTCATCACCTCATCGAGCTGTTCAAACACACTTTGTTTCACTTGCATTTCTTCGAACACGGCTTCTATCACCAGATCAGCTTGGGCAACCGCAGCGTAATGATCGACACCGACTATCAATGCACACCGATGTTCACATTGTTCATGCGTGAGCTTGCCTTTACTGACCGCGCTTTGATAATTATGTCGAATTCTCTCCAGGCCTTTTTCCAATGACGCTGCTTGCAGATCCAAAATTTGCACGGGTATGCCAACGTTGGCAAAATTCATGGCAATTCCCGCACCCATGGTTCCAGCGCCGATCACTGCCACCGCTTTGATATTGCGTAAGGGCGTATTTGCATCCACGCCCGCAATCTTTCCAGCAGCGCGTTCTGCCATAAAAATATGCCGCAATGCTAGTGATGCCGGACTTTGCAATAAGCGCTGAAAGATAGCGCGTTCAGTTTTAACGCCCTCATCAAAAGTTTGTACAAGGCTCGCTTCCAAAGCCTCGAGACAAGCAAAAGGCGCAGGGAAATGCTTAGCTTTTTTTACTAGTGCACTACGCGTGGCTGCAAACAAATCAGCATTCTTGGGAGCATTCGCGGGCCTGTCACGTACGCGTGGAATTGGTCGTACGTCAGCAATACTATGTGCAAAATCTTGAGCGCTGGCGAGTAGTTTTTCCCGATCGGTCTCGTAAACATCAAACATAGCGCTCTGAGCCAAGTTATCAGACAAAACAATTTGCCCGTTACTGATCATGCTGGCGCAGCTCTCCATATCTAATAAGCGCGGCAAACGCTGTGTGCCGCCCGCGCCTGGCAATAGCCCTAATTTCACTTCGGGCAAAGCGATCTGCGCGCCACTGCTTGCGACGCGATAATGACAAGCCAAGGCCAACTCCAAACCGCCTCCCATACACACACCATTGATGACGGCAACAATCGGCTTGGTGTAGGCATCCATCTGTTCAATCAAAGCGGGTAAAGACGGTTGGGCAAAGGTTTTATCTGTACCAAACTCTTTAATATCTGCGCCACCAGAAAAAGCTTTGCCGATACCCGTAACCAAGATGGCTTGCACCTCTACATTTGCTTCAGCTATCTTTAAGCATTCTGCGATGGCAGAACGACTTGCGTGGCCGAGTCCGTTCACTGGTGGATTATCAATAGTAATAATGGCTAGGCTGCCATTTATCTGCATAGATGCGCTCATGTTTTTGTCTCTTTATTTTTATGTTTAAAATTAACTTGGTTTAAAGTGGATCGCTTTCTAAATTAAACTTCCAACCATTCTCGGCGAATCGATTCATTAGCCAACAATGTCTGTTGATCGCCTTCAAACACAGCCTGCCCATGCCCCATTATCAGAAAACGATCCGCCACTTCTAAAGCCAAATTCAGTTTTTGTTCAACCAATAGAATCGCAATACCACGTTGCTTAATCTTGAGAAAGAAACCGCGCAAAAGTTCTATGACTTTAGGGGCCAACCCCTCAGTCGGCTCATCAATCAATATTAAATCAGGATTTCCTAGCAAGCTGCGTGACAGACTTAACATTTGCTGCTCGCCGCCCGACAATACGCCTGCTTTTGTCCGACTACGTTCCTTCAAGATAGGAAACAAATCATACATCTCATCTAAGTGCCAATGCGTTTGATCTGTCACACCAGACTTTTGCCCTATATGCAGATTTTGCTCTACAGTTAATTCGGCGAAGATCTCGCGGTTTTCGGGGACATAAGCAATGCCAGATTGTGCTATTTTGAAACTTGGCATGCCGAGTATAGTTTGCCCCCTAAAACGAATACTTCCCTTAGCGCTGACCATCCCCATAATCGCCTTCAAAGTCGTTGAGCGCCCTACACCATTTCGGCCTAATAACGCCAATACTTCACCAGATTTGATTTCGAAATTAAGGCCATGCAAAATATGGCTTTTACCATAGTAGGCGTGCAAATTTTCTACGTATAGCAAAGCACTCATGCTGCGTGCTCCAAATGACCTAAATAGGCTTCTTGGACTTTGGCATTAAGGCGGATTTTTTCCGGCGTATCGCAAGCGATAATCTCCCCATGCACCATCACTGCAATTCTATCGGCCAGTTCAAATACTACTTGCATATCATGCTCCACCATCAACAGAGTTTTGCCTGTACTTAACGCACGAATTAATGCTATGGTTTTTTCTGTCTCAGAGCGACTCATGCCAGCCGTGGGCTCATCCAACAAGATGCAATGTGCACCGCTAGCAACCGTCATACCCATTTCTAAAGTGCGTTGTTCGGCATAGCTCAATTCTCCTGCAATACAGTTTCTCTGTGAGTTTAATCCTATCGCGTCCAATAACTGTGCAGTTTGCTCATGTATCTGTTTTTGTTGCGAAAATCTTCGCCAAAAACTATAACGACAACCTAGATGCCACATGACAGCACAAGATAAATTTTCAATTACACTTAAGTGGGTAAATACATTACTGACTTGAAAACTCCTCGCCAAACCTTGTCGTGCGATTTGATGCGGTGGCAGACCGGATATCTCTTTCTGGTTCAAAAATATATGACCACTTATTTTCGCATTGTCAGAGTTTCGCCCTGAAATCAAATCAAATAGGCTAGATTTCCCCGCCCCATTTGGGCCGATTAGAGCCAGTCGTTCCCCTGCTTGCAACGCCAAATCAACGCTGCGAAGTATCTTAGTATTGCCGATTTCAAGCGTCACACGCTGCAGACACAACAAACTCATAGGTCCCCTCTTAGCTTCGCTTTAAGTAATGACTTAATGCAGATGCTCGCGCCCATGAATAGCGTCGCCATACCCCAAGCAAACAGATTATGTGGGTTCAGCTCCAAGCCAAACACTCGAAGTATTTGCTCATCTCCCGATTGAAAACGCAGACGATACAGCATTTCAACAAGCAGAATTACCCCGATAGAAAAAAGGCTGCCAATAAGTGCATAGACAGCGCAGCGCGAAAACAAATTTTGCAATCTCGCCTGTATTCGGGCTTGCTGAAAGGCTTGGAAAAAATCCACAGCCAATCCTGTTAAACCTTGCGGCGCCTTTACAACAACTAAGATAAACAAAATGCCCATATATAACTGCCAGGCCGGCGTCAACTCAGATAGGAATACCGACATAAAAACACCAAGCACAGCGCCAACAACAGGGCCTAAGAAGAAACTAATGCCACCGATATAGGTAAATAGAAGAACTGTACCGGAACGCACGGCACTCAGATTTTCCGCACTCACAATTTCAAAATTAATGGCCGATAAGGCACCAGCGATGCCGGCAAAGAAACTGGATAAGACCAACATTAAGAAACGTATCCAACGTGGATCAAAGCCAATAAAGGCGACGCGCTCGGAATTGTCTCGTACTGCTTCTGCCAGTTTGCCTAAGGGTGTCTTTTGAATAAAGTACATAGCCAGCGCAGCGATGATCGTCCAAGAAATAATCAGATAGCAAACTTCACCCTGCGGGCCAAACGTGACGCCAAAGACAGGCTCGCCCGAAACACGATTGGCACTAATGCCCCCCTCACCACCAAAAAATCCAGGAAACATCAACGCGCTGGCAAACACTAATTCAGCTATACCTAAACTAATCATAGAAAAAGTAATGCCTGATTTCTTGCTCGATATCCATCCAAAAATACTGCCAAACAATGCGCCAGCAAAAGCACCTACCATGGGAACTAAACTAAGCGGCAAATTCAAACTACCGTCACTAATTTTATTTATAGCATGGATGGCGACAAATCCACCCAAGCCTGAATAGGCCGCGTGACCAAAAGACAGCATCCCAGTCTGGCCGAGTAGCATATTAAAGGACAATGCGAACACAGCGGCTATGCAAGCTTGAGAAACGAAATTTAAGGCTTTGCCGGAAGAAAAATAACCAGGCAAACATAAGATTGCGAGACACGCCACTGCAATACAAACCATTGACAGTGATGACTGAAATCGCAGTTGAGTATTGCTAAGCATTGTGCGTCCCCATCATGCCTCGAGGTCGCCAGACTAACATTAAGATCAACATCAAAAAAGGTAAGATCGGCGCAATTTGCGACACATTTAAAGAGAGTAAGCCATAAGCAAAATGATCTGTTTGAATTTCTCCTCCAAGTCGATGAATGAGGCTGAGCAATGAGACGTCAAGAGTCACAGCAAACGTCTGAACACATGCGATCAATAAGGATGCCCAAAATGCTCCTGCCAAAGATCCCACACCACCCAACACCACGACCACAAAGATAATACTGCCTACACTGGCCGCCATACCCGGCTCCGTGACAAAGGCGTTGCCACCCACAGCACCAGCCAAACCCGCCAACGAGCAACCCGTGCCAAACACCCACATAAAAATACGTGGCACGTTATGCCCTAAGGCTTCTACCATGGTCGGCTGTGTCAATGCAGCTTGTATGACCAAGCCGATACGCGTTCGCGTAATCGATAGATAAATTACTGCTAGCATTACCAGAGCAATCAACGCCATGAATGCGCGATAAAGTGAAAAAGTACTGGAATAGACTAGAAACAGCGCGCCTTGCAAACTTTCCGGAATCGCATAGGGAACCGTCAGGCGGCCCCAGGTTAATTGAACCACCTCGACAATCAGATAAGCGAGACCAAAAGTAAAAAGAAGTTCGGCAAGTTGACCTTGCGCATGTAATCGTCTAAGTGCAAAGCGTTCGACAAAGACGCCAAGCAAACCAGTGATCGCCGGAGCCAGCAATAAGCCCCACCAAAATCCCCACAAACCACTAAAGGTATACCCAAGGTATGCACCCAACATATAAAAACTGGCATGCGCAAAATTAAGAACGCCCATCATGCTGAAAATCAGAGTCAGTCCTGCTGATAGCATGAAGAGCAATAGGCCGTAGCTCAAGCCATTTAACAAATTGATGAGGAAAAATTCCACGGATCTATGTTTTCACGTTGTCTCAAGCATTCGTTAACAGTCGAGAAGAAATCAAGGCCGTTTCATCTGACAAGAAGTTGGTTGCGCTGCCACGAAGGCGTCGATTTTTTGTAAAGTCTGCCAGCCCATGCCGGTATTTTCCTGATCGAACAGAACATCCTTTCCATTCAGCTTGACCCAATTAGACAGATATAAGCTTTGTTGAAATTGATGATCGCTCTTACGCATACTGGCTGGATTGCCGAAGAAATCAATTTGCGTGTCTTCGAGCGCAAAGGCGACTTTGACAGAGTCTATCGTCCCTGCTTTTTTTACAGCTTTACTCAGGCTGGCAATCAAGGAATACGTGGAAACAGAGGACAGATCATCTTTGTATTTTTCCTTGAAACCTTTAGTCAATTGCGCGCCTAGTGCTGACGCATTATTCGGATGCCAGTAGCCGATCAGCTTTACTTTGTCGATTCCAGCAGCACCCATCGCGGTTGGCACACCCGTTGAGCTGGCGTAATAGGTGTAGAAATTGGCGCCCAAGCCCGCTTCTTTCGCTGCCTTAATCAATAGCGCCAAGTCAGTTCCCCAATTGCCAGTGATGACAGAGTCGGCGCCTGAGGCTTTAATTTTGCTGATGTAAGGTGCGAAATCTTTAACCGTTGCGAGTGGATGTAAGTCTTCACCCACGATCTGCACATCAGGTCGCTTACGCGCTAAATAAGACTTCGCCGCGCGGGCGACTTGCTGGCCATGTGAGTAGTTTTGACCAATCAGATACACTTTCTTAATTTTTTTATCCGTTGCCATGAAACTGCTGAGCGCTTCCATTTTCATGTCCGAGTTTGCATCAAATCGAAAATGCCAAAAACTACATTTGCTATTGGTCATGTCTGGATCAATCGAGCCGTGATTCAGATAAACAATTTCCTTCCCAGGATTGCGTTGATTGTGTTTATTGATGGCGTCGATCAACGCTAGTCCAACGGCCGACCCTGTTCCTTGCGCAACAAAACGGTAGCCTTTGTCAATCACCGTTTGCAGCAGACTTAAGCTTTCCTGCACACCAGCTTTATTGTCAAATGCGTCGAATACTAGTCGATGTTCACCCGCCCATTTTTCGGCATTCGCGCGTTCTGCAAGATAAGTAAAGGAATTGAAGGTATTGTGACCGATAGGCGCAAATGGCCCAGACATGGGATCGATGACCGCGATTTTAATCGTATTATTGATCGTATCGGCATGCGCAAAATGACTGCTTGCTGCAAGACTCAACACGAATGCGAAAAAGATTTTTTGCATAAGCCTCTCCATGAGAAATACCAACAAGTTTGGCGCAGGCCTAGATGGATCTAAGGCCACACGCCGATTTCGTACAGAATTAACGTGAACGCGCCTTAGATAGATTGGCAGGACGTGCAACGCGTTTTCCCTGACCGGCATCGCGACTCACTTTTGCACCTGTGCTTGCGTTTGTGCCGGTGCCTCGACCTGTGCTAAGACCCGCTTTTGTACGCAAACTACCAACTTGCGAACGTGCACCACCTGCAACCGGAGTGCGTCCCTGACCTTGAATACTACGATCCACAGGTACGCGTACAGGACCTTTCATACGAACCGTTTCTGTTTCACCTGATTCAATTTCAAACTTAGCGCTGACGTCTTTACCCAAGACGCGCACCAGATACGGCATTACTTCACGTAAAGTCGCCTCTAGAGTCCAAGGAGGATTGATGATAAACATGCCGCTGCTGTGCAAACCAAAACCATCGGGTGTTGGGCCGCTAATACTCAGCGTCACATTTAACCAGCCATTCGCAGGAATACGCTTTAAACGATCAGGTAATTGTTTTGATTCTATGCGTGATAAGACGGGATACCAAACGGCATAAGTACCCGTTGGAAAACGCACCAAAGCATCCTCTAAACACACTTTGACGCGACGATAATCGTCTTTTACTTCATACGGTGGATCGATCAAAACCAGACCACGGCGCGACGGCGGCGGCAATATCGCTTTCAATCCTTCAAAGCCGTCACCCGCATTGATCATGATACGTTTTCCACGTACAGTTTGGCGCTCGCCCTGCTCCGCTTTATGCGCTTCTAACTTGCGAAAATTTTCGCTGAGGATTTTGATTTCACTAGGATGCAATTCAAACAGACGCAATCGATCTTGTGAACGCATGACTTCATTCGCGCAATACGGAGAACCCGGGTAGTAACGCATCTTGCCGCTAGGGTTCATCGCTTTGACCAAGTCCAAATAGATCTGTAAAGCAGCTGGAACGTCATCTCTATCCCACAATGGCGCGATACCGGTTTCGTATTCAGCGTTTTTCATCGCATAACCGGTATCCAAAGAGTATAAACCAGCACCAGAATGCGTATCGACGTAGGTATAGGCAGTATCTTTCTGACCTAAATAGTTTAGTAACTCGATTAAAACAAAATGTTTGAGAACGTCAGCATGATTGCCAGCGTGAAAACCATGGCGATAGCTCAGCATAGTAGGGATTCCTAATTGATTGATGCTGACTCAATCGAATTGAGCCACACATAGAGATGTAGATAAGCCCGAATTTTACTCTGTTTAACACATAAGCGTTTGATTTTGCAGCAATTTATTAGCTACCACCTTAAATATTGAAAAGGATAGCGCGGCATTTTAACTTTCTACGAACAAAGCAAAAGCGATTTAAACGCCATCAACCCGCTTACCAAAAATAATCAAATCGCGTTCTATGCCATCTAAATTGGCCACTTTAGGCATATTGGCCCAGATTTCAAAATTGAAGGAGGCAAACAAATTCATACTCGGCACGTTGTGACCAAAAATAAAGCCAAGTAAGGTATGCACCTTAATTTGCGGTGCAAATGCTATTGCTTGCTCAAGGAAATAACGTCCCAAACCTTTACGGCGCATGCTTTCATGCAAATAGATCGATAATTCCGCGGTACCTGAATAAGCTGGGCGTCCATAAAAATTGGAAAATGAGAGCCACCCAACGATTTGTGCTTCCTCGTTTTCAACCACCCACAATGGCCGTTTCTCTGGCGTATGCTCGTGAAACCAGTTCAAGCGTGACTCCACCGAAATCTCTTCTGTATCAGCGGTCACCATACGTGAAGCTACTGTGGAGTTGTAGATACCAACGATGTCAGTTAAGTCTTCCAAGCGAGCAATGCGATGTACAAATTGGGGAGCACTTGGCAATGCGCTGTCTAATAAGTTGGAAGACGACATAAAGAAAGAGTAAGAAAGTGATATTGAAGAAGCACGTAACATGGAAAGATGCTACGCGTAAAAAAACCGCGCTCGCCACACTGTGATCAGCGACAATCAGGCGAGGTCATTTTTAATATTTAAGATGTTTTTACAAAGTATGAGTAGCACGAGAAGAACGAATGCTAGCACCCAATACTTCTTCAACCCTTAGCTTAACCCGAACACCGCTTTCATCATTCGGAAAATGTACACCTATCCCTTGCGATTTGTTGTTTCCAGCACCTGCTGGGGTGACCCAAGCCACTTTGCCCGCAATAGGGTACTTACTTGGATCATCCAACAAAGTCAAAATAACGTAGATTTCTTCACCTAACTTATAGGATTTGTTAGTGGGAACGAAAATCCCACCATTTTTCAAAAATGGCATATAGGCCGAAAACAAAGCAGACTTTTCTTTAATCGCCAATGACAATACCGATGGTCGCGAAGGCGATGGCATATTCAAAGGAACACTAGGATCTTGTGGTAAATCAGCCATAACAAATTCCAGTAATAAGCTTCAATTGGATAGTTCGATCCAAGAAACGATATAGCACGATAGCTTGCAAACGCACCGCTACCACTTAGATAAAACTCGAAGAATATTCTAACAGCATATCTTCTAAAAATAACTTCCCAGACAGGGGGTGAGACGCAATGGCCTGCCTATCCTGACTGTTTTTGATCAATTTCATCAATATATCGTTGTTACTGCGTGCCGCTAGTCGACTGATATCTGATTGATACTTTGGATAATACCGGATTTTACCGCTTTGCTTAAAAGAAAAAATATCGTACAACCAACGCTGCAGCCACGATACGGTTCTTGGCATGTCCATTTTCTGCATTTTATCGGCCAACTTTAAGCTCACTTCGATGTCGGGCTTGCTTAGGCCTCGCAGAAACTCCTCCAGATCTTTAGTGTCATCTGATTGGGCCATTTCCAATGCCAGCAAAGGCGCGCCGCCCTGTAGTGCCAACCAGCTTTCTGGTTCTTTTACACCTTGCGTGCTTAACCAATCTAAAGCCTGTGTTTTAGTTGGCATGGTCAAGGGCAATTTATGACAACGAGACAATATCGTTGGCAACAGCCTATCCACTTTATGTGAGACCAAAATAAACACAGTATTCGGATTGGGCTCTTCCAAGGATTTCAACAAGGCATTGGCAGCGGGCGTATTTAAAGCCTCTGCTGGGTACATCACAACCACACGCGTCCCTTGCCTATGAGTGGAAATATTCATGAAGTTAGATAAAGCTCGTACCTGATCAATCACGATTTCCTTCGATGGCGCTTTACTGGTTTTTGCAGATTTCTTTTCGGGCTCATCAGCGCCCTCACCTGCCTCGGCGTCAGCCGCATCTTCTTCATCTAAAAGACCTGGACGTACCCGACGATAATCAGGATGACTGTACTGATCAAACCAATTGCAAGACAAGCATGCCCCACATGCATGACCATCGCCCGCAGGTGATTCACACAACAGGGACTTGGCCAAATACTCAGCAAATTGCGCTTTACCTATACCTTCGGCACCATACAGCAAAAAGGCATGCGGCATACGGCCGCGCATAGACATAATCTGCGACCAGGTATCTTGCTGCCAATTGAATAAAGCTTGACTCATTGTTTGATTTTCATGCTGTTCACGGGATGTTTTTTAGCTCGCGGCTTTGGTGCAAATTTCATTAATAATGTCCAATAATTCATGCTGTATCGTCTCTATGCTTCGGGTCGAGTCGATTACTTTAAACCGGTGCGGAAATTCTGTAGCACGACGCAAGTATTCGTTGCGAGTGTCACTAAAAAAATCACTCTTCTCTTGTTCAAACTTGTCCAAGGTACGTGTCGCATCCAAACGTGTGCGGGCCACATCAATCGGAACGTCAAATAGTAAAGTCAAATTAGGTTGCAAATCCGGATGCACCCATTGCTCTAAAGCGTTCAATTTATTCAAATCTAATTTTCGCCCGCCACCTTGGTAGGCAAAAGTCGCATCAGTGAAACGATCCGAAATCACCCAAGTGCCTGCATCCAATGCGGGTTGTATCACTTGAGCGATATGCTCACGTCGTGACGCAAACATTAGCAAAGCTTCGGTTTCCAGATGCATTTTTTCTTTGAGCAACAAGGCTCGCAAAGCTTCTCCTAACGGTGTACCGCCAGGTTCTCTAGTGCTTATAACCCTAATGCCGCGCTGTCTCAATGCTTCTTGCACAAAACTGATATGGGTAGATTTACCAGCACCGTCAATGCCTTCAAAACTAATAAACAGACCTTTTGAATGTTCTTTGTTCGTCATACTTTATTCTCGTTTTTAAAGTAGCTTTTCTAGCCTCATGTTAAGCGATTGAGTTTCTATCAGTCATGGACTAGCGTTGATACTTATTCACCGCATTATTGTGATCGTTTAAATTCTCTGAAAACTGGCTAGTACCGTTGCCGCGTGCTACAAAATAATAGGCATTGCTGGGCTCTGGATTTAAAGCTGCTTTGATCGCATCCCGCCCTGGCAAGGAAATCGGCGTTGGCGGCAAACCTGCACGCGTGTAGGTATTGTAAGGGGTATCCGTCGTCAAATCGCGTTTTCGGATATTGCCTTGAAATTTATCGCCCATACCGTAAATAACAGTTGGATCGGTTTGCAATAACATGCCAGCGCGCAACCGATTCACAAAAACCGAGGCGATCATGCCACGCTCTGAAGCCTGACCTGTTTCCTTCTCAACGATGGAGGCCATGATTAAAGCCTGATAAGGATCTTTATACGGCAAATTTTGCTGGCGCTTATTCCAAGCTTCATCCAGTTTATTAAGCATAGCTTGGTGCGCTTGCAGATAGACTTGAATATCACTACTGTTTTTCGCAAACAAATAAGTATCAGGAAAAAACAAGCCTTCTGGATGTTGATATTTGCTACCTATTGTTTTTAGTAAATCTTGATCAGATAGTCCGGTCGTATCATGACGAATTGATGCATGTGCATCAATCGCATTTCGCATCTGCCTAAAGCTCCATCCTTCAATAACGCTCAGACTGCTAAAGCTAAATTTACCTTCAACGATTTTCTTTAATAACTGTTGTGGTGTCTCTTGTGGCGCCAATTCAAAAGAGCCCGCCTTTAAACTAGCAGCCCTACCCGTGACGCGCGCTAGCATCTCAAAAAAATACGGTTGTATAGGCACACCTGCATCGACCAACTGCCGCGCCGCACTACGTACGTTACTTCCTGGCTTGATCGTAAACTCTATGCCTTTATCATTATCTAAAGGGGTATCCATCCAGCGCACAAAAGCCCAAGTACCGAGCGCCGCGAGCAACATACTCAACAAAGTACAAAATACAAAGAATTTTTTCAAAGAAGCCATGTGAACACTAATCTCAATTTACTGCGATAATCACGAAAAATCGTTGCCATTGTAAAGGGAAGCATTCTGCATTGGCATAAAAACTGGAAAAAATGAGCACAATATGAGCACAACACAGCAATTTTTCGAAACATCAAAAACAATGGATGCCGGCAAACTCACCAGTGAACAATTACAAAATGGGTATATTTGTCTGATACAAGATCAGAGTCTGATACAAGCCAATGGCGATGATGCTGCTAGCTTTCTGCATAACCAACTCAGCAATGACGTTGAACACCTCAACAACACCCATTCACGGTATGCCGCTTACTGCACACCGAAAGGACGCATGTTGGCCAGTTTTTTATACTGGAAAACAGATGACAATATCGTGCTTCAATGTTCAGCCAGTTTGCAACCGGCGCTACAAAAACGCTTACAGATGTTTGTAATGCGCTCCAAAGTGAAGTTAGAAGACGTCTCTGAGCAATTTGCGCTTCTCGGCCTGAGCGGTAACGCAGCAGAAGCATTTTTATTGACGCAATTTAGCAAATTACCAAGTGCAATTAACGACAAATTGAGCAATGCGGCGGGTACTTTAATTCGCTTGCATGATGCCTTTGAAACTGCGCGCTATCAATGGCTCGTCTCTCATGCAAAATTTGCAGAAATAAGTTCGCAGATTGATGCAAGTTTACAGAAAGTAGATGACAGCATCTGGCGCTTGGGCAACATCCATGCAGGTTTGCCGCAAGTGCTCGAACAAAGCAAAGAAAAATTTGTGCCACAAATGATTAATTTTGAACTGATTGGTGGTGTGAACTTCAGAAAAGGCTGCTATCCAGGTCAAGAAATCGTAGCGCGCAGTCAGTACCTTGGCAAACTCAAACGCAGGATGGCAATTGCCCTAGTTAAAGCAGATACGGTTGATGTAGCGATGGAGATTTTTTCTGATAATGACCCAACTCAGCCTTGTGGAATGATAGTCAATGCCGAGCGCAACTTAAGTGATGAATTCGCCTGTCTGGTTGAAATTAAACTGGCCGATCAAGAACAAGGCAAAGTACACTTGGGCGTTAGTGATGGGCCCGTTTTCAATTTTTTACCTTTACCGTACGCCTACCTTGATGTAACTGAATGAGGTGATTCAATGGACTGCTATATCTATTACAAAGCTAAAGTGGAGCATGCGAGGCAAGTTCAGGTTTGCGTTAAGCGGCTGCAAACCTATGTTGTTGAGAATTTATGGGCGACTAGTGATTTTGCTATGGCACAGCCGCAACTGCAGCGACGCCCGGAAGCCATAGATGGACTTCATACCTGGATGGAGATCTATCGAAATGTACCCGCTCAATTTGAGCAGGTAGTCAAAGATGCGAGTGTTTCTTCTGGCGTCTTTGAATGTTTAATTGGTGAACGTCGCTTGGAGTATTTTATTGATGCTGACGCTTAGTTTCTGGAACAACGCTGATGACACTCGCCAGCACCTACATAACTTGAAACAAGCATTTTTCTACAAGGAGAGATCAAGACAATCTCTCCTTTCATCCTCAATTTCAATCAAAAGACTTCATTAGCTCAACTCTTCCAAACGCAACTTGGTAACTGTACCCGTCACCGAAGGCAAAGCTTCAATCCGCGCGATCGCCGCATCGACATTTTTCTCTTGCGTCTGATGTGTCAACATAATGATGTCAGTACGTGATTCGCCTTCTGCAGGTTCTTTTTGCAGCATGGCATCGATAGAAATCGAAAACTCAGCAAGTATCTTGGTCACATCGGCCAATACACCAGGCTTGTCTTCTACACGCATACGCAGATAGTAACTAGTGAATACTTCAGCGATCGGCAATACCTTTAAGTCGCTCAATGAATTTGGTTGAAATGCCAAGTAAGGAACACGATGCTCAGGATCGGCAGTCGCCAAGCGCGTGATATCGACAACGTCCGCAATCACTGAAGACGCTGTTGGCTCTGAACCTGCGCCTTTACCATAATACAAAGTGGCGCCGACAGCATCGCCTTGTACCAGCACTGCATTCATTGCGCCTTCGACGTTCGCGATCAGACGTTTTTCTGGAATCAAGGTTGGATGAACGCGTAACTCTATGCCTGCCTCACTACGCTTAGTAATACCCAAGAGTTTGATGCGGTAGCCAAGTTGCTCTGCGTATTCGATATCAGTCGCTTCTAATTTGGTGATGCCTTCGACGTAGGCCTTGTCGAATTGCGTAGGAATACCAAATGCGATGGACGCCATTATGGTCAACTTGTGAGCAGCATCGATCCCTTCGATATCAAAAGTCGGATCTGCTTCAGCGTAACCGAGCGCTTGTGCCTGTTTCAAAACAGTGGCGAAATCCAGCCCTTTATCACGCATTTCGGACAAGATGAAATTCGTAGTGCCATTAATAATGCCTGCGATCCATTGAATGCGATTCGCGGTCAAACCTTCGCGTAGGGCTTTGATGATAGGAATACCACCTGCTACCGCAGCTTCGAATGCGACCATCACGCCTTTATCTTGCGCAGCTGTGAACACTTCATTGCCGTGCTTGGCAATTAAAGCTTTATTCGCAGTCACAACATGTTTGCCATTCGCGATCGCTTTTAATACCAGGTCTTTGGCCACATCGTTACCACCAATAAGTTCGATCACAATATCAATGTCAGGATGATTCACAACCAGATTGCCATCAGTCACAATTTCCACTTCGTCTTTGACGATTTCTCTTGCACGCTCAACATTGCGTACGGCCACCATCGTAATTTCAATCGCACGACCGGCACGGCGCATAATCTCTTCTTGATTGCGCTTGAGAACATTGAAGGTGCCGGAGCCGACTGTGCCTAATCCTAATAGGCCAACTTTGATGGGTTTCATATATGCTTAAATTAATGTGAAAAGATTGATTATAAATTATTCTTTTGTCTGCTTGGCTGCAAATTCGCCCGTTCCATGGCGACGGCGATAGCCTTCGAGGAATCTCGCAATGCGCGCGACGGCGTCAGTCAAATCATCGGTATTTGGCAAGAAGACGACGCGGAAATGATCCGGCGCGATCCAATTGAAACCTGTGCCTTGCACTAATAAGACGCGTTGCTCAACCAAAAGATCTTGGATAAAAGACTGATCATCTACGATTGGATAAATAGCAGGATCAAGCTTGGGGAACATATACAGTGCAGCTTTTGGCTTAACGCATGTAACCCCGGGAATTGCTGTTAATAGTTTGTGCGCCAGATCGCGCTGCTTCAAAAGTCGACCGCCTGGGCCGACTAAGTCTTTGATACTTTGATATCCGCCCAGTGCAGTCTGGATCGCAAATTGTCCGGGCGCATTTGAACATAAGCGCATAGACGCCAACATATTTAGACCTTCAATATAGTCTTTGGCATGGCGTTTTTCACCAGAAATCACCATCCAACCTGCGCGATAACCGCAAGACCGGTAATTTTTTGAGAGGCCATTGAGCGTCAAGCACAACACGTCATCCGCTAAAGACGCGATCGAGACATGCTCAGCGTCGTCATACAAGGTTTTGTCGTAGATTTCATCTGCAAAAACAATTAATTGTTTTTCGCGGGCAACATCAATAATCTTTTGCAGAATTTCAACGGGATACAAAGCACCAGTTGGATTATTAGGATTGATCACGACTATCGCTTTAGTATTGGGCGTGATTTTGCGCTTGATATCTTCAATATCTGGCATCCAATCGGCACTCTCGTCACAGATATAGTGTACTGGTTTGCCACCAGATAGGCTCACTGCTGCTGTCCATAATGGATAATCTGGCGCAGGCACCAAGACTTCGTCACCTGAATTTAACAGGGCATTCATCCCCATCACGATCAACTCTGACGCGCCATTGCCGATGTAAATATCATCTATCGTGACACCACGAATTTTCTTTTCCTGGGTGTAATGCATAATCGCTTTGCGCGGCGCAAACATGCCTTTTGAGTCCGTGTAACCCGCGGCGCTTTGCATGTTTAAAATCATATCCTGGACGATCTCGTCCGGTGGACCAAAGTTAAACACGGCCAGGTTGCCGATGTTTAACTTGATGATTTTATGACCTTCGTCTTCCATCTGCTTGGCCTTTTCCATAACGGGGCCGCGGATGTCATAACAAACGTCTGCAAGTTTTTGGGATTTTTGGATGGGGCGCACGAGACTGCTTTCAAAAGGTAAATTATAAAATGCTGCACTGCCGAATGATCCATTCTGCCCAAAGCGCCCTATTTTATCAATGTGTTTTGGCAAAATATTCAATTAAGTCTTGTTTCCTGCGCTTACGGCACAATTAAATGAACAAAATTTGATGATTTTCCACAGGAAATAAGAACATTGCTTGTCCTATTCAAGGCTACAAGCGAATTCTATCAACCATTTTTTGATAAATCAGGCAAGATTCGACACAAGGCTCAATTTAATGATTGCGTTTCTGCAGCACCTCTAAGACGTGTGTACCTTCCTTCATTCAACTGTAAGAGCTGGTATAAGCATGAATGAGCCGCACCGATGAGCACCAACAAGCACGAACAACACAAGCCAGGACGATTAAATGCTCAGAGAATTATTACTACAACTGCAAGCGCCACAGGAAGAAAATTTTGACCCTTTACCAAATTTAATGCTTTTATTAGATGCGATCCGGCCAACTTCCACATCAAGACCATCGCAATTGTCAGTCTTAAACCAACTATTGCAAACGGAACCCACTTTGGCAAACGGCTTGCGCACCCATATTTTGTTGTTGTTAGGTCAGCGTCATTCTGTTTTGCTATTGGCGACCTCAGGCATTTACCCTGGAACTGGCGTCTTCGCTGAAACGCTACGCCGACTTTCGCACAAACTATTACCGGAAGTCGACAACGACAAACAATTGAAGGATGCACTGCGCGAAATGCTCAAAGTCAGCGATGCAGACTGGCTCGCGAGCAGCGACCTGAAAGACTGGAAAGATTTGGTCATGCTTCTGAATTTCTCCCAAGCACCCAAGGAAATTCAGATAACCAGCACCACAAAACCACTGCTCTCAGACGTACTCGAGGCTTTGCGTGTTGTCGCGCATCGTATCGCAGCAGCTGGCTTAGAGCCAGAAATGCTGCGACTTGATCCCAGTCTGGAAAACCATGCATCCCCATTTCTCGGCGTCTGCGAAGAAGCACTACAACTCAGTAGGGAGATAGAAAATCAGATCAGTAGGGGCGACAGCGCAGACATGCAACACATTGACGCGCGTCATCTTGACGTTTTAATTAATCAGGCCAGCGCCACAATAGACCGCGTACGTCGCCGTGCACAGCAACAAGGTGCTAGTTTTTACCTAACCTTTCGCTTACGTCGATTGCAACAACATTTAGATAGATTAGATAGGCTTACGGCGCTACTGGCCGCCTACATCAGTCAGAACGATGAAGAAATCAGCACCCAAATAGCCGATTTATGGTGCGAACTCGCGATCGCTGAGTGTAGTCAAAATAATATTCGTCAATTTTGGCGTCAGAATGCCGAACTGGTTGCCTTGCGTGTCACCGAAAACGCAGGTCGTAGCGGTGAACACTACATTACCGAAACACGCAGTGACTACTTTGCCATGTTAAAAGCGGCTGCCGGTGGCGGTCTTGCAGTTGCCTTGGTAGCTGCGATTAAGATTAATATTGGAACTCGTGGTTTGGCACCTTTGGCTGAAGTATTGGCCAATTGCCTCAATTATGGATTGGGTTTTGTCTTAATACATTTGCTGCATTTCTCGGTCGCGACTAAACAACCGGCAATGACCGCCAACGCGATCGCGGCGGCAATTGGCGAGATACAAGGAAACACACGCGAACGACAACGAGACCTGGAGCCTTTAGTTACCCTGATCGCACGCACCATACGCACACAATTAGCTGCCATTGCGGGCAATATAGGTTTAGCCATTCCCGTTGCACTCCTAATCGCTTATTTGGTGCAACAGGTCAGTGGTGCACACTTCATCACGCCCGCGAAAGCCAAGCATTTATTGCATGACATTGATTTGCTCAGTGCTGGAACCTTAATTTTCGCTGGCATCGCAGGCGTTTGTTTATTCTTAGCAGGTTTAATCGCTGGCTATTACGACAACCTTTGTAGCTATAGTCGCATTCCTGAACGCTTGAACCGCCTGCAATGGGCACAAAAACTATTCGGCAAAGCGCGCTGGGGACGTGTCAGCGAATACATACGCAATAATCTTGGTGTTTTAGCTGGCAATTTCTTTCTAGGTTTTTTATTAGGTGGAGCGGCGGGCCTGGGAGCATTGTTAGGTTTGCCGCTGGATGTACGTCATACAACACTATCATCCGCCATGTGGGGCTACTCCCTGTTTGCGCTCGATTTTCAACTGCCTTGGCAATTAATTCTTACTACGGCACTCGGCTTTTTGGGAATAGGCATTATGAATCTAGGTGTGAGTTTTTATCTGGCCCTTTCAGTTGCTTTACGCGCCCGCGGCGTCGACTTTACCCAGCGATTGAGTTTGGGCAAAGCGCTAGGCCGTCGCTTTATTAAGAGTCCCAGAGAGTTCCTGTTACCACCAAGAAAAGAGATTTAGTTATTTCTTGCAGTATGCCTTTCCTTTGAGCAAATACAAGAAAAAAGCTACAATGCCGCAGCTTTCTTAAGTGACACTAAAATTGGTACTTAAGTGTTATTCCAGAAGCGCTGCTTAACGCGCATTTTTCAAACTTCAACATAAAATTACATGAAGCTCCACGCGACCAATACCCAACAATATCAAACTGTTACCGCCTATGATGACGCTGGTGTCGAATTTAATGCGATTCGCTATGAACACAGCCTGATCGTTCTGCCTGAAGTAATGCCTGTTGCTTGGAATGTGGCGAACTTCGAAGCATTAACTGCTGCGCATTTTGAGCAAATCGCAGCTACCGAACCTGATGTCGTCATCTTGGGCACAGGAAAAAAACAAAAATTCATCCATCCTAAAATAATCACCGCGCTCAGCGCTAAGCACAAGGGCGTCGAATGCATGGACAACCAAGCCGCCTGCCGCACCTACAATATTTTGATGGCCGAAGGTCGTAAAGTTGCGTTAGCTTTGATTCTGGAGAAACTATGAATCAGTCACAATCCTCTTACTTAAAGACTCCTTATGACTCAGTTCGAACACTTTGGACAATATTGGTAGGATTCTTAGTTATCTGGTTTTACATGCTCGGTGCACGTACGCTAGTACCAACCGACGAAGGTCGTTACGCTGAAATGGCGCGTGAAATGGTGGCGACTGGTGATTGGATTACGCAACGCTTAAACGGCATCAAATATTTCGAAAAGCCACCACTACAAAATTGGATGAATGCGTTGACGTTTAGCCTATTCGGCCTAGGCGATTGGCAAGCACGTTTGTGGACGGGCCTGTGCGGTCTGATTGGCATTTTAGCGGCGAGTTATACGGCATTCAAAATCTATGGCCGTCGAGTAGCAATTAGTACGACTTTGATTTTGGGTTCTAGTTTTTACTGGGCTGCGATGGGACACATCAACACCTTGGATATGGGCTTATCCGGCATGATGACCTTGGCATTGTGCGGTTTGTTATTAGCACAACGTGATGGTGCTAGCGACAAAGAGCAAAGAAATGGCATGCTACTGTGCTGGGCGGGTATGGCTCTAGCAACGATGTCTAAAGGCCTAATCGGCTTTGTGTTACCGGGCGCTGTGCTGGTTTTGTATACGGTTTGGACACGCGATTTTGGCTTGTGGTTACGTCTACATTTGGGCAAAGGCTTGCTTCTGTTTTTTGCGATTACCGTTCCATGGTTTATATTAGTGTGGCAAGCGAATCCTGAGCACCCACACTTCTTCTTTATCCACGAACATTTTCAACGCTTCACCAGCACCGTGCATAAACGCGGTGGCGCTTGGTACTATTTCTTTCCATTGTTGATCATCGGTATCGTGCCTTGGCTAGGCTTGTTATTACAAAGCTTATTGGCATCGGTGCGCAAAGAACAAAGTCAGTTCCAAGCTAAAAAAATGTTGACGATCTGGACAGTCTTTATTTTCTTTTTCTTTAGTGTTTCAGGTTCAAAATTACCGTCTTATATTTTGCCGGTATTTCCAGCCTTGGCGATTTTGATTGCCTGTGAATTAGAGAAAATATCTGTGATGAGTTTGCGCATCAATGCAGGTCTATTGGCTCTAATTGGCGTGGCCTCGTTGCTGTTCTCTCCAAAAATCGCAGATATTGCTAAAGCACCATACGAGCTACCATTTTACGAAGCAATGATACCTTGGGCCTATGCCGCTGCCACCATTGCATTAGCTGGTGGCTTAGTAGGCATCCTGTTCGCGAAACGCAATAAAGATATAGCTGTACTCGCGATAGCAATTGGTGGCTATCTCGGCGGCCAAGTGGTTTTCATCGGTCACGATCAATGGGGCAAATACAGTGCGGGTGTCTATCACCTACCTGCCATTCAAGCTGAATTAAGAGCTGACACACCGATTTTTGCGGTGGGTCGCTACGAACAATCACTACCATTTTACTTGCGCCGTACGACAATTTTGGTTGAGCATCCAGACGAAATGCAATTTGGCGTTGGCATACAACCAGAATTATGGATACCAAAACGCGCTGACTTCATTCTCAAGTGGCGAGCGATGCATGCAAAAGGTGAAAAGGCAGTAGCTTTCCTGAATCCCACTGTCTATAAAGCGATGCAAGATGAAGCGGTGCCGATGAAAGTTATCGGTGAAGACCCTAAGCGGATTATCGTCGCAATTCCTTAATCTAAGTTGTCATTCACGTCCGCACTGATCAACACTATTTGTTTTACGAAAGAATACTATGAGCACTAACCAGGCATTTCTTCCATTTACTAAGCCAACAATCGACGAAGAGACCATCAGTGCCGTGGCTGAAGTACTGCGCTCGGGATGGCTCACGAGTGGTCCCAATGTAAAAGCCTTGGAAGCACAATTGTCGACTTACTTTGGCGGTCGTCCGGTACGCACCTTTAACTCCGGCACTTGCACGATGGAGATCGCTTTGCGTATTGCGGGTATCGGCGCTGGCGATGAGGTCATTACGACGCCAAATTCCTGGGTTGCCACTGCCAACGTAATTATCGAAGTTGGGGCTACGCCTGTGTTTGTGGATATTGATCCGAAAACACACAATATTGACCTGAACAAAGTCGAGGCAGCGATTACACCGCGCACCAAAGGCATTATTCCGGTTCACATGTGCGGCCTGCCTTGCGACATGGATCAGTTGTACGCCATTGCAAAGAAACACAATTTACGTGTCGTCGAAGACGCGGCGCAAGCTATCGGTTCAACTTGGAAAGGCCAACGCATAGGCGCGTTCGGTGATTTCGCGTCCTTCAGTTTTCAAGTGAATAAAAACGTGATGACGGCCGAAGGTGGTTGCCTCGTATTGAATAACGAAGACGAAGCGAAATTGGCTGAAAAATATCGCCTGCAAGGTGTTTCACGCACAGGACTCGACGGTATTGACGTCGATGTCTTGGGTGGCAAATACAATATGACGGATATTTCAGCCGTGATCGGTCTTGGGCAAATGAAGCGCTTGGAAGAGTTCAATGCTAAGCGCAAAGCACTCGCGCATCATTACTTCACAAGCTTCGGTACCGATTTTGAAACACTGACTGGCGCTGAATTACCGGTCGCTGATTTTACGAATTCGAACTGGCACATGTTCCACATTGTTTTGCCTGAGCGCGTCAATCGCGCGGAATTTATGCAAAAAATGTTGGATATGGGGATTGGACTTGGTTACCACTATCGCGCTATTCATTTGTTCACCTTGTACCGTGAACGCGGCTTTACCGATGGTATGTTCCCGATCGCAGAACGTGTTGGCAAGCAAATTGTAACACTACCGCTTTTCCCAGCCATGAGCGAAAGTGATGTCGAACGCGTGGTGTCTGCGGTAAAATCCTGCCTACTTTAATTTCCGGACAGAAAATCACAATGCATCCTGAACTTTCCGTCGTCATTCCTGTATACAACGAAGAAGCTGGCCTTGCCAATTTATATGCGCGACTTTACCCAGCTTTGGATAAACTTGCAGAGCGCGGCATCACTTACGAAATTGTTTTTGTTAATGACGGCAGTCGTGATCGATCCGCTGAAATCCTGGCGGATCAATTTCGCTTGCGCCCTGATGTGACTCGCGCTGTTTTATTTAATGGCAACTACGGTCAGCACATGGCGATCTTGGCAGGTTTTCAGGCTAGTCGCGGTGAAATCGTAGTCACATTAGATGCTGATCTACAAAATCCGCCGGAAGAAATTGGTGCCTTGGTCGACAAGATGCGAGAAGGCTACGACTATGTTGGCTCAATTCGCCGCAAACGTCAGGATGCCGCTTGGCGCACTTACTTGTCAAAAGCGATGAATCGCATTCGTGAAAAAATCACCCGCATTAAAATTACGGATCAAGGCAATATGTTGCGTGCCTACGGTCGCAATGTGATTAATCTGATTAATCAATGTACCGAAGTCAACACCTTTGTCCCCGCCCTCGCCTATACCTTTGCGCGTAAGCCGACCGAAATTGTGGTGGAGCATGAAGAGCGCACGGCGGGTGAATCTAAGTATTCTTTCTACAGTCTGATTCGCTTGAATTTTGACTTGATGACGGGCTTTTCCATCATGCCTTTGCAGTTGTTTTCTATGATGGGGATGATTTTGTCGGGGTTGTCAGGCGGCTTGGTGGTTCTGTTGTTGATCCGCCGCTTTTTGCTCGGTGCAGAAGCCGAAGGCTTGTTCACTTTGTTCGCGATTGCCTTCTTTATGATGGGTGTGATTTTGTTCGGCATTGGTTTGTTAGGCGAATATGTTGGCCGCATTTACCAGCAAGTACAAGGCCGACCGCGCTTTGTGGTACAAACTATTTTGGAAGAAAAGTCCGGAGATCAAGCTTAATATGATTGCCTCCGAAACTAAGGATGCCGCTAATCCGGCAATGCCGTCTGCAGTCGTCTTCGCCTACCACAGCGTTGGTGTGCGCAGCATCAAAACCTTACTGGCGCGCGGAATCGATATCAAATTGGTCGTCAGTCATGAAGACAGTGCGACGGAAACTATCTGGTTTGAATCAGTCGCAGCACTGTGCGAAGAGCGTGGCATTGCACGCATTACGCCGGACAATCCGAATACACCTGAGGTGATTGCGCAAATTGCGGCATTACAGCCAGATTTCATCTTCAGCTTCTATTACCGCAATATGTTGTCAAACGACATTTTGGCACTTGCAAAACGCGGCGCTTACAATTTACACGGTTCTTTATTGCCGAAGTACCGCGGTCGTGTCCCAGTAAATTGGGCAGTGCTACATGGCGAAACCGAAACCGGTGCGACTCTGCACGAAATGACGGTAAAACCAGATGCCGGCGCAATTATTGGACAAACAGCAGTACCGATCTTGCCCGATGACACGGCATTTGAAGTATTTGGCAAATTAACCGTCGCCGCTGAGCAAACTTTATGGAATGCTTTGCCAGCGATGATTGCAGGAAATGCACCACGCATTCCCAATGATTTAAGCAAAGGCAGCTATTTTGGCGGACGCAAACCTGAAGACGGGCGCATAGACTGGACTAAATCTGCACAAGACGTCTATAACTTGCACAGGGC
Organism: Undibacterium sp. Di24W; assembly: GCF_049340325.1. Lineage (NCBI taxonomy): Bacteria > Pseudomonadati > Pseudomonadota > Betaproteobacteria > Burkholderiales > Oxalobacteraceae > Undibacterium > Undibacterium sp. Di24W. The sequence continues at coordinate 274,353 of NZ_JBMPOP010000004.1, forward strand.
TGTAGCACCGCCTTATCCCGGCGCTTTCACCGACATCAATGGCAAACGTTTCATTATAGAAAAAGCACGTCTAATTAATCATTCCACCACAAAAGTTCCTGCAAATTTGCCGCAAGGACTATCTGTAGTGGATAATGTCATTTTTGGCGTCTGTGGTGATGGTAAGGCGATTGAGATTTTGGCCTTACAGCACGAAGGTAAAACGATGGACGAAGCCGCTTTGAAGCTTCTGTTTGCCTAAATCCTTGACCTCGCTACGAATCGATGATGCATCGTTTATATAGCATGACGCTAGCCGAATCCAATATCCGAATCTACTATACGAATCTACTATAATTAATTTCTCAGAGAAACTACTATGAAAAAAGTCCTTATCCTTGGCGTGAATGGTTTTATCGGTCACCACCTGTCCAAACGCATTCTCGAAACGACGGATTGGGAAGTGTATGGCATGGATATGCAAACTGAACGTTTGGGTGATTTACTCAACCATCCACGTATGCATTTCTTCGAAGGCGATATCACAATCAACAAAGAATGGGTTGAATACCATGTTAAAAAATGTGATGTGATTTTGCCTTTGGTCGCGATCGCAACACCATCGACTTATGTAAAACAACCTTTGCGTGTGTTCGAACTCGATTTTGAAGCGAATTTACCTATCGTCCGTTCCGCAGCGAAATACGGCAAACACTTGGTATTCCCATCCACGTCCGAAGTGTATGGCATGTGTCATGACGAAGAATTTGATCCGGAAAATTCCGAATTGATTTGCGGCCCTATCAATAAACCACGTTGGATTTATTCTTGCGCTAAGCAATTGATGGATCGTGTCATCTGGGGCTATGGCATGGAAGGTTTGAATTTCACACTGTTCCGCCCGTTTAACTGGATCGGAGCTGGTTTGGATTCCATTCACACACCAAAAGAAGGATCTTCACGTGTGGTGACACAATTTTTCGGTCACATCGTTCGTGGTGAGAATATTTCCCTAGTCGATGGCGGTGCGCAAAAACGTGCGTTCACGTATATCGACGATGGAATTGACGCATTGGTACGTATCATCGCCAATAAAGACGGTGTCGCTTCCGGAAAAATCTACAATATCGGCAATCCAACCAATAATCACTCTATCCGTGAATTGGCACACATGATGTTGGACTTGGCGGCAGAGTATCCCGAGTACGCTGAGTCGGCGAAAAAAGTGCAATTGACTGAAACTACTTCTGCAGCTTATTACGGCGGTGGCTATCAAGACGTACAAAATCGCGTGCCGAAAATCACCAATACTTGCGAAGAATTAGGATGGGCACCAACCACGACGATGGCAGACTCTATGCGTCATATTTTTGATGCTTACCGCGGTCAAGTGGCGCAAGCACGCGCCTTGATGGACTAAGTTTCTGTCCGCGCCAGGATTTGCAAAATCAGCGAGTCCTGACGTTTTCTGTATTCGAATACTGTCTTAAACAAAAAAAGTCATTGATGCCCACTATCGTATTAAAGATTGATGTGGACACCTACCGAGGCACTCGTGAAGGAGTGCCGAATCTGGTGCGCATCCTTAAGCAACACCAAGCTAATGCCACGTTCTTGTTTTCCTTGGGTAAGGATCACACAGGATGGGCTTTACGCCGCGCATTTCGCCCAGGTTTTTTCAAGAAAGTCTCTAGAACTTCGGTGCTCGAACATTACGGTCCTAAAACTTTAATGTACGGTGTATTTTTGCCTGCTCCAGATATTGGCAAGGAGTGTGTCGAAGAAATGCGTGCCGCGAAACGTGCTGGCTTTGAATGCGGAATTCACTGTTGGGATCATGTCGTGTGGCAAGACAATGTCCGTCATCGTGGCGAGGCATGGACAAAAAAGCAAATGCTAGCTGCTTACGAGCGCTACAACGAGATTTTTGGTGCACCGCCAAAAACATATGGTGCGGCAGGCTGGCAGATGAATCCGCATGCTTTCGCGCAATTGGATCAATTTGGTATGCACTATTCGTCCGACACGCGGGCGTTGTTAAAGGAAGATGGATCCCTGGCGAACCCGGCTGCGGGACCGTATCGCCTAAGTCATGGTGATCAGGTTTTTGACTGCGTACAATTGCCAACCACCCTACCCACCCTAGACGAATTGCTCGGCGTAGAAATTGATGGGGCTGTCGTTACCGAATCCACCATTGCCTCGGTTATTTTGGGTTTGACGGCTGAACCGAAAAATCATGTGTTTACGATGCATGCAGAGCTTGAAGGGCAAAAACTTGCCCCCATATTAGTCGAATTGCTCAATGGTTGGAGCGAACAAGGTTATTTGTGTATCTCGATGGGGCAATATTTTGCCAATATTCGTGAGCAAGAACTACCGGTTCATCCATTGACATGGGCTGAGCTCCCCGGACGCTCAGGAGAATTGCTCGCACTAGATGCCAAATAAGCGACTAGGCGTTTAGATTTCTCCACAAATCATTTTCCAGGAGAACCTTGTGTCAGAAAATCTCAGTATCCTCAATAACACCAACAACGAAGCAGTTAGTGCGTTAGGTTGTGAGGTTCCGCAATTTTCCGCAGCGATGACTGGTGCGACAGAATTTAAGTTAAGCGCTCATGCGGGCAAAAAAATCATTCTCTATTTCTATCCAAAAGACAATACGCCTGGCTGTACAACAGAAAGCATTGCCTTCCGCGATATTCACTCTCAATTGCTAGCCAGTAATGCGGTGATTTTTGGCATTAGCCGAGACAGTTTGCGTTCACATGAAGGCTTTAAGAACAAATTGGAACTTCCATTTGAACTGATTTCCGATCCAGATGAGACACTTTGCCTGATGTTTAATGTGATGAAAATGAAAAACATGTACGGTAAACAAGTCCGTGGCATCGAACGCAGCACGTTTGTTATTGACGAATCTGGCAGATTAGTGAAAGAATGGCGTGGAGTGAAGGTCGCCGACCACGCTCAAGCTGTGTTAGATTTTGTGAGTAGCAAACCTAATTGAAATCACGTCATTATCTATCAGAATCAAAGGAAAGCCGTTTCAGAAGACCAAGCAGTCTTCTTAAGCGGCTTTTGTTTTTGTTATTTTACTTCCGTCTTTTTTTACTTCGTAATTCAACTTTATTAAGAGGTTCGAATGCCTTTACCAAAATTGCCGACTAAACCAGCGGCCCTGCTTTCTCCAAAAGACTATCCAAAAGCAAGCCAGGGAACACATAAAAAAACGACAGAATCTGAATTAAAAACGGCAACCAATAGTAAGTCTAAAGTTAATGTCAAAGTGTTACCAGTACCAAACTTAAAAACACCTGTATCACCAGCTAAAGAAGTGGCGAGGGTTGCTACCACTACCTTAACAAAAACCACACAACAACCGACAACTATTAACAAATCAAAGCACAATCCAGCAAAATCACCTGTCAGCAAAGCGGCCGATAAAAAGGGCATTGCCAAGCTCTTTGTCTTGGATACTAATGTCTTGATGCATGATCCAACCTCATTATTCCGCTTTGAAGAACATGATATCTATCTTCCCATGATTACCTTGGAAGAGCTCGATGATCACAAGAAAGGTATGTCAGAGGTTGCCCGCAATGCTCGTCAAATTTCCCGCTCACTCGATGCGTTGGTAGGCGAAATCGAGAACGAAGACATTGAGCAAGGCATAGAGTTGTCTAAGCTCGGCAACAAAGACGCCAAAGGTCGTTTATTCTTCCAAACCAAATTACAAGGAGGCTCGCTGCCGCAAGGTTTGCCGCAGGGTAAAGCAGATAATCAGATTCTCGGTGTGGTCCGGGCCTTAGAAGCTGAATTCCCGGGGCGCCCTATCGTCTTAGTATCAAAAGACATCAATATGCGCATTAAAGCACGCGCCTTGGGCTTACCTGCAGAAGATTATTTCAACGATCATGTGTTAGAAGACTCCGATTTGCTTTACACGGGCATTGTGCAATTACCCAACGATTTCTGGAGCAAGCATGGAAAAGGGATAGAAACCTGGCAAGAAAATCGTAATGGTATCAGTACCACTTTTTATCGAATTACAGGGCCGCTCATTCCCAGCCTTTTGGTGAATCAATTTGTCTACATGGAGCCGAACAACGGTGAAGCCTCATTTTATGGACAAGTTCGCCAAATCAACGGCAAGACCGCTGTGCTACAAACCTTGCGCGATTATGGCCACTCCAAACACAGCGTTTGGGGCGTCACATCACGCAACCGTGAACAGAATTTTGCACTGAATCTACTGATGGATCCTGAGTGTGATTTTGTCACTTTGCTGGGTCAGGCTGGAACCGGCAAAACTTTATTGGCGTTGGCAGCTGGCTTGGCTCAAGTATTGGAGACCAAGACTTACAACGAAATCATCGTGACCCGCGTCACCGTTCCTGTCGGTGAAGATATCGGTTTCTTGCCAGGCACGGAAGAAGAAAAAATGTCACCTTGGATGGGTGCCTTTGACGATAATCTCGAAGTTTTGAACAAATCCGATAACGACGCAGGTGATTGGGGGCGTGCAGCAACCCAAGATTTGATACGTTCAAAAATCAAAATTAAATCGCTTAACTTCATGCGTGGTCGTACCTTTGTCAATAAATTCTTAATTATTGATGAGGCACAAAATCTTACGCCGAAACAAGTCAAAACATTGGTAACCCGTGCCGGCCCTGGAACTAAAATTATTTGCCTAGGTAACATCGCTCAAATTGACACACCGTATTTAACTGAAGGCTCTAGTGGTTTGACCTATGTAGTGGACAGATTCAAAGGTTGGTCCCATAGCGGACACGTGACTTTAGCCAGAGGTGAGCGATCTAGACTGGCGGATCATGCCAGCGAAATTCTCTAACAAACCTAAAAATTAAACAACATAAAGGCGCGTAATGCGCCTTTATTTTTACCCTGCTAGTTTATCTAGAGAAATAAACTTTACAATTCACTGATGATAAGTAAGAATTTCCGAAGGGTTTTAGTATTTAAATTTGAGCTTGCTCGTTCCGATCCTATACTTAAACAAAAAACACCGTAGATTAAGTCGAAATTTTGGCACCTCAAACTCGAGTAGTTTAGTCATATTAACCGAGATACAAGTAGCGATGAGCGACCACACCCAGCAAGATGACGCACTTTTTTTCGTTGAAGACGATACGATACCAAGTGATGTTTCTCAAAATACGCAATTGCCCGATTGGAATATCCTAATCATCGATGACGATCCGGATGTTCATACTGCCACCATGTTTGCCCTGAACGGCTTAAAAATTCAAAATCGAAATCTACATTACTTGCACGCCTATTCAGCCTCGGAAGCGAGACACCTGCTTATACATAGTGAAGCGATTGCCGTCATTTTGCTTGATGTGGTCATGACAGATGAAAACGCTGGGCTTCAATTGGTAAGTTATATACGGCAAGACTTGCTTATGAGAGATGTACGGATTATTTTAAGAACAGGTCAGGCTGGATATGCACCTGAGGTGGAAGCGATCCGCGATTACGACATTAACGACTACAAAAATAAGACTGAACTAACGCAGGCAAAACTTTTCACTACCGTCACCTCCGCGATCCGTTCCTATGAACAAATCTGCACGGTTTCGTCTAATAGGTTAGGGCTTGAGGCAATTATCAAAGCAAGTGCGCGGTTGATGGCACTTAGCGACATACAAGAATTTGCCGAAACCATTTTAGAGCAAGTCTTAGACTTAATCTTACATGATGCAGATGCATTTATTTGTGCTATTAATTTCTCTGATTTTTCTCATGGTGGAGAGGACCTGAGTAAAGGCGCCCATATTATCGCCAGCAAAGGCAAATATTTGGATTGGAATAATCAAGCATTCGTGCAAGTCGCCGAACGCAAGCAGCAAGCGATGGTGCAAAAAGCCCTGTTCGAACGTAAACATGTATATGAAGTCGATAGTGTAGTGCTGTACTTTAGCAATCACGAGAGCGTTAGCATGGGGATGTACTTTGATACTGGTTTCGATATAACAACCAGCCAGATTCGCTTGCTTGATATGTTTTGTAGCAACGCCTCCGTTTGCCTAGAAAATGTTGCCTTGAGCTCTCGCATGCATAACTTGGCTTTTTTCGATCCTCTTACCGGTCTATCCAATCGCTTACATCTTCTACAAACTTTGAGCGCCAGTTTACGTTCGCATAAGAAATATGACAGTGTGCTTGTTCTGGTCGACATCGATCATTTTTCTGAAACGAATGATGCATTGGGACATCATTTTGGCGACTTTTTACTATGTGCTGTCGCACGTCGCTTATTGGATCATTTCGGAGATGCCTGTCAGATCGCACGTATAGGGAATGATATTTTCGGCATGTTAGGCCACGAGGAAATGGTTGCACCCGAAATGATTTTGAGCTTGTTCACCAAGCCATTTTTGGTCGATGGGCAAAAGATGCAGATTTCTGTCAGTTTAGGCTTAATTAAACTTTCTGATTACGAACTGCAAGCAGCCGATGCATTAAAAGATGCCAACATAGCCTTAAAACGCTCAAAAATTCATAACAGGTCGAGATACACCTACTTTACCAAGGATCTCGGAGTCGAAATCCGTGAACGGGTTCGGATGATGCACGCCTTGCGCGCTGCGTTCGAAAGAGACCGACTGTTCGTGGTCTATCAACCGCAAGTCAACATGCAAACAGGCAAGACTGTGGGTGCTGAAGCGCTGTTAAGGTGGCGCGCCGAGGATGGCTCATTCATTCCCCCAGATCAGTTTATCCCTATCGCTGAATATTCTGGATTAATTGTAAATATTGGTGAATGGGTATTACGTAGTGCGTGCTTTGAATGGAAGCAATTGAGCGAGCATGCAGACGCCTCGTTCAGGATCGCAGTCAATGTATCCCAAGCACAATTCTCACATCCTTTATTTTTACAAAGTGTAGCTCGTGCCGTAGTTGATTCAAATATTCCACCTGATCGTCTTGAACTTGAAATAACGGAATCGATGGCGATGACCGATCCTGAAGTTTTGATAGAAAGTATCGCAAAATTAAAAACGATGGGAGTAAGAGTATCAATCGATGATTTTGGCACAGGTTTCTCGTCCTTAAGTCATTTACAAAAGCTGAAAGTCGATAAATTGAAAATCGACCGCACTTTTGTCAATCAAATGAGCAGCACCAGCCACAACGCTAGTATTGCCAAAATGATTGTGCAACTGAGTCAAAGTCTCAACATTGACGTTATTGCTGAAGGTGTAGAAACCCAAGAACAAGCTGATTTACTAATGTCTTTTGGTTGCGTTTTTGCACAGGGATTTTACTACTCCAAGCCAAAAATCCACACAGAATTTAAGGATTGGTTAAGTCGCGCTCAATTACTCCCCAAATAGAAATCAGACGACAAACGTACATTGTTAGTCTTTTGCGCCACTACCTAAAAAAACAACCAACTGCTGAATTAATCCTCTAAGCCCTGGAAGCAAATGCGCAACATGTTCTCTACAATCATGTCACTATCCATTTTGCTAAAACGTTGTAAATATTCAACAGCAGGATCACAGCTACGTGCATAATAACTATACAGAATGACATCAGCGCTTAAATTCTTACTTAACGCGCCTTCTTTCTGTGCCATGACTACCAATTTCTCCAACTGTGAATTTAGCTTAATCACTTTGCCGACATATTTAAGATTACGCATCAACATATCACGGACGGCATTGCTAGTCGAAGGTAGAAACGGTAAACCACCATCCAAACGTACACGTAGAGCCCATTCTAACAAGGCAGATAGCTTTTCTTTGGCAGTGTATTCTGCAGGAAAGGAGTCCAATTGAGTTGTCGCCCCCTCCAACAATCGGATCATTGCTGCACCAACCAAATCTTCCTTGGACTTAAAATGCTTATACAAACTAGGTTTGGAAATGCCGATCAGATTGGCAACATCATCCATGGTCATCAAATCAAAACCCTTGCTTGCGAGCACTGTCGTCGTCGCATCAAGAATTGCATCTTCCCTCAGGCGAAATGCCTGATCTTTAAAATTTAGTTTACTAAAGATACTCATAAGTATTAATATCTACTAATTAGTAGCGTTTTTATCGGATCGGTATTAATATTAACACTGAAGTACGATAGGGACAATTAAATCAGATGAATTCTTACGCATTTGCCAGAGATTAAGGGATCAGAAAGTAGACCATATGAAGCATCAAGTCAAAAAAATTGCAGTGATTGGATCCGGCATCTCTGGCTTGGCGAGTGCTTATTTTTTACAAAAAAAATATCAAGTTACGCTATTTGAAGCTAAGAATTATCTAGGTGGACACACTAATACCGTGGAGATTGAACTTGAAGGTAAAACACAGGCTGTTGATACCGGTTTTCTTGTTTTTAACGATAAAACCTATCCTAACCTAATCGCTTTATTTAAAGAACTTGATGTCCCCAGTTACGCTACTGATATGTCTTTTGGCGTTTCGCTAGACGACGCCAAGTTGGAATGGGCTGGAACGAGTTTAGATACTGTTTTCGCGCAAAGAAAGAACTTATTTTCTTTGAGTTTCTTACTAATGCTAAAAGATATACTGCGCTTCAATCGCAATGCTGAACAAAATCTAACGGAAAGTGAAAATAGTAAAATTAGTTTGGGTACACTACTCGATCAACAAAATTACAATCAGGCATTCCGCGATCAATACTTGATACCAATGGCGGCGGCAATCTGGTCGAGCTCACCAAAAGACATTTTGCAGTTCCCTGCTAGCACTTTCTTACGCTTTTGTTTGAATCACGCTTTACTACAGGTCAATGATCGTCCTCAATGGCGAACAGTGTCGGGTGGTGCGAGAAATTACGTGCGTAAAATTGCCGCGACGCTGACTGATGTGCGCCTCAATTGCCCAGTTCACACTGTAAGACGCAACGACCATTCAGTCGTTATTAATAGCGTTCAAGGCAGCGAAGAATTTGATGCGATGATTTTTGCCACTCATGCACCAGACACTTTGCGTATGCTTTCAGATGCGAGTAAAGACGAAAACCGTTTGCTATCACAAGTACGCTATCAAGCGAATATCGCTTATTTGCATACTGATCTTAATTTGATGCCACGCAATCGCAAAGTATGGTCAGCATGGAATTATCTAAGCGCCAAGAAAAACGGCGATACAGGTGCACAGCCAGTTTGTGTCAGCTATTTACTCAATCAATTGCAAGACCTACAGATACAAACGCCGGTCATGGTGACACTCAATCCGCCTGAGGCACCCTCGGTCGAAAAGCAATTGGCGCGCTTCGAATACGATCATCCGATATTCGACCAACCCGCGATCGATACACAACAAGAATTGCACAGGATACAAGGTCAACAACGCACATGGTTTGCTGGAGCATGGACTGGCTATGGTTTTCACGAAGATGGTTTGAAGTCCGCACTGCGGGTATTACGCGACTTTGACGCTGCACCTTTTTGGTCGACGGCGCGCTGAAATGAAATCACTTTTAATCAAAGCGAATGTGATGCACCTGCGACTGAGACCAGTCTGGCATCGCTTTGTTTATCCCGTGTTTATGCTCAGAATTAACTTGCGTGAGGCATACAGCGAGAAAGTCCCATTTAAGAGCTTTTTGCTCGGTTTAAATCAGTGGCGACCACTGACAATTTATTTCAAAGATTATGGGCCGCGCGATGGCAGCAATTTAATCAATTGGTTACAGCAAATTCTGCACTCAGAATCCATCAACGACATCACAGAAATCGAGCTACAAAGTTTTCCTAGGGTGTTTGGTTATGCCTTCAATCCAATTTGCCTGTGGTATTGCTATGACAAACAGCTGGGCCTGAAAGCTATATTAGCGGAAGTGAACAACACATTTGGAGAGCACCACTTTTATCTGTTATATGCAGAAAACCATCAGTTGATCACGTCAGGCACCGTCTTAATCAGCCAAAAGATGATGCACGTCTCACCATTTTGTGAAGTGAAAGGTCATTACCAGTTCAACTTCAAAGAATCGGTGAACAGATTATCTGTAAAAATAGACTATCACGATCAGATTCAAAATGCCGAACATCAGTCTGCGTTGATTCACACGGCAATCGTTGGACATAAGATGGCCTTAACCAATGCCAATTTATTGTCCGCACTTATTAAACAACCCTTCCTTACCTTTGGGGTATTTTTTCGCATTCATTGGCAAGCCCTTATTTTATGGCGAAAACGGGTTCCATTTTTCCGACAAGCACCTGCATCACCTTCTCAATTAACCATAGGCATTCCTAGCAAACAGGAGCAGATAAAGTGAGTTCTCTTCCCGACATGGCAACTTCAATAGGCTCAAACGAGCAAGGAGCATCCACTTCGATACCCGCCAGTGCGCAGCTATTTATGCGCATGCTGGCGAAGATCAAATACGGCAATTTGCATTTAATCACGCCTTCAGGTGCCGTACATAAATTTGGCGAGCAGAATCTAGCGCAAGCAGTCAGCTTATACATACATGACTGGCAAGCTTGCAAAAAAATCCTGCAAGGTGGGGATATAGGTTTTGCGGAAAGCTTTGAAGCCGGATGGCTCAGCACCAGCGATTTAACCGCCCTGCTCCGCCTAGCGATTAAAAACGAAGCTGCCCTGGACAAAGCCATTTTCGGTGGAAAATTAATGGGGCTGTGGTACAAGTTAAAGCATCTTATGCGTCCGAATACCCGCAAGGGCAGTCGTAAGAATATTCACGCTCACTACGATATTGGCAATCCGTTTTATCAGTTATGGCTAGATCCCAGCTGGACATATTCCAGTGCCGTGTTTTTTGGTGACTATCAAATCAGCTTACAAGAAGCGCAGTATCGCAAGTATCAACGCATCATTGACGTCTTAAATCTCAAGACCGGCGATCGCGTTCTTGAAGTCGGATGTGGTTGGGGCGGATTTGCAGAGCATGCGGCGAGCCGCGGTATTTCTGTACACGGAATTACCATCTCCACAGCTCAATTAGAAATTGCCGAGCAAAGAATCAAAGAAAAAAACTTGCAAAATTTAGTTCAACTGGAGCTCTGTGACTATCGCGACTTGACCGGAACCTACGACGCCATCGTCTCTATCGAAATGTTTGAAGCTGTAGGAGAAGAATATTGGCCAGCCTATTTCTCATGCTTGCAATCGCGGCTAAAACCACAGGGCAAAGCACTGGTCCAAACCATCACCATCGATGAAGCTCGTTTTGAGCGCTATCGCGCAGGTACCGACTTCATTCAACAATACATTTTCCCTGGTGGGATGCTACCTAGTCCGGTGCGTTTCACGCAGTTAGCGGAAAAAAATGGACTGCAAACTTTAGATCAATTTGCTTTCGGCAAAGACTATGCGGAAACTTTACGTCGATGGAATAAGGATTTTGAGGATCGCAAAGACAGTATTCAACAGCTAGGATTTGGAACAGCCTTCCAGCGCATTTGGCAGCTGTATTTCTCTTACTGTGAAGCAGGATTTGATGAAGGGCGCACTGACGTCTATCAATTTCTGTTGCAAAAGCAGTCGTAATTCAAACAAAAAATACCTATGAAATTATTTATTAAGCTGATCAAGTTGATCACCGCAACAGTAGTTATCTGCTCAGCTCTATCAGCGCAAGCAGATGTCTGGAGAAAAGACCTACCGCAGGCCAAGCTGGTCGGCAGTGGAGAATTTACCTGGTGGGGATTGTCAATATACTCAGCTCGATTGTGGCAAGAATCTGGCATTAGTCCGATCACTTTCAACCCACAGCAAAGCTTCGCACTGGAAATTACTTATCACAAGTCAATAAGTCGCGAACGTTTTGTTGATACCAGCATAGATGAAATTAAGCGACTCCATGGTGACAGTTTCAACGCGGAACAAATGCAGCAATGGCGCAGCTACATGGCCAAAGCATTTACCGATGTAAAAATTGGAGATCAGCTGATTGGCGTACACATACCCCAATTCGGATGCCGCTTCTATAGCCAATCAAAACTTTTGGCCGAGATACCTGATGAGAAATTTTCAAAAGCTTTTTTCTCAATCTGGCTTGATCCACGCAGTAAAGATAATCAACTCCGGACCAAACTCACCGGACAGAGTAATGGAAGCAAATAAGTGAAAATCACAGCCCTCTTGTGTTATGGACTTTTAGGACTGCCGCTGGCGATGGCGGCACTACCTGTCTACGTGCAGATCCCTAACTACTATACAACGCAATTGGGATTGCCTTTAGCTGGAACGGGCTTAATGTTATTTTTTGCGCGCTTAATCGATACGGTACAAGATCCTTTTCTGGGAAAAATAGTCGACAAAATCAGATCCGACAATCCGTATTGGTTGGTCGCTTCTGGTATGTTGTTGTGTGCTGCATTTTATGGTTTATGGCTACCGCCTGAGTATGTACGTCAACAAGAATTCCTTTTGCTACTATGGCTGGGCTTGATGCTGATTCTTGCTTATACCGCGCACAGTATGTTAAACATTGCCTACCTGACCTGGGGTGCGGGTCTCGGAACCCAAGCCACCGAAATAAATTTAACAGGGGAAAACCCATCGCTATTAGGTGCCGCCGCATGGCGCGAGGGGTTTGGTCTGATTGGCGTCATTTTGGCAAGTATTCTGCCAGCATGGATTCTACAAACGCCTGCAGATCAGAGACAAGATTATCTCTGGCAATACAGCTTAGGTTTTGGTTTTATCTTGACGGCCTCAATTTGGACTTTAGTTGGCGCGTCTCCTAAGCCAGCACACCACATGTTACAAGCCAAAATTCACTTACAACAAATACTCGCTGCACCCATTTTTCGCAGATTAGCCATCGTCTATTTTTTTAATTCATTGTCTGTTGCAATCCCCGCGACCTTGTTGTTATTTTTCATTAATGACCAAATTCGCACACCAGAGAAAACCGGCCTCTTTCTGGCTGGGTACTTTTTTGCAGGGGCTTGCGGTTTGCCGCTATGGATTAAATTTGCAAGAAAATACACCACCCGATTCGCCTGGCAAAGCAGTATGTTATTGGCGGTTTGCAGTTTCGTTGGCGCAGCATTTCTAGGTGCTGGTGATAGCACGGCTTTCCTTTTCGTTTGCATTGTTTCTGGCTTGGTGCTTGGCGCAGATTTAGCTCTACCTCCGGTTTTGCTAGCGGAAAGTGTTGCAGACAAAAGTAGTTTAGGTAGCTATTACGGCGTTTGGTCTCTCATCGGCAAATTAAGCTTGGCTTTGGCGGGTTTAAGTTTACCACTCCTGCATTTGTTAGGATTTCAATCAGCACTTCAGTCTTCAACAAACGCGATAAAAGACCAGTCGCAATTGGCTCTCATCATCACCTACGCATTGATACCTTGTCTTTGCAAACTCATCGCATTTCAACTCCTTAGAAGGTCAAGATCATGATCAAGAAATGTCTGCTGCTGCTAGTCGCTTTTGCATTAAGTGCCTGTGCGATTACCGATGTCAATCACTATAAGGACGTCAAACCAAAGTTAGATTTAGAAAAATACTTTACCGGCACCACGGATGCCTGGGGAATGTTCCAACAACGCAATGGTGCAGTGGTTAAACGCTTTCATGTGGTTATCGAAGGTAAGAAAGTCGCTGACGAATTGATTCTCGATGAACAATTCGTGTACGACGACGGAACTAAGCAGCAGCGTATTTGGAAACTTAAAAAAAATCCTGATGGTCGATGGATAGGCAATGCCGGCGATGTGCAAGGCGACGCGATCGGTGAAGCTGCGGGCAATGCGTTTAAGTGGCAATACACACTATTGCTACCTGTCGATGGCACGACCTATGCGATGCAAATGGACGACTGGATGTATTTAATCGATGAACAAACAATGGTGAATCGCGCCCGCATGAGTAAATTCGGCATAGATGTAGGTGAAGTTACGCTGTTCTTCCGCCGGAGAACATAATGCATAACGTCAACTGGCCTACTAAAGTTTTAAGAAAACTATTTGGTACGCTCAACCAGCCAATAGAAAGCTGGCACAATAAAACCGTCTGGTTAGTGGGAGCGTCAAGCGGCATTGGCGCTGCGTTAGCCCGCCAATTATTGACGCTAGACGCTAAGGTAGTATTGTCTGCTCGGCGCGCAGAGCAATTAAGACATATTGCGAATGATCACCCCAATGCCCTAATAAAAGCGTTTGACGCAAGTGATAAAGCCTTGTGGTCGGAAATGCATTCACAAGTCTTACAAGAATTAGGGCAAATCGATTTAGTCATCTTCTGTGCGGCAAAATATCAGCCCGAACGGACATGGGAAGTTGATTCACTAGACGCGCAAGAAACCTTGAACATCAATTTACTCAGTATTTATCATGGCTTGCAATGCATACTCCCGGACATGCTCAAAAGACGCCAAGGAGGCATTGCACTGATTGCCAGTGTTGCTGGTTATTTAGGTTTGCCCAATGCGAGCGTGTACGGCCCAAGTAAGGCAGCGTTAATTAATTTGGCCGAAATCATGTATGCGGATTTGCACCCTAAGGATCTCGATGTGTATTTGATTAATCCAGGATTTGTCAGCACGCCATTGACCGCAAAAAATACCTTCTTTATGCCAGCACTACAAACGCCTGAGCAAGCTGCACAGGCAATACTGTTAGGTATGCAAGGCGGTAAATTTGAAATTCATTTCCCGAAGCGCTTTACCTATTTTCTAAAGCTTCTACAATGCCTGCCTTACCGACTACGTTTTCTCTTGTTACGTAGACTGGCCAGCTAATGACTGACAATTAAGATTCGAATCGATCACAAATTTCAGGAAAACAATTTAGAAATGACAATCTCTCCAAGCACCAAAATTATCAATTGGTACGCGGCCTTGACGCCCGATTCACTAGCGACAATTGATCAGTTTTATGCCGATGATGCGCGTTTTAAAGATCCGTTTAATGAAGTGCGCGGTACCAAGGCTATTACAGCAATTTTTGCGCATATGTTTGCGACTACTGGCAAACCGCGCTTTGTTTTCATTGATGTAATCGAGCAGGATACTCAAGCTTTCTTGACATGGACTTTCCATTTTGAGTTAGGCGGTAAAGCCTACGAGGTCGCTGGCGGATCTCATTTACGTTATGACCCAGCAGGCAAAATCATTGATCACAGGGATTATTGGGATCCAGCTGAAGAACTATGGCAAAAAATGCCGCTTCTAGGTGCTCTTATCCGATTTTTACGACGTCAGTTTTTTGTAAAACATACTAACTAAAAAGTATCAAATACAGGGAGACAAAGGCGGTGCTGGTCCTACCATAAGTGGGAAATCACATCGACCAGAGCAATTTCCTTATTTTGTACTGGCGCATTCTGCTAAAATCGACTTCCTATTGACTACACCATGCAATGAATCACTCGCATTTTGGGTCAAATCTGCATTCATTTTAGCGATTGGTCACCATGTCTATCTCATCCCGTGTTATTTACCTTGATTCAAATGCCACTACACCAGTAATGCCGCTAGCACTCGAAGCTGCCCGCGCGGTTATGGAAGATGACTATGGCAACCCCAGCAGCGTACATAGTAGCGGGATTCAAGCAAAAGCCGTAATGGAACATGCACGTAAGACAGCCTGTGAGTTGTTAGGGAGTGAAAATGGCAAGCTCTTGTTCGTCAGTGGCGCCACAGAAGGTATACAAACTGCCGTATTCTCAGCCTTGCTGGCGTTACGCGACAAGCTTGCTAAAGGAGAAAAAGTTGGCACTGATCTCTTGTATGGTGCGACCGAACACAAAGCTGTCCCTGAATCACTGCAGCACTGGAATCAAGTACTAGGCTTAAATTTCAATATTATTGCCATCCCCGTTGACCACGCTGGTCGTCATGATTTAGCTTTTCTAAAAGCCCATTTAGCCTCTGCAGGATTGGTCTGCACCATGGCAGCCAACAATGAAACGGGCATTGTTACTGACTTGGCAGGCATAGAAGCATTACTC
The DNA here is from genome assembly GCF_049340325.1 of Undibacterium sp. Di24W. Taxonomy (NCBI): domain Bacteria; kingdom Pseudomonadati; phylum Pseudomonadota; class Betaproteobacteria; order Burkholderiales; family Oxalobacteraceae; genus Undibacterium; species Undibacterium sp. Di24W. Next base: position 290,261 of record NZ_JBMPOP010000004.1, read on the forward strand.
AAAGATCATCCCACCTATTGGCTAGTTGACGGTGTCCAAGCATTGGGGAAGCTGCCACTCAAACTGAGCCAGCACAGAATTGACTATTCCTTGTTCTCTGGTCACAAACTGTATGCACCAAAAGGCATTGGTCTACTCTATGTACATAAAGATGCCCCCTTCACGCCATTGCTGGCAGGTGGAGGCCAAGAAGGTAGCTTGCGGTCTGGTACTGAAAATGTTTCTGGTATTGCAGCGCTGGGGGCAGTTCTTGAGGCTTTGTGTGATGGTCATACTTTCCGTGAGCATGCCACCTTAGAAAAATTTCGACTTCAACTGCTAGACGCAGTCAAAGAGGCATTCCCAGGCTTGATCTTAAATGCACCTTTAGAACAAAGTCTGCCAACTACATTGAATTTTTCCGTGCCAGGTTTAACCAGCAAAGAATTATTGGATTTATTTGATGCTGCCGACGTACGTGTCAGCGCAGGCTCCGCATGCAGCGCAGCAAAAGCCCAGCCTAGCTTCGTACTTCAAGCAATGGCTTTACCCGAATGGCAGGCCGCAAGCGCGGTACGTATGTCATTTGGCCCAGCAGTGACCGCCGATTACATCGAAGAAGCATGTCGCCGGATTCGCGTTTGCGGCGAAGCACTGCGCAAGACCTGTATGGTTACCGGCGATATAGAACCATTGCCTGCGGAAGGCGTGATTCAATTGAGCTTTGGCGCTGCATGTACTTGGATTGTTGCTGACGCTGCGAGCAAACAATGCATCGTCATCGATGCTTTGCCAGAATTGATCGAACGTATTACAAAATATGTGCGCTGCCAAACTTATACAGTAGCCGCGATTGTTGGGACCGGCAGCCATCCCCAGCAGAACCAACATAATCAGGCATTGGCAGGCTTGTTAGCAGATGCTTATAAGGGCAAGGTACTAACACCAATAGCAGATCATGCAGGTGCAGTAAATTTACTGTTATCACCTAAGCTTTCAATCAATGGTATTGCTTTAGGCGAAAAGTTTTTCGCGCAGCTCGACTTATCCCAATCGCCAAACAGACCTGTGTTCCTATTTGGAGAACGTGTCAATGATGCGAAAGATGCCAACGTCAAAACCAATTTCGCTTTCTGTGGCGATTTATTCGATACAAGAAATCAAACAGAAAATATTGCACCATTAAGTGAACAAGAAATCGCTGCGATTAAATCAGAATTAAAATCCTTCATTGGACAAAACGCGCTACTATGCGCCGCGCATGATTTTGATAAACGTTTGGTCACCATGTTCGATCATGAGACAGAATGCTGTTTAGAATCCGTGACCGTACCATCAGCCAATCTACGTGAATTTATCTCAGAACATCCAGGTACTATTTTGGTTGATGTACGCGAACCCTATGAGCAGCAACTAAGTCACTTTGATGTACCTGAAGGCAGCGAAGTTTTGCATGTGCCCCTGACTCGTTTGGCAAATGGCGTCGAACGTTGGCTAAAGCAAAACGAAGCGAAGACCACACCGATATTATTCTTCTGCCGTACGGGTGGTCGTAGCTCACAAGCAGTACAATGCCTGCGTCGCCTAGGATATGAAAATGCTTGGCACATTGCTGGCGGTTTGGCTTTATGGCAGCATTGATCTAGCGAAAAATAAATACCTTCATAAAAAAAGTCTTCAAGATGTCAATCTTAAAGACTTTTTTACTGCAAACTCAAAACAGCTTTTTAAGTTCAAGTTACTTCTTGCCCAAAGGATCATTAGGTGTAGCGGCCCGAGGCATCGTGATTAGATCATCCGAATTAACGCTTTTCACATCATTGGTAGAGCGTACGTCACGCTTTTGAGGAATCATACTACCGGTCGTATAGCGACGCTCAACAGGTCCTTTGGCTTCTGCCACTTCATTGCTGTCCACACTCGCACATCCAGAAAAACAATTTACTAGCATCAGTCCCAAGAAGATTTTTTTCATACTTACCTCAAAAAAAGTGTTTTAAACGATCAATTCTATGTTTCCAAGTTAACGACATTTCTAAATCCACCTAAAGTCCTGCCGAAAAAACGTAGCGATCTCACTGTATTTTTGTTTAAAAAATATGTCAAGTTAATTTCAAATAAAAAATACTTTTACACATAATATAAGTCTAGCTATTTCCACTCACCTCTGAGAAGTTGCACTTGTTGCTGCAAACTTTGCGGCGACACTTGGGTAGGATCTTGCGGCTCTCCGACCGCTAGCTCTAGGCGAGAAAACGGTCCGCGACGAAAGGATCGTTCGAATGGATTACCTTTATCACGCGACATAAAACTGCCCCATAACCCGCGCAAAGCCATAGGAATTACCGGCACCGGACTACGTTCAATTATCTTCATGATTCCGCCTTTGAACTCATTGATCTCTCCATCGCGAGTTAATTTACCTTCTGGAAAAATACAAACTAAATCGCCTTCATGTAAAGCTTGCGCAATATCAACAAAAGACTTCTCCATTAACCATGGATTTTCTTTTGCCGGTGCAATCGGAATCGCTTTGGCTGTACGAAACACCCAAGACAAAAAAGGTATTTTGAAAATACTATGGTCCATCACGAATCGTATTGGGCGCGGACTATAGGCCATGATGACGATCGCATCCATATAGCTGACGTGATTACAGACCAAAACTGCAGGGCCCTCCTCCGGAATTTTGTCAACATTGATACCTCTAACTCTATGCACGGTATGGATCAAAATCCACGCCACAAAACGCATCAAGAATTCTGGTACCACGCTGAAAATATAGATCGCTACTAAAGCGTTCAATACCGCGGTTGCCATGAAAATTTGTGGGATCGTGAAACCTTGCTTCAACATCAGCATTGCTGCCAAAGCTGCTACCACCATGAATAAAGCATTCATGATATTCATCCCTGCTATCGTGCGCGATAAATGTTTAGGGTCGCAGCGTGTTTGAATTAATGCAAACAAAGGAACGATGTATAGACCACCAAAAATTCCTATCATGAAAATGTCGAACAAGATTTTGTAACTGCCGATTTGATCGATAAAAGTCCAAGCCGTGACTGCTACAGTATTGGTATACATCAAACTCGACAGATACAAATCAAAGCCAAAGATCGACAAACCGATCGCGCCAAAAGGTACTAAACCGATTTCAACTTTGTGTCCTGACAAGCGTTCGCACAATAAAGAACCTGCACCAATCCCGAACGAGAAAATGGTTAACAGTAAGACAAAAACACTGTGGTCGCCATGCAAATAATCTTTTGCATACAGCGGAAATTGTGCAAGCAAGATCGCACCGTAAAACCAGAACCAGGAGTTTGCTAGCAAAGACAGAAAGACTGGGCGATTTTTTTTACTAAAACTGAGATTGCGTACGGTTTCGGTGGCTGAATTCCAATTAATCTTCAAATCGGGCACTGGTGCTGGTGAGATGGGAATTCGTAAGCTAAACAACCACCCCAATACCGCGATCAAAATACATCCGCCTGCCACCAACTCAACACCCCAAGGTTTATGCACAACTAGCATGGCACCTAATATTTCCCCCAAGAGAATACCGACAAATGTGCCCATTTCGATCACGCCATTGCCACCGACTAACTCATCCGAATGCAGATGTTGTGGGAGATAAGCGTACTTAACGGGGCCAAACAAAGTCGAATGAATACCCATGCCCGCGACAGCAGCGACCAAAATCCAAATATTATGTGACATCCAGCCATAGGCTGCGATCACCATAATGACTATCTCCAACAATTTAACGTAGCGCGCTACTTTTCCTTTTTCAAACTTATCTGCCAGCTGCCCAGAGGTCGCAGAAAACAATACGAAAGGCAAAATGAATAAGCCAGGAATCAGATTATTCAACAAGCTGACGTCCATCGTCGTCCAAGTAAGCGCATCGTATGTCAGCACTGTGAGTAAGGCTGTCTTGAAAACATTATCATTAAATGCCCCAAAAAACTGCGTCCAAAAAAACGGCGCAAAGCGGCGCTCTTTCAATAGGGTGAACTGGCTATGTTGGCTCATATCTGATTAGGCTCGCGAGAACGACCATTAACAAAAAAGCCAATTCTAAAGTAATTAGCTTTGGAATTGGCTTATTTTTTTGTTGGGGAATATTCGGCAGCAAACTGTTGCATCTCCGAAAAATACTTAGAGATTTTTGTTCATGTGCACGTGCTGAATGCCGGCCTCCATAAATAATTCGCCTTCGCGATTAAATCCTTCGCGCTGATAAAACGATTCAGCTGAAATTTGCGCATTCAATTGAACAGCCTGCATACCACGACTCTTCGCTTGCCCCATTAACTGGCGCAATATCTCTGCCCCAACACCACAACTACGTACCGTGCTTAAAACCGCCATACGCCCTATGTGCCCATCTGGTAGTAAGCGCCCTGTGCCTATTGCCTTGCCTTGCGCATCATAAGCCACCGCATGCAGGCATTGCGCATCCATCACATCCCATTCAAGTTCTGCGGGAATTTTTTGCTCCTCTACGAATACAGCCGTGCGCACAGCTTGTGCATCCGCCTGTAATTCTGACCATTCTCCGAGTTTTATTTGAATATTGGTATCCATATTTTGTCTCTCTCACTTCCTACTCATTCTGGAATCAAACGCACTAATTGTTTGCCTAGATTTTTACCTTTTAGCAAACCAATAAATGCCTCAGGTGCTGCGGCTAAATTCGGTGCAATACTTTCTCTAAACTTCAACTTGCCTTGTGCGACCAGCATGCCTAATTCCTTTAAGCCTTGCGGCCATAAATTCAGATGCTCGGAAATAATGAAGCCGCGTAAGCTCACGCGCATGCTGAGTAGAATCCGCGCATTGTGGATCGCCATGTCGCCACCGTCATAACCTGCAATCATGCCGCACAGGGCAATGCGAGCAAACGGATTCACGCGTGATAGGCAAGCATCAAAACTAGCGCCGCCGACATTTTCAAAAATTGCATCGATGCCGTTTGGCGTTGCAGACGCTAACTGATCTTCCAAGTTCCCCGCTTTATAATCGACACACGCATCGAAGCCTAACTCATCGACCACATAAGCACATTTTTCTGCACCGCCAGCAATACCCACCGCACGGCAACCACGCAATTTCGCGAGCTGTCCGACCACACCGCCAACTGCACCACTCGCAGCGGAAACGACAATCGTCTCGCCCTCTTTCGCTTGCATGATTTGCGTTAATCCATACCAAGCGGTCATGCCAGGCATACCGACTGCACCGAGATAAGCTGATAAGGGAATATGTGTGGTATCAAGTTTGCGCAATAAGCTACCATCCGACACGCCCATTTCCGCCCAGCCCATCATGCCAATGACCTTGTCGCCGATCTGAAATTGTGGATTTTTGCTAGCGACAATTTCACCTACTGTGCCGCCTATCATGGTTTCATTTAAGGCTTGTGGTGCGGCGTAGTTTTTCACATCGTCCATACGAACCCGCATGTAAGGATCGAGTGAAAGAAAATGATTACGGATTAGTACTTGGCCTTCTGTTATTTCGGGTACTGGTACAGACTCTAAGCGGAAGTTTTCTGGACTCACTTCGCCTGTTGGTCGAGATGCTAAGACGATACGTTGAAAATGATCATTCATATTTAATTTTCCTGTTGTTCACTCCTTTATCCCGCAAAATAGAGAAAGCTTGGGGAGCCGAAGCATGCTTAGACGGTAGTTCAGAAAGGATGAAAGTTTCAGCACATCTAGTACATGACTGTTTTAATCACCAAGACGTCACATGTTTTCTGAACCGCCCTCACCCTAGCCCTCTCCAGCCTGCGGGAGAGGGAATTATTCAATAGACTATTAGTTGGTTCGTGACCTTAGTCACTCCCACCCATCTTCACCAATCCAGCTTTCGATTTCAGACTACGCAAATACTTATACGTCCCCATCGCTTTCGCCACTAATTTGCCACCACTCCAAATTTCACCATCGCAAAAACACATAGTTGTCGACTGATGAAACGCGATGCTGCGTGCTTCAAGGCGTCCACCTACTACACCGCCTGGCTGCAAGAATGTCGTTTTCATCTCAACCGTAACGACTCCCTTTTGATCTTCATGCAAAGAGCGCCCTGCCATTGCCATCACCACGTCAAGCAAAGTCATCAACACGCCACCATGCGTGATTTGCCAGCTATTCATGTGGTGACGATGTAGGTCTAAATGCAAATTGGCTTTACCCTCTTTCATATCGCCCGAAACGATGCCGAGATAATCAAGGAAAGGATTTTCAATTTGCGAAATGGCACTTGAATTTGAAACGGAATTAGACATCTTTTTTCATAAACAAAATAGATTGGTTACGTTTTTTATACTAGCTAACGCTAATGACATTCATAAAACTTCAAATAGACCAGCGGCCCCTTGTCCACCGCCGATACACATAGTCACGACAACATATTTAACACCACGCCGTTTACCTTCCAGCAGCGCATGTCCAGTTAATCGTGCGCCAGAAACGCCGTATGGATGGCCGACTGCAATCGCGCCACCATTCACATTTAAACGCTCCATAGGGATTCCCAACTTGTCCGAGCAATACAATACTTGCACCGCAAACGCTTCATTGAGTTCCCAGAGCCCGATATCGTCTACCGTTAAACCAGCGCGTTTGAGTAACTTAGGAATCGCGAATACCGGACCGATACCCATCTCATCCGGTTCACAGCCCGCAACGCCAAAGCCACGAAATACGCCTAATGGCTGCAAGCCTTTGCGCTCGGCGACTTGGGCATTCATGACGATGGTCATTGCCGCACCATCTGAAAACTGACTGGCATTACCTGCCGTAATCACGCCATCGGGCAAAGCGGTTTTGATTTGAGATACCGCCTCTAAGGTTGTCCCAGCTCGTATGCCTTCATCGGCTGAAATCGTTACCTCGCGCAAATGATGTTCGCCCGTTTCCTTATCGGTCACGCGCATCGTCGTCGTCACGGGAATGATTTCAGCATTAAATAACCCGGCAGCTAAGGCCGCACTTGCACGTTGCTGGCTGCGCACGCCATATTCATCCTGACGTTCGCGGGAAATCTGATAACGCTTAGCAACGACCTCTGCGGTTTCGAGCATAGGCATATAAACTTGCGGAATATTTTGTTGCAGCCATGGATCACTGAGCATGTGCTTATTCATCTCGTTTTGCACACAAGAGATAGACTCAACACCACCCGCTGCGATGATATCGACTTCGCCTGACATCACGCGTTGCGCGGCTAGTGCAATGGATTGCAATCCTGACGAGCAATAACGATTGATTGTAATTCCAGGCACAGTGACCGGACAACCGGCACGTAAGGCGATTTGACGTGCAATATTGCGACCATTAGCACCTTCAGGAAATGCGCAACCGACCATCACGTCATCAATTTCAGCAGGATCTAGCTGAGCTCTCTGAATAACTGCAGCGAGCGTTGGTCCCGCCATACTCGCCCCATGCGTCATATTGAACGCGCCCTTCCATGACTTTGCTAATCCAGTACGCGCCGTCGCGACGATCACTGCGTCTGTCATATTGTCTCCGTATTTTTTGAATTGATTAGTATTCTGCAGTGAGGATCACTTGCGTGCCATTGACACTTAGATGTGCTGTTGAACCTTGCATCAAACTCGCTTTATCGTCGCAGTGGCCGAATGGAAGTCCAGTGATAATTGGTGTTGCGATGATCGTGCGCAAAAATTTCAACATGGCGGCAAAGTCATAGCCATTGTCTTGCGGGGCTAAGCGGTAAGCGGAAAAGTTCCCGAACACGATCGCCTTCTGTTTCGCTAACACACCGGCCATGTGAAGTTGTAGCAACATGCGTTCAACACGATAGGGATGTTCTGCGATATCTTCGATAAATAAAATCCCACCTTCAATGTTTGGAAAATATTCAGTACCAAGCAGATGACAAATCATTGCCAAATTTCCGCCCCACAATTTACCTTCATGATTTAAGTCGGCACTTTGATCTGTCTCAAATTCCAGATGCGTCTTGCATTCGCGCAAAGCCTGTGAAAATTGGACTTGGGTAAATGGACGCAATTCAGCACGTGTGAAATCATTGCACAGCATTGGACCGCAGAGACTGGCTGTACCTGTCTTCGCCAACATCGCCAATTGCAAAGCATTGAAGTCGCTATAACCAACGAGCCATTTGCGACTCTTTGCAATCTTCGACAAATCGATATCTGGCAAAATGCGTGACATGCCATAACTACCGCGCAAAGCCATCACGATATCAACTTCAGGATGGTCAATGGCGGCGTGCAGTTGGATTAAACGCTCTTGATCCGTCGCACCAAATCGCTCGAAACGATCCGCATGTTGGTAGTAATTGATTACCTTAAACCCAGCATTTCTGAGTGCCTGCAAGCCTGCTTCAACATTAGTGTCATCTAAAGCCGCACCGCTGGGTGCGACGATGGCGATGCAAGGATGCTCGGGAAGTTTTTTGGGAAAAGAAATGGGCATCGCTAGTGACTCATATTCTGTAATCAGCGATTGATATTGTGTCTCAGTCGCCAGGGTTGCCTAATTGGATACGAGATTCTACCGCGGCACGACGGCGCTCAGCAAAAAAATCCTTGAGGACTTGCACACATTCGTCTGACAATACACCTGAGACAACCTCGGCGTGGTGATTCAATTTTTCTTCTTTGAATAAATCGACGATAGAGCCACATGCACCCGTTTTGAAGTCATGCGCACCAAAGACGATGCGAGAGAAGCGTGCATGCATCAAGGCGCCAGAACACATCACGCAAGGTTCGAGGGTCACATACAGTTCACAACCAGGAAGACGATAATTGCCAAGAATCTCGGCTGCAGCGCGCATCGCGACAACTTCAGCGTGCGCAGTCGGATCATGGGTGCCTATCGGTTGATTAAAGCCACGGGCTATGATTTGACCATCTTTAACAACCACAGCGCCAACCGGCACTTCACCAGCTTGCCACGCAAGTCTTGCTTGTGCGATGGCTTCGTGCATGAAAGCTTCGTCTTGCACAAGTAAATTGGTGTCTTCCATGAGTCTACAATTGCAAATATTTTGGTGGATGAGTTAGACTTTTTTCGACAAAAAATGCCCCAATAAATAACCTGAACCTATACTTAGCGTCAGGATTCGAGGAAAAGTCGACCATTCAGAAATTTCGAGAAAGTGCAAAATAAGCACACCAAGCATGAAACCTGCGATACTAAAAAGAATTATCACTTGGTATTTTTGACTCATATTACAGATTGCAACTTAGGCAAATTGTGAATGCACGATTACCCATCAATCTCCGCCCAGCAATTAGGCGTTTCGTACAATGTGATTTTCGTTAAAGACAAATGACGACCATAACGATCGTGATACACATCTTTCAGCATATCAAACGCAATCTTAGCCAGATTCTCGACCGTTGGCACGCGGTCAATCACTACAGTTTTATGTCCAGGCATGCTTTCTAAGAATTGACGTACAGCACTATCTTTTTCATAGACGATAAACGCATGATCCCACAGATCCACCAGATGTTTATTGGCGAGTGCTTTGATATCGCCAAAATCCATGATCATGCCGTTGTCAGATTCACCGTCTTTTTCGACGACATCACCAGTCAAAGTAATCAGCAAAGTATAGCGGTGCCCATGCAGATTACGGCATTGGCTATTGTGATCGGGAATCCGATGTCCGGTATCGAATTCAACTTTTCTGGTGATGGTTAACATGTATTGCCTGTGTACTTAAGGTCAGATTCGATGTCAGTTGACATCCAAATCGACGACTAATAATAAAAAATTTATTTAAGGAATCTGCAACAATTTATGAGTCTGCAAACTCAATTTCCATTTCGGGTTGGCTTTGCAATAATCGATCGCTTTGTGCAGATTATCCTGCAACAAAGGGCCATCCATTGCTTGCAAATAATGATGCGTAAAATCGAGAGCTTCATACGCCCTCAAATCTTGTCCGAATTGCGGAATCACCACCTTCAACTCATCGCCTTTGCGAACCACAAGTTGTGAACCCATTTTGGGGCTCACGCATACCCAATCGACACCCGTAGGTACTTCTATCGTGCCATTGGTTTCTATCGCAATTTCAAACCCTACATCGTGCATCGCATCAATTAAAGCTTCATCCAATTGCAATAAAGGCTCTCCACCAGTGAACACGACAAACTTGGTCGCCGCATGTGTGTCAGGCCACAAAGCATTAATACGTGCGGCAACGGCCTGAGGCGTCTTAAATTTACCACCGCCTTCGCCATCGGTTCCAACGAAATCGGTATCGCAAAACTGGCAAACAGCCGAGCTACGATCTTCCTCGCGCCCCGTCCATAAATTACAACCAGCAAAACGGCAAAACACAGCAGGCCGCCCAGCATGCGTGCCCTCGCCCTGCAAAGTGTAAAAAATTTCTTTGATGCTGTAGCTCAAGATCTTGATCCTATTGGAGAAATTGGCGTGCCGATAAACCGTTTAAGCGAGATGCAGTGCTAGGCGCGAAACACAGCAATATGTCGATATTGCGAGGCTTCGCAACGACGCAATGCGCTCGCTTATGCGGTTTAGCGGTACGACAAATTTATTCCCATTCTATTGTTGCCGGCGGCTTGCCGGAAATATCGTACACCACGCGATTGATCCCACGAACTTCATTAATAATGCGATTCGACACTTTACCTAACAACTCGTGTGGTAAATGTGCCCAATGCGCGGTCATGAAGTCTTGCGTTTGAACTGCGCGCAAAGCGACAACATATTCATACGTACGGCCATCGCCCATCACGCCCACGGACTTAACTGGCAAGAATACCGCAAATGCCTGACTTGTCGCGTCGTACCAAGTTTGTGGTTTCTCAGCTTGTGGATCGACATAGGTATTACGTAGTTCTTCGATAAAAATTGCATCCGCACGGCGCAATAAATCAGCGAAATCTTTTTTCACTTCGCCCAAGATGCGTACACCCAAACCTGGACCTGGGAACGGATGACGATACACCATACTATGTGGAAGACCTAAAGCCACGCCAAGTTTGCGTACTTCGTCTTTAAACAATTCACGCAATGGCTCTAACAATTTCAGATTCAAGGTATCTGGCAAGCCACCAACATTGTGATGGCTCTTAATTGTGTGTGAACCTTTTTTACCTTTACCAGCACTTTCAATAACGTCAGGATAAATCGTGCCTTGCGCTAACCATTTTGCATTTTTGAGTTTGCCCGATTCAACTTGGAATACCTCGACAAATTCGCGACCAATGATTTTACGTTTTGCTTCTGGATCGGTGACACCAGCCAGATGTCCCATGAATTGTGCTGTGGCATCAACGTGGATGACCTTCACACCCAGGTTTTCAGCGAACATTTCCATGACCATCTTGCCTTCATCGAGGCGCAATAGGCCGTGATCAACAAATACACAAGTCAACTTGTCGCCAATGGCACGATGGATCAAGGCTGCTGCCACACTGCTATCAACGCCGCCAGACAAACCGAGTATAACTTCATCATCACCCACTTGTTCACGAATAGAAGCCACTGCTTCAGAAATGTAATCTGGCATATTCCAGTCAGATTTGCAGCCGCAAATATCATGCACGAAGCGACCAATGATGGCTTCACCCTGAATCGTGTGGGTCACTTCTGGATGGAATTGCACCGCGTAAAAACGACGGTCTTCATCCGCCATTGCGGCGATTGGACAGTTGTCGGTTGAAGCCATCAATTTAAAACCTGCTGGCATTTCATTAACTTTATCACCGTGGCTCATCCATACCTTGAGCATACCGTGACCTTCAGATGTTACGAAGTCATTGATACCTTCTAATAACTTGGTATGACTACGGGCACGTACTTCAGCGTAACCAAATTCACGCACTTTTCCATTTTCTACTTTGCCGCCAAGTTGCTCCGCCATGGTTTGCATTCCGTAGCAAATACCCAGTACTGGTACGACTGCGTCATATACTGCGAATGGTGCACGTGGCGTATCACCTTCAGTGACACTGCTAGGACCACCCGACAAAATAATGCCGGACGCGCCGTAATTGCGAATAAACTCATCACTAACGTCATAAGGATAAACTTCAGAAAAAACACCAGCATCGCGGACGCGACGAGCGATTAATTGGGTGACTTGTGAGCCAAAATCGAGGATAAGAATTTTTGAGTGCATGGCGCTATAAAAGATCAAAGAGTAATATCGACTTGCTCAGGACCAGCCTGAACAATGGGGTTGTGTTCTAATCGCCGAGCGGCAAGTAGGGCTTTTTCCGCGTAATTTATGATAAGTTCTGGTGAAATGTTTGGAAACACGCTCGTTGAAGCCATTCCTGTACTAATGTTTATGTCCAATGTTTCAGACTCAAGCACTTCTGGATGTGTAATCACTGAGAGTCGTATTCGCTCAGCCACGGCAAGCGCAACCAAATTCGATGCGCCCGGCAAGACGATCAGAAAAGCATCACTCTCAAAACGTCCGAGTGCATCAAACGGTCGAATACAAGAACGGATTCGGCTAGCGACTTTCAACAAGAATGCGTCTCCAGAACCACTTCCCAATCGCTCACGTATGCTTTGATATTGATTAACACCTATATAAAGCAAAGACACGGGCTTCTCTGCCTTTTGACAACGTTCAAGTTCTATTCCCAAAGAGCGCGAGATGGCGGAACGATTCCACATACCTAAGACCGGATCCATCAAAGCATCGCGCTTCAAATTGCGCATTTGCTTTACCAGATCAAGCTGCTGCAATTTTAAAGCACCAATCACCAACTCTCGCTCTACCATTGCCGCCAAATCAGCAAACAACAAACGAGATTCATCGTCAAATGCATGTTCGACATAGTCAATTAGATAGATGCAACCAATTAAACTATCACTGGTATCAAAGATGGGATGTTGCGCGCAAAAAACAATATGTGGCTCCCCTTCTACCAACGGATGTTTCGCGAAATCCTCTTCAAAATTCAGATTGTTGTAGACTCGAATTTCTTCGGAGAAGCCTAGCATCTCGCAAAAACTAGCTTCCATACTTACCATCGAGAACTCACTACGATCGAAGCGTTCCAACAGTTTACCAAAGCTAACAATACAGTTCGCCACACCAAATAACCGAATGCCCAAACGCTCAAACCTTGCGACTTTCGCTTCGTATTTATCAGGATCGACACGAGGATTACCCGTGCCATCCAAAAACAGCTCCATACGACTCGCAGATTCTAAAGGGGTCATCATTTACCAGCTCCGTAGTTGAAACACTTCAGAATGAGGTAGCAATACATTGTTAATCAGCGCGATAGTTAGGAGCTTCTTTCGTAATCTGAACATCATGAACATGCGATTCGCGCATACCAGCCGAGGTGATTTCCACAAATTCCGCTTTATCGTGCAAATCCTGTATCGAAGCACAACCACAATACCCCATGGACGAACGAACACCACCCACCATTTGATAGAGAATCGCAAGCACACTGCCTTTGTACGGCACGCGTCCCTCGATACCTTCTGGGACTAACTTATCTGCATTATTTGCCGCATCTTGGAAGTAGCGATCAGCAGAACCATCTGCCATCGCACCCAAGCTACCCATGCCACGATAGGATTTGTAACTACGGCCTTGGAATAAAATAACCTCCCCAGGTGCTTCTTCAGTACCCGCAAACATACTGCCCATCATCACAGTAGAGGCGCCCGCCGCCAATGCTTTCGAAACATCACCAGAAAAACGGATGCCGCCATCAGCAATACAGGGCACGCCCGTGCCGCGCAACGCCGCAGCGACATTCGCGATTGCAGTGATTTGCGGTACACCAACACCTGCCACAATTCGAGTCGTGCAGATAGAGCCTGGGCCGATACCCACTTTAACCGCATCGGCGCCATGTTCTACTAGCGCCAACGCCGCAGCCGCTGTGGCGATATTGCCGCCAATGACTTCGATATGAGGATAATTAGTTTTTACCCAACGTACGCGATCAAGTACGCCTTTGGAATGTCCATGTGCAGTGTCCACCACAATCACATCAACGCCGGCCTTCGCCAACAAATCAATACGTTCATCATTATCAGCACCAACGCCAACCGCAGCACCGACGCGCAGTTTACCTTGTTCGTCTTTCGAGGCAAGTGGATGCTCTGTCGATTTTTGAATATCTTTTACAGTAATCAAACCGCGCAACTCAAACGCATCGTCAACAACCAATACACGCTCCAAGCGATGCTTGTTCATTAAACGCTTTGCTTCGCTCAAATCCGCGCCTTCTTTCACAAAGACCAACTTGTCACGCGGCGTCATTTTTGCACGCACTTCAGCATCAAGCTCTTGCTCAAAGCGCAAGTCGCGATTTGTGATAATACCTACTACGGTTTTACCTTCAACGACGGGAAAGCCGCTGATACCGTGCTGGAGACTCAGAGCAATAACATCGCGAATCGTGGTAGACGGCGCGATCGTAATCGGGTCACGTAACACACCCGACTCAAAACGTTTTACCTTAGCGACTTCGCGCGCCTGCTCTTTGGGAGTTAAGTTTTTATGAATAATACCAATCCCACCCTCCTGTGCCATGGCGATCGCTAAGCGACCTTCAGTCACGGTATCCATAGCAGCAGATACCAAAGGTATATTCAGTTTGATATTACGAGTCAAATTCGTCGCAAGAGAGGTATCTTTTGGGAGAATATTTGAGTAAGCTGGAACGAGCAACACATCATCGAAAGTGAGTGCTTTTTGAAGAAGACGCATAGTGTTTCCTATAGGCGCAAAAGCAAATTATACAGAAAACTTGCCGATCCGTCTCGTTCCGTGTAAAACTCACTGTAAATTCTTCAAAATATTATCTTTACCGAATAAGAAATCGAGTTAATCATGCAAAAAAAAGCTTTTTTCTCTACCGTTGGTATCAGTTTAGCTCTAGTGTGTGCCAACACGGCGTTCGCTCAATACATCTGGCTGAATGACATAGGTATCAAACAGTACTCAGATAAGCCGCCACCAAAATCAGTCCCAAAAGATAAGATAATCAAAACGCCGTTCGGTTTAGCGCGCAACACTGAAAGCAGCGCCTCAGAACCTAAAAACAACGATGGAAACAAAAGTGAAATAGAAAAAATTGAAAAACCGGTCACGCTTGCAAAAAAGAATGAAGAATTCAATAAACGCAAGATAGCGAAAGAAGAAGCCGACAAGAAAGCTGAAACCGAACAGCAAAATACCGAAGCCAAAGCAAAAAACTGTGAACGCGCAAAATCATACAAGCAATCACTGGATGAAGGTATATTAATAATGACACGAAACAAGAATGGGGAAAGAATTCCGTTAGACGAGACACAACGGGCAAAAGAAGCCGCGGAAGCCAAAAAAATCTTAAGCGAATGCTAGACTACAAAACCTTGTTTTCTTGATCTTAGCCAAACTAGGCATTGCCAATTTTGGCGAGATTTACATCTTACCTGACTTATGTTCACGCTTAGCACGACGTCGACGCGCATCCATAGGTCCAGCAATTAAAGTACGGCAAATTTCTAGACGATCGCCGGGAGACAAGATAAAGTCTCCCGTTTTTTTCTTACCGAAAACGGCCACTGCAGCATTTTTTTCCAACATGGATTGAAGTTGATGGGATAACTCAGGTTCCAAACTCAATAAAACTTGATGGATGGTATCACCAGCCGACACCGACAAGTTGAGCAATACAGGTGCAGATCCAGAAAGCGAATAGCATAGCTGAATCATCATCAAATTCTGCGATTTTGCGATCAAACTACTTTGCATAGACTACGTCCGCACGGTCACAGAAGGCATCAACAAAATTATTCGTAATTTTGCCGAAGACGGGTCCAATCAAATGCTCGAGCAATTTGCTGGAAAACTCATAACGCAAATCGAATTCAATTTTGCATGCATCGCTACGCAAAGCAGTAAATGTCCAATTCCCATGCAATTGTTTAAACGGGCCATCAACCAAATGCATTTCCATTGCGTGAGGTGGAGAATTCACATTTTGCGTCGTAAAACTTTGCTTGATGCCGTGATAATTGATGGATAATGTGGCCTTAAGTTGTTGCTCGGATCGCTCTAAGACATTGACACCGCCACACCATGGCAAAAACAATGGATAATCTTCAACTTTTTCAACTAGGGAGAACATTTGTTCGGCACTGTAGGAAACTAAAACGTTTTTTTGGACGACTGCCATTATCTCAAGTCATTTGGTATGATCACAAACTGAATTTTAACCGAAACACTTCACTTCTCGGTGAATAAGCGTAAATTAACGCAACCCTCACCTTGCAAGATATAAAAGCACAAAAAAAATAGTATGAGTATTGCAGATAACAAAAAAGCATTTCACGATTATTTCGTAGAAGAACAGTTTGAGGCAGGTATCGTGCTGCAAGGCTGGGAAGTCAAGGCGATCCGCGCAGGACGCGTGCAATTAAAAGAAGCTTATGTCATCGTCAAAAGCGGCGAGATTTTCTTATTTGGAGCGCATATTGGGGCACTGCCAACGGCGTCCACACACATCCACCCTGATTCGGTAAGAACCCGCAAACTATTGCTGCATGCGGAAGAGATTAAAAAACTTATCGGCAAAGTCGAGCGCTCTGGCTACACCATGGTGCCATTGAACATGCATTATTTGAATGGCAGGGTGAAATGCCAAATCGGCTTGGCCAAAGGTAAAAAACAACACGACAAACGCGACTCGGAAAAAGAAAAAGATTGGCAACGCGAACAGCAAAAAATCATGAAGCAGCACCGCCGTTAATTCCTATCTTGGCGCTTTTTGATAAATATCTTCCCTTGCCTCGCGAATCTGCCGCCGTAATGCCAAACGCTCTTCGGGGGTCAGGCGATTAAATCTCTGGATTGGACGCTCACTTAATTCTGAAACTGGTCGAGGCTTCGGCAAGCTTGCTTTGTCATTCGGTGGCGGGGAACTCTGCGATTTCCCAATTTGACGCGCTTCTTTTTCGAAGCGCTCTTTACGTTCAATTTGCCTTACTGCTCTAAATTCTTCAATTCGCCGCTGGCGCATTTCAAGTTTTTTGTTCACCTCAAAATTGCGGTGTTGAGCGGCCGCATTGCTGAAATCGGGATAACCGAATAGCAACACCATACTAAACAAGCATAATTTTAAACAATCTTTATTCACAAGAAAATTCCGAAATACCGATGGTCAAAAACAGGATTAATATAAACAAGGTAGTCCATCAAAAATCCCTATTCCATTTTCACTGCTTGCACACCATTGACTTTAACAAATTACATCAACAGTGTAGAGAAGAAAGTCTGCTGCGAACAGATGAATTCTGTAATGTCTGTAACAGTTTGTAATGCTAGGAAGTTTTCTGTGCAGAGAATTGAGATTTGGCGGTAAGATAAAGCCATTCTACTCTTAATAGACAAATAACATGATAGATGCCAAGGCAAAAATCTTAGTAGTCGACGACGATCTTCGCTTACGCGACCTATTACGTCGCTATCTGACAGAACAGGGGTTTCAGGTTGTTGTGGCAGAAAATGCAACCTCAATGAATAAACTTTGGTTGCGGGAACGCTACGACCTATTGGTCTTAGATTTAATGTTGCCGGGCGAAGATGGTCTGTCGATTTGTCGACGCTTACGCGGCGGTGGCGATAAAACGCCCATTATTATGCTAACGGCAAAAGGTGAAGATGTAGATCGTATCATAGGCCTAGAAATGGGAGCCGACGACTATTTGCCCAAGCCGTTCAATCCGCGCGAATTGGTGGCACGTATTAACGCTGTGCTGAGGCGTAGAGGACCTGAGGATGTGCCAGGCGCACCGTTAGAGCAAGGACAGGTATTCCATTTTGGTGAATTTTGTTTAGACCTATCTAATCGCAGTCTCAAACGCAACGACGAACAAATAAATCTAACGACAGGTGAGTTTTCAGTACTAAAAGTATTTGCGCGCTATGCGAGGCACCCTCTATCTAGGGAAAAACTAATGGAATTAGCGCGCGGGCGAGAATATGAAGTATTCGACCGTAGCTTGGATGTGCAGATTTCACGCTTGCGTAAGCTAATTGAGAAAGATCCAAGCAACCCACAATATATTCAAACGGTGTGGGGATTAGGTTATGTCTTTATTCCGGATGGCCAAGCTAATAAGCCACATTACGACTAGGCATCCATCGAACTATGCGCAATCACCTTCAAGTTTTTGCTGGTATACGCAGCAGTCTATTTTGGCGCACTTTTTTTTTACTTGCCTTCTTAATAACGTCGAGTATGGCGGCATGGTTTATCAGCTTTAAATTAGTTGAACGAAAACCACGCGCACAACAACAAGCAGGACAAATTATTTCCATGGTCACGATCACTCGTGCCGCACTCACTCACTCGGCAGAAGATAAGCGCCGAGAGCTCCTCTTGGATCTAGCAAGAAACGAAGGGATTCGCATTTATTTGTTAGAAGAGAACGATAAGGTTGAAGCTCAGGTTGATACTGTTTTTTTTGCCGAATTGCGATTGTTGGTACAAAAAAAACTTGGTGCAACAACGCAATTTGCCCGAGAAGTAAACGGCGAAGAAGGATTTTGGTTGAGCTTTGTCATTGACGAAGATCAATATTGGCTGCGACTAGAACAAGATCGGCTACAAAACGAAACTGGTACACAAATAATAGGCTGGGCCAGCATTACGCTAATTTTGACGCTGATTGGTGCAGTTTTCATTTCTCGCCGGATTAATGCACCACTTTCCAATTTGAGCCACGCTGCCAGACAACTCGCCCATGGTCGTCGCCCTAAAGCACTACCTGAAAATGGCCCGAGTGAAATACGAGAGACAAACGCCAGCTTCAATCAAATGGTTGATGACTTGGCTCGCAGTGAGTCTGATCGTGCGGTTATTCTTGCAGGAATCTCACATGACCTAAGAACGCCTCTCACAAGATTACAACTCGAATTGGAAATGGCGCCCGTGGATTCAACAACACGTGAAGCCATGCAATCCGATTTGACCCAAATGGACGGAATAATCCAACAATTTTTAGATTACGCAAAACCTTTGCATGAATCCACTTTCAACAACGTCAATCTGAGTGCAGTAGCAGAAAAAACTATACAAGATTTGCAGCGCGATGGCAGCATAAAACTAAAAACACAAATAGACACTGGCATCTTTATTACAGGGATTGAAATTGAAATTCAGCGCTTACTAAATAACTTGATACAGAATGCGATTCGCTATGCTCGCAATCCAAAAACCGGTCAAATTCATCTGGAATTTGAATGTAGCTTTTCAGAACACCCAACAAAGCCTATGTCAACTATACGATTGCGTGACTCTGGGCCAGGGATCCCAGTCGAGGAGATCGATCGATTACTTCGGCCGTTCACAAGGGGCGAGGTAGCAAGAAGCCAAGCAAATGGTTCAGGCCTTGGCTTGGCGATTGTAGACCGCATCGTCAAAAGACACGGCGGGAAAATCCGACTTCAGAATCATAAAGATGGTGGTTTAGAAATCGAAATTCAATTATCGGCGCAATGTACTTCAAGATAATTAAAGGCCAAAATTATCAATTGAGCTATGTATTATTAAACTATATATAATTAAGCGATCCGTTATTCAAGGAGATACGGTTTATCATTAGCATAGTGCAAGAACAAGCTAAAAGTTACCCAGAAAATCACTCCTCGACAACATCATATAGTAGCGAGTCCAACTCTGCTTGAGTTTGGCGGGCCGCATCACTTCCTTTTGATTTCTGTATTGCCTCAACCAAAGTTTCCCCTAACTCCAAGAAATCTGCAACCGTGTCCGCTCGTTCTACTTTTAACTGAATACCAAAACCACGCAGCCCCAAATTACGCTGGATCATTTCATTGAAAAAATTGTGAATCATTACGATACGCGCTGGTGTAGGGACGCATAAAACCCTTGATTTTGAAATAGGTACCGTATCTTTTTCGTTCAAATGAGCCGCTCGCTCCACTTGGTGCTGCACGATGTACCCCTGCTCTAGCAAAACTGCAAAACTATCTGCCGTCAATCCTAACCCTGCTACTTTCTTCAATAAAGCCGAGACCGTTTGTTTGCCATCTACCATTACCAATAAGGCGCGCAGTTTGGATTGCAGTTGGTACCTACGTGTCGCTAATTCGTCTTTTCCTTTTTCGCTCTTGTCGAAGCATAAGTCATCCATTTAGGTTCTCCTTATTTTGCGGACGAGAGACTAGGTATTCCCCTACATCAGCAAAGTCTATGCAAGCGTGAAACTCATACGTACTTGTATAGCAATAACTAACAAATTGAATATTATTATATTTTAATGAATTTGATTATAATCATAAATTCAGTAAATGACTCATGACATAAAAAAAGCAGTGTGCTTTACAGCAAACTGCTTTTTCTAATTTAATCTTGCGCTTCTCTTAAAATCATTCCACCCAAACTCGTGCATTTCTGAACATACGCATCCATGGAGAGTCCTCACCGAATGATTCTGGAGACCAAGAGTGCAAGACGCTGCGGAACACACGTTCTGCATGAGGCATCATCACAGTGAAACGACCATCATCATTCGTGACCGAAGTTAAACCACGTGGCGAGCCGTTCGGGTTGTAGGGATAAGCTTCTGTCGCATGACCATGATGATCAACGAAGCGCATCGACGCTTGCACAGCATTGATATCACCTGTAGTTGAAAAGTCAGCAAATCCTTCACCATGTGCAACTGCGATTGGTGTTTGCGTACCCGCCATACCTTGGAAGAAAATTGATTTAGATTCCAAAATTTCAACCATAGAGAAACGGCCTTCGAATTGTTCAGACTTATTCTTGGTGAATTTTGGCCATGCAGTCGCACCTGGAATAATGGACTTCAAGTTACTCATCATCTGACAACCATTACAGATACCCATACCAAAAGTATCGTCGCGATGGAAAAATTCTGAAAATTGCTCAGACATCATAGCGTTGAACAAAATCGTCTTCGCCCAGCCTTCACCTGCACCCAAAACATCACCATAAGAGAATCCACCTACAGCGATCAAACCTTTATAGTCTGCCAATTTCGCACGACCTGCGATCAGGTCACTCATGTGAACGTCAACGGCGGTAAAGCCTGCCTTGTGCATCACATACGCAGTTTCGATATGGGAGTTCACACCTTGCTCACGCAAAATTGCGACTTTAGGGCGTACGCCTGTTGCTATGAAGGGTGCTGCCACATCAGCTTGTGCATCGAAAGTAATTTTCGGTTGCATGCCTGAATCGGACTCATCCGCCAAACGGGCGTATTCGGCATCCGCACAGTCTGGATTGTCACGCATACGAGCGATTTGCCAGCTGGTTTTACTCCAAATTTGATGAAGATTACTGCGAGACTCTTTGTAGATTTCTTTTGCGTCACGCATGAAAGAAATGATGCCGCTATTATTTGGCTTACCGATTTCATGACAGCATGCGCCGAGATTATGCGCGCGCATCACGTCCATCACTTCGGTACGTTGTTCAGTGCGCACTTGAATGACGGCACCAAGCTCCTCATTGAACAAGGCACGCAAAGTTAATTCATTGCGACGTTCAGCAACCTGCCCCGCCCAATTTTTCGCGTCACCGTGATCTGCTGCATGCTCACTTTCCATCGTCAACATATCAAGGTTAATTGCTAAGCCGCTACGTCCTGCAAACGCCATTTCACATAGAGTGCCGTACAAGCCGCCATCAGAACGATCATGATAAGACAAGATTTTTCCATCTTGATTTAAGGTCTGAATCGCTGCGAAGAAGGCCTTTAAATCATCTGCGCAATCGACATCCGGTGTCTCATCACCGAGCTTTTGCATGACTTGCGCAAATGCCGATGCGCCCAAGCGATTCTTACCACGGCCAAGATCAATCAAGATCAAACTAGTATCGCCCGCATCCAGTTTAATCTGCGGCGTCAAACATTTGCGAATATCATAAACGGGCGCAAATGCCGAAATGATCAAAGAGACTGGAGAGGTCACCGACTTGTCAGCCCCCTCTTCTTTCCACGTTGTACGCATGGACAAAGAATCCTTACCAACCGGGATACTGATGCCCAAAGCTGGGCAAAGTTCCATACCAATGGCCTTAACAGTATCAAACAAGGCTGCATCTTGGCC
Source organism: Undibacterium sp. Di24W (assembly GCF_049340325.1). NCBI lineage: Bacteria > Pseudomonadati > Pseudomonadota > Betaproteobacteria > Burkholderiales > Oxalobacteraceae > Undibacterium > Undibacterium sp. Di24W. The sequence continues at coordinate 312,377 of NZ_JBMPOP010000004.1, forward strand.
AGGCTGACCGCAGGCCGCCATCCAGTTTGCAGAAAGTTTGATGCTTTCGATGCTAGAAATCGGCGCCGCTGCAATGTTTGTGATTGATTCACCCACCGCCATACGGCCGGATGCAGCCGCGTTAATCACAGCCAAGGGAGTACGCTCACCCATAGACATTGCTTCACCCAAATGCCCCTCTAAGCTCATTGCAGTCACCGCGCAATCCGCAACTGGCACCTGCCATGGACCGACCATTTGATCGCGCACTGACATCGCACCAACAGTGCGATCACCAATCGTAACGAGGAATGACTTATCGCCAACTGTTGGTAAACTCAACACGCGCTCGCCGACTACTTTCAAGTCCATACCGGTCAAATCGATCGCTGGGAAGTTACGTTTAACATGCTCAACTTCACGATGCATTTTGGGTGGCTTGCCGAGCAATACGTTCATCGGCATGTCGACTGGCGCATTGTTATTGAGAGGATCAATAACTTTTAGTTGACGCTCCTCGGTTGCAGTACCGACGACCGCAAACAAACAACGCTCGCGCTCACAGAAATACTGAAATAAAGCTAGGCTCTCCGGTGCAATTGCCAATACATAGCGCTCTTGTGATTCATTACTCCAAATTTCTTTAGGAGCCATTCCGCTTTCTTCCAAAGGCACTTTACGCAAATCAAAAATCGCGCCGCGCTTAGCGTCGTTTGTAATTTCTGGGAATGCATTAGACAAACCGCCCGCTCCGACGTCATGAATCGACAAAATAGGATTGTTGTCACCTAATTGCCAGCAAGAGTTAATCACCTCTTGCGCGCGACGTTCCATTTCTGGATTGCCACGTTGGACAGAATCAAAATCGAGATCCGCGGTATTTGTACCTGTCGCCATTGAAGATGCCGCACTGCCACCCATACCGATGCGCATGCCGGGTCCACCAAGTTGTATCAACAAACTACCAATCGGCAAATCAAATTTCTTGGTGTGCTTATCATTGATGCTGCCGATACCACCTGCAATCATGATGGGCTTGTGGTAACCATGGACAGTACCACCAACGTTTTGTTCGTATGTACGGAAGTAACCGCCTAATACAGGACGCCCAAATTCATTACTGAAAGCGGCACCACCGATAGGGCCTTCAATCATAATTTGCAAAGGCGAAGCGATGCGATCTGGTTTGCCGTATTGTTGTGTTGTCGCACCATTGCTCAAGACATCACTAGCATTTTCCCAAGCCTGCACATGTCCAGGCAAATTCAAATTGGAAACAGTAAAGCCAGTTAAACCTGCCTTAGGTTTCGCACCACGACCAGTCGCACCTTCATCACGAATCTCCCCCCCAGCGCCAGTCGATGCGCCTGGAAATGGTGAAATAGCGGTTGGATGATTATGCGTTTCCACCTTCATCAAGGTGTGGGTTAATTCCGTTGACGCTTGGTATTCATTACCATTCATCGCGCCATTAGGGTAGAAACGCGTAACGGTTGCGCCTTCCATAATGGAAGAATTATCGCTATAGGCAACGATAGTGCCTTTAGGTTGCAGCAAATGCGTATTCTTAATCATACCAAAAAGTGAGATGTCTTTCTTCTCACCATCAATAGTCCAGTCCGCATTGAAAATCTTGTGGCGGCAGTGTTCGCTATTGGCTTGCGCAAACATCATCAATTCAACATCAGTCGGATTACGTTTTGCGTTGGTAAATGCATCCACCAGATAATCGACCTCATCATCAGACAAAGCCAAACCTAGCGCACTGTTGGCATCAAGCAAAGCCGCCTTGCCGCCACCTATAACATCAACGTGTTCTAAAGGCTTGGCTTCCAGTTCAGTAAAAAGGCCGCTCGCAGCATTCAAATCTTCCAAAACTATTTCAGTCATACGATCGTGCAATAAAGCGATCACACCTTGCTTGGAATCAGGCGCGAGTTTTTTTGCTCCACCTAACAAACCAGACTTAACTTGCACAAAATATTGCACACCACGCTCTAAACGTTTGACCTGCTGCATGCCGCAGTTGTGTGTGATGTCAGTTGCTTTTGATGCCCATGGCGAAATCGTGCCGAACCGTGGGATCACAACAAAACTGTCGCCCTCTTCAGTGCCAGTGAAAGCATCGCCATAGACTAAAAGTGCTTGTAGACGATTGACGTCGACTTCACTCAATGGTGCTGTAGCATCAACGAAATGCGCATAACGCGCCGTAACGCCAACAACATTGGCATCAACAGCTTGCAAGCGGGACAATAAATTCTTAGTTCGGAAGGCAGACAGGGCGTTAGAGCCTGGCAATATCAACATGGCGTGAATGTAGTTGAGGCAAGGTGGCTGATTTCTGAAGTTCGCGTTAGCATTATCACGAGAGAATCCAGACACATCGCGGGTTGGAACGGAAAGCAAGATTATACCTTGATGTGCGCGATGACTCCAGCCTGTTATTGCACTACGCGAGATGCAAAAAAAAAGCGACTCATTCGAGTCGCTAAAGACTGTTGACATTCAATTCACATTTTGCATTAAAGCCGTAACAGGTATTTATTAGTGAGAAATATAGAATAGCCGACAAAATATCGATAAAAAAAACTGTTCGAAATAAAGAACTTGAAATCGATACTAGAAAAAGAGTTGTTGCTTCAGCGAATCAGCAAAAGTTACTAACTTGGTTTTTTTGCACCTTCCATTTTAGGGAAGTCAATCATTTCGAATTCTATAGTGCCGAAATCCGCCTCTCCCACAGGATCTGCGATCAAATTGGCAGCCTGAGAAACAGAAGTTGACACAATTGCACTTTTTACTGGCCCTTCAATCGCTGTAATTCTATCCAATTCATGTGCAATGCCCAGCAACATAAGAATATCTCTATACACAGGCAGATCAAAACCAGACCGCTTACCCTCACGGTCATCGATCAACAAACTTTCCAAGTAAGGAATAATTTCCTGACTATTCCAACCATCACAGATCCGCTGCACCAAATGCGAAAAATCTTCCAAATGACGTACTTCAACCTGAGACAAGTCGGTGTCATATTCTGGGATATTTGCATTAAAGAAAACGATAAAGCGGTCACGCAGCTGATCGTATTTAACTTTATCCTTCACTGTTCGATATAAATCTAACAAGAACAGCCAAGGTACTGGCGAATCAGGTTGCTCAATTTTCTCCTGAGCGGACAAAATTTCAATTGCACGTTGAGGGTCATTCATTGAGATCCAGAACTCTGCTTCTTGAGTCACATCGGAAATCTCTTCAACTTTTACAGAACTACCACGAGGGGTGAAAAAATTAAAAATACTACTATTCGTCTCCTCCAAACTTGGTGTCCGAAGAGTCGCATTTTCTGTGCTTGCTGGCTTTGGACGAGTAGATTCTTCAAAGGGATCTATATCCAGCAAAACAGCTACAGAACCAGAATTTCGTTTTTCTTCACTTGCTCCAAGCTCATCACTACCTGTGCGATTCGAGTCATAGCTTGCATGCAAGTTCTTAATAACATCCTCGATTTTTTCTGGTTGAGAAACTTGGCTTTCTAAGGTTTCATCCTCCCACCAAGTCGCAGATTTCCCAGTCAAGTTACGACGAATGTACAGTAGCAAAAATAAAATAATGAATATCGCGACAATCGCGACGATTGCGAGGATGATCAACCAAGAGTCAAACCCTGACTTATTTTGCAACTGGGTTAGCGCTGCTTTATCTAACAAATTTTGTTTCTTGAGTTGCTCCGCTTGAGACCTCAAGCTTGCAATTTCACCCGCATCTTTATTTGTCGCACTATTTTCTATTGGTGCCTGCTCATCACGTAAAATCGCAGCCATTTTTGCCTGTGCAACGCGCAACTCCTCCATGTTCTGAACCAGCGCCTTTCCTGATTCAGTACTCAAAACATCACTCATCCGCAAACCTTCGTGCTGCATTGGGATAACGACTTCATCAGACAACTTAAGCACATCTTTTGCTGGACTATGCTTTTTACGCTTGTTTTCAATAGTAGCCAATGGCTTGTCTACATAACTCGACTGTTTCTTATTTTCAGCAAGCTCGAACCCACGATTCTCACGTTTTTTCTTTTGTTGGGTCGTTGTTTGTTTATTTTCGCTCGAGCCTAAAACATCAGCGGTTTCCGCAACTCTATTTTCTCTTGCGGTAGGAACGGCCGCAAAAGGCGATTCGTCGCGCTGCACATTAAGCACGTTGGCATTGAGTTCAGGCGGATCTAAAAGAATAGAAAACTCACGATGCAATTGAGTTTCACAATTAATATCGATAACGAGATTTATTGCAGGTTCATTGATATGCTGTCTGGTCGTAAATGACAAAGCACGCTTCTTTTGATTTTGATAAACGGTGATATTGGCGCTCGCAACAAATATACCATCCATGGTCAAAATACGTGCGCGCAAGCATGACGCATTGACAATTTCTGTATCACTTCCGATGATATCTGCGTGCGCCAATAAATTTTGACCTAAAGACGAGCGCACACGAATCTCGCCTAAGCCGAGACCGAACGCGGGCAGCACCAACACCGACCACATCAGCAATGCCAGTACAAACCGATAAAAAAAATGATGCATGCGAACTAGAATAATCTATCCTCTTTTAACTACTAAACTACCGATTACCACCAAAACATCAAGTTAACTTGAGGTACCCAACAACAAGTCTGATCGACACTTAAAATTATTGTTCATGTACCTACAATACTACTTGTTTTATTTGCACCTTCAAAGATAAACCATTTATTTTTTTCTTATAAACAAGTTTTTTTTAACCAAAAGATACATTAATTGTCTCTAAATAAGCAAAGAAACTATTTTTGTAAACAACTAGTTTCATTTATCGCCAATTAATTTTGCAACGCAAATCAAGAAAGAATAAAACTAATTGCGATCAATAATTTTGTTTGAAATTCCGCGAATTATATTCACTTCTTCAACTTCTAGTTGAGCTCGAGAAAACAAACGTTTCAATCTTGGCATGAGTTTTTTAGGCTTCTGGGGATCCAGAAATTCAATTTTGACAAGTGCCTGCTCAAGATGTTGGTACATGCCTTCAATTTGCTCAATTGAAGCCAACTCGCCTTGAAAACCAACTTCAGACTTGGGCACTAAGTAAGCAGAGTTTGCCAAAGCGCTCATACGGCATTCATAAGCCAGAATCTGCACCGCTTGTGCCAAATTTAATGAGGAGTAATCTGGATTCGCAGGCACATTAATCAATACGTTACTGTTCATCACGATCTCGTTTGGCAAACCATATCGTTCGCTGCCAAATACTAAGGCTACAGGTTGCGTCATCGCATTCACTAGCTTATCGGCAAATTCACGCGGCGCTATAACGGGCGGTGAAAATTCTCGCAAACGAGCACTCACAGCCGCGACAAAATGGCAATCCTCCAAGGCATCCTCAATCTTATCGACTACTTTAGCCGACGCCAAGATATCTTGTGCACCACTAGCAAAAGCAATGGCATCAGGATTTGTCAGCGCATTCTCAAAACGCGGATTAACCAGCCTCAAGTCAGAAAAGCCCATGGTCTTCATTGCACGTGCTACCGCACCAATGTTGCCGGGATGACTAGTATCGACCAAGATAATTCGCAGGCGATTAAAAACAGATGTATCAGAAATAGCTAAGTTCATTTAAAATAGCGCGATTGCGCGTTAGTTTTTATTGTTTATGTTGTTTTTGCAATGAATCAATAATTGACAGCGAAACCACCGCGCCCTGCTCTTTAATTCATCTTTGTGCGACACCTTCACGACCTTGGTCTAATTCAGACTCAAGGCTGAGCTGCCGCCATTTTAACGGAAACTCTATGCACCCAATGCTCAATACGGCAATTAAAGCCGCTCGTCGTGCCGCGACTATTATCAATCGTGCTTCGTTTGATGTGGACCGCGTCCAAGTCAGCGAAAAGCAATACAACGACTTCGTGACTGAAGTTGATCGCGCCGCTGAAGCAGCGATTATTGAGGTGCTGACTTCCGCTTACCCTGATCATGCGATTCTCGCTGAAGAGTCCGGCGCATCTAAAAATCTACATGACGATAATGAAAACGTTTGGATCATCGATCCGCTCGATGGCACGACCAATTTTATCCATGGTTTTCCGCAATACTGCGTTTCCATCGCACTGCAGCAAAAAGGCGTAGTCACACAAGCCGTCATCTATGATCCTAGCCGCAATGAAATGTTCACGGCATCCAAAGGTGGTGGTGCATTTTTGAACGACAAACGTATCCGAGTCACTAAATGCGACAAAATCGCTGATGCCTTGATTGGCACCGGCTTTTCTGGTCGCGACATGAGTGGATTAGATGAATACATGGAAATGTACAAAATCATGACGCAAAAATGCCAAGGCTTACGCCGCCCAGGCGCTGCTGCACTGGATTTAGCTTACGTCGCCATGGGTCGTTTGGATGGTTTCTTTGAAAAAGGTTTAGCACCTTGGGATATCGCCGCGGGCTCTTTGGTTATAACTGAAGCCGGTGGTATCGTTGGCACTTTCTCTGGAGAGTCTGATTACCTGTACAAAGGTGACGTTCTTGCAGGCACGCCAAAAGTATTCGGGCAGATGGTTAATGCCTTACAAGCTTTCGCAAAATAATTAAGAACAAGCACATCACATTCAACCTGAAAGTGATGTGCATAGTCATAACAAGTTGTACCCAAACCTTTGCCGCTCCCTGCGGGAAGTTTGTTTCATATAGAAATTAGCATGACCACATTTTCAGATCTCGGTCTTTCCGAGTCCATCGTTCGCGCAGTCAGCGAACACGGCTACACCACTCCTACTCCAATACAAGCGCAAGCAATTCCTGCGGTCATCAAAGGCGGTGATTTACTCGCTGGCGCACAAACAGGCACAGGTAAAACTGCTGGCTTCACTCTACCGATTTTAGAGCGCTTGTTACGCAGCGCACCAGCGCCAAAGAACAAAACCGATCGCCGCAGTATCCGTGTTTTGGTCTTGACACCCACACGCGAATTGGCGGCACAAGTTGAAGAAAGCGTCGCTACTTATGGCAAACACACGCCACTTAATTCTGGCGTTATCTTTGGCGGCGTTGGCATCAATCCGCAAGTCAAGTTACTGAAAACTGGTGTGGACGTGTTAGTGGCGACACCAGGTCGCTTACTGGATCATCATCAGCAAGGCACCATCGATCTGCGCCATATAGAAATTTTGGTTTTGGACGAAGCAGACCGCATGCTCGACATGGGTTTTATCCACGACATCAAAAAAGTATTAGCGATACTTCCTGCAAAGCGCCAGAATTTATTATTCTCAGCCACTTTCTCTGACGACATCAAAACGCTCGCTGATAGACTACTGAATAACCCAGCGATGATAGAAGTTGCACGCCGCAATTCGACGGTCGAAGTGATTGCACAAAAAGTACATCCGGTCGATCGCGACAAAAAACAAGCGATGCTCGCATACTTAATCAAAACGCACAAATGGTCGCAAGTTTTAGTTTTCACCCGCACAAAACATGGCGCAAATAAGTTGGTTGAACAATTGATCCGTGACGAAATTAATGCAATGGCGATTCACGGAAATAAGAGTCAGTCCGCACGCACTAAAGCTTTGGCAGAATTTAAAGACGGCAGCTTAACCGTGTTGGTGGCCACTGATATCGCGGCGCGTGGTATCGATATAGATCAGTTGCCACACGTGGTCAATTACGACTTGCCAAACGTCGCCGAAGATTATGTCCACCGGATCGGTCGTACTGGTCGCGCAGGCGCCACTGGCGAAGCCGTATCTTTGGTGTGCGTCGATGAATTCAAACTCTTAGCGGATATTGAAAAATTCATCAAACGTCAAATCCCGCAAGAAATCATTGACGGCTTTATTCCAGACCCACATGCAAAAGCACAGCCGATACAGCTGCGTAGTTTTCCCAATCCTGCGCAGGGTCGTGGTCGCAACACCGGAAATGGCGGTGGCGTTAATCGCAGCAAAGCGCCCAGCCGACCTCAAGGAGCAGCCAAGGCCGCGGGCAGCAATGTTACTCGCAGTGCGGGACCAAAACCTGCTGGAGCGAAACCAGCATTTAAGCAAAGCACACCGCGTCGTTCAGGTGGTCGCGGCGGCGCATAATTTTTCACCTAGCATAAATAAAACGTAAGAAAGAACGGGCAAATGTGCAAGCATTGCCCGTTTTTCATTAATCAAGAGAGTTTCTAAAAAAATCAACGCAATTGCACGGTCTCTCTATTTATTTGCGCTATGATTTCGCACTCTGAGAAATCTCAAAAAGAATTCATTTTCTCCCGCACTCAATTCACAAATATCAATAAAAATATGGCTGCTACCGAAACTCACACCCCCATGATGAAGCAATATCTAGGTATCAAAGCGGATTATCCCGATACCCTAGTGTTTTATCGTATGGGCGACTTCTATGAATTGTTTTTTGAAGATGCAGAAAAAGTTTCGCGTATTTTGGGAATCACTTTAACCCAACGCGGCACCTCGAATGGCGCGCCGATAAAAATGGCGGGCATTCCTTTTCATTCGATAGAACCTTACCTCGCCAAGCTGGTGAAAATTGGTGAATCTGCAGCAATTTGCGAGCAAATCGGTGATCCAGCGACTAGCAAAGGTCCAGTAGAACGCAAAGTAATGCGTGTAATTACACCGGGCACCTTGACCGATACTGATTTATTGCCAGAAAAGGCAGAGCGCCCGCTTTTAGCAATGTGTCTATTTAGTCAGCGCAAGACTGTCAATATCGGCTTAGCTTGGTTGTCTTTAGCAAGCGGTGCATTAAAGTTGATGGAATTTGGCACTGATGAAAAATCACTACCAGCACGCTTGCAGCAAGAATTTGAAAGGATATCACCGGCTGAAGTTTTAGTATCCGCCGGTGGTTTAATGTTGGAAGAATTTCGACACGAACTACCAGGAAAATTTTCAGAAGTACCTGATTGGCATTTCGATCTCAAGCAAGGTCAAAAATCTTTACAAGACCAACTCGCAACGTCCACATTAACTGGTTTTGGCGTTGAAAATTTTGGTGCTGCTTTAGGCGCTGCTGGTGCCCTACTGCGCTACGCAGAATCGACACAAGGACGTGGCTTGAAGCACGTCAATTCACTGAGTGTGGAATCTGAAAACGAGTTTATCGGACTCGATACCGCTACGCGGCGTAATCTGGAACTAACAGAAACTTTACGCGGTCAAGAATCTCCTACTTTATTTTCTTTGTTAGATCATTGTCGCACCGCGATGGGCTCTCGTTTGTTACGCCACTGGTTACATCATGCACGACGCGAACAGCATATCGCTCGCAGTCGTCATCAAGCAATCGATGCTCTATTGCAAGCCGATGCAAGCACGGGGCTGTCAAATACCTTAACCTCAATTCCCGACATAGAACGCATTACCACCCGCATCGCACTACTCTCAGCGCGTCCGCGCGATCTCGCTGCGTTACGTGACGGTGTTCAACATCTAGGCACGGTTCGCACATATGTGTCTATGTGTTTGAAAAATAATGAACCTCAACTATTGACACAATCACTAACTGATCTGGCGACGCCTAGCGAATGTCTAGATTTGTTAGAACGTTCTCTGATGCCACAACCAGCGACTATGGTGCGAGACGGTGGCGTGATCGCGAATGGTTTTGATACTGAGCTCGATGAATTACGTTCACTCTCAGAAAATGCAGGTCAATTTTTGATTGACCTAGAAACATCAGAACGAGCACGCACTGGCATTACTAATCTTAGAGTCGAGTACAATAAGGTACATGGTTTTTATATTGAAGTCACGAATGGCCAAGCTGATAAAGTGCCGGACAATTATCGTCGTCGTCAGACTTTAAAAAATGCCGAGCGCTATATCACGCCCGAATTAAAAGCATTTGAAGACAAAGCTTTGTCAGCGCAAGAACGTGCTCTGGTACGTGAAAAAGTTTTGTATGAAAAATTGCTGCAAGATTTATTGCCACATATTCAAACTTTACAAACCATCGCGCATGCAGTTGCACAATTAGATGCCTTGGTAAGTCTGGCAGATCACGCCATGAAAAATAATTGGTGCGCACCGCAATTAGTTGGCGAGCCAACCTTAGATATCGTGCAAGGTCGCCATCCTGTCGTTGAAAACCAAATCGAACGCTTTATTGCCAACGATTGTCAACTTTCTGCCGAGCGTAAATTACTCCTAATTACAGGCCCAAATATGGGTGGCAAATCTACCTTTATGCGCCAAACAGCTCTGATCACTTTGCTTGCATATATCGGCAGCTATGTGCCCGCCACACAAGCTACTATCGGTCCGATTGATCGCATTTTTACACGTATCGGCGCTGCCGATGACCTAGCTGGTGGACGTTCCACCTTCATGGTCGAGATGACAGAATCCGCAGCAATTTTACATGGTGCTACAGAAAATTCCTTAGTTCTAATGGATGAAGTTGGTCGAGGTACATCGACCTTTGATGGCCTAGCGTTAGCTTGGGCGATCGCCCGTCATCTGATCATTACATCAAAGAGTTATACGTTGTTCGCAACCCATTATTTTGAGTTGACCCAATTACCAGATATTCATCAGAGCGCTGAAAACGTTCATTTATCCGCTATCGAGCACAAAGAAAACATCGTATTTTTACACGCGGTACAAGCTGGCCCTGCCTCACAAAGTTATGGTTTGCAAGTCGCTCAATTGGCTGGCATTCCTCAACCTGTGATTCGTGCTGCACGCAAACACTTGGCTGATTTGGAAGCGCAGTCTTTACAAAGCACGTCTCAATTTGATTTGTTTTCGAATAACCACAGCAGCTCGAATGATGGACCCGAGATAGAAACATCGTCGGCTCCACAAGACTCCGCGCTACTTACCGCCTTCGACGATATAGATCCTGATGCAATGACGCCTCGAGAGGCTTTAGATGCGCTGTACAAGCTAAAAGCGCTGGCCAAAGAAGTCTGATCAGCTTTGTAAAGCAAAAAAAGCTTCTGTACCTAAAATCGATGATTCCTGATCCCAATCTTGATACAGAAGCTTTCGAATTTCGCTTGCGAATTTACCTAGCGACTATATCGCAAAACCTTAGTACAAAACTTAATGTAAAGGATAAGTACGGTATTCACCGTCTTCATCATCTTCGTCGTCATCGTGACCATGCGCGCCATGCACGTGTCCGTGCGCGATTTCTTCTTCTGTTGCTTCGCGAACTTCGATCACATGCAAAGCAAATCGAAGCGCTATGCCAGCTAAAGGATGATTACCGTCCAAAACGACCTTATCTTCCGCGATTTCTGTTACCGTGAAAATGACGCTTTCGCCATCTTCACTTTCTTCAGGCGTACCTTCAAATTGCATACCAACTTCAATCGGTGATGGCAGGCGCTTGCGCTCTTCGATCTTTACCAACTCTGCATCATATTCACCAAATGCATCTTCTGGCTCTACCTGTATCGTTTCATCAAATCCGACTTCTTTTCCATCCAAAGCTTCCTCTATCTTTGGCAATGTGTTCTCATAGCCACCATGGAGATATACCATCGGCTCTTGTCCTTGTTCGATCAAGTTGCCGAGCGTATCAGACAAACTGTATTCGACAGTCACCACAGTATTTTTGGCAATTTTCATACTATTTCCTTAAAAATTTCAGTTCTTTTGTGCAGCAAAGAGCATTATACCCTCGTCAAGCAGGCGACTATGATTTATCCTGCCTGAACTTTTTTAGTTTTCCCTACCCCAAAGCTGCATTATGAAAAAATCTCCCGCTCTCACCTTATTAGGAGGCATTTCTCCTGAAGAATTTTTTGCTGAATATTGGCAAAAAAAACCACTCCTCATACGCCAGGCAATTCCGGGGTTTAAAGCCTTATTCAGTCCAGAAGAATTATTTGAGATGGCCGGACAAGATGATGTGGAATCAAGATTAATTTGCTTTTTCAATCAGCATTGGGAAATGAAAAATGGCCCTATAGATAAAATCCCCGTCAAGGAAAAGAAAGATTGGACGCTACTGGTTCAGGGAGTGAATTTACACCAAGCCAAAGCCGATGAATTATTGCGTCAATTCCGCTTTGCGCCGGATGCCCGCTTGGATGATTTAATGATCAGCTATGCACGCGAAGGCGGAGGCGTTGGCCCCCATTTTGATTCTTATGATGTATTTTTATTACAGGCTCACGGTCAACGTCGCTGGCAAATCAGTGCGCAAAAAGATTTAAGCTTGATCGAAGGTATGCCTTTGAAAATTTTGCGCAGCTTCAAGTCTGAACAAGAATTCATACTTGAACCCGGAGATATGCTGTATCTGCCTCCGCACTATGCGCACGACGGCGTTGCCTTAGGTGAATGCATGACATATTCGATAGGTTTCCGTTCTCCGTCATATCAAGAGTTAGGTGAGAGTTTCCTGCAGTTTATGGCAGACACGATTGAATTACCTGGTCGCTATGCAGATCCAGATTTACAAATGAGCAAAGCGCCTGCAGAACTGAGCGAGGTAATGCTAGATAAAGTGGCTGGTGAACTTGCTAAAATTACTTTCAGCAAAGAAGATATGGCAATTTTCTTGGGTGAGTATTTGACTGAGCCCAAAGCCAGTGTGTTTTTTGAGTCTCCAGAAAAACCTTTGAGTCCAAAAAAATTCAGCCAAGCGGCACTCAAATATGGCGTGAGTCTGTCACTAAAAACGCAGATGTTATATCAAGGAAAACATGTATTTATCAACGGGGAATCGTTCAGTGCGGGCAAGGTCGATAAACCTGCCTTGACCAAGTTAGCCAATCAACGTTCTCTTAGTGCCGATGATATCGCCAGTGCATCAGATGACGTGTTAGAAGCATTCTGCATTTGGTATGAAGATGGTTGGTTAGAGTTGGCGAAGAAATGATTGTTTTACTACATGAAATAGCGAACTTTATTTGCGCAAAAAACCTTGTTTGATGCACATACAACAGCAAAACGCGAAATTGTCGCTTAAATTGTATGAATAGTTCATTTTTTTTAAAAAAATGGCCTATAGGTATATTCGATTGACAGAAAAATCATTATAATTCGCGGTTAGGAAAGTTTCGAAGGGTTTGCAAGATCTTTTTGATTTTTGTGCCGACGGTCTAACCTATTGAGCGATAATTACCGGTAATTATTCATCGCAAGTTTGTTGTTTTTTTAGATCTATTTATTGAAAGTAAAAACATGAAAAAATCACTTTTGCTCGTTTCCTTGTTGGCTGTAGCTTTGGTAGCTTGCGGTAAGAAAGAAGAAGCTCCAGCAGCTTCTACACCAGCAGTTGAAGCAGCTCCAGCATCTGCAACAGCAGCTCCAGCATCTGCGCCAGCAGTTGAAGCAGCTCCAGCATCTGCAACAGCAGCTCCAGCATCTGCACCAGCAGCTGAAGCAGCTCCAGCAGCAGCTTCTGCAGCAGCATCTAAGTAATTTTTATTACTTTTAAGAAAAGCCGGTCATAGACCGGCTTTTTTTGTACCTCATTTTTGGTATCTTTTCTTTCCGCACCCCAACTTCTGCATTTAGAAATTGATAATTTGCAAATTCCCTAAGACTCCATGGAAAAACACGAAAAAAAACGGACCATACGGTCCGCTTTTTACACTTAAATCAATTTCAGAACATCTTATTTGAGCTGCTCATTCAAGACTTTTAGTATCTTATTGGCCACAGGACTAGAAGAAACTTTACCATCTTCACCATGTACCGTTACACGACTGGCTTCACCGGCATCACGCACCAAGATACGGAATTTTTCACCATCCTTCACTCCATCACTCGAGCCCCATGAGAACAAGCGTGCAAAGAAGCCTTGGCTAGCACCTTTAGTCTTAGCATCAATATCCTGATCGATATAGCGAACGAAATACAGACCTTTCGAACGATCCCTATCTTCAATCGTGAAACCAATACGATCTAAAGCCAAACCAACGCGACGCCATGAACGATCAAATCCTTCATCTGTCTCGAGATAACTCAATTCGTTCAATGTCAACAACTTAGAGCGAGGTGCACCAGTTTGTGTAGCGGTGGGCGCTGTTGCAGCAATTGCCGTTTTTACCTTAGCCTCGTCCGATCCTAATCGCAGCATCAAACGGGATAAGAATTCAGCTTCGAGCCCAGCATCATTAGCACGCGATGTCCATGCGGTATTGTCTTTTTGTAGACCTGTCAACACTTCTTGCGCGCCGCGATGACTGATGTAAACCTCAACGTCACCATTCGCTGCACGCTCCACACGGGTACGAAATTTGTCGCGTTCACCTGTCGAATATAGGCCATCAAACACCTTACCGATGGTAGAACGAATAATGTCTTGCGGGATTTTGCCGCGATTCTCGGCCCAGTCGGTTTCCATAACACCAGTAGCTTCATTTTCGACATTGATTAAAAAGCCTTGTTCTTGCCAAAAGTCCTTCAATTGTGGCCATAAAACTTCTGGTGCAAATTTCACGACCAAATAGCGCTGAGTTCCATTGCGTTCAATACGCATATCTTTTAACTGACCAAGTGCGACTGCACCATTAGCCGTCGCAACAATCCCACCAGCGCGTTTTGCTGCATAAGAAGATGCGGTCGCACTCCCCTGCTCAGCGTCAGGAATAGAAAAACGACTATCACGACGAATTTGGGTCAAATCGGGAGGTACATCGAGGGAAGTGGTTTTTGCTTTGCTTGCGCTTCTGTAATCAATACGATTGGAATCGGAGATATTACCCACGAAACTACAGCCAGCACTCAATCCAGCAGCGCCAATTACACCAGCCAATGCCAAAGCATGAACCATCTTTTTATTAGCAACAACGCTTTTTGCCATGTGAAAATCCCTACAAATTGTAATCAATTAAATATGCATGAAAGCACGAGTACTAGTCACTAACCATAGACTAACCATGCGCACTCGCCAAAAAAACTTATTGCAATACACCTGCTTCACGTAAAGCGGAACGAACAATATCATGATATTGGCTAGAAAGGCTAACCAAAGGCAAACGAATTCCAGCTGGCATCAAGCCCATTTCTGCCAGAGCCCATTTGACTGGCACAGGATTTGGCTCAACAAATAACTTAGCATGTAGGGGAATCAAACGATTGTTAATCTCAACTGCTTTGGCGATTTCGCCTTTCATCGCTGCAGCACATAATTCATGCATAGCACGCGGTGCGACGTTGGCAGTTACCGAAATATTACCTTTACCACCACAAAACATCAAAGTCATCGCAGTTGGATCATCGCCGGAATATACCGCGAACGATGCTGGTACCAAGCGCAACAATTCCAAATCACGGCCTACGTTACCGCTGGCTTCTTTGATCCCGATAATGCCAGGCACTTGCGCCAAGCGGACAATAGTCTCGTTCGACATATCGGCCACGGTTCGACCTGGTACATTGTACAAAATAATAGGGATATCAACTGATTCAGCAATTTTCTTAAAATGCTGAAACATGCCTTCTTGGGTCGGGCGATTGTAGTACGGCACTACCTGCAAAGAAGCATCTGCGCCAGCTTCTTTGGCAAACTTAGTCAAAGCGATTGCTTCGACTGTAGAGTTACCACCCGAACCTGCAATGATGGGAACGCGCTTATTCGTATGCTCTACCGCAACACGAATCAATTCACAATGTTCTTCGACACTAACCGTCGGTGACTCACCAGTAGTGCCAACAATCACAATACCGTCAGTACCTTCTGCGATGTGCCAGTCTATCAACTTGCGCAATGTTGGAATATCGAGACTGCCATCGGCATGCATAGGGGTCACAATCGCGACCAAACTTCCTTGTATCGTTGTCATCTTAGCGCGTGGGAAAAGTAAAGCCATTATTGTAGCGGATCGTTACCTGCTATGGGAGAGAATCGAAGACGGATTCCAGAAGAATCCTATACAAAACGCGTCCTGACAGAAACTAGACTAAGCACAAAATTGGCGTGTGGAAAAATAAGTTGAAATATCAAATAAAAACTAGCGATCAATATGAAAAAAACAGTCCATTCTCGATGAATTATTCACGTAAACGCCGGATACAAATTCTTTGAACGATCGCCTCGGTGATCTGGTTGACATACGTGTGCTCAAAAGCAAGGCATTGCTGATGCCAACCCTCCATTTTTGTGCAGACAAAATGTTTAAGTAGTTCGTTCTCTTGCAACAAAAAATCGGGATTGCGCGGACGCCCGTATTTTTCATTTCCGTTTGCAAAAGTCTCATAAATCAACACGCCCTGATCGGCGAGAGACTGCAAAATAGAAGCCATCAGCGGACGATGCAAATAATTGGTCACAATAATGCCGGCAAACTTCTCTGCTTCAAACGGCCATTTAAAACCTTCTTGCTCGAGATCTAAGCTGAAACATGTCACACCTTGCAGCTGTAGCGCTGCCAAAGAATCGACATCACGATCTACCGCCCATACTTCATAGCCAGCCGCCAACAAGAAATGGGTGTGTCGACCGGAACCACAGGCCAAATCGAGTATGGGTCCTTTTGATTTAGGAATGTCTTTAAGAAAGCGCTTTACCCATAATGAGGGATGGCCGTTACTCATACGAATTCACTAAAAATACTCAATTTAACAACATAGTGATTGGCGTCAACACCAGCTGCAAAATGTATTGGGCTATGTTCATCAATGGGTACATCCAAAATTGCAAAATTTTAAAATAAACCAAGGCCATGACAATGAAAAAACCATAGGGTTCGATCTTAGAAAACTGAAAGGCTTGCCGATGTGGCAGCAAGCTAGTCAAGATACGCCCACCGTCCAGCGGCGGAATTGGGAACAGATTAAATGCAAACATGACCAAGTTGGTCAACAATCCTGCTTGCGCCATACGGTAGAAGAACTCGTGTTCGACTTTAAACGCGACCAAAAGCACCGCCAAAATCATCCACAAAAAAGCCATAAAGAAATTAGCGCCCGGCCCGGCTAAGGCTACCCAAGCCATATCACGTTTAGGCTTACGTAAAGCACCAAAATTAACTGGTACTGGTTTTGCATAGCCAAACAAAAATTGTCCGTCAGTCGCCAAATACAAGACGATAGGGATAATAATCGTACCAAACAGATCGATGTGCACAATAGGATTTAAGCTCATGCGCCCTTGGCTGTAAGCTGTCATATCACCGAAATACTTCGCAGCATAGGCGTGCGCAGCTTCATGCAATGTAATCGCCAAAATGACAGGAATCGCGTACACCGCAATGGTTTGTATCAATGCATCCATGAATTTAATTCATCCTTAGTTCTATTTTTTACAGCAAAGTATCGCTTTAACGTTTTACAAACCAAACAAAGCAGCGTCGCCACGTCCCTGACGAATCAGTTCCGGCGTCTCCTGCGTCATATCGATGACAGTAGTTGGAATCAGGCTGCAAGCACCACCATCAATCACCAAATCGATTTGCTTTTCTAAACGTGCACGGACTAATTCAGGGTCGGTCAATGGCTCATCTTCGTCAGGCAGAATCAAAGTCGTCCCCAGTAATGGTTGCTTTAACTCTTCTAACAAAGCGTGAGTAATCGGGTTTTCTGGTACGCGCAAACCTATTGTTTTACGAGAAGGATGACTTAGTCGACGCGGCACTTCCTTGGTCGCTTCCAAAATGAAGGTATAAGCCCCCGGCGTTGCCGCCTTCAACATCCTGAACTGGCGATTGTCAACTTTGGCATATTGCGCGATTTCGGATAAATCGCGGCATAACAAAGTTAAGTGATGCTTCTCATCGACACCACGAATTCGGCGCAAACGCATTACGGCATCTTTATCATCAAGATGACAAACCAGCGCATAACAAGAGTCCGTCGGCAAAGCGACTATGCCGCCCTGATCAATAATTTGTGCCGCTTGTTTAATCAAACGTAACTGAGGATTATCGGGATGAATTTGAAAAAATTGGCTCATAAATAAAGTCTGCGAATGTGACAACGGAGGCTGAGCCTCCGTTGATTATCTTGTTGATTATTCTGATTATTTTAATTGCTGCAGCGCGGCGATACGCTGTGCCATTGGCGGATGGGTGGAAAACAATTCAGCCCAACCTGGTTTATCACTGATACCGACAGCCGCCATGGATTGTGGTAACTCGCCTGGGGCCATACCGCCTAAACGCGCTAAGGCATTGATCATAGGCTGACGGTTACCCAACAATTTCGCTGCGCCGGCATCGGCACGGAATTCCCTCTGGCGTGAAAACCAAGCAACGATTAAAGAGGCGCCTATACCAAACAAGATTTGAAAAACAAATGAGGCAATATGAAAGCCAATGCCAGGCGTATGATTTTCATCATTTTTCGACAAGAAACTATCGACCGCATAAGCAGCAATACGCGACAAAAATACGACAAAGGTATTCACCACACCTTGAATCAAAGTCATAGTCACCATATCGCCATTCGCGATGTGCGCAACTTCGTGTCCCAATACTGCTTCGACCTCTTCTTTGGTCATGCTTTCCAATAAACCGGTCGAGACCGCAACCAAAGCGGAATTCTTAAATGCGCCTGTCGCAAAAGCATTTGGCTCGCCGTTGTACACCGCAACTTCCGGCATCGCGATACCTGCGCGCTCTGACAAAGTTTTTACCGTGCTGACCAACCAGAATTCTGTCGATGAAGATGGGTTGTCAATCACGCGAGCGCCCGTTGACCATTTCGCCATCGGCTTACTGATGAGCAAAGAAAAGATCGAACCAGTAAAACCGACCACCAAGGAAAACACGGCCAAAGCACCCAGATTCAAACCTTTACCCGTCAAATAATTATTGACACCCAACATCGACAGAATGACGGTCATCACTAACATGACAGCAATATTGGTCGCTAAAAATAAGACGATACGTTTCATATTCAATTCTCCAAAACCTAATCAACAAACTATTGTGGACTATACATGTTGCAATATGGTTGTGCTTGGCGTTATTTCAAGTGCTACCTACCGACACAAGATTACTTTTTCCAATCATGCCAAACTGGCGTCAAATCTTTCGCAAGTGGTGGCAATTGACCTAAATCCGGCAAATTCTCGTCTGGCGCATGAAAATCGGAACCGCGTGAAGCCATAAAACCGTAACGATTAGCGATTTTAGCGTATTCATCGTATTGATCAACCGTATGACTACCAGTGACAACTTCAATCGCTTTGCCACCTAGATTTTTAAATTCATTGAAAAAGGCGTCAAAAGCCAATGGCGTCAAATCATAGCGCCCCGGATGCGCTACAACTGCAACTCCGCCAGCACCACGTATCCACCCTATCGCTTCCGGCAACGTAGCCCAGCGATGCGGCACAAAGCCCGGCTTACCATCCGCCAAATACGACTTAAATACTGATGATACATCTTCACATACGCCGATTTCGACTAAGTAACGTGCAAAGTGAGAACGAGAAATCAGATCAGGATTGCCGACATATTTCAAAGCACCCGCATAGCAATTCGGAATGCCAACTCGAGCCAAATCGGCCGCCATATCTTCGGCTCGGCGCTGACGTCCAGAGCGGGTTTTAACCAAACCCGCCAAGAGATCAGGATTGGTTTCATCGATATTGAGGCCGACGATATGAATGGTTTTATTCGCCCAAGTGACGGAAATTTCTAGACCTGTCACATAATCCATACCCAAATCAATCGCTGCTTCCCTTGCTGCGGCAATACCACCCACTTCATCGTGATCGGTTAAGGCCCAAACATCGACACCCTGCGCATGTGCACGCTGCGCCACTGCGGCAGGTGCTAATACACCATCAGAAACTGTAGAGTGGCAATGCAGATCGACATTGAGGCCGTCGAGTGGGTCGATACTTGAGACTTGGGCAGACATGATAAAACCAGATTCAAACAATAAGAATGGACATTGTACTCCTGCAAAGCAGGCTTTGCCGCATTGCGGCAATTATGCTGACTACGGTTGCGTTGGAATCTGCTTTAAGGCATCTGCTACCGTAGGAAACATCAATCGCGCGCCCAATTCTATTTTAATCCTTTGATTCTGCAAACGTCGCGACTCTGACATAAAAGACAAAAGCATAGGTGACACTTGTTTCTCCAATTCAAGCCGTGGCAAACGTGGTGCGCGCGGTAAGTGAAAGTGATCGGCGACCTCATCAAAATAGTCTGCCATTTTCAAATCACTATCATCCACGGCATGATAAACGCGATTTGGCTGCGCTCGAAATATTGCCAATTTAATCAAAAGAGCGAGGTCTTCCGCGTGAATATGATTTGTGTACACGTCGTCGCCCTCAATCAACGCCGGCGTGGCTTTGCGTAATCGTTCGATTGGCAAGCGATCCGCGGCATAAATTCCAGGCACCCGCAAAATCGACAACATCCCACCGCGTCGCCTAGCCCATTCACGCAACATATTTTCCGCGGAGACGCGGCGCTTAGCTCGGGGATTATTGGGATTCAAAGTTCTGGTTTCATCAAACTGTGCGCCACCACAATCACCATACACACCTGTGGTGCTGATATAAACAAGATGCGCCTTCTCAGGTAAAATGGCGGCTAAATGCTTGGTTCTGACATCAATTTCGCCATCACTTCTTGGCGGTGCCAGATGTACGATAGTTTTGGCGAGTCCGGCTAATCGCTTTACCGTATCAGTTTGATCTAAATCGGCAAACACAGGTACAGCACCGGCAGCACGTAAGCTTGCAAAGCGTTCAGAATCGGCGCCTTGACTCGTCACAGCAAACACCCGAAAGCGATCAACCAGATGGGGTAACAAGCGCATACCAACATCGCCACAGCCAATGATCAGGCATCGGGGTTTTGCAAATTTTGCGGTGTGACTTGCTTTTGAAATACCTGGCTGCATGGGTTTTATATTATTTAGTTTTTTTGAATTCAGGAATCGTATGACGTTTCAAGTAACAATCTCTCCGAGTGGTCGCCAATTTAGTTGCGATGCTGATGAAACTGTATTGTCTGCCGCCTTACGCGCAGGCCTCATTTTGCCATACGGTTGTAAAAATGGTGCTTGCGGCTCCTGCAAAGGCAAAGTTAATGCTGGTCAAGTCGTCCACGGCAATCATCAACAAAAAGCCTTGAGTGACGAAGAGGAAGCACAAGGTGGCGCGTTATTCTGTTGCGCAAAACCGCAATCCGATCTGAATATCGAAGCCCGTGAAATGCTGGCTGACGACGACTACCCTCTCAAAAAACTACCAAGTCGCATTGCCAAGCTAGAAAAATTATCTGATGACGTGATGCTTATCGAGTTGCAATTACCCGCAAATGAAAAGCTCAATTATCGCGCTGGACAATATATTGAATTCTTGCTGAAAGATGGGAAGCGCCGCAGTTATAGTCTAGCAAACGCACCACATATCGACGGCCCATTGAGCTTGCATGTCCGTCATATGCCGGGTGGTTATTTCACAGACCAAGTATTTACCACCGTCAAAGAGCGCGACATCATGCGCTTTGAAGGACCACAAGGTAGCTTCTATTTGCGTGAAGAATCTGATAAACCGATGATTTTGCTGGCATCGGGTACGGGTTTTGCGCCGATCAAAGCCATTGTCGAACATTTAATCCATATCGAATCTAAACGCCCGGTCCATTTATATTGGGGCGGCCGTCGCCCGCAAGACCTCTACATGCATACACTGTGTCAAGAATGGGCGAGCAAGCTTGAGGGTTTCCAGTACACGCCCGTGATTTCCGATGCAGCGTCCGAAGACAATTGGAATGGCCGTACAGGTTTCGTACATCAAGCAGTGATTGATGACTATTCAGATTTATCGACGTATCAAGTCTATGCTTGCGGTGCACCTATCGTGATGGAATCAGCAAAACGGGATTTTGTAGCAAAGTCGCATTTGCCCTTAGATGAGTTTTATGCGGACTCGTTTACCTCTGAAGCGGATTTAACAAAAAACTAATTTTCTTAAATTCATGAAATTATTTTTCATTTTTTTTGATTTTTTTCAGTATTGCAGTGCGCAAAACCGCAAAAAAACCGTTACACTACGCCCATGAAAAATTTTACCGACATGTCCTCCCCAAATATCGCTCGACGCCGCTGTTCGCACACCGAGCCTGGGAAGTCTTGCGCGTAAGAAAAGCAAGGTTACGATAAAACCACAGGCTCAAGCCCTGTGGTTTTTTTTTGTCATCAAATCGAAGTAACTTCTGCTGTAACATCTTTACATCCCAGTTTGCATTTATCTTTAAGGAGTTTTGAAATGGAATTTAGTCAGTACAACGTCAACGCCCTGATGTACATCACACCACGTCCTGAATTGGTGTTTACGGAAGGGCTAGGCATGTGGATGACTGACCATAAGGGCAAACGCTATCTCGATTATTTACAAGGCTGGGCCGTCAATTGCCTTGGTCACTCACCGAAATGCATAGAAGACGCGATCGTCGCACAAGCGGGCAAATTACTGAATCCTTCGCCTGCTTTCTACAATGAAAACATGATCAAGCTGGCCGATCAACTCACGCAACATTCCTGCTTTGATCGCGTATTTTTTGCTAACAGTGGCGCAGAAGCCAATGAAGGTGCCATCAAACTAGCGCGTAAATGGGGTCAGAAAAATAAAAACGGCGCATTTGAAATCATTACTTTTGATCACGGCTTCCATGGCCGCACTTTGGCTACCATGTCGGCATCAGGCAAACCTGGTTGGGATACGATATTCGCACCGCAAGTCACAGGTTTCCCTAAAGCAGATTTGAACGATATTGCTTCAGTTGAAAAACTGATTAACGAAAAGACTGTCGCTGTGATGCTTGAACCTGTTCAAGGCGAAGGCGGCGTGATTCCGGCAAGTCGTGAATTCATGCAAGCTCTGCGCGAACTGACTAAGAAACACAATGTTCTATTGATCGTTGATGAAGTCCAAACTGGCATGGGTCGTACAGGCGAATTGTTCGGCTACCAGCTCTCTGGAATCGAACCAGACATCATGACTTTGGGCAAAGGCATAGGCGGTGGCGTTCCACTCGCTGCCCTGCTCGCAAAAGAAGCAGTGTCTTGCTTTGTACCTGGAGATCAAGGTGGAACCTATAACGGCAATCCACTAATCACTGCGGTTGGTCTTGCTGTCATCAATGCATTGACGGCACCTGGTTTCCTCGATGAAGTAAAAGCGAAGTCGGCTTATTTAAGTAAAGCACTTAACAGGCTTTCTGATCAATTCGCAATGGAAGGTGAACGCGGTGAAGGTCTGCTGCGCGCGCTCAAACTAGGTAGCGACATCGGCCCACGTTTGGTTGAAGTAGCACGCGATCTGGAACCAATCGGTTTACTGATTAATTCTCCACGCCCAAATTTACTCCGTTTTATGCCAGCACTAAACGTCAGCTACGAAGAAATCGACACCATGATTTCTATGTTGGGCACAGTCATCCAACAGGTGATAGACGAAAAAGTAGCTGAAACAAAACAATAAACTCATTTTGCAATTTGCAGAAATATTGACCATGGCTATCAAACATTACTTACAGGTTTCTGACCTGAATCTCGATGAATATGACTATCTGATGCAGAGAGCTCGTATCATCAAAGATCGTTTTAAGAAATACGAACCTTATCACCCGCTACTGGATAGAACGCTGGTGATGGTATTTGAAAAGAACTCCACGCGTACACGTTTAAGCTTCGAAGCAGGCATGCACCAGTTGGGCGGTGCGGCGATTTATTTAAATACACGCGACAGCCAACTGGGTCGTGGTGAGCCTGTTGAAGATGCGGGTCAAGTAATGTCACGCATGTGTGACATCATCATGATCCGCACATTTGAACAAGAGATGATAGAAAAATTTGCCGCGAATTCCCGCGTACCTGTCATCAATGGTTTAACCAATCAGCATCATCCTTGCCAGGTGTTTGCTGACGTTTTCACCTTCATCGAACATCGTGGCTCCATCGCAGGTAAAAAGGTGGCATGGATCGGTGACGCCAACAACATGTTGTACTCGTGGATGCAGGCTGCGAAGGTCTTTGGCTTTCATCTGCACATTTCCACGCCTAAAGGCTATGACATTGATCCGGCGTGTGTGACAGTTGAACCTGAACATTACTCGGTATTTGACAATCCATCTGACGCCTGTGTTGGTGTCGATGCCGTCAATACAGATGTCTGGACTAGCATGGGTTACGAGGCAGAAAATCAAGCACGTTTAAAAGCTTTTGATGGCTGGATCGTGGACGAATCCAAGATGGCTCGCGCCAATCCCGATGCGATTTTCATGCACTGCTTGCCTGCGCATCGAGGCGAAGAAGTATCAGCGGCCGTCATCGATGGTCCACAATCAGTAGTTTGGGATGAAGCAGAAAATCGCCTACACGTACAGAAAGCTTTGCTTGAATACTTAGTCATCGGCAAAGTCGATAAATAACTATTCGACCTGAATATCAAGATAAAGATTTTCGTTTACATACTTTTAGCAAATAGAGAGCACATTATGAGCGACGTTAGAAAAGTAGTTTTAGCTTACTCCGGTGGTTTGGATACCTCCGTGATTTTGAAATGGTTACAAGACAACTACCAGTGTGAAATCGTCACTTTCACAGCGGATTTGGGCCAAGGTGAAGAACTCGAACCAGCGCGAGCCAAAGCCTTGAAGTTTGGCATCAAGCCAGAAAACATTTTCATTGATGACGTACGTGAAGAATTCGTGCGCGACTTCGTCTTTCCTATGTTCCGTGCCAACACCGTGTACGAAGGTGAATACTTATTGGGCACCTCGATTGCGCGTCCATTGATCGCAAAACGTTTGATCGAAATCGCGAAACAAACTGGCGCTGACACTATTTCGCATGGCGCAACCGGCAAAGGCAATGATCAGGTACGTTTCGAACTCGGCGCCTATGCTTTGATGCCGAATGTCAAAGTCATCGCGCCATGGCGTGAATGGGATTTATTGTCCCGTGAAAAATTGATGAAATATGCCGAAGATGCTGGCATCGAAATCGATCAAAAACACAAAAATGGTGGCGCGCCCTACTCTATGGACGCCAATCTTTTGCACATTAGTTTTGAAGGCCGCCATTTGGAAAACCCAAGTGCCGAAGCAGAAGAATCCATGTGGCGTTGGACCGTCAGTCCAGAAGCGGCACCAGACCAAGCTGAATACCTCGACATCGAATACGAAAAAGGGGATATCGTGGCGTTGAACGGCGTGCGTATGTCTCCAGCTACGGTGCTGACAGAATTGAACCGCCTTGGTGGCAAACACGGCATCGGTCGTTTGGATCTGGTTGAAAATCGTTTCGTCGGTATGAAATCACGTGGCTGTTACGAAACGCCTGGCGGTACGATCATGTTGCGCGCGCATCGTGCGATCGAATCCATCACTTTAGATCGCGAAGTCGCTCATTTAAAAGATGATTTGATGCCACGTTACGCTAGCTTGATTTATAACGGCTACTGGTGGTCACCAGAGCGCCTGGCATTGCAAACTTTAATCGATCACACTCAACAAAATGTGAATGGCTGGGTACGCGTCAAACTTTACAAAGGCAATGTGATTACCGTGTCTCGCGATTCAAAAACCGACTCTTTATTCGACATGAATATTGCGACTTTTGATGAAGATGGTGGTGCCTACAACCAAGCGGATGCAGGTGGTTTCATCAAGCTCAATGCCTTGCGTATGCGCATTGCAGCGAATGCAAAATTGAAACGCGGTTAATTCAATAACGGTAGAAAAACATGGTCAAATGAGCGTTCCTGATTTGTCCATGTTTTTTATACTGGCGTCCTCAAAATTTCAATTCTTTATCTAATATGTCCACTCAATTCGATCAGATCAGTGTCATCAAAAAAGCAAATATTTACTTTGATGGAAAATGCGTTTCTCACACTGTCATTTTTGCTGATGGCACAAAGAAAACCATAGGTGTGATTTTTCCATCCAATCTCACTTTCAATACTGCCGCAGCAGAGATCATGGAGATCAACGGCGGTAAATGTAGAATCACTTTGGCGGGGGAAACCCAAGTTCAGGAATATCAAGCAGGACAGCAGTTTTCTATTCCTGCTAACAGCAGCTTCTATATTGAAACTTTAGAAACGCTGGACTACGTCTGTCATTTTATCGCTTGACGCATTCACATACCGCTGAAGACTGACACGGACTTCAGCTTTTTTTCCACTCATACCCCATCAAAGCCACTCGGCACCTTTTTTACTTTAGTACCAAAGCCCGCCTCACAATCTCACCATGCGACAAAAGAATTCTTAGCTTCAACCGGCGGATTCATTTGTTTTTTATTAAACATCGTGAGGTCAATATGCGCTCCATTAATCTTTCAGCTTCTGCTTTATTCGTGGCTTTATGCCTTTCACCCAATTTGTATGCACAAAACAGCGGCATCAAAATGCAAGATATCGATACCAGTGTTCGCGTTCAAGACGATCTGTATCAAGCCGCTAATGGTGCTTGGTTAAAGCGGTCCACGATTCCTTCAAGCAAGAGCGAAATCTATGCGGTGGAAACTCCCGAAATTGTTAAGCAAAGAATACAAAACATCGTCACAAAATTAGCGAAAAATCAGCATAAAAAAGGCAGCATAGAACAAAAAATAGGTGACTATTTTCATAGCTATGTTGATCTAAAAACGATCGATGCAAACGGTACAACAGCTTTGTCTACCATCCTCAAAGAGATCGATGGAATACAAAACCTAGAACAACTCGCCGCTTGGCAAGGACGTATGCATGGCATCATTAAAACACCCATTTGGCTATGGGGTGGTTTCGCTGATCTTCGCGATCCGAATTTGAACCGCGCATTTGGTATGCAAGGTGGTTTGGGCTTACCGGATCGTGACTATTATCTGAATTTACAAGATGCGCGGTTCGCGACAGCCCGCGCCGCCTACCTGAATTACCTCACACAATTGGGACAACTGACTAAGCTCGCCCACCCGAAACAAACTGCGCAAGCCGTGCTGAATCTAGAAAGCAAAATTGCACAAGCCCACACGGCAAGCCAGGATGCGATGAATCCTGCAAATGTACAAACACTCACGGCACAGCAATTAGAAACCTTAGCACCTGGTTTTCCCTGGACAAAATTCCTTGCTGACGCAAAAATTCCTGAGCAAGACAGCATCAACTACATGCAAGCAAAGACGGCAATTGGTATCGCAAAGTTGTATCAAGAAATACCTTTAGAGGATTGGAAAAATTACTTCAAAATGCGTGTCGTGAGCGAAGCCGCTCCGGTTCTACCTAAGCCATACCGAAGTGCCCATTTCACCTTTCAACAGAAGAACCTGCAAGGCATTAGTCATGAAGGTGCGCGTACAACTAGCGGCATTACAGTGGTGAGTGAGGCCTTGAGCGAAGCACTTAGTAAAGCCTATGTCGAACAATATTTCCCAGCTGAAAACAAAACAAAGATCAGCCGTATGTTCGACCAATTACGACAAGCTGCCAAACAAAATATAGAACAAGTTCAGTGGATGAATGCGTCCACAAAACAAGAAGCGTTGGCGAAACTAGACAAGCTCAAAGCGAAGATCGCCTATCCAGACACCTGGAGAGACTATACGAAATTGGAGATTGTTGCGGGTGACGCTTTGGGCAACCGACACCGCGCCAAACGTTTCGAATGGGAACGTCAAGCCGCGATGTCAGGAACTAAAGTAGATAGAAGCTTATGGATGATGTCGCCGATAGAAGTGAATGCTTATTACGATCCAAGCCTAAATGAAATCAATTTGCCGGCTGCGTTTTTGCAAGCCCCATTCTTTGATCAAAATGCCGATGACGCCAGTAACTATGGAAAATTAGGCGCTTTCATCGCGCACGAAATTTCTCATGGATTTGATAACAATGGTGCGCAGTTCGATAGTTTGGGAGTCATGCGCAATTGGTGGAGTAAAGAAGATCGTGAACACTATCGTGCGAAGGAACTTGGCTTAGTTGATTTTTACAATAAGTTGGAGGTATTACCCGGAAAAAATGTTAACGGTACGCTGACTTTACCCGAAAACATGGCAGATATCTTGGGTTTGCAAATCGCATTTCGCGCTTACCAAAATACCCTAAACGGTAATACTTCAAAAGCGATGGACGGTTTCACTGGCGAACAAATATTCTTCCTTGCCTATGCACAAACTTGGGCAGTATTACGCCGCGACGAACGTAGTCTGCAACTATTAACCAGCGATCCTCATGCTCCCAATCAAGTACGAAGCAATGCTACAGTAATGCACGTAGATGGCTTCCACACTGCGTTTGGCACAAAAGAAGGTGATAAACTGTACCTCAAACCTGAGCTCCGTTTTCATCTCTGGTAATTGTTTAAAATGAAGTCCGAAATATTTTTATAATCAGCGAATACCAAGGGCAATGAAACTCAATTTCTTTCCTCGCGAACGCGAATTTTGGCTTTATCATTTGATCGCCAGTAGCATCGTGGCAGCTATCACTGCCATGAGTGGTTTATTGTGGAGTCGCCATTCTCACTTCAACGCCACGTTGGCATTGGTCTGGATCATTCCATTCACGTTCGCTGCACTAACTTTTCGTTGGCACTACAAAACGCGACAATGGAATCGATTGTCTATGGGACGATTGGTACCATTAGTGCTGTTTTATGCAGCTGTCTTTGCTTTTCTTATGATGTCTCTACTTGTGCTAGTGGTCATGCCCTTTTTTTGGCATGACATGGTACAAGAAGACTATGCCTTGGCAAGAAATTCTATAGGCTTCGTTTCTCAGTTTATTTTGACTGGTAGTTTGCAATTGCACATCACGGTTTGTGCTTGGTTCATCTTATATATCAGTTTCTCGAAAAATAAAGAAGTCAAAGAACGCGAACTAACAAATTTGCAATTGCACGCACATTTAAAAGACGCGCAACTAAGCAATTTGAGCAATCAATTAAATCCTCATTTTCTGTTCAATGCACTCAATAACATTCGCTTCCTAATGCATGAAAATGTGCCGATGGCGGATGACACACTAGTGGCTCTATCTGAGCTTTTACGCTATTCACTGGAGAGTGCCAAGCATGAAAAAGTCAGTGTAGCGCAAGAGCTAGAAATTGTTGAACGCTATATGTTGATTGCAAAAATCCAGCATGAGGACCGCTTGCAGTTCTCGATGTCTATTCCCAGCACCATGCACGCTTATCTATTGCCACCTATGCTGCTGCAGATGTTAGTTGAGAATGCAGTGAAGCATGGAATAGAAAATTTGCACGAAGGCGGACGTATTACTTTACGTGGAGAACTAGAACAGGACAGAATCTGCTTTCACATAGAGAATGACATTCCGCAGGAATCCTCATTGCAAAAAGTTGGTTTCGGCATAGGATTACAAAACATAGGCAAACGTCTGCGGCTTTTGTATGGAGATAAAATGCATTTAACAACGACTAACAATGCGCACTCATTTATCGTGCAATTGAGCATACCGCAGGAGAAAAAAATATGAAAGCCATCATCGTTGAAGACTCACGTCTCGCTCGTGAGGGGCTAACGCGCATGCTGACACAGTTTACTGAAATCGAATTATTAGGGGCGGCTGATCACCCTAAGCAAGCTTTGCCGTTGATAGAAGAAATGAAACCCGAACTACTGTTTCTCGATATTCATATGCCCGGAGAAGACGGCTTCGAATTGCTGGCAAAGTTAAGCTATCAACCTACCATTATATTCACTACTGCCTACAGCGAATATGCGATACGCTCTTTTGAATTTGATACCATCGATTATCTGGTGAAACCGATTAGCCAGGAAAGATTGGCGCAAGCGATCAAAAAACTATTTAATAAATCCGGTGAGAATCAAGAAACTAAGGGGAGCATCGAGACGAATAAAGCAAGGCTGGAAATCAACAGCAAGATATTCGTTAAGGATGGTGAAAAGTGTCATCTTGTTTCACTCGACGCAATTCGTTATATCGAAAGCTGCAAGAATTATGTACAGCTTTTTTTTGACAACCAACGTGCCTACGTCAAAAAGTCTTTGAACACCATAGAAGAACGATTGCCGACAGAATATTTTTTTCGGGCTAACCGACAACACATCATCAATTTACAAGCGATAAAATCCATAGAAGAATCCATGCAACAGGGTTATTTGGTAACACTTAACAATGGCAAAGTGCTAGAAATTTCGCGCAGAAATGCAATCGAGCTCAAAGAACGCTTAAGCTTTTAAGCCAGATTTACAATAGAACAGCGACAAGTGTGTATTTCGCGCTAGATGTCCGCGCCAATCGCACATGCAATAAATGGCGCATGCGGTGTAGGGACTAGCAAGAACTGACAACTCTCTAATTGCTTTTCCAATGCTTGCGTCCACTCCTGCAAGACTATGCCACAACACTTTAACTTAGCCTCATGACGTAGCCAATAAGAGAGAAAAATACTAGCCTGCTCCTTGAGATTTTTCTGTGTATTGAGCTTTTCTTGTGCCAGCACAAACTCAGTTCCCAAATACAGTTCCGCAACTGCGCTCCAATCAAAATCAGGCAAACTGACTGCAAGATCAATACCAATATGGCGATGCAGATGGAGCGCAACGATGGCATAGTCTCCATCGTAACTCATAGAAATGGCGAGCTTTCTGCCTTCGACAAAAACAGAAGGTGCTTCGCCTGGGATGGAACGAATTTCTATGGCTGAAAGCGGCACCTGAAACACATCAGAAAGAAAATCACAAACGACTGAGCGCAGGCGGTGTCTGGCTACAGCGCGATCCCGATTCTGCGCGCCTTGTGAGATCAGAATGACATAAGAATGTTCACGCAGAAACGCTACCGCTTCCTGATGTTGATCAGCTTGAGCAAATACCGGTGGCTTGACGCGCAACATCGCAGCCTCAAGCCATCGCAGCAGGGCAACCGCGCCAATTGGACTTAGCAGGTATGAATTCGCCTTTCATCACTAGAGTGAGCGCGCCGAGATTGGCGTGATCACCCACTACCGCGCTGTACAAGACGAAACTACGTGGCCCCAGATACACATACTCACCGATAATCACATGATCCACCTTCATCACACGGTCTTCAAATAAATGCGTTTGTGGGCAAGCTGCTGCATTAATTTCACTATAAGCGCCGATAGTCACGCAATCGAATTCGGTAATATCAGTCGTATCTAAATACACGCCCTTACCAATTTTTGCACCTAGCAAATTAAACGCTAATGGCAACCAAGGCGTTCCTTTCAGATAACGCATGAAGTTTGGCACCGCAATCCCCTCGTAAAGATTGGTAATCGCTTCGGAAGACCAAACGAACCAGGTCCACATAGGATGACTGCTCTTCTTATAACGCCCAATTAGAATCCATTTTGCCAAGAAAATGAACACGAAACACCCTGCGCCATAAAGCAAGCCAGAAATGACCAAGTAGAATAAAACCTCCAGCCAGCGTTCTTCTGCAGCCAATGGCATCAGATCAAGCACAATGGTATAACCAATCGCGATCACCAGTGCATGTGGTGCGATGATACGGAAGGCTTCGATTAATCCGCGTGCGACACGTCGCCATAGCGATGGTTTGAAGGTCAGATTTTCAGCAAAACCTTTGACTTCTTCACGAGCAGGCAAATTCATTGCCGGTGAACCTATCCATGTATCGCCACTATGCATCGCGGCGTTTGCGGGCGCACTCGTATGCACGCCGATCAAGACGTTTTCAGGGATCACGGTGCCGTCAGGAATATACGCACCATTTCC
This sequence comes from Undibacterium sp. Di24W, assembly GCF_049340325.1. Taxonomy (NCBI): domain Bacteria; kingdom Pseudomonadati; phylum Pseudomonadota; class Betaproteobacteria; order Burkholderiales; family Oxalobacteraceae; genus Undibacterium; species Undibacterium sp. Di24W. The sequence goes on from NZ_JBMPOP010000004.1 coordinate 344,022, forward strand.
AACAAAACTACGTCGAGATATTTCGGTGGCTTGCACCGACATCCAACCCTGATCTATTTCTTCATCACCTAGCATCACCGCATCAGCAATAAAACATTCATCACCCAAGGTGAGCATATCAGGCACTACTCCAAGAGCCGTAGAAACCTCCGCGCCCTTGCCCACTTTCGCACCTAGCATGCGGTACCAGAACGGTGAATAAACCGTGGCATAGACGCCATGCAAGACATTCAGACTTGATTCCTGAATTTGATTAACTAACCATTTTCCACAATAAACATTGCTGTGTACCGCATAACGGCCTGGAACCATTTTTGGCAACAAGCCCCAACGTATGCCGGCTGACAATATCGCAGTACAAACGATTAACACCGCAGTCGCTGGAAATGCAAAGACGAAATATTCACTTAACTGCAAAACCACGTCTGCATTCTGCGTACTTGGCAAGAGTTCCAAATTATCTAGCCAATCAATCAGAATGAATGTCGGAAAAACAGGCAGGAAAAACAATGCCGAAATACTCAAACTTCCCAAAATAAAGAACACAGCCTCACCAAATTCACGCGAACGACTAACTACAGGACGCGGTGGCAAAGCCTGTGGATTAAATTGGCCAACATCTCGCGCCGGAGAGCCTTCCCACATACGCTGTGCCGGTATTTTTTGACCATCCACCAAGCACGATTGCCCGCCGAGGTGCGCTTGCTGCTCGATACTGGTGCCGCCTTCAACGACAGCATACGAACCTACGTAAGCATTTGCACCAATATCAATCCGTCCCAAATGCAAAAATCCTTTTTCAACTCGTGCGTTTTCAAAATTACAGGCATTGCCTATGCTTACTCCGTCGCCAACATTTAATAAATCAGCAGCACGTAAAGTGATCGAGCCTATCAATACTTCATTGCCAATTTTTGCACCCAATGCTCTTAACCACCAAGTATAAATTGATGAGCCACTGAGCATATACGCAGGTGCAGCCTCGATCACTCTATCGACTAACCACCAACGAAAATACATCAATCCCCACAAAGGATACTTACCCGGTTTCATGCGTCCAAGTATCAGCCACTTAGCTGCAATCGCAAGGAAGAATTCGGCCATTGTGACCAGTAGAAAACACGCGAGTGATAAAGCGACCGCACCTGAAATTGAATCGTCATTATCACCAGTAAAGAAGTGATATGCAAAAAATGGCGTCAACCACTGCAGCATACGGAACGCGACTAAACAAGGAATCATAGTTGCCTGCGCAATGCCACAGATCCAACGTTTTAACGACGACGGTGGTATCCATGCTTCGGCGCTCTGGTTTTGATCTGCCGCCTTGATCAGACCTTCTTGCATCACCGTGGCAATTTGCCCGACTCGACGCTGCTGGTAAATATCGCTGATTTTAAAGTACGCAAAACGGGCATCTAAGCGCAAGGACGACACCAGGCGTGCCGCCATCAATGAATGTCCGCCCAGATCAGTAAAGAAATCAGCATCACGACGGATCGATTGACCAGGGAAAAGACGCGTCAAAGCCTCAAATAAACAAGTCTCGGCTTCGGTTTCCGGAATGTCACTTTCCGATGATGACACTTGTGTTGCTAACTCTTGTGCTTTTAAGGTTTTGCGATCAATTTTGCCTGAGCTTAGGCGCGGCATTTCATCCAAAAATTCATAACGTGTCGGCACCATGTAAGCTGGTAAGCTCTGCGTCAAAGCTTGACGTAATTTACTGGCATTGACCAACTCGACATCAGCACCCGTTTCACGAACCATGAAGGCGATCAATTGATCAATACCCTGCTCTGAACGCAAAATCACGGCGACTGTTCCTACACCGTTTTGCTTCGCCAATACGGCTTCAATTTCACCCAGTTCAACCCGAAAACCGCGTATCTTGACTTGATCATCAGCACGTCCCAAACACTGCACAGTGCCGTCTTCACCGATCTTAGCCAAATCACCAGTACGATAAATTTTGTCGTTTATAGGGTCATTGGCCCAAGGATTTGCCAAAAATTTTTCCGCGGTTAAATCAGGACGACCAAGATAACCCGCCGAAACACCTGGACCAAAAATGCAAAGCTCTCCGGTCTCACCACGCTCTAACAAACGCAATCCTTTTTCAACATCGGCGTCGATAACTAGCAAACCATAATTCGGCAAAGGAATACCTATCGTGACTGGCTCGCCAGCGTGCAATGGTGCCAGACTGGCAGAAACCGTAGCTTCGGTTGGCCCATAGGTATTAAACATCTTGCGCCCATTCACCGCCCACCGGTCTACCAGACTGGCCGGACACATCTCGCCACCAAGATTGATCAGGCGCAGGCAAGGAACATCAATACTAAACAAAGCCAACAAGGTAGGCACTGCATGCAATACGGTAATCCGATTGGCGATCAACGCACGTGGCAATGCATCGGGGTCGAGCGCGACTTCCTTGGGCGCAATCCATAGAGTCGCGCCGACTAAATAACTGATCCAAATTTCTTCAAATGACATGTCAAATGCCACTGAAAAACCTTGATAGACACGATCATCTACACTAATTCCCAAGACGCTATTCTCACTACGTAAGAAGTGACAAATACTGCCCTGATTGATGACGATTCCTTTTGGCTTGCCAGTTGATCCAGAGGTGTAAATTACGTACGCTGGGTCATTCACATCGACAGCGCCGCGCTTACACAATTGCGTATCCACCGCACGTGACAAATTTGCTGCTGTGAAAATAGGTTTCCCTAATTGCTCAAGATGCGGCAGGAATTCATCTGCAGTTAACAAGCCTACTGCCTGCGCATCGTCAAGGCAAACCGCGATTCTATCCACTGGCACTTCCGCATCGAATGGCAACCAAGCCGCACCGCTCTTCGCGATCCCAGCTTGCATCACCAATAATTCTATCCCGCGCGGCAACCACAAGCCGAGTATGTCACCTGGCTTCACGCCTGCTTGAACAAGATGATGAGCTACCAGATCAGCGCGTACACCTAGCTCGGCGTAACTAATCTGTTCATGATCACTAGAAAGTGCTATTTTTTTTGGCGATGTTTGAATTGTCGCCTCAAGCAAATCGGCCAAACACTCGGATTTGATTAATTCGGGCTGTACATTACCGTACAAAATATTGCTATCTGATTTCATTGATTATTTTCTTGGATGGGAAAATTCCACATCGTCTATTTTATTTTTTGATTTAAGGTTTACACAAATACAGGTTCGACTTCAAGTTGGACGCCGAATTTTCTACAGACATCAACTTGAATGTCTTGTGCCAAGGCTCTAACTTCTGCACCCGTTGCACCGCCAAGATTAACCAACACTAAGGCCTGTTTTTCGTAGACGCCAACGGTTTTGCGGCGAAGACCTTTCCAGCCACATTGTTCGATCAACCAACCAGCTGCCAACTTAAACTCACCGTTGGTTTGTGGATAGCTCACGCAATTCGGATGTTGCTGCAATATTTTGTTTCTTAGTTCTGCAGAAACAATAGGATTCTTAAAAAAACTCCCTGCATTACCGACCACTGCGGGATCAGGCAATTTCCTTCGACGTATCGCAATAATCGCGTTGCTGACGTCTATTGGGGTCGGCTCATCGATATCATGCTCTTGCAAATACTTCGCCACATCGCCATAGTTTAAACGTGGCAGCCATTGTTTTGGCAAAGCAAAACCAACATCAACAATCACAAAACGATTTTGCTCACCACTTTTGAAAATACTGTCTCGATAATCAAAAGCACAGTCTTGCTTGTAGAAAGTCTTTAATTCGCCAGTTGAAAAATCAAAAGCAGTCAAGCTATGAAAACAATCCTGCATTTCAAGACCATAAGCGCCTATGTTTTGAATTGGGGAAGCACCGACGGTACCTGGGATTAAAGAAAGATTTTCCAAACCACCAAAACCTTGGTCTAAGGTCCAAAGTACGAATTCGTGCCAGTTTTCGCCAGCGCCGGCGCGGACAATAAAACAATCTTCTGTTTCATCCAACAGTTCACACCCCATAATCGCCATATGCAAAACGAGATGTGGCAAGCGATCCGACAACACAACATTACTCCCTCCACCAAGCACTAAGCGTGGCAGGGCTGCAAGCTCAGCGTCCGCTTGAGTTTGTTGCCATAGTGCTTGCAACTGGCTTAGGTTTTCAATACAGAGAAATCGATGTGCTTGCGCGTTAATTCCAAAGCTATTTAAGCTTTGCAGCGAAACATCTTGCTGTAGTGTAAATTCAGGTTTCATAGACATAAGATTATAGTCGGGAATAAGTAATTTACCTTTAGTTTTACATTAAATTGCCTATAAAGTCGGTGTTAGTTTTTGTTAAAATAGGGTCTCTGCAGGGAAAGACCCTAGTTTCAGGAGATTTCCTTCACATCAGTACAAATCTGGTGCGAGCCACGATAAAAATTTTCAATTAATCAGTTAGGAAAACCCATGCCATCATTTGATACCGTCTCCGAAGCCAATATGGAAGAAGTCAAAAACGCGATTGCACAAACCAATAAGGTTGTGACGAATCGTTTTGATTTGAAAGGTACTAGCGCCAAGGTTGAACTTAAAGACAAAGAGCGTGAAATTACGATTTTTGGCGACTCAGATTTTCATCTTGATCAAATCATGATCGAAGTCACCCAAACCATGGGCAAACGCGGTGTTGACGTGCGTTTCCTCGATATCGGTGACGTGCAAAAAATCGGTGGTGACAAGGTGAAGAAAGTCATCAAAGTCAAAAATGGCATACAAACAGAAGACGCAAAAAAAATCGTTAAGGCCATCAAAGATAGTAAGATGAAAGTACAAGCCAGTATCCAAGGTGATGCTGTGCGTGTAACAGGTACTAAGCGAGATGACTTACAAGCTGCAATGGCGATGTTGCGCAAGGAAATTAAAGACCTGCCCTTGGAATTTAATAATTTCCGCGATTAACTTAAAGAAACCAGCATGATTTCCCCCAAATCAAGACGACTAAGTCTTGGCAATGCTTTTGTAAGCAGTCGCTTCATCCTTAGCTGCTTTTTGAGCTGCTTCATTAGCATTAATGCCTCGGCTGCTGCTGATATCAGTTTGGTCGCTTTAAGCAATGGAAAAGCCATGTTGGTGATAGATGGTAAAGCACCAAAAATGTACGCTATCGGTAGCAGTATCGATAGCACTACTAAACTAATTGCTAGCACCAGCAATAGTGTGACGATAGAAGTCGAAGGCAAGCGACAAATTTTGTATCTTGGCCAAGGCGGAATGCGCAGTAATAATGAGTCAAAAACCGCTAGCATTACCTTACATGCCAATGAACTAGGACATTTTTTTACGCAAGGGCAAATCAATGGTGGCAGCAGCCTGCGCATGATAGTTGATACTGGTGCTACCTTTGTCGCGATTCCAGCATCAGAAGCCATACGATTAGGAATTGATTACCGCAAAGGACTGCGAGCACGATCCAACACCGCCAATGGCATCGTGCCAATTTATATAATCAAGCTCGACTCGATCAAAGTCGGTGATATAGAGTTGTTTCAAGTTGAAGCATCGATACACGAAGGTGATCTCAATATCTGCTTGCTTGGCATGTCTTTCTTAAAACGACTCAGTATGGTCCGCGAAGGCCAGCAAATGGTGCTTACTAAGAAAATGTAAGTTTAAAGATAGCTTGAATAAAAAGAGTTGAACCTAAAGAAGCTCAACTCTTTTCACCATTTATGCAACAAGTGTACGACGATGCTTTACTGCGTCAGCCAGTCCCTGCAAAACCACCTCACTATCTGTCCAATTAATACAACCATCCGTTATAGACTGGCCGTAAACAAGTTCTTTACCAGAAACCAAATCTTGACGGCCTGCGACCAAATTAGATTCAATCATGACGCCGACGATACGTTGATCACCACCTGCTATTTGATTAGCGATATCAGCGCACACTGGTATTTGATTCAAAGGATTCTTGGAACTATTTGCATGTGAGGCGTCGATCATAATGCGCGGTTGTAGGCCATTGGCTGCAATATCTTTCGCCGCTGCGTCAACACTGGCAGCATCATAGTTTGGCGTCTTGCCACCACGCAAAATGATGTGGCAATCCTCGTTTCCATTAGTCGACACAATCGCAGAGTGACCACCTTTGGTGACAGACAAAAAATGATGTGGCTGTGAAGACGCTTTGATTGCATCAACCGCGATTTTGACGTTTCCATCGGTTCCGTTCTTAAAACCAACCGGACATGACAAGCCAGAAGCGAGTTCACGATGCACTTGTGACTCCGTGGTACGCGCACCAATGGCGCCCCAGCTAATTAAATCGGCGATGTATTGTGGACTGATCATATCCAAGTACTCAGTACCAGCCGGCAAGCCAAGTTCATTAATATTCAATAGCAATTCACGTGCGATACGCAGTCCATCGTTAATTCGGAAACTGTTGTCCATATACGGGTCATTAATCAATCCTTTCCAACCAACGGTGGTGCGTGGCTTTTCGAAATACACACGCATCACGATTTCCAGCTCACCAGCAAATTTCACGCGGGCTTCAGCAAGCTTCTTCGCATACTCTAAGGTTGCTTTGGTATCGTGAATCGAGCATGGCCCAATTACCACCATGACTCTATCGTCTTTCGCTTGCAGAATATCATGCAGTGCGCCGCGTGCATTGGCTGTTACTTCTGAAGCTTTATCAGAGCAGGCAAATTCGCGAATTAAATGCGAAGGTGGAAGCAGCTCTTTCATTTCTCGAATACGTAAATCGTCTGTGCGTTGCATGATGTTTTCCCGAAGTTTCAGTTAGATAAAAATGTGTTTAGAAAAAATTGTTTGATCGGCTTTACCTATCCGGTGCCCTAATAAATTGATTTCAAAGGGCAAAAAAAAACCGCCAAGCTTGGCGGTTTTTTTGGATCGGTTGGGTTCTATGTACGTTGATTTTGCTTCTACGTGAACTTACCGCTTCTCCACCGCCTTAAGGTTGGAATAGCTAAAGTAAAAGTGAAAGTAAAATCGTGCAAAATTCATGAAAACCTCGTGATCTAATGGAACGACTATAACAACATCAGCACGCTATTGGCAAGCAATTTATCTGATTATGCGCGTAAATCTGCAAAAGGCCTGAAGCTAACCATGAGTTACGAAATAAGCTTATATTCAAACGCCTATACGTTTACAGAAAAGTTGCGATCTCATGCAAAGCTTTCTTGCGTATATTCGGCACCATACAGTGATCCGCAGGATGACCGACGACCAGCAAAATGTAAGGTTTTTCATTATCTGGGCGATCTAATAACTCATTCAAAAACCCCATTGGACTTGGCGTATGCGTCAATGTCGCTAAACCCGCATGGTGCAAGGCTGCGATCAAGAATCCGGTGGCAATTGAAACTGACTCGGGCACATAATAATTTTTAACTGCAGTGCCATCATCCATTAAGGTACTTTTTTGACCGAAGATTGCTATCAGATACGGTGCCACTTCTAAAAAAGGCTTGTCTGAATCTGTGCCCAGCGGCGCTAACGCATCTTTCCATTCTTGCGGCGCGCGGCGTTCATAGAATTCACGTTCTTCGATTTCCGCTTCAACGCGGATGCGATGTTTTAACTCGGGATCGCTAACTACGGCAAAATGCCAAGGCTGATGATTTGCGCCAGACGGAGCGGTACCTGCTGCCAACAAACATTGCTCTATCACTTTACGTGACACGGGCTCTGAAGAGAACTCTCGTATGGTTTTACGTCGTGCGAGCTCTTGGTAAAAATCTGCCGCCCGCGCCTCCATCTCACTTTCTGGATAGGCGCGAAAGGTACTCAAGGGAATAAATTGTGGGGAGCCTTGATTGAAGGAAAGTTTAGACATGCTGATCCTCTCATAGAAAAAAGACACTGTAATCACAATATCCTATCTATTCAAGACACAAAGTCAAATTCAATACTTGTCGCAAAAATAAAGGATTTTTGACAATCAATCAACGGCAAAAAGATGTATAGACAATACGAACTTTTGCCGTTGCTTTAGTGCTGGTACTTCTTCAACTAACTATCAAGCCGTTCCGCCAACGACCAAGCCATCAATACGCAAAGTGGGCTGTCCCACACCCACAGGCACGCTTTGTCCTTCCTTGCCACAGACGCCGACACCAGAATCCAAACGCATGTCATTGCCTATCATCGACACACGATTCAATACATCTGGACCATTACCGATTAAAGTTGCACCTTTTACTGGATAAGTCACTTTACCATCTTCGATCATATAGGCTTCGCTGGCAGAAAAGACAAATTTACCATTGGTGATATCAACCTGACCTCCACCGAAATTCACCGCATACAAACCATTTTTTACTGAAGCTAAAATTTCTCCTGGGTCTTTGTCACCACCTAGCATGTACGTATTCGTCATACGTGGCATAGGTAAATGTGCGAACGACTCCCGACGTGCATTACCTGTGACGGGCATCTTCATCAGGCGCGCATTCATCGTGTCTTGGATATAGCCTTTGAGAATTCCGTCTTCAATCAAGGTTGTACATTGCGTAGGATTACCTTCGTCATCAATATTCAAGGAACCTCGACGATTCTCTAAGGTGCCATCATCAACCACGGTGACGCCTTTGGCAGCTACTCTATCGCCGATACGACCAGCAAAAGTACTAGAACCTTTACGATTAAAATCACCTTCCAAACCATGACCAATCGCTTCATGCAATAAAACCCCTGGCCAGCCAGAGCCGAGCACCACCGTCATTGGACCAGCAGGCGCTGGACGTGCATCCAGATTCACTAGAGCCGACTTCACTGCGTCATCAGCATATTGCTCAAGAATTGCGTCAGTAAAATACGAGAAGTTGTAACGACCACCGCCACCACTAGAACCCGTCTCACGACGTCCATTTTGTTCTGCGATTACAGTCAACGACATACGAACCAATGGACGGACATCAGCGGCGATGACGCCGTCACTGCGAGCTACTAGAATCACATCGTATTCACCTGCCAGACTCGCCATCACTTGTACGATACGTGGATCTTTAGCGCGCGCAATTTTTTCTATGCGCTCTAACAAAGCAACTTTTTGTGTTGCGTCGAAAGAGGCCAAAGGATCATCTTGCAAAAACAAATTATGACCTTGAATACCTTGCATAGAGGAAGCAACTTGAATTTTGCCAGAACCAGCACGTGCGATAGTGCGTGTTGCAGCTGCTGCCTCTAACAAAGCATGTTCTGATATCTCGTCGGAATACGAGAATGCCGTTTTATCGCCCGACACAGCACGCACGCCAACGCCTTGATCTATAGAGAAACTACCCGTCTTAACGATGCCTTCTTCCAGGCTCCAACCTTCATTCTTAGTGAACTGAAAATACAAATCAGCATAATCAATTTTATGCGTAAACATGGTTTTCAGTGCAGACGATAACTTAGCTTCATCGAGGCCAAAAGGAGTAAGAAGAATATCGCGAGCGATTGCGAGATGTTTTAAATTTGAATCAAATGGTGTCATGTTTTTCAGTCTTTATTGGCGGCCATATTGGCTATTAACTCGCTTATTGTAGAGCATTTCGTGCAGATGTTTGCAATGGGAACACCTTGCTAACAAGTAAAGCGCCGATGTTTCAAAGCGGGTAAGTTACCGCGGATTTTTTGTATCGTTTCCAAATCCAGATCAGTGACGACGACTCCCTCCCCCTCTTCTAGACAATTCAACACTTTGCCCCAAGGATCGATGAGCATACTATGACCCCAAGTACGACGACCACTATCATGTGTGCCGCCTTGCGCTGAAGCCAGTACATAGCATTGGTTTTCAATCGCGCGGGCACGCAACAAAATTTCCCAATGCGCCTGGCCTGTTGTATAAGTAAACGCAGCTGGCAAAATCAACAAATTACATGCGCCCATATTGCGGAATAATTCAGGGAAACGCAGGTCATAACAAATACCCAACCCGACTTTGCCTATCATGCTATCGAAACTAACGATGTCATTACCTTCTTGTATGGTGTTTGATTCCTGATAGCTTTCCTCACCATTGGTAAAACCAAACAAATGAATTTTATCGTAGCGGGCAATTTGCGATCCGCTGCGGTCAAACACCAGACAAGCATTATAGATTTTATGACTATCGTCGGACTTTAAGGGAATAGTACCACCCACTATAGTCATCTGCAGCTCTCGCGCCATCTGAGATAGAAAATCCTGCAGGACCCCAAGCCCAGCTTCCTCTGCAAAAGCAAGCTTATCGGTATCACGCAAGCCCATGATCGACCAATACTCAGGCAAAACAGCGAGTTCGGCACCGGCTAGTTTTGCCCGTTCCAGTAAACGTTTTGCCGTTTGGATATTAATGTCTGGATGAGATACCGACACCATTTGTATCGCAGCGATTTTCATCATAGTCCCTATTTTACTTCTGCCTTATTTTTATCTTGTTCCGCTTTCGACTGCTCTGCTTTTTGCTTCTCCAAAATTTGCTGGCGCTCTTTATTTTCTATCTTGGTGACAACAGGGTTTTTCCAAGGGCCAGTGATTTGAAGTTCATAAGTCAACGCACGTTTTAAGGGGTCTCTGAAAAACAACTGTGCGAGAAACGTACCTAAGCCAATCACCGGATTGACTACTAAACCATAAACCACAGAGGCGGCACCCACATTAAAATCAGGAATCACCACCACATGTAAATCTTGCGACTCCTTTGCAATATTTGCATAACCTTCCATTAGAACAGCTGCGCTGACACTACTCATTTTCAAATTATCAGTGCTTGCAATTCCATGTTGAATTTTGGCGGTTCCAACAATGCTATCAAAAGCAAAACCCTCCGAAAACACATCTCCAAAGTCCAGAGTAAATCGTCGTGGCAATGACTGCATACTCAATACACCTAATAACTTCGCACCACCCGGATCAACCTTTAAAAACTGTCCGGCTGCCAACTTCAGTTGTAATTGTCCACTAAGACTAGGAATATCAATATCAAAGGGTAAACCTCTCCACTCCAAATCGCCCTCTAGTCGTCCTTTACCACCACGCATCACTCCCAGAAAATCCAACCTATCCAAAAGCTTGCCGGAGTTTGCGATATCTAAAACATAGCGCAAATTCGTCTGGCTATCATTAGCTCTTGCCACCCATTTGCCGCTAGCATTGAGCTCTGCATCGTCATTCTTTAGATTTAGTTTATCGATATGCCATTCTCGTCCCAGCGCAGCCAAACTATTGCTAGCGAACAAATCTAAGCGCCCTAACTTTTTATCAAACAATTCAAAATTATCGACTTGGATATCAAGATTAGGAATTTGTTTTGTCGTGTTTTTTGCTTCCAATAAGTCACCGACATCTGATGCAGCGGATTTAGGAATCATCAAGCGGTTCAAACGTGCGGTTAATTGCCCATTAGACTGTTGATTGCCCAAGCCATTCCAAGTTAGATAACCTGATGCCTGCTTAGAATCTAAGTTTGCCTGCCACAAGCCAAACTGATGCGAAGCACCTAACACAATATTGTCTAACTTTTTGCCGAATAAAAATAACTCATCCGTCGACACGGAAAAACTATTCGGTTCGAGGTACTGTGCGATATCAGGATTCTTTTTCCGATCGACCTGCTGCACCTGTGTATTCTGTAGATTACTTGCAGCGCTAACACTATTCGTTTCGGGGAGTTTTGTATTTTTCTCCAACAGCCGGCGCCAATCATCAACATTCAAAGATTTTGTCTCGACGTGCACGCTGAGCCCATTATCTGGCAAGATTGCCGGCGCGTTCACCGCAATGCTGCCTCGTGTCACTTGCCATTTCGCATTTTTTTCATTTAACTTTTTACGTTGATAATGGGCGTTGAGACGACTCCCCACGCTCAGTTTAATTTGCTCGCGCAATTCCCCAGCAAGACCTGTCCCATCTGGCAGGAGTTCAAATCTCAAGGCTAAATTGTCATTGGCAGCTTTGTTCAATGGAGCAGGCAAATTCCACCCTAATCCCTGCAATCCAGATTCAACAATCACTTCCGTCTGACGTTGTTTAACATTTATTTGTGTGAAATAGCGACTCTCGCCATTCAACCCAGTCAATAGTCCACCCAAATCGACATCGGCAAAATGTTTACGTATTCCATCTGCGTTGGCAACGCCATCCAGCTTAATACGTATCACGCCATCTTTCTGAGTACCACCACTTGCTTGCACAGCGCCACCCAACATCGAAGCTTTTAAATTACCCAGATTTAAGCCGCGCTCATTGAACTCGATTCGGCCGTTTAAACCCGTGATCAATGGCAAATCTGGTTGCAAGTTTGTATCGTTTCCACCTAATTGCAGAACACCCTGCACTTTCGAATCAATAATCGTGTGCAAAGGCAACTGCAACTTTAAACCAAGTTGTGCATTCCCAGTCGCGACCGTGTCATGTAAAAAATTTCCCAGCCAATCATCAACCGGGCTGGCTTTGACATAGCCAAGCATATTTTGCAATCCTCCACTAGCAATCCCATCAATCTGCAATACAGAATTGTGTTCCACCAAATCTGGAATAATAGCTTTTACCTTTGAGACAGTGACGCCATTAGTCATGCCGCTGTCCGCACGAATTTCCATACGGGCACGATCAAAAACAAAACTTCCTTTGATGTTCTCTATCATCGGCCAATAAGGCGCTGCCCCGTCTTTAGCAAATGCTCCCGGCAAAAAATTCAATTTACCTGCTTGGATATTGCCCTTGACCAAAAACTCTCCCTGTTCTAGCGCTCGACCTTCTTTTTGATGAAATGGAAACTGCGTCAGGGGTCCTTTAAGTCGAAAAACGACATCGTTGGCAGTCCCATCTAGCAAAGCATTACTCAACCAAAAACGTAAATCATCTGGCGTATGTGCTGGAATATAGCGATTGATCGTTTTCAGATCAAAACCATTCAAACGGCCACTGATATCGACTTCCCCCAAATCTTGCTGACGCATAGACAACACATGTTTACCGCTCAAAGAAGCGATCGCGCCATCTTGTTCGAACTCCATACCATGAATTTGAAACAATAATTTATCATCGGCAGCGAACTGCCACTGAGCCTGCATTTGCAAGCGTTTAAATGGCATCAAAGGATCAACAAAATAACTAGGCAGTTGCAGCACGAGATCATGAGAATCCAAAGTAAAACTGCCGCCTTTATCGTTCGCATCGATTGAGCCGGATAAATTATCAAACCCTGGTATCGCTGGTACGGCCGCCTTCGCTGGTGTCTTGCCTACCTTAGGACGTGCAAGTTGCGCCTTTTGTGGTTGCATTTCTAAATTACTGAAATGGCCTTTAATGCTATAGCTAGAAATTTCGGGGAAACTGCCTTGCCAACGTGCACTGAACTCCTTCAATACACCTTTTGGTGCGACATCTATCAACAAGCGTCGCTGATCCAAAGGAATAGGCAAATGTTCAGCAAAATTAGCTAACGAATGGAGATCAAGCGATTGTGCATAGAGTTCAACTTTTTCACCTTGTCCTTTTTCACCTGGGGTAAACGTTTCCTTTAGTGTGGTTGCGGGCAAGAGCAAACCATCGCGGGTTTGCATAGAAAAGTCGACCAGAGCCAAGCTATGCCCTGCCTGTCCAAGCATCCACGACATGTATCGGTTATTATCAGCAATACGTTCAGAAGCGATGATACGACCACTCACTTGTGCCATGTCCAGAATCGGCAAATCGCGGCGAAACTTCCCAAGTACATCTTGCAAACGTACATCAGCAGTAAAGTCCACGATACGACCTCGATCCATTTTCAGCCAAGAACGTAAAGTCCCTACGCCCTTATCAAGCTTAACTGGCAAAGGAAAATATTGATGTATGAGCGGCAAATCCGCTTTCCTGAGATCGGAATATAGTTCACCCGACCAAGATACTAGTTCTGATTTTTTATGGGCAAAAACGGATTGCGTAAAGCTACCGCGAATATCCACCGGTGCGGCTAACACAGCAGGTGGTTTAGCGCGCAGTGCAAAGCGGTGTTTATGCCATTGATTTTCTAGTACAAAATTGACTTCATTCAATTCTAAGACAGGATTTTCCTGCAATTGATCATCCCAACTGATTTGTCCATCTTGTATACTTATTTGATGCTGCGCCAAAACCCAATCGATGCCCGCCTCATCTTGGTTAACTTGTTGCTTGAGTTTGATGGGAAAACCGGCAACCTGAATTGTGCCTTCGCGGTCTCTCAGCACTTTCAAACTAGGTTTAAGTACTGCTATTTTGTCGAATCTGATATCTAATACCAACAAGGACCACCAAGAAATACTGGTGCGAACTTCAGGCAAGCTCAACGCAGGTTTCGACAATTGATCGTGAATGACGACATTATTTAGCGTCAACTGTGGGTTGAAGTTTTGCCATCCAGCCTGAATTTTGTCGATCTGAACTTGTCGACCCATTTTACGGCTGGCAAATTGCTCTATGTCGGTTTTGTAATTTTCAAGACCTGGCAGAACGACGTAACGCAACAACAAAAACAAGATGGCGAATAGGAAATACAGCACTAGCAAGCATTTCATCGCAATGGCGAAAGTCTTTTTCAAACCTCGACCACTGTGGCAGGCGGCAGCAAAGCATGTACCACGAACACTGCGGACGACTTTACGCCAGCCGCGCACACTATCTTGCGGTTGCTTCTCTGTCGATAGGGATGATTGTGACGATTCCAATTTCACGTTGGAGCCGGACAAAAAATCTTAAAATGAAACAAAATGTCAAGAAACAGGGTGCCTAGTAACATTAAGAACCATGACAACAGTAAAACTATAAACAGCCGCATACTCCCCCGTTTACTTCTTCATAAAAAAATCAAAATTGCCCGCCTGTGGGTATCTGTATAAATGTGACATAGAGTATCAATTCACAGCACAATTGACCACTATTTTGCCTAGTTACACCAGTATTAACTTAAATCAACACATGTATTTGTGATTCTACAGTCTGCCTTTACAATGCATTTAGGTTTATGTGATGACCTTCTCAACATCACGCCTGCTCTTGCCATTTGCCACCAATTGATCGCAACACTATGAATTCTTCTTTTGCATTATCTGAACCACAACACCCAGCATTACGTTCACGCTTTTTGAGTCGTTGGCTGAATGCCAAAAGCACAAGAATGCAAGAGCTAGAGAATATAACGCAATTATCCCTGAGCCCGACCGTTTTTGGCGAAATTTTACAAAACGAAATGACGCAAGGCGCTAATTTAGCTGCCGCAATGCGTCGCACCCGCAACCTCGTACTTTCCAGTTTAATCGTGCGCGACTTGACTGGGTTAGCAAAACTGAACGACATCGTCACCGCTATCAGTGAGCTCGCAGATTTTGTAGTAAAGACGCATTTGCAACACCTTATGACTGAAATGGTGGCGTTGCATGGTCAACCAATGGGTGAAGAAAGTGGTGAAGTGCAGGAATTAATTGTTTTAGGCATGGGAAAACTAGGTGGGCACGAGCTAAACGTGTCTTCTGATATCGATCTCATTTTTTGTTATTACGAAAATGGTGAGACACTTCCTGGACCGGGACAACGGGAATTATCGAATCATGAATTTTTCAGTCGCCTCGGCAAAAAATTGATCGCTGCGATCTCAGAAATAACGGAAGACGGTTTCTCATTCCGAGTTGACATGGCATTGCGCCCCAACGGCAATTCTGGCCCCTTAGTTGCGAGTTTTAGCATGGTCGAAGACTATTTCTTGGTTCAAGGACGTGAATGGGAACGCTACGCCTGGGTCAAAGCGCGCGCTATTACTGGCACAGCCAATCACATTGCAACATTGGATAAGATTATTTTTCCATTTGTATATCGACGTTACCTCGACTACGGCGTAATCGATTCACTACGCAATATGCACCATCAAATCCGCGCAGAAGTCATTCGTCAGGAAACCAGGCACCCAGACCGCGGTATCAACGTCAAATTAGGGCGCGGTGGCATACGCGAAGTGGAATTCTTGGCACAAGTGTTCCAATTGATACGTGGTGGACGCGAAGCGATTTTGCGTGACCGCTCTACCAGACAGACTTTAATAACACTTGCGGAAAAAGGTATACTAGATCAACAAGTCGTTGTGCAGCTGATGCAAGCTTACACTTTCCTACGTGACGTAGAGCATCGATTGCAGTATCTCGACGATACGCAAACCCATATCTTCCCTGCTAAGCTTGAAGATCAACATATCGTTGCACAAATGATGGGCTACCCAAATGTAGCCGCATTAAATACCATATTAATCCCTCATATGCAGTTTGTGGCAGAACAATTTGACGCGATATTCAAAGACAAATCAGACAAACAAACGGAGCAATTAGATGCACCTAATCTCTCCGACCCAGATGCCGTCGAAACGATAGAGTTGCATCTACAAAGTTTAGGTTTCCAAGAAGCCAAAGCTGTCGCACAACGACTAGCAAGCACTTGGCAATCTACAAAAATGCAATCTTTATCAGATGCTAGCCAACAAAAAATGACAGGGCTGATCAACCAAGCACTGACTATTCTATCCAAACAAACTGAAGGACAAACAGAAACTGTGCCGCGCTTGCTCGACTTCTTGGAGCAAATTGCGCGTCGTAGTGCCTACTTATCCTTACTCAGCGAGTTTCCCCATGCATTAGAACGTCTTATCCGCATGATGAATGCAAGTGATTGGGCCGCCAAATTTCTTAGTCGTCATCCTATCTTGCTTGATGAATTACTCGATGAATCCGTATTGCACCAAGCCCCGGACTGGGATGCATTTAGTGCGGAGCTAGGCCAAAAACTGCAGCAGCAAGATGGTGATATTGAAATGCAATTAGACACCTTGCGCGAAATGCACCATGCACTATTATTTCGTTTATTGGCACAAGATCTAGAAGGCCGATTAAGTGTAGAGCACTTGGCCGATGCCTTATCAAAATTGGCTGACATTGTTGTGGATGCAGTGATCCAAGCCGTGTGGCAAAGCATCCCGAATCGCCATCGTGCAACGCCACGATTTGCCGTCATCGCGTATGGAAAATTAGGCGGTAAAGAACTAAGCTATGCGTCGGATCTCGATGTCATTTTCTTATACGACGATGAAGATCAAGAGGCACCGGCACTCTATGCAAAATTGGCCCAGCGCTTCATCACTTGGATGACGTCACATACTTCTTCCGGGGTATTGTTCGACATTGATATCGCTTTACGCCCAGATGGTGCGAGTGGACTGATGGTTTCTTCCGTCAACTCATTCGAGCGATACCAAGAAAAATCCGCCTGGCTATGGGAGCATCAAGCGCTTACTCGCGCACGTTTTTGTGCTGGAGACCTAGAAATTGGCGCCAAATTTGAACAAATACGAGAAACAGTTTTACGTTTGCCACGCGATCATGAAGCCTTAAAATCCGAAGTAATCAGCATGCGTAAAAAAATGCGTGAAGCGAATGTCAATCGCACTGATTTATTTGACCTTAAACATGACCATGGCGGCATGATAGACATAGAATTCATGGTGCAATATTTAGTGCTCAGACATGCGCACGACTATCCCGAATTAACCGGAAATATCGGCAATATTGCCCTATTAAAACGTTGTGGAGAACTCAGCTTAATCGATTCGACGCTAGCACAAGAAACCGCTAATACGTATCGAGTGCTACGTAAATACCAGCACAATATTCGACTACAGGGAGAAGAAAAAGCGCGCGTCCAAACTGAAAAAGTTGTACAAGTTATTCTCGCCAGCGAAGCATTATGGGAAGTTTTATTTATGTAACGATTTGCGTCAACCAAAAGAAAAAAGGCTTTGCAATGCAAAGCCTTTTTTTATTTCAAACGAAATCTTATTAGCCTTGAGGATGCATCGCCGTAATCCATTTTTTGATACGTCCAGCGTCCGCCAATCGAGAGTATTTCCCCTTAGAATCAAGGAATACCATTACCACGGCACGACCTTCGATAATTGCTTGCATAACTAAGCACCGCCCTGCCTCTGCAATATATCCCGTTTTTTGCAGACCTATATTCCAATCTGAGCTCGCCACTAATTTGTTGGTTGTACCATATTCGAGCAATTGCTTGCCTTTAGGATTTACCGCATATTTCGAGTCGGTCGAGTATTCACGAATCAAAGGATATTGATAAGCAGCGTTGATCAACTTGACCAAATCACGTGCGCTTGCAACATTTTTACTCGACAAGCCACTGGAGTCGACATAGGAGGTATCATTCATACCCAATTGCTTTGCCTTGGCATTCATCGCAGCAACGAAGGCTGGCAAACCACCAGGGTAACTACGCCCCAAAGCAGAGGCTGCACGATTTTCCGAACTCATCAGTGCAATATGCAATAAATCTGCACGAGATAACTTAGCACCTATCGCTAAGCGTGAACCCGTGCCCTTTTCTTTATCGAGATCATCTGCCGTGATATCGATCATTTCAGTCAAATCCTGTTTCGCTTCCACAACTACCAAACTTGTCATCAATTTAGTAATGGAGGCGATTGGGAGAGAAACTTCTGCGTTTTTTTCAAACAAAACCTTGGAACTATCTTGATCGACAACGAACGCGACGTTCGAGGCTAATGCCAAAGCATCAATGTGTTTCAAGCCTGCCATATCACCCGCACTCGGGCGTGTATCTTCAGCCAATTGCAACACGTGGCGTTGTTTTGAGGCCTTTGCCGTCAATACTTTTTGCTTGGATTTTTTAGATACTTTGTTGTGAGCAATTTTGGACTTATGTGAACCGCTCTTAGTCGCGTGTGCTTTTTTAACGCGATGATGGTGTGAATTCGAGGCTGCTTGAGCTTGAGAAACAAGCAGTGCAGAAGAAATAGCTAGGACAGTTAGCGCAGACTTATTGAAGGGAAAAATAGATAAACCGAACATAGATTTCACCATAGACTTCAAACTTAGTGCAACCATGTAATACTCCTTGAGACAAAAAATTTCCTAATGGAACGAAGTGTAGCAAATTCTTGATAATTCGCAAGAGAATTAAAGACTTAGCGCGGCTTCTTCACATCAAATCTACAAGTTTGAAACAAATGAGATAAACAAAATATATCTTTCTGCATTTTTCAATATGAAAACGACATGCGCACTATGATAAAACCTAGGCTCAATCAAGAAACTGCACAAATTCAGTCAAAGCGGCACGTTCAGTAATTAAAGTATTTTCTACCTTAGTCATATCAGCAAATCCTAAAGACATGCCACAAACCACCATCTGATCTTCAGGCAACTGTAAGTGTTTTTCAATAATTTGGTGATATTGTGTAAACGCGGCCTGTGGACAAGTATCCAAACCTCTAGCGCGTGCTGCCAACATGATGTTTTGTAAAAACATACCGTAATCCAACCAAGATCCCTGTTCCATAATACGGTCTATCGTAAAGATCAGACCCACCGGTGCGTCAAAAAATTGATAGTTACGTCCATGCTGAATATGCATGCCTAGCTTATTCTCTCGAGTCAAACCAAGTAAGGCATACAAATCCCAACCGACTTTACGTCGCCTGTCTATATAAGGGCTACGCCATTCGACTGGATAATACTTGTACTCTTCCGTGTGCGTCTTAGCCACTTCGAGGTCATTGTGTGCAGCAAGAATTGCCTCAGAAAGTCGCTGCAAACTCTGCCCCCGTAACACAAATACTTTCCAAGGTTGGGTATTCGTACCAGATGGTGCTCGTGCTGCTACCTCCAGTATTGACTGGATATCTTCAGCTGCAATAGGCGTTGGTAAAAAAGCTCGCAACGAACGACGAGAGCGTATTACCTGATCCACAGTTTCTTGCACGGGATTTGAAATCATTCCTGCTTCCTTTCAACTGATCTTTCAGTTTTTTAACTTTGTAAATTCTCTACAAGCTGATGAATGTGGCTCATCACACTTGGCTTAGTTTTGCAGTACGGGCTTTCTCCAACTCGGCAAAAAAACTTAAGATCACGGGAAGTTCTCGGCTACGTGCGAACGCAGGCAAGCTTTGCCAAATGCGTTTGCCATATGGTTTAGAAATAAGGCGGGGATCACAAATCATTAACACGCCACGGTCCGTTTCATCACGAATCAAACGGCCTGCACCTTGTTTCAAATTAATGATCGCCTCTGGCAATTGATGATGAACAAAACCATTCAATCCTTTCTTTTCCATCGCTTCTATACGCGCTGCTAACACCGGATCATCTGGCGGCGCGAACGGTAGTTTATCAATGACCACCAAAGATAAGGCTTCACCACGTACGTCGACACCTTCCCAAAAGCTCTGACTACCAATCAATACGCCATTACCAGACGCCCGAAATCGATCCAGTAACTCGGTACGCCCCGCATCGCCCTGTACGAACAAAGGGAAGTTCAAATCACGTTTAGTAAATTCGTCTTTCAACCTTTCAGCACAATGTTTGACCGCCTTATTTGTCGTACACAAAACAAAGGTGCGCCCTCCAGCCGCTTCAATTACTGGCAAAGCAGCATCCACTACCGCGTCGGTGTATTCTCTGGAGTTGGGCTGCGGCATGCCATCAGGTACATACAAAATACCTTGCTCTTGGTAATTAAATGGGCTGGGCCAAGTCCGGGCAGGCTCGTCCCACAAACCCATCTGCGATACATAGTGACTGAAATCATTTTTCACCGCCATGGTAGCCGAAGCAAATATCCAAGTACGTGGTACGCCTTCACGTTGTTTATTGAAAATCGGCGCAATGGATAGCGGCGTTTTATTTAATTGCAAGGAAGTTGAATAAGCCTCGACCCACAATACGCATTCAGGTTTTCCTTTGCTCTCTTTTGCGTTCGGATCGAGCTCGCGCCAATCGTCTAATCTAGTTTGTAAATCGACTGCTCGAACCCGGCATTGTTCTATCGTTTCCGCACGTTCCGCTTGTTTTTCCAAAACGCCAATCAAATCACCGAGGCTATCTTTCAAAGTTTCGAGTGCGGGAAAGAAAGGACTTGACGGCGCGATTTGTTGCAGCGACATCCTGATCGAATCCTGTGCAAAACAAAGCCGTAAATCACGTGCGGCACGTTCTACCGGCGTCACAATTTTTGCCCATTCTGCACCATCACGCGCATGCGACAAACCTTCTGCCAAGCTATCACGGCACAGTTCTAAAATCTGCGACGTTGAAATTGATTCACCAAAAAATAAAGTGGCTGTTTCCGGCAATTGATGCGCCTCATCAAAAATTACGGTATTTGCAGAAGGAAGTAACTCCGCGATTCCCGTATCTTTCAATGCCAAATCCGCGAAAAATAAATGGTGATTAACCACTACCACATCAGCCTGCTGCGCTTCCTTACGCGCTTTCATGACAAAGCAATCCTGATAATACTGGCACTCGGACCCCATGCAAGTATCTTTCGTTGATGTCACCAGATTCCATACCGCGGCGGTCTCAGGCACCCTCGCCAGCTCCGCTTTATCGCCACTGCTCGTGGTCTTTATAAAACGAGAAATATCACGTAAATATCCAACATCTTCACGCGAAGTCAGGCGACCATTTTGCAAAGTACGTTCCAAATGAAAATGGCAAAGGTAATTCGCACGACCTTTTAAAAGCGCAACTGAGACTGGCGCCTTCAATACTTTTTTTATGGTCGGAATATCACGTAAATACAGCTGGTCCTGTAGATTTTTTGTACCAGTGGAGACAATGACCTTACCACCCCACAATAAAGCGGGAATAAGATAAGCAAAAGTTTTACCGGTGCCAGTACCAGCTTCAGCCAGCAGAGTCTTTTGATTTTCAATCGCAAAGGCAATTGCTTTCGCCATTTCTATTTGAGCCTCGCGCGGGCGATAGCCTTGGATCGAAGCACTTAACACACCAGACTCGCCGAATATCTGTTGGACTTCCCGGTCGTGAACTCCATTGTCACTCGAATTTAAATTAGGTTCTGTCAAAATAAGGCACAATCAAACACAACAAAAAAACAAACTCCATATTTGCAATTGAAGATGGAGCAAAAAAAACAGCCGAAAGCAGGGACAATGACGTTTGGCTATCAACTAAATTGGCAACTCAACTGGGTTTATCAAGCCGGAATGTCAGGAGAGAGTTGCATTTTCAATAGTGATATGTAATCCTTCAGTTGTAATTTGCGTTTTTTCAAGCGGCGCAACTGCAATTCGTCGTGATCAGGGTCCCTCGTAATTGTTTCAATGACGGAGTCGAGATCGCGATGTTCTACTTCTAATTCACAAATACGCATTCGAATTTGATTTGTATGGTCCATAAGCTGTAAGAGCGAGTAAAATGCAAAAAGTTAATTTAAAAAATTCGGAAATTTCGACTAGTGTAATCTACCAAGACGTATGAGCCAATATAAGATCGAAGCTGGCACCGCTCAACATATCGGTGATCGTAAAGAACAACAAGACCGGGTGGCTCTATTTGCAGCACCAAACGCGCCAGGCCACATGATGGCGGTGGTTGCTGACGGCATGGGGGGCAAGAGTGGTGGCGCTATTGCTGCGGAGCAAGTAGTACGCTCAGCAAAAATGTTGTTTGACGAATTCTTTCCTGGCAATGACATTAAAGCGATGCTGGAAGCCATCGTCCATGAAGCACACACCGTGATTAAATTGTCGGCGGTTTCATCAGAAAAAGAACCGCACAGTACCTTTGTCGCCTTGGTCATATCCCCTGAAAAGGCCGTGTGGGCCTATGCTGGTGATTCCCGCCTCTATCGTTTTTCCGGTCCCAATTTTGCTGAGCGAACCAAAGACCACTCTTATGTCGAACGCTTGGTTGATGAAGGTTCAATCACGCCGGAAGAAGCAAAAAACCATAAGATGTCCAATGTATTAGTCAATGTATTAGGTTCAAAAAATGCCATCCCATACGTGACATTTGGTGAGAAAGACGATCTGACAGCGGGCGATTCATTTCTGTTGTGCTCAGACGGTTTATGGCATTATTTCGCAGACATCGAACTATCAGTAGCAGTGGGTGCCAGCACGCCCCGTCAAGCCTCTGAACTCATGATACGCAAAGCACGGGAACGAGCAAACTCTCAAGGTGATAATGTTTCATTCGCTATTGTAAAACTCGTCTCGCCGCCTGTAGAGCAAAAAAACTATATTGCAGAGAAAATGACTCGCGCCAATTAATTTGTTTAGCAATTGAAAAAGCCCCACTAGATTCTTATTTAGTGGGGCTTTTTTTATATTTTCTAAATCGCAACAAACCTTAGTTGAGATAGTTGAACAAAGAAAGTGACGACGTTTTAACAAAAGACTGCTGTGCCGCCTGTAACACCACTTGATTTTGATTTAATTCGGTAATCGCTTTTGCATAATCAAGGTCTTGCAATGCTGATAATTCTTGCTTATAAATGACGCCCATGCTGTCGCCTGCACTATTTAAATTTTCTAATTCTTTCAACGATGTACCAAGACCCGTGCGTGCCAATAAAACATTCGACAAAGATTTATCGATATTGGAATTCGCTTGACTTAGATCCGCAGTCAATTCTAATCGTCGTTGTACGTTGCCAGTCGGCGATTTTAAAGTGTTAATTAAATCTGTAATAGTTTCAAAAATATTTTGATTACCGGGCTGAATCGAGAATTTATCACCTGGACCAGGCGCGCCCGGAGTATTGGTCAAAGTGATATCCATACCATCAACCGTCACTGTTTGTGGACTAGTGTAAGCAGTACTAGGAACAACCACAACACCGGTGGTTTTATTGGTAACTGTGAAATTTGCTCCAGTATTATCAAACGCCACTTCATAATTATTGCCAGTTAAATTGGCTGTAGTTGGCACATTGATCGAAGCAGTTGCGACTGTTTGTCCAACATTGGACGGGTTAGGGCGAACATTAAACTGACCATTAGAGGTTCGAATATTTCCAAAAATGGCAGAACCAATATCGCTGATCGGAATTTGTCTAGAGGTATCTACTTGCAAGAATCTTCCGCCCTGATCACCATTATACTGTGCGCCACCCTGCGTTTTTGTATAGGGCGCTGTAGTCGAGGAGAAGCCAGAAAAAAGATAGCCATCAGTACCATCGGTAGCATTAGCAAAACCAAACAACTGATCAAGATTACCTTGCAACTCATTGGCAATATAACCGCGTTCCTGGTCGGATAAAACACCATTCCCCGCACTGACCACGAGAGTCTTCACGTTGTGCAAAACATTGGTAACGTTGCTTAGCGTGTCCTCCGCGATGCTCAAAGTATTTGCCGCATTTTTTCTATTGACTGCCAGTTGATCATTGACCGCATCAGTCTGCGTGATGACTAAGGCTCGCGCTGATCCAATTGGATCATCTGATGGATTCAATATTCTACGACCGGAAGCAATCTGTTGTTGGGTTCGATTTAATCCAACTTGCAAGTCACTTATACGTGAGCCACCAGACTCATAAATAGTATTGGTACTGATACGCATAATTATCCCTCTTATCTTCCTATCGCAAGTATCGCGTCAAATAACTGGCTGGCAATTTGCATTAATTTACCAGCAGCCTGATAGGCTTGCTGATAACGTAGCAAATTCGCAGCTTCTTCATCGAGATTCACACCAGACTCGGACTGCTGCGCTTGCAAAGCTTGCGAAAGTAATTTTGTTTCCGACTTATTTGTCACTTCCAATTCGTGCGCTTTATTACCTACACTACTCACGAATTGGCCATACGCACCTTGAAAACTCGTTGTCCCAGATGCCATTGTATTTTTCGTCTGCAATCCAGCCAATAAACCTGCATTACGATTATCGCCAGAACCTGAAGGATTAGTCGTGATATTAACCACATCACCGTTGGCGTAAGCACCTGACACATTAAAGCTCAAACCATTAAAACTGATGGTCGAACCTTCGATGTAAGGTATCGCGGAACCTGCTACATAGGATGTCGTTGTATTGCCATTTTTAACGGTTACGTTAGCGTTCGCAGGGAATCCGGTGAAATTATTACCTCCGGAGTTATACGTTAGTTTTGTGGGCGTAATGGGTAAAGAGCTACCCAAAGTAAAGGTATTGCCAGCAGCAGGTGCAGCTGGATTGTCTTTAATAACAAAACTGACGCCACCATAAGTAACGGTAGCGCCACTGGTGTAAGGAACATTTACAACTTGAGGAGGCGTTGCAGCAGGCGCCGCCACAGCAGCTACCTGATAGTTGGAGGTTACGCCCGCATTTGTAACAGAGACTAAAGCTCCAAGAGGGAAACCGGCCAAACTATTGGGGCCTGTTGCAAAAGTTAAGTTAAGCGCCGGCGTCAAGGTAGAACTCTTATAGGAGTCACCTACTACGATCGACCCAATTACACCATTTGGAGAGTTACTAGTTCCTGAAACCAAGGAGTTAACTACGCCTGAACTGAACTTACCTGTACCCAAATTCGTACTTGGCAAGCTGGTCGTCACTGGTACTGCCGCCGCGATTTTACTCGTATCTGTGAGCGCCATGCTAATAGACGACGCCGCCAACGCGGTTGGTCGCACCATAAACTCATCATTCAGACCAGGTGTCACAACCGCAGCGGGTGATCCCACCGCTGCCAAATTAAAACTGAGACCATCCACCACTGCAGGCAAAGTTGTTGAGGTGCTTACACTTCCATCAGAAACTCTGGTAATTTTAAAATAATTCGGCGCAGGGACAACGCCGGCCAAGTATTGAACCCGATAATCACTCGTCGTTAATGCGCCAACATCGGAAAACGATACTGACATATTCGCCGCGCTTGTATTAATAGCACTTGGAGTTGATACTGGTCCCTTGATAGAGAAAAAATCGGTGCCCGCCTGCCCATTTAAATCTTGACCTAACTTATGTTGGTCATTAAATTCGGTAGCTATAGAAACCGCAATTCTACCGAGGGAATTTCTAGCAGTATCTAAAGAATTCGATCGGAAGGCAAACAAACCTCCAAGCTCACCTCCTGTAAGGCTTTGTTCATTCAATTGAACCAAAGTCCCGTTGCTTTCGTAAGACACTTGAATGCGGCTCGGATCAGTAAGAGAACTAGTAGGTTGCAAAACACTAACTTTAGCGCCTAATACCAATGGTTGACCAGTACCCATGAAAATATTGTATTTTCCACCCTGATCCACCACTGTAACGTTAACTAACTTACTCAGTTCTGTTATAGCGTTATCGCGTTGATCAAGCAAATCATTCGGTGCAGCACCACCTGAAATTGCTTGAGCTGTTTCAATAAAATCATTTAAGTCTGCAATCTGCTTTGAAAAAGCATTAATACTAGTAACGGTTTGACCTATTCTATTATTAACGTCCTCAGAAACTTGATCAAGACGACCACCTAAGCTTTGAATACGGGATGCTAAGGACGAACCAGTAGAAAGAACAGCTTGGCGTGCTGCCGCGCCCGCAGTGCCATTAGGGCTGATAGCTAAATTTTGTATCGAGCTAAAAAATTCTTGCAGCGCTGGAGAAACACCCGCAGATTGATCCGCCACTAAGTTGCTGATCTGTTGTATTTGATTTAAGTATGCGGCCGAATAGTTTTGAGAGGATTGCGTTGTATTGACTTGTTGTGCAATAAACTGGTTATACACACGACGAACTTCACCCACTACGGTGCCTTGTCCAATAAAACTGCCACCCACATTTTGTGCAGCAGCGGCACTTTGAAGTAACTGTTGACGGCTGTAACCGGGTGTATTGACATTGGCAATATTATGACCTGCAGTCGCAATTCCCATCTGCGCCGCCGCCAACGCACTTTGGCCAATCCCTAGGATATTGGTGCCCATAATTCAACCTATTCACTCAAAATATCGATCTTTTTAATACTAATACGGGATCCCATTACAGCCTACCGTCTTTCAATGTAACGGGTTAATCTAGGAAAACTTTAATTCAAAACTCAAATGGGATCAGCCCGAGAACGATTGCTGTATAACTTTCGTCAACTTTTGCGCATAATGCGGATCGGTTGCATAGCCAGCTTTTTGTAAAGCGTAGGCAAACTGAGAGGCATCTCCACCGCTTTGCAATACTGATTGGTATCGCGGATTGTCACTGATGAGTTTTGCATAATCTTTAAATGCATCACCGTAGTTATCGTAAGCACGGAATTTTTCAACTTTTTGATAAGCTACACCATTGGTATATTCCGTAGTCATCGCGTCAACTGTGCGGCCTTTCCAATTACCAGTAGCCTTGATGCCGAATACGTTATGACTAGCCGAGCCATCCATTGCTCGAATCTCTCGCTTCCCCCAACCAGACTCTAAGGCGGCTTGACCCAGCATAAATTTTGCTGGGATACCACTACCCTGAGCAGCTAATTCTGCATGAGGTCCCAACTTTTGCGTGAACTCCTGAACGTGACGAGCAGAAGAGTTAGAATTAATACTACCAACCGAATCAAGCAACTGTTCGGCTTTTGCAACGTATGTCTGTTGTTGTGCATATTGATTCACACCACCTAACCCGCCCAAAGGAACTGGAGGTGAACTCTCCGACTGCAATGCTTGTGTCATCGCATTGTTCGAAAGCTGCCTTACCATTGCATCGGCTAAACCTATACCGCGACTTGCCATTTTTTGTGACAATTGCTGATCCAACATGGAAGTATACATCTTGCTTTGTTCATTATCGAACATGCCGTCCTGACCACCCGCTTGCCGCATTGATTTGAGCATCATGCTAACAAACAGCGCTTCAAATTGTGTCGCAGCTGCTTTCAGTGCTTCGGGAGAGTTATCTTTTGATGCTTGACGCAAAGCGTCTAACCCCTTGCTATCAAAAGCAAGCTTTTCAGATAAATCAGCTCGACCAATCATTACATTCACTCGCAAAAAAGGCTAAATGATTTCCAAATCAGCACGCAAGGCGCCTGATGCTTTCATAGCTTGTAAAATGGCAAGCAAATCCTGCGGAGTAGCTCCAATTGAATTGAGCGCTTTCACTACATCAGACAAGTTGGCACCAGCCTTTAACATCAACAATTGCCCGCCCTCTTTAGTAATCGCAACAGTCGAATTGGGTGTCGCAGCAGTTTGACCGTTACTTAGAGCATTTGGCTGACTTATCGCATTGTCAGTATTGATAACCACGCTTAAGTTGCCGTGGGCAACAGCGCAAGTCTCAAGACTCACTGATTGATTCATCACAATAGAACCAGTTCGCGCGTTTAGAATTACTTTTGCTGCTGTCTGCGCAGGCGTTACTTCTATGCTTTCCAATGTACCTAAAAACGCCACCCGCTGATCATTGACTTGCGGTGCTTTTACTTGTATTACGCGCCCATCAACGGCTGCCGCAGTTTCTGGGCCAAACTTTTGATTAATCGCCTCCACTACACGGCTAGCGGTAGAAAAGTCGGCTGTATTTAACTCCAATTGAATGGAATTACCATGTCCCAAAGGCGAGGGCACCGAGCGTTCAACTGTAGCGCCGCCGGAAATCTTCCCAACGCTCAGGTGATTTACTTGCGCTTTACTACCATTGGCAGAAGCACCAACACCACCAACTAAGATGTTTCCTTGTGCCATCGCGTAAATCTGATTATCAGCGCCCTTCAACGGGGTCATCAGTAAAGTACCGCCCTTCAAACTTTTCGCGTTACCCATGGACGACACAGTAATATCCAAAGTTTGTCCTGGCTGCGAAAAAGGTGGTAATGATGTCGTCACCATGACAGCGGCAACATTTTTCAATTGTAGACTGGTGCCAACTGGTATCGACACACCCATCTGCTGCATCATACTAATAATACTTTGCACCGTGAATGGCGTTTGCGTCGTTTGATCACCACTACCATCTAAACCAACGACTAGACCATAACCCATCAATTGATTTTGACGCACGCCTTGAATACCAGCCAGATCTTTGAGACGTTCCGCCTGACTCATCTGCGGCATAAGCATTGCCCCCAACAAGCAAACGGCATACACGGCTCGATAAAACGGATAGCGCTTTGAATTGGTTTGACTATGCGATTTCATATTGAATTCTCAACTTAAAACGGCAAAAAACTTAAAAAGAAACGGGTCAGCAAAGAGTTAACTTCGGCAAGGTCGACACGTGACGTAGAACGATATTCAAAGCGTGCATCGGCAACCTGAGTAGAAGACACAGAATTCGCAGCAGTTATTGTTTGTGGGTTGACGACGCCAGAAAATCTGACATACTCAGCGCCTTTGTTGAATGCGATTTGCTTCTCACCACTGACTAACAAATTACCATTAGGCAGCACGTCAATAACAGTTGCCGCGATAGTTCCTGAAAAAGAATTACTCGCAGTTTCTGCACCTTTTTCATCAAACTTCGTAGACGCAGAAGTTGAAATCGAGGCTTTCGCTGTTGTGCTTGCAGGAATACCTAAAATAGTCGGCGCAGCGAATGCAGCACTCCCTGATTTACTGCCGGACGCACCTGCCGCCTTAGTGGCAGAGGTATTCTCACTAATCGAGATTATCAGCACATCGCCAATTAGTCGCGCTTTGACATCTTCAAACAAAGGCCTGTAGCTCGCTGTCTGAAAGATCGCGCCATTTGCTTCACGTTGATTTTTTGCGGTCTGAGCATGAACCACACCTGATTGATGACTTATTGCAGGAGGTGTTGTCGCACAGCCAAACAATGACGTTAGGCCAATGAATGCGACGATAAATTTTGTAGTGTTCATTTTAGATTCTTCGCTTTCAACGATTTCTTTAAGTGATCAACTCAGCTTAGTTGACTAAGCTTCAGAGTTGCGACAATCGCTGTAACATCTGATCTGAGGTTGTAATCGCCTTACTATTGATTTCGTAGGCACGCTGAGTTTGTATCATGCTCACTAATTCTTCGGCCACATTGACATTCGATGTCTCAATGAATGATTGCACCAACAAACCCGCGCCGTTCGTACCCGGGGCATTCGTACCCGGGTTGCCTGATGCTGCGGTTTCAACATAAAGATTTTCGCCAAGACCCATTAACCCAGCTGGGTTAATAAACGTCGCCAACTGTATAGAACCGACTTGTACTGGTGCGGCAGAACCAGGTTGTGTAACTGATACAGTACCATCGCGAGCAACTGTAATTGACTGTGCATTAGCTGGGATCGTGATGGCTGGTTGAATGACAAATCCACTTGAAGTCACCATCTGACCTTGGTTATCGACTTGAAACGATCCATCCCTTGTATAACCCGTCGTACCATCTGGCATCAGCACTTGAAAAAAACCTTGCCCATTAATCGCCAAATCTTTGCTATTGCCGGTTTGCTGCAAATTACCCTGCGTGAAAATACGCTCTGTTGCAACCGGACGCACGCCTACACCGAGCTGCAAGCCAGAAGGTAACTGAGTTTGTTGTGAACTTTGTGCGCCTGGTTGACGCACAGTCTGATACAGAAGATCTTCAAATACCGCGCGCGAGCGCTTAAAACCCGTTGTACTAACATTCGCGAGATTATTCGTTATCACATCCATCTGCGTCTGCTGTGCATCCAAGCCAGTCTTCGCGATCCATAATGAGCGTATCATGTCCTTCTCCTATTAATGCATACCTGCGGCGCCTATCAGACACCTAATCAGACACCTATCGAAACCTTATGACTCCAATGAATCAATAAAGGGTTTGTCTAATCAGTACCTTATTGTGCAATAACTCGCATTAAGTCAATGTAAAGATCTGACTGGCTTTTGTTGCGTTACTCTCGGCATTGGTCAACAACTTCATCTGCATTTCAAACTGACGTGCCAGATTAATCATGCTCACCATAGATTCAACCACATTCACATTGCTGCCTTCGAGCATGCCTCCGGCAACAGAAACCGTTGCATCTGGATCAGGTACAACCCCATCTTTAGTTTTAAACAAACCATCGGCATCACGCACAATATTTGTTTCTGGTGGATTGACCAACTTTAGTCGTCCCAATACTTGAACAGCATTCGGCTTAGTCCCCATAGGAACGCTAGAGACAGTGCCGTCTTTAGCAATTGCGATCGTTACCTCGGGTGGAATTGTGATTGGCCCAGCATCACCCAGAACTGTGAGCCCACTGTGAGTTTGCAAAACGCCATTTTCACTAACCTTCAGACTTCCATGACGTGTCATCTTTTCAGTACCATCCTCTGCCTGTACCGCAAGCCAGCCTTTTCCCTGAATTGCCACATCAAGTTCACGTCCGGTATTCTGTAGACTACCGCTGGCAAAATCTGTTCCTACCGTTGCGTCCACGACAAAAGCACGTGTTGGCATACCTTCACTAACGACAGGTACTGCCCGAAACGAATCAAGCTGAGCGCGAAATCCTGTCGTGGTCGCATTCGCGAGATTGTGCGATGTGGTCGCCTGCTGTTCCAGGATATGTTTCGCCCCCGTCATTGCAGTGTAAATTAATCGATCCATCGCACGCTCCCAACTTCAATTCAAAATACTAACAAGAAAAAAATTAACGCAAATTGACCAGGGTCTGCAAAATCTGATCGATGGTTTTAATGGTCTGTGCATTCGCTTGGTAGACACGCTGTGCCGTAATCATATTGACCAACTCACCGGTCAAATCAGTATTCGAATCTTCGGTTGCATTGGAAGTCAATAGACCTAAACTACCAGAGCCTGGAGGGCCAACCAAAGATGGACCAGACGTTGCCGTTTCTGTCCATTGGTTATCACCAAGTGATTGCAGTCCATTTGGATTGGTAAAATTTGCTAAGACTACCTGGCCAAGCACCGAGGTTTTGCCATTGGTATAACTACCAACGATTGTGCCATCTTTTGCCGTATTGAATTTTGACAATTTACCAGACGTATACCCATCTTGTTTAATCGCATTTACACTGAACGCTGCACCAAATTGAGTGGTACCGGTAAAGTCAAACAAAATAGTTGGGGTAGAGATAGGTGTTACTGCACCTGTACCGACCGGAACCGCAATAGCAATCGCATTGGGATCTGTTGCCGCAACAGCCAATACCGAGGTAGCTTTCGTCAATTTACCTAAATTATCAAATCCAACAAAACCAACTGGAACTTGGACTGCAGGTGCAGCTGGAGCAGCTGGAACGCGCAACCCATCGACCGCAGCATAAATATCCCACTCAGAAGTAGCTGGCGCTGTAGGCGCCGTCGTTACGGGATCACGTCGCACAAAAAATGTTTGCAACACATGAGAATTTCCCAAACTATCAAAAACCGCTACCGAAGTCGCATTATTGTAAGAAAGCGGATCAGTCAATGAAAAAGCGACCGGCGTAATGACCGGCGGTGCAGTCACTGGAAGCTTGGTACCAGGCACCAACGCACGTGAATCCAAATTCAAAAGCGCCTTTACTGTATCGGTTTCTTTGGGTGGAATATCGCTAGTATTAATATTAATCGGGACTGCGGCGCCCGTTGATAACACGCCATTGGTGTCTGCCGAATAACCGGTTAATTTGGCGCCTTGTGCATTGACAATATTACCGTCTTTATCCAAGGAAAACTGCCCATTCCGGCTGTAGGTAATAGCACCGTTCGTAGACATTCTAAAGAATCCAGCACCGTTAATTGCAATATCAAGAGGATTATTAGTGGATGAGATATTCCCTTGAGTAAACAGCTGCGCCACGGTTTGCACTCTGACACCAATACCTGCGCCACCGCCACCAGCACCACTAAGCGAGTTCGCATACACATCAGCAAACTGCGCTTGCGCCATTTTAAATCCAACCGTATTTGCATTCGAAATATTATTTCCGATGACATCCAATGATTTGGAGGCGGCATTTAATCCACTTAAACCTTGTTGAAAACCCATGATACATCTCCTCTGCTGTGGGCAAATAGCGCTAAAAAATTTCTATGCTGATCACTATCTGAAAACAAAATGACAAAACTTTTTTTAATCTCAAATCAAAATACTTGTCGCACATCCGACATCGCTACTTCACCTGTATTGAGCACACTCAACATCGTTCCCTGACTACCGAATGACACACTCGATACTAAACCGAAACTTAAGGGCGCCACCGTGAGTTTGGTTTCTCCTGCGCTGGCCGTAACTTCAAATTTATAGTTACCGTTCGGCGCGCTTCCACCAGCATCAGTTTTACCATCCCAAACCACAGAATTGAAACCACTGGTCATGCTGCTGGAATCGATAGTCTTTACAACTGCTCCTGATTGATCTTTAATCAGGACACGGATTTTGTCCGCATTTTGTGGCAAGTCAAATCCCAAAACTGACTTACCATCCTTTAATTCAACATTAGAGCCAGGCACCACCACACCATGCCCTATCATGCTAGCCGCCTGCAAATTCTGGCTGCTTTTAAAGTTACCACTCATGGCGATCATGGTTTCATTCAGCTTATCTATACCTGTCACGGTCGAAAGTTGTGCCAACTGGCTAGTAACTTGGGCATTATCCAAGGGATTTAGGGGATCTTGATTCTTCATCTGTGTCACTAACAGCGTCATGAAACGATCTTGTGCATCTTGCGCCGTGCTTTTGGTGCTGCGTGCGCCATTCATCGATGTTAGCAAACTGGGATCGACGGCTTGTGTATTCACTGTGCTCATAATTTTTGCCTCACTAAACTAAGGTGTTCATTAACTTACTGGCCAATACTCAACGTCTTTAACAACATGGATTTCGCTGCATTCATCGTTTCCACATTAGTTTGATAGGAGCGTGATGCCGAAATCATATTTACCATCTCTTCAACCACGTTCACGTTTGGCATCGCCACGTAACCCTTTTCATCAGCCAAGGGATGTTTTGGGTCGTACATCATTTTTGGTGGATTGGGATCTTCTACGACTTGAGTTACTTTGACGGATGTTGAAGCAGCATTAGCGCTTGGCACCGCACTAAAAACTACTTGCTTAGCTTTATATGGTTGTCCATTTGCACTGGTCACACTATCAGCATTCGCAAGATTACTAGACACCACATTTAAACGCTGCGCCTGCGCACTCATTGCCGATCCAGAGACATCAAATATTTTAAATAAGGACATAGTCATTACCCCTGAATAGCAGATAGCAGACCTTTGATCTGCATATTAATAATTGTCAAACTTGCCTCATAGCGCAAAGCATTCTCAGTAAACTCATTACGTTCAACATCCATGTCTACGGTATTGCCGTCTACATTGCCTTGAACTTCTTTACGATAGGCAGGTGGCAAACCAGCAATGGTTCCCGGTTGGCTCAAATGTGCCTGAGCAGTTTTTGTCAAATCTTGTGCACCGTTTGTTTTACCAAGAGCAGCGTGCATTGCCGAACCAAAATCAATATCTCTAGCCTTATAATTCGGAGTGTCAGCATTCGCAATATTTGAAGCGAGCAATTGCTGACGCTGGCCTCGAACAGACAGTGCCAACTGGTGAAAACGCATGTAATCATCAAGCTTATTCATCATTACTCCCTTTCACTTCTTCCTCTCGGCTCGTATCACGAACCACAACAAAATCACGATTCGAACGTATTGCGGTTTTCGTTACCATGCATAGTAGTACTCGGGGCTCAGATTCAATACCTAGATAAACCCACTAAAAGTCCATCTATTCAAGCAATAGAAAGGAAACTTTCGGCCTACACTTTGGTTATGTTCAGCAACATCACGGAATGAATCAGTCGCGCTATGAAGAAACTAAAGAAACTTATATGTGTTTTTTTCACTTGCTCGTTGGCGTTCAATCTGAGCGCACAAGTCACACAAAATATTGATTCAGCCACGATCATACGAGAGGCTGAGATTTTTCTAAAAAATCAAACTAAGCTACTAGAGGAAAACGAGGGAAAAGTCGAAATTACCGTGAATAAGTTAGATCCACGACTTAAATTACAAGCCTGTGATCAGCTAGTTCCGTTCTTAACGCCGGGAAGTAAAGCTTGGGGTAAAATCACTATAGGCGTGCAATGCAGCACACCAAAACCATGGACGATTTATCTTGGTGCAAATGTAAAGGTATCTGGTGGCTATTTTGTCACCAACAAAGCAGTCAGCATGGGACAGATGTTGACTGAGCAGGATCTCGTTAAGATTCAGGGTGAAATCAGTAGTCTCCCCCCGGGTACTATTACCGACGAAAAGCAAGCAATAGGCAAAACCATGCTGGCTAACTATCCAGCGGGGGTCAACCTGCGAAAAGAAATGTTTAAACTCATTCCAGTAATTCAGCAGGGTCAATCGATTAAGGTAAGTAGTTCCGGTAATGGATTCACGGTATCGAATGAAGCAACTGCCCTCAACAATGCAGCGGAAGGCCAGGTCGCCAAAGCGAAAACAGCGGGTGGACAAATTATTTCAGGGATAGCTAGGGTGGGTGGAGTTATCGAGGTCAATTAAAGCTAGCTTACACTCAAAAAAAACGTTACCAAATGAACACGATGGCGATTTGCTTAAATAAGATTAAAGTTTAAAATAAGTGCGCCGTTATAATGGATGTAGATGTATGTAAATCCAACCCCAAAGGTGCCGCTGTGAAAATTAATGACGCTCTCAATTCAACGCAAGGCCTGCCAACGAGCCCGCCTGCACCACGCGCGGATAAAGCAGGAGACAATGCGAAGGTGGCAAATACACCTTCAATTAATGTTCAAATTTCCCCACTTTCAGTGCAGCTACAAGCATTGCAAAATACGCAGGCAAGCTCTGCAGTTTTTGAGGCTAAGAAAGTAGAAGAAATTAAATTAGCGATTTCAGAAGGCCGTTTTCAGGTCGACGCTGAAAAAGTTGCCGATGGCCTTTTGGAAACCGTTAAAGATTTACTCAACTCAAGAAGACAACCAACATGAACGACGGATTAACCAACTCACGCAAATTACAACAATTTTTAGATGATGAAGTTGTATTAATGCGTTCGTTGGATCAGCTTCTTATGGAGGAACAAGCAGTATTAACAGATAACGAAGCTGAAAAACTGGGAACGATCACACCCGAAAAAAATAACGTGTTAATGCAAATTATTGAGCTAGAAAAAAATAGAAATTTATTCTTAACTTCTGTGGGTTACACACCAGACGCCAAAGGAATGCAAGATTTTTTTTCAGCCCCAACAAATGACGCCAAGATAGAAGAAACTTGGAAACTATTGCTTTCCATCTCTAGCGAAGCACAAGAAAAAAATCGCACCAATGGCTTATTAATCAGCCGTCAACTCAGTCGTAATCAAAGTGCATTAAATGTACTTCAACAAAACAATCAGACCGGCTCTATGTATGGCGCGGATGGACAATCAAAGAATAGTCCAAGCGCTGGCCGTGGTATCGTTGCTGGCTAATTCAATATTGATGGATCAGCGAAACTGCCAATTCAAAAAAGTGTAAAGTCAGAAATTCAAATTTAATAACGAACCCAAGTCATTTCGATTATTGCAGTGTCGCCTTAATGCCATTAACAGGCACATCAACTGGCGTCTCTGGTAACACTGCTAGAATGGTAACGGTGACGCGGCGGTTACGCGCCCTTCCTTCAGGTACATCATTCGAGCCAACAGGAAATTTGGGGCCTTGCCCTACCGCAGTCATACGATTTTCATCAACGCCGTTTTCCATAAACAGGCGCGCAACTCTACTGGCACGCACCGCTGACAATTCCCAATTAGATGGAAAGGTAGAGTTCTTAATTGGCACATTGTCCGTAAATCCTTCAACCTGAATCGAATGGTTGTCAGCTTTGAGTACCTGAGCAATAGCGTTTAGTGCTTGGATGGAGTCAGCATTTAACTTTGCTTCACCGGGTGCAAATAACAAACTAGCATTAATTTCAATTGAAACGCCGCGACTCGTTTGAGTAACTCGAACTTTACCCTCTCGTACCAATGGCTCCAAGACGGTCAAAATGTCTTTAGCAACAGTAGTCATTTTCTCGCGTTCTTTGCGCAAAGACTCGGCATTCCGCGGCTTAATTACCGGAAATTTATCAATCAAGGAAGTTTGAGAATTTTTTAAGTCTGGAATAACGCCACCTGGGACAACAACGGCTCCAAACGCTCCATTCAAAGCATTAGAAAGCACTCGATACTTACCATCATTGACAGAAGATATTGCGTACATCACGACAAAAAAAGCAAACAACAAGGTCATAAAGTCGGCGTAAGATACTAGCCAACGTTCATGATTATCTGGTTCTTCTGCGTATTTTTTACGTGCCATATCAAAGATGTAATTTTATGTCCGATGATTCGACAGTCGCTCTTCAACAATTCGTGGACTGTCGCCTTGCGCTATACTAAAAAAAATATCTGCCAACATCTCACGCCTGACAACTTCTCTTCCCACCATTTCTTTTAATTTATTCGCGACGGGCAGGAAAAAAAGATTCGCGAGGCCCACACCATAAATGGTTGCGACAAACGCAACAGCGATACCGCTACCTAATTTGCTTGGATCAGAGAGATTCTCCATAACGTGAATCAGCCCTAGAACCGCACCCAAAATACCAATGGTTGGAGAATAACCGCC
Source organism: Undibacterium sp. Di24W (assembly GCF_049340325.1). Taxonomy (NCBI): domain Bacteria; kingdom Pseudomonadati; phylum Pseudomonadota; class Betaproteobacteria; order Burkholderiales; family Oxalobacteraceae; genus Undibacterium; species Undibacterium sp. Di24W. The sequence goes on from NZ_JBMPOP010000004.1 coordinate 381,382, forward strand.
AGCAGCATCCCAGATCTTAATTGCCTGCCGCTGCTCCATTTCATAGAAAGCGATATCAACATCAAGAATTTCTTTAAGCCGTTCGGGATCGACCCCATCGATAACCAGCTTTAATCCTTTTTCTATAAATGGATCTTTTGAAGAACTAATATAGCGTTCCAAGCTCAAAAATCCTTCACGCCGCGCAACCACACTCCAGACCAACGCATCCGTTACATTTTTTTTGCTCTTATCCTCGGGCATCACTGCAATCCACTTGAGCAATTTGATACCACGTATAAAAGTTGGCAGGCGACTTTGAAGCAATACCGCGCCTATGGTACTGACCACCACAATCACGAAAGCTGCAGGCTGAAGCAAAGATGAAAGGTGTCCGCCCTCCAAGACCTGTCCAGAGAGAATGCCTGCAACAACAAGGATAATACCAATTAAGCTAGCCCGGTCCACGCGCGCTCCCTCAAAGATGCCCTCAACCTCGCCACTGCCTGACTATGCAATTGCGATACCCGCGATTCAGAAACACCCATGACCGCGCCGATTTCTTTCAAATTCAGTTCTTGCTCATAGTACAAGCCCATTAATAATTTCTCACGTTCCGGGAGATTATTAATGGCATACACTACCGCATCGCGAAAATCACCATGCAACAAGTCTTGCAAGGGATCACCCGAGCGCTCATCACTACAAAAATGGTCGAGGAAATGCTCTTTCGTGTCCGCGTCATGAAAGTCTTCGTAATACAAAAGTTGATGTCCGCCGCTCTCACCCAATAACTCTTGATAGTCGATAAGATTGAGTTTCAAGTGTTTGGCAACCTCGGTTTCCATAGGTGGTCGCCCCAACCTTTGTTGTAGCTCATTCATCGCAGTTTCAATTTTGCGCATGTTTTGGCGCACACCTCGTGGTAACCAATCGCTACTACGCAGCTCATCCAACATAGCGCCACGTATCCTCTGGATAGCATAAGTCTCAAATTGTGCACCGTGATTGTCTTCATAACGATTCACTGCATCTAGCAAGCCTATCATTCCAGCCTGAACCAGATCATCCACTTCAACACTGGGTGGCAAACGTGCTTTCAATTGATAAGCCAAACGTTTCACTAACGGAGCGTGCTCAGTAAGTATAGAATTTTTATCTGATTTGCCGCTTGCTGTGTACATATATAAACTAGTTAATACTCCAAATGAGCACCTAAAGCAGGTATTGAATTCAATTGAAAACTTCCACTCGCAGAAGACACCAGTTTGTCCGCCATGCGAACAAAAGCATTTGCTGCTTTAGACAATGGAAAAGCGTCAATCACGGCTCGCCCCAATTCAGTGGCTCGCTTCAAATACATATCTTCAGGTACGTAGCCAACAAAGTTCAACTCTACTGCCAAATAGCGCCGAGCGGTTAGCGACAGATTCGAAAATACACGTTGAGCCTGCTCTTCTGTCGCGCCGGATACCACAATATTATAAGTGCGTCTGCCTAAGCGATTGTTCAGGCGTTTGATCAAGCCATAGGCATTAGTGATCGTTGCTGGATCAGTCGACACTTGAATCAACATTTCACTATCATCAAATGAGGACAAAATAAACGAATCGTCGGAGTTCAATTCGCAATCGACCACAACCAAATCGGATCTATTTGCAGCTAGGTCAAACACCTTTGACAATTCACGATATCCGCTTTGTGGCAATCCTAAAGATTTAGGAATGATATTAGCGACTTTCGTGACAGACAATCCTGGTGAAACCTCTTTTATCACTGCATCCATTGTACGCTGATGTCTTGCCACCTCCAACAAGGTCTGATCAGATTTCAAATTCAACCACGCACTTAACGTCGAGCTAGTTGATTTTGCATCAACCATCAACGTATTTTTACCACTACGGGCAAAGGTCGCCGACAAATTAATGAGTGTTCCATTTCGTTCCTCTGCGGGTAGTGCTGACATAAAAGTAAGAACACGTAGCTTAGGCAATTCCAGCATGCGGCGCAAACCTTCAGCCTGATCAAATTTAGCCAAGATGCGCCTCTGCTTTCTCAAGGTTTGTGAGATTCGCAAACGAAGTACTAGCCGACATCAATAAAGGTAGCTCGTCATTTTCAAACTTGTAAGCTGAAGTTTCACGCTTTAACTTAAAGGCTCGATCAACCAAGTATTGTTTATTTGCGACATGTAAGTCCTCAGGTACGCGCTGACCGCTGGCTACATAATAAATATTTAATTTTTGACGAATCGCAATATCCAGCGCTCCACCTATAGTTGCCGCCTCATCCAATTTAGTGAGTATACAACCGGACAAACCATTACCTTTATAGGCGCGCACCACTTCACTTAAAGTCTCGCCTGTCGAAGTCGCATTGAGGCACAATAAGCGTTTCACATCGACACCGGAACCAGACAACATCGTAACTTGTTCTGTCACCATTTTGTCACGTTGACTAACACCCACTGTATCAATTAATACAGTGTGTTTATCCTTGAGTTCACGCAAGGCAATTTTCAAATCAGCTTCGTCTTTTACTGAATGGACCATGACGCCTAGAATTTTTCCATAAATTCTCAACTGCTCATAGGCACCAATACGGTAAGCATCAGTCGTGATCAAAGCTAATTTTGAGGGGCCGTGCCGCATCACACAGCGAGCCGCCAATTTTGCCGTCGTGGTCGTCTTTCCTACGCCAGTTGGACCGACAAGTGCATACACGCCGCCACGCTCTAGGATTTCGTTTTCGTTATTGATAGCGGACAAATTTTTTACCAAAACTGATTTAATCCATTCAAGACCGGAAATGGCATTTTCAGAGTCAGCCATTCTCTCAACCAGATGGCGCGACAAACTTGCGCTAAAGCCCGTCGCCAATAGCTCACGCAAAATATCGGCTTTATGCGGTGCCTTCTGCTGCGTTCCGAGCCAAGAAATCTCCGACATTTTGTTCTCTAGCATGCCTCGCATTGAGCGGATTTCGTTCATCATCAACGCCATCTCTGCCTGACTAGTTCCTGCATTAGGCATCACTTGTGCTCTTTGAGCCGCCGATCCCATCTCCCACAAATTACCGGAGGCCTCCATTTTTGTTTCGACTAAATGCGCTTTTGAATTGAACTGTGGCGTATTCACTGGTGCCTGCGCCTTGGCCTGATCTGGCATGATAGATCCTAGCATGCTGTCATTCATCGCTAAAATTTCAACCAAACCATCGACGTTGCGGTTCGATAAAATAACCGCATCATCACCTAATTCCGCACGAACTTTTCTTAGTGCTTCGCGTGAAGTGGGCGCAATAAATTTTTTAACGTTCATAACTGTCCTCCAACCAGGCTAGTAACCCGTATAGTTTTTGTTTCTGGCAATTCTGCGTGAGATAAGACTTTTACTTGGGGAAGGCTACGGCGCAAGAAACGCGCCATTAATACCCTCAGCGGACCCGGTACGAGTAACACAGGCGTCAACCCCAATTGTTGTTGATGTTGTGCTGCGACCTCAGTCTGCATCGCTAAAGTATCGGCAAGGCCAGGTTCCATACTGGCACCATCGACCCCACTACCCTGCAAAGTTTGCATCAACAGACGCTCTAATTTGTTATCTAAAGTCATAACACTGAGTTCGTTCCCAGTCGGGAAAATCTGTTGCACAATCGCACGCCCCAAAGCAATTCTGACTTGTGCCGTGAGTTCGTTAGCATCTTGAGTTTGAGTTGCAAACTCAGTCATTGTTTCAACGATCGATCGCATATCACGAATATGGACTCCTTCAATCAGCAAATTCTGCAGTACTTTTTGAATCGTCGATAACGGTAGAACGCGCGGTGTCAAATCCTCGATTAGTTTTGGAGAGTCTTTGGCTAAGTGATCTAACAGTTGCTGAACCTCATGACGCCCCAACAATTCCGAGGCATTGCTTGTAATTAAATGGTTCAAATGCGTCGCGATCACCGTTCCTGCATCTACCACGGTATAACCCATAGACTGCGCCTGTTCTTTGGTCGCTGCATCAATCCATACTGCGGGCAAACCAAATGCGGGATCTGCAGTAGGAATACCAGGCAATTGACCCGAGACCATTCCAGGATCAATTGCTAGAAATTGCCCCATATTCGCTTCGCCGGTACCGATTTCGACACCTTTCAAGGCGATGCGATAGGCACTAGGTTTCAATTCCAAATTGTCGCGAATATGGACGGGAGGCGACAAGAAGCCGATGTCTTGTGCAAATTTTTTGCGTATTCCTTTAATCCGGCGTAACAGTTCGCCGCCTTGTGTTTTATCAACCAAAGGAATTAAGCGATAGCCGACTTCCAATCCGAGGGTATCCACGGGGAGGATATCTTGCCAGGTTGCCTCTTCCATTTCCGGTGCCGGTGTGGCGACAGCTGGAGCTTGATCTGCTATGGCAGGCAATGCAGCTCGCTTCTCTATCAAATAACCACCTCCCGCTAAAACTGCCGCTAGCAAAATGAAAGCGATGTGTGGCATTCCTGGAATAACACCCAAACCACCAATAATGACCGCGGTGATATACAGCACTTGAGGCTTTGCAAACAATTGATTAATAAACTGATTGCCAATATCCTGTTCGCTGGCAACACGCGACACAACGATACCCGCAGCAGTAGAAATAATCAGTGAAGGAATCTGTGCTACCAAGCCATCGCCAATTGCCAACAGAGTATAAATCTTTGAAGCGTTAGCAAAATCCAAATCGTGCTGCACCATACCTACGACCAACCCACCAACGATGTTAATGATGGTTACCATGATGCCCGCGACGGCATCTCCTTTCACATATTTACTCGCGCCATCCATCGCACCATAAAACTCTGCTTCTTGAGCAACTTCAGTACGACGCTTACGAGCCTCTTGTTCACCAATCAGACCTGCGTTCAAATCTGCGTCAATCGCCATTTGTTTACCTGGCATAGCATCTAATGCAAAACGAGCACCAACTTCTGCGATACGGCCAGCACCTTTGGTAACGACCATGAAATTAATGATGGTCAAAATAATGAAGACAACAATACCGACCGCGTAATTTCCGCCAATCAAGAAATGTCCGAATGCCTCAACGACTTTACCAGCGGCATCTGGTCCGGTATGACCCTCGGTCAAAACGATACGAGTTGATGCCACGTTCAATGACAAACGCAGCATTGTGCTAACCAGCAAAACAGTAGGAAAAACCATGAACTCCAATGGTCGTACCGTATAAAGACTGGTCAACAATATGATGATAGAAAGCGCGATATTGAAGCTGAAGAAGATATCTAGAGCAAATGCGGGCAAAGGCAAAATCATCATCGATAACATCATGATGATTAATACGGGAGCCGCAAGTGCTTTGCTCCCCATACCAGATATCCAACTAGGAATTTTTAAGGCATTCATATTGGCATTTCACTTTTCATCGACAAAGGATCGAGACCGTCAGGTACAGGAATATTTTTTGGTTCTTGGGGTGGCAAACCACCTGCCTTTTTAAAAGTTTTGAGCTGAAATACGTAGGCCAGAATTTCAGCCACAGCGGCATACAAAGCCTCAGGAATTTCATCGCCTAACTCGGTGTGTTTATGTAGTGCACGAGCTAAAGGCGGTGACTCTAAAATGGGTACATTGTTTTCTTTGGCGATTTCGCGGATCTTAGCGGCGACAGCATCCGCGCCCTTCGCTACAACCCGCGGCGCACCAGAACCATCGGTATACTTCAGCGCAACTGAAAAGTGAGTTGGGTTAGTAACGACGACATCGGCAGTTGGAATTTCAGCCATCATACGGCGACGTGCCATTTCACGTTGTTGTGCCCTAATCTTGGCTTTAATTTGCGGATTACCGTTTGCTTCTTTCGATTCTTGCACGACTTCTTGATGGGTCATTTTCAACTTATTCGCATAAGCCCACATTTGATATGGCGCATCGATCGCAGCAATCAACACTAATCCACTTACAATCGCAAGGAAACAAACACCTAGCATATGACCAACATGCGCACTACCTTGTTGTAGGGATTCATGAACCAGACCAAAAATTTCATCTTTTTGACGCATTACGACAACCCATGCAATCACGCCGACCAAGATCGTTTTTAAGATTGATTTCACCAGTTCGATGCCAGCTTGTGCAGACACCAAATTACCCAAACCCGCGATAGGATTAAGCCGAGAAAATTTTGGCTCGAGAGCCTTAAAGCTAAATAGCCATCCGCCTATGAGCAAAGGAGAAGCGAGTGCCGTAATCAATAATAATGCGGCAACAGGCATGAAAGCCAACATCACCTCTTCCACCATATTCTGGATCCTAGTCAAAAGAAAAGTGGAATCAAACGCTATTACCCTCTCAAATGACACTCCAGTAATTAAGCTTTTTTCAAGTTGTCGAAACAAACCGTCACCATATGCGAACAAACCGCCTCCAGCTGCCAGCAAAACTGTGCAGGTAGATAACTCCCTCGAACGAGGCACATCGCCCTCCTCGCGTGCTTTTTCAAGGCGCTGAGGCGAGGCCGGTTCGGTTCTTTCTAATCCACTGTCATCAGCCATTTCTTTTCCGTTTGGATCTGCACTAACACTATTTCTGTAGGACAAATTATTAACGAAAAGTGCCGTTTGACATCAACCGAATAGACAGTGATTCACCCCTTACTTCTTACAAAGAAATCAGGGGCGACGAACGGAGAGCCCAAATATTTCTTAGAAAAGTATCTGATTAGAAAGTGAACAGAAATTGAGTAGGGTAAAAACAAAATCAAAACAAAAATGGCCGAACCATAAAATGCTTTCCGCATTTTATAGTTCGGCCACTACAAACATTAGAATGAAATGCGATTTTTAAAACCGCATAGAAAGCTTCTCAAAAAGAACTAAGCAGAAGCAATATTTTTTGCCCAGACCAAGGCTGAAAGGTGCGCTTTGTTGACATCGTCATGATTGATCTTCAAGGACTCTGCCAAAGATTGTACGAGCATACTATTTAATTCACACGCTTCTGCGAGCGCCAGATAAGGCCCAAAGGCTCCGCTACGTGATACCAACGCTTCAACCACAGCTTCTGGCAATTGGATTGATGATAGTACCTCTTCCATAGGCAGACCAAGCAAACGGTCTAACAATGAAAACATACCCGCCACAAATAAATTCTCAGCTTCTGTTTTAGACATAAATGGTTGTCCAAGCATTTCAGCGAAACGCCCACGAATAATGGCTGTTTCTAACAAAACAGGTGAATTTCCATTAGTACTGGCTGTTGCCAAAAGTAAAGATAACCAACGGTATAAAGGGCTATAGCCTAGAATGGTGACTGCATGTTTAAGCGACTGAATCTCAGTACGCAAACCAAAGCCGGCGGAGTTTATATAACGCAAAAGTTTATAAGCCAAGGCTGCATCACGTTTTACTACAGTTTCTAGCTGTTGGATGTCTGCATTCTTGCGTATCATTTCCATCAGCTGAAGTATCGTAGTCTGAGTAGTATTTAAGCCTTTTTGTGTCAGATTTGGTCGCGGCGTCAAATGCAATTTGCCAACAAAGCTACATAAACCTAAGGCTGCACAAGCATCAAAATCCTGCCAGCTTCCGACATTGCGAGCCACCATTTGCACATTAGATTGCTTTAACGCTGCATACATCTTTGCCTGAGACGCCAAATTACTAGCGTCAAGCTGGACTTCCATGTGTGTGATTAGGGAAAAGAAGGACCGCTCTAATGCGCTGATATCCGCATTGCGCAGGCAAATTCCAAAACCCAGAGTTCGCAACTCCTTGATAGCCTCCAAACTTGCTGGATCACCAAAATATCGTTTGGAGAAAATCAAAACCGTGTTCTTTGCAGAAAGTTGACGTAAACCTTCGGCTTGCAACAGACCAGGAACAGCTTCCAAAAAAATCAGGCTGTCACCTAAAAGAAAACCTTTTTCATCGTCATGAAATTCTGCTGCAACGAAAGACATCAAAGAGCTCAAAGTCGAGACATCCATCTCGGCATTTTTTGCGCCACTCTGCCAAGACAATTGAAAACCAATCACCCGCTGCGCTGGGTCTAACAATGGTTCTCTAACGATGAAATTTACATCACTCATAAATTAACGGTTATTTTCTAGTTAGAAATCTAGGTCTATCTCACCTAGTATTGACTGGGTTTCGTATTTTCCAGCATTCGAAATACGAAGAATAAAATGCCAAAACACGAAAATCGAGCTATTTCAAAAGTACAAAATGAATGATTAGTTTTTTGATTTTGAAATCAATATTGTCCATGTAGACGCCAAAATGCCACACAAATATCAATATGCGTTGCACTTTTGACGGTCGGCAGACCCAATAATGATTGTTACCTCAATTCAACCTAAACAACTTACGCAGGTTTACCTAATTTTTCAAAAATCTTTGAGAGCTTTTCATCCAAAGTCGCAGCAGTAAATGGTTTCACCACATAACCATTTGCACCGGCTTGAGCAGCAGCAATAATGTTTTCTTTTTTCGCCTCAGCTGTAACCATCAATACAGGTAACTTCGCCAACGCAGGATCAGCACGAATATGCTGCAACATGGTCAGTCCATCCATATTGGGCATATTCCAATCAGAAATCACAAAATCGAAATCTCCGCCTTTTAACTTTGCCAATCCAAGCGCGCCATCTTCAGCTTCGTCAACATTGGAGTATCCAAGTTCTTTCAAAAGATTACGCACAATACGACGCATAGTTGAAAAATCATCTACAACTAAAAACTTGAGGTTTTGATCAGCCATAACTTACTCCATAATTTCACAAAGGACAGTAGTACATATTATCGGTTATATAGACTTATTTGGGTATGCAATTTGCAGAAATCCATGAATCCGGATTAAACACGCAACGCTCGACTACCGTGTTGATCCAAGTAATGAAGCACTCGGTGAGGTAAATCGTTGAGTGGAACCACTTCATTGACAGCACCAACCGCAATTGCCTCACGCGGCATCCCAAATACTACACAGGTTGCTTCATCTTGCGCAAAATTATACGCACCAGAATTCTTCATTTCTAACATTCCCTCCGCGCCATCCTTACCCATTCCCGTGAGGATCACACCAACTGCATTCTTCCCCGCAGACTTTGCCGCAGAACGGAACAATACATCAACAGAAGGCCTATGACGGTTCACAGGATCTGCGGTACTCAACTCTGCTACATAATTTGCTCCACTTCGAGCCAATAACAAATGTGAATGGCCAGGTGCAATATAAGCATGCCCAGGCAAAATCCGTTCACCACCTCGAGCTTCTGATACCGATATTTTGCATAAACCATCTAGCCTTGTTGCAAACGACTTAGTAAAACCTTCTGGCATATGCTGAGTAATCAAAATTCCGGGACAATCAGACGGCATCTGAACCAAAAAATTCTTAATCGCCTCCGTTCCACCTGTCGATGCACCAACGATAATCAATTTTTCGCTACTAACCAACGGGTTTTTGACCGACGGCAATACCGACAAGGCTTGACCACTTTGGGTACTGGAGGCGATTGCTCTTGCACGAATTCTTGCCTTCGAAGCAGCTCTTATTTTATCCGTAATCACATGAGCATACTCATTCATCCCGCTCTGGATAGACAACTTCGGCTTAGTAACAAAATCGACAGCCCCTAGTTCCAAAGCACGCATCGTAATTTCAGACCCACGTTCAGTCAGTGATGACACCATAATCACCGGCATTGGGCGTAAGCGCATCAACTTTTCTAAGAAGTCTAAACCATCCATTTTGGGCATTTCGACATCTAAAGTAAGCACGTCTGGATTACATTGTTTTATCAACTCCCTTGCAACCAATGGATCAGGTGCAACACCCACGACTTCCATGTCCGGTTGACTTCGAATAATTTCTGACAAAATACTCCGGATTAGCGCGGAGTCGTCAATAATTAAAACCTTAATTTTCATTGATGCCGCCATTAAGTATTCTTCTAAAATGAATTCGCATCATTAAACCAGATACATATATATTTTGAATTTAGTCTCAAAACAAATCCACATCACCGCCAACAGGTGCGCTCTTCAAACGACTAGCATAATCGAGTTCACGTTTTTTCAAAGTATCGTTATGTTCAACTTTTAACTTCTTCACCAAAACTTTACCAGTTCGAGGAAAAAAATAGACTTTTCGTGGATAAATATCATTCAGATCCTCTGCAATAACACGCATTCTTTCCATACGAAGATAATCCAAAACAAATTTAGCATTACGTTCGCCCACGTTAATCGCCGTAAATCCGCGCAAAACATTACCACCGCCGAACACCTTTGCTTCCATATTTTCTCTACGGGCACCAGCTTTCAGTAATTCATTAATCAATACTTCCATCGCATAAGTTCCATAGCGCATTGAAGCTGAGACGGGATTATCAGAATTCTCACCGCCATCAGGCAACATAAAGTGATTCATGCCCCCAACGCCGGATACCCGATCACGGATACATGCAGACACGCAGGACCCTAATACTGTGACGATCAACATATCCTTACCAGTAAAATAAAATTCGCCAGGCAATATTTTTGCTGCATCACAATCAAAAGTTCTATCGTAATAGACATTCGTTGCAAAGTGTTCTTCACTAAACTGACTCATGGATCACCTTTTATTTTGATCAGAAGAACTTAATTTCTTATGCTTATCCTCCTGGCTAGCCAGTACGTAAACCGTCTTTCCACGTAATTTAAAATCATCAGAGACATACAAAAAATTCTCAGAATGACCAGCAAACAACAATCCATCCGCCTTTAACAAAGGAACAAACTTTTTCAATATATTGGATTGTGTTGGCTTATCAAAATAGATCATAACGTTTCTGCAAAATATCGCATCGAACTCACCATGTATCTGCCATCTATCATCAAGCAAATTTAATGCTTCAAAAGAAATCAAATCGCGTAACTCCTGCCTAACCAACACGGTTCCTTCATTATTTCCACGACCTTTAAGGAAGTATTTTCGCACCAACTCCGGCGCCATTTTCTCCAATCGATCAATGTTATAAACACCGCGTGCAGCAACACTTAATACATTGGTGTCAATATCAGTAGCTACAATTTGCAGGTTTGGCTTTGTGGTATGCAAAGCTTCGCAAACAGTTATCGCGATCGAATACGGTTCTTCGCCAGTCGAACTTGCTGAGCACCAAATACGTATCGGACCGTTTTTCTTTTTGACATGCTCGGCCAAAATTGGGAAATGATGTTCTTCGCGAAAAAACGATGTCAAGTTTGTAGTTAATGCATTGGTGAAAGCTTCCCACTCGTCACTGTCACTCTGACGCTCTAACAGGTCTAAATAAGTCGTAAATGACACAATTCCCGTCGCGCGCAAACGTCGCGCCAAACGACTATATACCATTTCTTGCTTACTCTCAGACAAGGAAATTCCAGCACGACGATAAATTAAGTCACGAACCCGTTCAAAATCCCGATGATTAAATAAGAATTCTTTCTCGCCTTCCGACCGTTCTGCTGGCTTGGCCATCCAAATTTTCCTGTCCCAAATTAAATTATGCTTACTTTAGAAAACTTTCATAAACATTAGGTTTCTTTTTAGCCAGCATGGTCCATTAGACCCATTTCTGGACTTGACATCAATTTTTCAATATCAACCAAAATTAGCATGCGCTCTTCAAGAGTACCGAGGCCAATCAAAAAATCATCGTTAAAAGTCGTATTCATTTCAGGAGCTGGACGAACTTGCTCAGGAAGTAATGTCATAACATCAGATACACTATCGACCACCATTCCAACCACACGTGTACCGATATTGAGGATAATGACTACTGTTAACTGATCATAGGTAGGGGTGCCTAAATTGAACTTGATACGCATATCAACGATTGGAACAATAATCCCGCGCAGATTAATGACGCCCTTCAAAAACTCAGGTGCATTTGCGATACGAGTCACAGCCTCGTAACCACGAATCTCCTGCACTCGCAAAATATCAATGCCATATTCTTCATTTCCAAGGGTGAAAGCCAAAAACTCATTCGTATTCATCTCCCCTTGCGTTGCGATGCCATTTGCTACGGAACTATCAGAATTTTGTGCCATGTTAAATTCCCCATCAACCAAAGTTAATTCAAAACTATCGTACAGAGCGCAGCAAGGCTGCAACATCAAGGATTAGAGAAACACCACCATCGCCTAAGATAGTCGCACCTGAAATTCCTGGAATTTTTCGATAATTAGATTCAATATTTTTTACAACGACTTGCTGTTGCCCTACCAAATCATCAACAAACAAGGCAGCTTTCTTTCCATCAACCTCAACAATCACAGTAATGCCACACGAGGGATCTGTATGACAGGGCTCTATATTAAACGATTCGTATAGAGGAATTAAAGGCAAGTACTCCTCACGAATTTTGATCACACGCCCTTTGCCATTAATTTCTTTTATGTCTTCGGGCTTAGGCTGTAAAGACTCCACTACAAACCCAAGCGGCAAGATATAAATCTCCTCACCCACCTTGATCGACATCCCATCTAAAATTGCCAAAGTTAGAGGCAATGAAATGGTGATGGTTGTACCAAAACCTTTTGCTGAACGGATGTCAACAACACCGCCCATTTGCGAAATGTTACGTTTCACAACATCCATACCAACACCGCGACCTGAGACGTCAGTAACAACTTCAGCAGTCGAAAATCCTGGTGCAAATATTAATTGCCACACCTCTGAATCTGACATCGAATCAGAGACAGCCAATCCATTTTGTTTTGCTTTACCAAGAATTTTTTCACGATGCAAACCACCACCATCGTCAGAAACTTCGATAACAATGTTGCCACCTTGATGAACAGCAGACAATGAAAGCCGTCCCGATTCAGTTTTACCACTTCCTAGGCGAGTCGCCGGCATTTCAATACCGTGATCAATGCTATTACGAACCAAATGCGTCAGAGGATCAACAATGCGCTCAATCAAACCCTTATCTAGCTCGGTAGAGGCGCCATAAGTAACGAACTCAACTTTTTTACCTAACTTTGTGGCCAAATCACGCACCATGCGCGGAAAGCGTGAGAACACGTAATCCATAGGCATCATACGGATTGACATAACTGCTTCTTGCAAATCCCTAGTATTGCGAGTCAAATGCGCGACGCTACTGAGCAGACGCTCATTAGACACAGGGTCTAAGTCTTGCGTTCGCTGAGCTAGCATAGCTTGCGTTATAACAAGTTCTCCGATCAAATTAATAATCTGATCAACTTTTTCTATACCTACACGAATGGTCGTAGACTCATGCGATCCAGCATTTTTGTCAGATTCTTTCTTTGCACCGTGCTTGGGATGGTTTGAAGACTCGGACTCGGACTTTTCAACAGCTTTCTTAGCGGTCTCTTGAGGCTGCAAATTCCCTTCGGGTGGGAACATCTCGTCAAGCGGCTGAAAGAAACCATAGCCAAGTTCTTCCTCACTTTTGCCACTAGAATCATCAGCTACCGAAGACAATTCTTCAGGAGTAATTGAGATTTTATCGACATCCAAAATAAAAGAACAAACGGCTAAAATATCATCTTCGCTGCTGTTCGTTTTTAGGATAAAAACTGCACCGTCAACGTCTGATTTTTCAGACTTAACCGAACCAAGCAAGCCTAATTCAGTAGTCAATAAATTTAAATCATCGCTTCCAACAGCGGTGAAAACAACTCTGAAACAGTGTTGAAATTTTTCATTTTCATTGCCTACTTTTGTATGCGAACCCAGATCTGCAACAATACTTGGCTTTACTTTAATTTCTTCCTGCGCGAAGGATTGCAAGAGCATACGAACGTCACCGACAGCATCCAAATCAACTGGCGTCCCAAGACGATGCCCGTCCAGTTGCATCTTAAGGATGTCTTTTGCAGCAAGGAAAGCATCGACATGCTCCGAGGTCAAAGCCATCTCACCTTTGCGAATTTTATCCAGCAACGACTCTAATATGTGCGTCACTTCGGTCATATCGGTTAAACCGAAAGTTGAGGCACCTCCCTTTATCGAATGTGCAGTACGAAAAATGGCATTCAGATCCTCAGCATCTGGAGAGCCTACATTAACACCCAACAACAACTTTTCTTTTTCCGCGAGAAGCTCTTCAGCCTCATCAAAGAAAACCTGAAAAAACTGACTCATGTCAATCGTCATTGTCCCACCCCATTCTTACTCGATTACTTTCGCAAAAGCTAAACAAACTAACCAATAACTTTCTTCACTACTTCGGTTAATTTTTGTGGGTCGAACGGCTTCACCAACCAGCCATTCGCGCCTGCAGCTCGCCCCTTGGCCTTCATATCATCGCTTGACTCTGTAGTTAGCATCAAAATTGGCACCCGTTGATAGGTAGGGAGTGCACGCAATGATTTAATCAAAGTCAAGCCATCCATACGTGGCATATTCTGATCCGTCAATACCAAATCAACTACTTGATTCTTGGCTTTTTCCAAACCATCTTGACCATCGACGGCCTCTATGACTTGGTATCCAGCTGCCTTCAAGCTAAACGCAACCATTTGACGCAAAGATCCCGAGTCATCCACCGCTAAAATTGTTTTGGCCATCACCACTCCATTCAGAAATTTGAGAAAAAAACTCTCAGCTCAACGCAAATCTAAAATAACTCAATATCACCACTATTTAGATGCTCTTGATTAACCGTTTTACGCAATAAATTTTTAAGTTCAACACTTTGTTGTTCTAGCTTCCCGGTCACTTCGGTTAAAAGTCCTTCGATTTCTTCATTTTCACCGTCTGCAGAAAGTACATTGCCAACCACATCAAGCGTGTTCAGCAATTCACGAAGCCCGGCGCTACGTTGCATAGTCCTTGAAATCAATTGATTCGTCAGATCTTGAAATTGCAAGCTAGTAACTGCTTTGTTTATATGCAGAGCAATATCAGCCTGTATTTGAGTCAGACGCTCAACATTTTCGGCGGGCACTTGTCCTGCTCCGACAATAATACTAATCTGTTCTTCTTGAGACAAAACCGAAGCGTGTAAATCCAAAAAATTGGTTCCAAGCTTTTCTATGGCTTCAGCCAACAAAATTGTGGTTTGAATCAAGTCTGTCTCAACTTCCAATAAATGAGACACACCGTGATCCGAAACGCCGGCCAACAGCTGCTTTACCTTAGATCCGAGCATCTTTCTCTTTGACATCGTTAGCGTCCCATTCTGCAACATACCGGTTGCATTTCATCAAGTGATCACCGTTATCTTATTTCTTGCTCTCTACAGGAACTTCCATTTGCTTGCCAAGATCAACTTCCCCACCATCTTGTGATGCAGATAGTTCTGCCTTCTTATTCATCACTATGATGCTGATGCGTCGGTTTATCGGGTTTAATGGCTCTTCTTTATCAAATAAGACTGAGGACGACAATCCAACTACACGCAAGACTTTTTTCTCATCCATACCACCATAAATTAGTTCTCTTCGGGATGCATTCGCTCGATCGGCTGACAACTCCCAGTTACTATAACCTTTTTCACCACTACCATAAGGCGCGGCATCGGTATGGCCTGATAAACTAATGCGATTCGGCACTTCGTTCAAGGCAAGACCGATCTCGTGCAAAATCTCCCTAGTATAGGGCTGTAAATCTGCCTTGGCGGAAGCGAACATCGGGCGATTCTTTTCATCGACCATTTGTATTCGCAACCCTTCGGTCGTAATATCTAACAGTAGTTGTTTTTTAAATTGTTTCAATGTGGCACTTGATTCAATTGCAGCCTCAATTTTTTCTTTGAGATTCTTAAGTCGCTCCGCATCAGCTTTTGCTAAAGCAGCTTCTGCAGCCTGCAAATTGTAAGTTTTTTTAACCGCTTCAATTTCACCTTTACGCTGCTGTCCTTCGCGCAGTGAAAGATCCTTTCCTCCACCTTTAATTACACTAGAACTATCGCCGCTTCCATCACCGCCAGCCATTGCCACCTTCAATGGAGTTTGAAAGTATTCCGCAATACCCTGCAAATTACCTTTAGCAGTAGAACCAAGAAGCCACATCAACAAGAAAAACGCCATCATCGCCGTAACAAAATCAGCATAAGCAATTTTCCAAGCACCGCCATGGTGTCCACCAGCGACCTTCTTGATTCGCTTTACAATAATAGGTCTGAGTTCCTCATTTGCCATTTTGTATGTCCGTCAGACTATTTAGACTTTGACTGCTTAATATGCTCTTCCAGCTCTGAAAATGTAGGACGCTCAGTTGAGTAAAGCACTTTGCGACCAAATTCGACTGATAATGCAGGTGCATATCCATTTAAACTCGCCAGCAGCGTTACCTTCACACACTGAAAAGCTTTAGATGACTCATCTAGTTTTTGCTCAAGCAAACTAGCCAGTGGGCCAACAAATCCATACGCCAGCAAGATACCTAAAAACGTGCCCACCAACGCTTTTGCGATTAATATCCCTAACTCGGCAGGAGGAATACCAACCGACTCCATAGTATGCACAACACCCATCACTGCAGCAACAATACCAAAAGCAGGCAATCCGTCACCGAGTTTAGCCATAAAATGTCCAGGTATCGCACCTTCATGGTGATGAGTTTCCAACTCGTTATCCATTAAATTTTCAATCTGAAATGCATCCATGTTTCCAGATACCATGAGACGTAAATAATCAGACAGAAATTCCATCAAATGATGATCTTTAACAACCAAGGGATATTTACTAAATAAAGGACTCTCTTCAGGCTTTTCAATATCACCTTCGATAGACATCAAGCCTTCTTTTCGAATTTTGGTGAGAACATCAAAAAGCATCGTCATTAGCTCCATGTACA
The DNA here is from genome assembly GCF_049340325.1 of Undibacterium sp. Di24W. NCBI lineage: Bacteria > Pseudomonadati > Pseudomonadota > Betaproteobacteria > Burkholderiales > Oxalobacteraceae > Undibacterium > Undibacterium sp. Di24W. Next base: position 398,165 of record NZ_JBMPOP010000004.1, read on the forward strand.
TCGCTTTTGAGTACGGTGAGCCTTTGAACACTGAAGGCAAGGCTTTTAACGAAGCCTTCAATGACTTAGGTGTATTACCAACAAAAGCCGCTCCTACTGCAGCACCACCAATCATTAACAATTCGATAGGCTGAAACAATACCGCCATGTGGCCGCCAGCTAACACAAAACCGCCAAATACGGATCCACATACGATGATATAACCCACAATAACTAGCACGAGTTAGACTCCTCAATCTGTTTACTCTCGAACATTTATGCTTTCGAGCCACAACTCAAGAATACCAGCGATCTGGTAGCATGAGGCAACATTTACCAGAATATTGCTCAAAAAATATATTTCTGTTGTTTCATTATATACGCCAACCGTACAACATTGACCCATCTTGCGCCAATTCAATGCAAAGATCAGGCTCCACACCCGGGACCACAAACTCATAACTCAAAAAAAGTGAGCCAGGAAGCATCTCAGTGCTAACTTTCGCCCAAAGCTCTGACATAGCAGCGGGTGATAGATAGCAAAATACGATGCGAAATTGAGATAAGTCCAGATCGATGTAATTAGCAAAATAAAATCGTACTGGCGACCGGTAAAAAAGGGCACGCGTCACACTCACCAACCAAGGCAAAGGCGCGATCTCCACCCCAGAAAACTGACCTAATTGATTGCGCTTAGACAAATCTAGCAAAAGCCCGCCCATACCGCTACCTAGATCGACAAAATTAAATCGTTCAGCAACGGGCAACAAATTTAGCAATGGATCGATTAGCGTTGATTTAGAAGGATAATAGGGAACTTGAGTTCGGTAGGTTGACCAATACAGCAAGCTCAGCATTAGCAAACCAATTAAATATACGAAGGATGGCAGACTCTGCCAGTAAAAAAAAACAACAAGAAGGGGAAAGGAAAACTGTATGACGCCCCACCACCAGTCGAAACGCAGCACTAACGCAGCGACACTAGCGATACAGCAATGCAGAAAGAGTGCAAGAAAAATACTTAAAGATGCGCCCCAAAAGAATTGAATTGCAAAGAGCAACAAATACGTCAGACCCAAGCTTAACAACTGCAAGAGCAGTGATTTCAATCCAATTGACAACTTCAAATTGCCCACCTCATACAAGTCAATCAATACAAGCTAACTTAAAGCGAGCAAAGTTTATCCTAACTAAGCAAATGCTGGTGACAATTCTAGTGCCCGTGCTTTCTTTGTTTTACCCGCTCTCGAAGGGACATGGCAAAGGCCGCATGCGTAGTGATCGTGCAAATCAAGTGTATGCCCAACAAATTGTCCACCACAATGTTCGCATTTAACGAATGACAGCATATTGCCCTCAAAGAATCTAACCAAGGTCCAGGCACGAGTCAATGACAATACAGGCTCTTCACCATCAGGCGTCGGCATCTGTTCGAGATAAAGTCTATAAGCCTTAACAACCGCATGGATACCACTAATTCCAGCATGCTCACGCAAATATTTGAAAATATTCATAAACAAAGAAGAATGAATATTCGGCTGCCAAGTAACGAACCAATCAGTCGAAAATGGCAACATACCTTTTGGCGGCGATACGCCCTTTAACTCTTTATAAATCTTCAGCAAGCGCTCACGTGAAAGAGACGTTTCTGTCTCCAGCAACTGGAGGCGGGCACCCAAGTTGACCAAATCTACTGCCAACTGAATTTCGTTAGCTTCATTTACGATACTTTTCGTTGCCATGATTACACCTCAATCTTCAAAAACAATTAAGAACGCCAAATCAAAAATTTAAGCGATTTCTTCGACTTTTTGGCCAGCCATCAAAATTGCGGCATGAGAATGCGCCAAAGAACGTTCTTTATTGTAATTTGTCAACATACAAAGAATTGAGCTATCTTCAAATCTAAAACGAGCCAACATCATATTGGAACCCGCCAGTTTCAAAATTTGGGCATTATTTAAACCCTCAATCAAATCAGCGATTTCTTTACCAATACCCAAACGAAAGATTGCGGTCGCCTTGTCCGAACGAATCATTTGCTGGGCGAGCATGAGGTAACTCAAGTTAGCATCGCGAATTTCAGCCATCATATCATTTGGTGTCATTTTAGCACTCCCACTATTTAATCCTGACAGAATGTGTTGCCAGTGGGATACATTGTGTTACCAAGCAAAATACAGGTGTATCAGCGGAACTACGGAATTGAACTCAGAAAATAATGAAAGACCCAATAGGAATTTATCCTACATTGGATCATGAATTGAAAATTGCAAAAAAAGATTCGCAATATATATTTGAAATTTGTATTTTGCTTTTTTTAGCGCAACACAAGCAAAACCCAATAAAAACAACGACTTAGAGATTAAAGCAATTTAAAACTACTGCTCATATAAATTGATAACGGCAGTAATTCGCAAAACTTTAGGGCTAGCTTGAAAATATTTTTAAATTATTTTTGTACCTACCCCACAAAGCTTAACGGCAAAAAAAAGCGCCACTTTAGGGTGGCGCTCAAAAAAAATTTCTTTTTCTGTTGGTATTTAGCATGAAAACATCGAAAAAATATGAAATTTAATGGTCATTGTTTCAATTACTTCCAAAAATCAAGAAAGCTTCATCCATGTTTAGGCTTGTCTTCGCTCAAGTTTCCGTTTTCCAAAAGCAGTTTCCATTGGATGCTTTAGAAATATCCTTGACTAAGTCCTCGTGCATATCGAGTTCAGCCAAGCTTGCTGAGCAAATTAATACATTAAAATCAACCTCTTCGATTTCAACTACTTTAGTAATGACCTCTGCCCGTTCTTCTTCGACTTCTATGCTAAAACTATTTTGACCACGTGACATGGCCAAAAATACATCCGCTAACAATTCTGCATCCAATAAAGCGCCATGCAATTTACGGTGTGAATTTGAAATCTCGTAACGATCACATAGCGCATCCAAAGAGTTACGTTTACCAGGATGCAGTTCTTTTGCCTGAACTAAAGTGTCGATTACATTGGACACGTGATCTTCAAACTTAGGCAATCCCAAACGCTCAAACTCAGCATTTAAAAATCCCAAGTCAAATGGCGCATTATGGATAACGATTTCCGCATCCTTAACAAATTCAACAAACTCGGCAGAAATCTGAGAAAAGACTGGTTTATCACTCAAGAACTCAGTGGTCAAACCATGAACTGCGAGCGCTCCCTCTTCTGAATCACGCTGCGGATTAATGTAGCGATGAAAATTATTTCCCGTCAACTTACGGTCAAGTAATTCGACACAACCAATTTCTATGACTCGATTTCCTAAACGAGGATTTAAACCCGTGGTTTCAGTATCTAGTACGATTTGTCTGCTCATAGACTCATCTCTCTTATCTAAATTATTCAATACCGTTAATTCAAACACTGACACTTGTCTGATCAGGAAGCCAGGTAAGTCTGACTTTATTTGTGCTCGGAGACTCGCACAAAAAAGCTGCATCAGTACCGACTAAACCTACATAAAACAAACGATTATCAATATATATATAAGGCAATTTCTCTCTGCGCCAGAATGGAATCCGCAAAGTCTGAAAATGACTTTTTATGTCACGCGATGGCCGCATTTTGCCGAGGCGAAGACGTTCGCCTCCAACGCGTTGTCGGATTTCTAATTTACTCTTTAGAAGAACTTCAGCATCGATACCTATCTCATCACTTTTGAACAAAAGTCGCCCTTTCAACTCTGGAAAATAATGACTTTCTTCACCATTCCACTGGTGCCATAAGACCCCAACAAATTGACTGATGCAATTTGTATCCTGTAAGCTAACTTTATTGTCGTATCGATGCAAGACATGATTTAAATGGGGAACGGTAACTCGCGCATCTTCACGAGCCTCAAATAGTTGAGTTTGCATTTCTCGTAATTTAGAAGCCGATGGCAATTGCAAACCATGCTTCAATAGCCAGTAACGAAATAAATTGGTCACCCGATCAGTACTTAAGGCACTCAATGCTGCTATTTTCAAATCCGAGCCATCACGACAAACTGCCAGGTCTTGTTCCGCAATTTCATCTAGGATACGATTTGCAGAGCGCACGTGCTCGGAGGTACGCAACAGCCTCTCAGAAAAATCTGGCGCAATTTTTTCAATCTCAGGCATCACCAACAGCCTAAGGGCATTTCTGGTGTAACAAGTTGATGTATTTGACTCATCTTCGATATGCGCGAGCCCGCTCGATTGCGCGTATCTCACCAATGCTTGCTTGGTCTCTTGCAGTAACGGACGAGCCAATAGCAAATCCGCATTCTCCAATAATGAAGCAGCGTGATTGAAATGATCCATTCCTGCCAAACCTCGTACTCCGGTGCCACGCAACAACTGCATTAACATGGTCTCAGCCTGATCATCAAGATGATGCGCTGTAAGTAAGAGAGGAATTTGATCATCCGCACAAAGTTTTCCTAATGCGGCATAACGTAGGCTGCGTGCGGCCGACTCTATACCCATACCTCGTGAATCGACTGCAACACGCACCGATCGAAATCTAATACCTTCCGCAAGACAAACATCATGGCAATGTCGCAGCCATACGTCAGCATTTGGGCTTAAGCCGTGATGTATGTGAAAGGCAAATAGTGGGATGTTTTCCTGCTTAGCAAAACGATATGCGAGCTTGAGCAGGACGCTTGAGTCAAGACCACCACTGTAAGCAATCGCAAAGCCACTTTGCTTACAAGTCGGAACTTGACCCTCTATGATGCCAGCAAGTCTGGCAAAAAAAACTTGTTCGAAATGCTTAGCACCGTTTAAGTGCGATGAACTCATTCCGCAACTCGGGTTTCCTTAAACTTACCATAACTCATCAATTTTTCGTGACGAGCAGCCAATAAGTCTTTCGTTTTCATACCTTGGAACTGACGCAAAGTGTCAGCCAATGCACGCTTCACTAAAGCGCACATCTGTTTCGGATCGCGATGCGCCCCGCCCAAGGGTTCATTAATAATTTTATCGATTAAGCCCATCGCTTTTAAACGATTCGCGGTCAATCCCAGAGCTTCCGCGGCATCTGAGGCACGTTCTGAAGTTTTCCACAAAATGGACGCACAACCCTCAGGAGAAATCACTGAATAGGTTGCATATTGCAACATCAACACAGAGTCACCAACCGCCAGTGCCAAAGCACCGCCAGAACCACCCTCACCAATGATAGTTGCGATCAAAGGTACTTTTAACTCCGCCATCACATACAAATTATGGCCAATAGCCTCAGACTGTCCACGCTCCTCAGCATCAATTCCAGGCCAAGCGCCAGTTGTATCAACAAAGGTAAAGACAGGAATATCAAATTTTTCAGCCAACTTCATCAGGCGCATTGCTTTACGATAGCCTTCGGGCTTAGGCATACCAAAATTACGCATTGCGCGTTCTTTGGTATCGCGACCTTTTTGGTGACCGATCACCATACATGCCTGTCCGTTAAAACGAGCCAAGCCACCAACAATCGCCAAATCATCCGCGAAGGAGCGATCACCATGCAACTCATGGAAATCCGTAAATATTTGTGAAATGTAGTCCAACGTATAGGGACGCTGAGGATGACGGGAAATTTGTGAAACCTGCCAAGGCGTCAACTTAGCATAAATATCTTTTGTCAACATCTGACTTTTTTGTGACAGGCGATCAATTTCTTCTGAAATATCTACTGCAGAATCATCCTGCACAAAACGTAATTCTTCTATTTTTGTTTCAAGTTCTGCGATTGATTGCTCAAATCCTAGAAATGTCGTTTTGGTCATCGTGCCCCCTTAAAAAATCCACACGAGTTAAAGAAAATAAACTTAACTTAAGTCAATAGCATCAAGTTATGTCAAATTTGAATCTAGACTGCGCCACATATACCATGTCGCGACGGTTCTCCACGGCTCCCAATTGGCAGCAACCTCTCTTATATCGATACGCGACACAGGTTCCCCGGAAAAATAATTCTTGCTTATGCCTGAGATTAGCCCATTATCGTCCAAAGGCAAAATATTTGGCCGTATTAAATTAAAAATTAAAAACATTTCAGCGGTCCAACGGCTTATTCCTCTAATCTGGACAAGTTCGGCTATCACTTCTTCATCAGACATGTCCGCCCATTTATCCACATGGACTTTGCCATCCTTAAAATGTACCGCCAAATCTAAAATATAATCAGTTTTACGTTTAGACAAGCCGCTCGATAGCAATTTCTCTTTTCCCATCTCCATGACTTGCTCTGGTGTTGACTTTGGACATACGGTTAAGTAACTTTCCCACAAGGCATTTGCAGAAACACCAGAGATTTGTTGCGCAATAATAGAACGTGTCAAAGTAGTAAATGGGTCATCTCGTCCCATGAGATATAGGTCGCCAAATTGCGGGATCAATTTACGCAGAATTCTATCGCGTTTCATCAATTCGACTTTGGCTTCCTCCCAATATCCAGGAACATGTAATTCCTCGTTACGGACTCGACTATTTTTATTCATTTATTATCTTCCGTATTACTAAGGATGCATAAAGAGCAAATCAACCACTGCATGCAATATTCATTAACCTTTATCAACCTGACGGTTTGAAAGGAAAGCCGCCGATTTTACATGATAATGATTCTGGAAAAACTATTTTATCGTTGAAAACAGCACTGAATTAGGTATAAAAATCCAATAAACTATCAAAAATTGCAAGCAATTGGAGTACATGAAGAAAACCAAAAGCGTCTCGAGCATGCTTAACAATCTAAAACCCTAGGATTTACACGCGATCAAATCGATATATCGATTCATCACTCGGGTATTGCCCGTGATATTTCTCGCCTAACAACAATAGAATGCTACTTTTTCGCCTCATATAGGCAATATCTACAACGCGTTACTGAGTTTATTTGTTAAGATTGCGCCTGACCTGACTAAGCAAGCTTTATGCACTTAAATAAACTACCAAGGTAAGCGCCCGAAGCTAGACGATCTGGCTCGTAGAATTCACAAAATCAATAGAAAAGACACTCAATTACATTATGCGACACTCGATAAAAAACGCATTTGCAGTCACTATTTTACTTAGCGCTATGCTTCCTGCGATCGGTTTCGCGGATGATGCCAGTGATGCTAGTAAATTATATAAAGCTGGGCAATTGAACGAAGCTCTCAAAAAAATAGACGCCGTACTTACACAGCGTCCCAAAGACGCACAAATGCGTTTTTTGAAAGGCATCATATTAACCGAGCAAAATAAGGCTAACGATGCTATCGTCATTTTTACAAAATTAACTGATGACTATCCCGAACTACCAGAGCCATATAACAATCTTGCGGTTTTGTATGCATCAAATGGCCAATACCTGAAAGCAAGTACTGCGTTAGAAATGGCAATACGTACCAATCCAACATATGGCACGGCACACGAAAACCTTGGTGACGTCTACGCCAAATTGGCGAGTCAATCGTATGACAAAGCTCTGCAATTGGACTCTGGCAATTCAACCGCCAAACTTAAACTAAACCTAGTTAAGAACTTGATTGGCAATACAACTGGTGGCACTAATCCAAAGACTAGCCCTACTGCGACGCCTATAGCCAATTTGCCACCCTCGCCGACCGCAACTGCTGCGCCACCAAAGCAAGTAGAGACCAAAGTCGCTAGCGCACCTGCAACCAATCCTAGCAAGGCTACTGCAGCGTCTAGCGACAAAGATAATGTGCTTGATATCGTGGAAGCTTGGGCAAAAGCATGGAGCAATCGAGACGTCACAAAATATTTAGCGTATTACGCTAAAGATTTTCAAACGCCAAAAGGTGAATCCAGAAATGCATGGGCAGAAGACCGCCGCTCGCGTATTGAAGGAAAAGGAAAAATCAGCGTTCGTATCGAAGATGCAAATATCAACATCGATGGGAACTCCGCAACCGTAAAATTCAAACAATTTTATAGTTCTGACCGTCTTTCCTCCACCAGCAGAAAAGTATTGGTTCTGAGCAAACAAGATGGCAAGTGGCAGATTAAACAGGAGCGTTCGGGTAGCTAATGTTTTTCACTTTCCCCAAAGCGGTTTCAATGCCTAGGCTCATTGAGACAGCTTCACTCAGTGTCGCCACCGCCTTAGTTTTAATTTTTGCGGAAACTCAGAACGCATGGTCAAATAATAGTCCACCTGACAAATCCAGTTTTCAAGCGACGAAACTCGGACCCAATCCAGATCTAATGCTGATTCAGGTTTACCAGCATTTAGCGAATAACGAATTAGATAAAGCCCAAGTTAAAATTGATGCTTTATTGACTGCCTACCCTAATTTTCAATTAGGGCATTTAATTCGTGGCGATCTGATTACCATGCGCACGCGCCCCGTAAATCGCTTCGGTGCGGTTAATGCGCCAGGCAACGACAAGTTAAGAGACTTACATGATGAAGCTCAAGCGCGAATTCGTGCTATCACTGAGCGCCCGCAAAAGGATTTAATTCCCAATGTGCTCTTACAAATGAGCGATGAGCAACGCTATGCGTTGGTGATGGATGCGAAACGTGCACGGATTTTTCTTTACGAAAATATCGCCGGCATCCCTACATTGGTGAATGATTACTATGTTAGCCAGGGTAAATTAGGAATAGGGAAGTTCAAAGAAGGTGATCAACGTACACCGCTTGGTGTGTACTTCATCACCACCCGCCTACCAGGTGCCAAACTGCCAGATTTTTATGGGCCTGGCGCGCTTCCATTAAATTATCCTAATGAATGGGATAAGTTGAATGGGCGCGGTGGCTCAGGGATTTGGTTACATGGCGTGCCACAACACAATTACAGCCGTGCACCGCTAGCATCGGACGGCTGCGTCGTCTTATCAAATCAAGATTTTTTAGCTTTAGCAGCAACGGTTGATATTGCGAAAACTCCAGTCATTATTAGTGACGGCATTGCGTTCATCACAAGGGCGAATTGGATTGCTGAAAAACAAACTGCAAGAAAAATGCTCGATGCCTGGCGCGCTGATTTTGCGACTGGAAATCCGAATACACTGGCTCGCCATTATAGTAAAACTTTCAAAACAGGCCAAAATGAAGGTCTTGCCAACTGGCTACAAAAACAAGCACAAGGTATCGCGGGCACTCCCGATGCAGGTATCAAATTGCGTGATATTTCTCAATTCAAGTACCCTGGTCGTGAAGAAATCATGGTCAGCAGTTTCACCCAAGATATTAATACCAGTAGAGGTCTATCGAGCTTTCGACATAAACAGTATTGGGGCAAAGAATCAGGTCAATGGCGCATCGTATTTGAGGAAAATAATCTAATCGCGGGCAGCCGCCTCGATGCCGAAGTAGCGAAGTCGCCTCAAGTTAGCACTCAAGTCAGCACTCAAGTCAGCACTACTAAAACATCGCAACTAAGAGTAGAAACAGCACCAACGCAAATCAATAAAGTAGAAAAAACAAGTAACACAAAAGCTGCTAACTTGGCACACAATGAGGTATTGAAAGCGGTCGAGCAATGGGTCAGAGTTTGGAGTCAAAAAAACACCAAGGCATATTTAGCACATTACGCTAAGGATTTCCAAACGCCCAATGGTGAGTCGCGTAAATCCTGGATGGAAGAACGCCGTTCACGTATTGAAGGCAAAGGCAAAATTACTGTGCAGTTAGACAAACCGACGGTCACTGTGGACGGCAATACTGCAACCGTAAAATTTAGACAAAATTATCAATCTGGTGCACTTGTCGCAAGCAGCAGAAAGACCCTGCTGATGGTCAGACAAGATGGCAAATGGCTAATTAAGCAAGAAAAAACTGGTAGTTAATTGAAACGCTTAATCTGACTATAATCTGATTATTATCTGATCCTCAAAAGGAACCCTATATGATTTCCGCATTGCATCGCCAAGTAAAAAATGCTGGCACAACATTCTCTGTTGCTTTGTTCAGCTTATGCCTGACGCTCAGCTTGAGCGCAAGTGCTCAAGAACTGCCGAAAGTCAGCATCAAAACGTCGATGGGCGATATTGTACTTGAGCTCTATCCTGAGAAAGCGCCAAAAACGGTAGAGAATTTCTTACGCTATGTAAAAAAAGGGCATTACAACAAAACAATCTTTCACCGGGTAATTGATAATTTCATGATTCAGGGTGGCGGCATGGACAGCACGATGAAAGAAAAAGCCACCGATAAACCGGTCATATCAGAAGCAAAAATGGCGTTTGAACAAGGCTTAAAAAATGATATGGGCACTGTTGCAATGGCAAGAATGCCAGATCCGAATTCGGCTCGGGCTCAGTTCTATATCAACGTCAACAACAATGATTTTTTGAATTATCAACCGCTACCTGATGGCGATCCGGTACAAGTTATGAAGAACGGTGACCCGATTACCTTGCCTCGATCACGCGCTTTGGTTTTTGCTTCAGGTTATACACCTTTCGGTAAAGTGATTGAGGGTTGGGAAGTAGTGGAAAAAATAAAATCTGCTGCGGTCACAGATGTCAGCATTTACCAAAATGTACCGACAAAACCTATCACCATTATCTCAGTAAAATTAATCAAGTAATTTTTTGCACGGATAAGATCAGGGCAAATAATCATCACTAGCAAGCATCTTTCATCCGACTTTTTTCATTGTGGTTTCAGTTAAAATACGTCATCCATTTTTTGAGGTTTATTATGGCAGTCCTACTCACTACCAATCTTGGCAATATCAAAGTCGAACTTCACGCAGACAAAGCACCGAAGACCGTAGCAAATTTTCTTGCTTATGTCGAAGCCGGCCATTACACAGGAACTATTTTCCATCGTGTTATTCGTGGCTTTATGATTCAAGGCGGTGGCTTTGAAGTTGGTATGAAACAAAAACCGACCAATGCGCCTGTCGAGAATGAAGCAAAAAATGGATTGAAGAACGTGCCATATAGCTTGGCAATGGCACGCACTAGTGACCCACATTCAGCCTCCGCTCAGTTCTTTATCAACACAGTCGACAATGAGTTTCTCAATTTCCCTGGGCAAGATGGCTGGGGTTATTGCGTATTCGCAGAGGTCACCGAAGGTAAAGATATCGTTGATAAAATTTCCGCATCCAAAACGACACGATCAGGTATGTTTGCCGATGTTCCGGTTGAAAATATCATTATCGAAAAAGCAGAAATCGTTTAATTTCTGAACTGTTTATTCTTATTGGATCCAATGTATGTCCGCTTTATCCAATGACACAGCATCTGATCAAAAAGCGCAACCTAATGCGGTTGCGCTTTTTGTTTCTGATGTTCACTTATCGGACGCATTACCTCATACGACCGAAAAATTTCTCCAATTCTTAGCGATCCAGGCCGTACAGGCACAACGCTTGTATGTATTAGGTGACTTATTCGAATATTGGGCAGGAGATGATGACTGTGAAACGCCCTACAATGATAGCATCGTCACCGCCCTACGAGCCGTCAGCGACAATGGTGTAGAGCTATATTGGATTGCAGGCAATCGAGATTTTCTTGTGGGGGAGGATTTTGCTCAGCGAACTGGCGCTCAACTTTTAGAAGACCCCCATGAATTGCAACTCGCAGGTCAACATTTATTGATATCTCACGGCGACGCGCTTTGCACCGATGATGTCAGTTATATGGCATTTCGTTCTATGGTACGCAACCCTGCCTGGCAAGAACAATTTCTAGCTAAGCCCTTAAGTGAACGAAAAGCGATCATTCAAGGCATGCGTCAAGCCAGCAGTAGCGAACAGAAAAACAAGAGTATGACGATTATGGATGTCAATCAAAATGCAGTCGCACATTTGTGCGAGCAATACCAGGGTGCGAGCCTAATCCACGGTCACACACATCGTACCGCAATGCATTCAGAGGCCTATGGATTGCGATATGTTCTACCGGATTGGGATTGTGATCGCGCCTCCAAGCTGCGTGGTGGGTATTTGCAATTAGAGGCTGATGGTAAGTTACAGTTTTTTTATCTGTAGACGGTCTGTTTAGCAAACTAAGTAACCGCCTTACTTAGCTCATTTACTTTGTCTCAGCTAATAGGCGCAATATTTCGGGCCGCACGATACGCAGGTGTGCAACATCAATCAGCATTACTAGTGGAACAATTATTAACGGCAATATGAAGCATTCCGCCCATGATGGCAAGCCAACTTTCAGTGCTAATCCACTCGTAAAAACAATTAAAACCACAGGCAAAGAAAAAGCGATTGAAACCACTACTAAGAGCCAATTGCGCGCATCTTTAAATGGCAAATGTTTGCCAGCGTTATCAATAAGCGACATCGCTTTGTAGCAATCCACTTGAGCCAATTCAGGAATCACACGGCAAATTATCTTTTTATGGTAGCTGCTTCTACTGAACAATTAAGACGGTCCTTTCTATAAACAAATTCAAATCTATCGTTTAACCCAGAATTTCCGTTAGGATTTGAGACGATGGCGGATGCACTTTTCGAGGCAGTTTTTACGTGAATGAGGCGAAAATAGCTAACTATTTGCAACGAAGAACGAAAAAAAATGACCGAAAATGCGCCGCCAGCGCTCAAATAGCGTCGAAGACGCGCCTAATGGAAAATCTGGGTTTAATCGACCAGCTGCGAAATTTCATCCGCATCTATACGCTTTTCGTTCAAAGTTTTTTCGCATACGATACCTGCCACTAAAATTGCCGCGCGCAGCTTTTCGATTTGTTCTTGCTGCGAGCAGACATGCTCGGTGAGTTGGCGAAATGCTTTTGAAATCGGATCATCACCATTAGCGCTCAAACCATACGCGCTGAATCCTGCAGCATCCGTAGCTTCACTCACTTCATTTGCTGATTTCACCAAGTGTGCGGGATTCCCGACAGCGGTCGCTCCGGCTGGTACAGGTTTTATCACAACCGAATTAGAACCGATCTTTGCGCCAGCGCCAACGGTAAAGCCGCCCAAGATTTTTGCACCAGCACCAACAATTACTCCCGCTTCTAAAGTTGGATGACGTTTAGCACCTTTCGTCAAAGAGGTGCCACCTAAAGTCACCCCCTGATAAATCGTACAATCATCACCAACCACGGCAGTTTCGCCAATCACAACACCAAAACCGTGATCAATAAACACACGTTTGCCTATGGTCGCACCAGGATGGATTTCAATTCCAGTAAAAATACGCGCGAGGTGCGCTATAAAGCGCCCCAACCACTTCATACCGTAAGTCCAGCACCAGTTAGCCCAAACATGCATCACAACGGCCTGCAGACCCGGATAACAGGTGATTACCTCCCAAGTGTTGCGAGCGGCGGGGTCACGTTGGATGATGCTGGCGATATCTTCGCGTAGTTGTTTAAACATAAAATTGGGAAATTACAGACAGGGTCAGTGCGATCTTATTGACGAGCGACTAGTGTAAAAGGTTTTTGCATTTGCTGCAGAAGGTGTCGTGTTTGCGTGTTAACAATAACACCTGACGTGACTTAAAGATGCGGTATCCGCTAGAGATACCGCAATAGAAACTACTTAGCGGCGATGCGTTGACGACGTGCCTCATAAAGACAGACGCCAGATGCTACGGAAACATTCAAACTTTCAACTGAACCCAACATAGGAATCTGCACCAGCATATCGCAATTTTCACGCGTCAGACGGCGCATACCTTCGCCTTCATTCCCCATAACAATCGCGATACCGCCTTTAAAATCGACATCGTAAATCGTTTTCTCTACATCATCGGATGTGCCGATAATCCAGATATCGCGTTCTTTCAACTCACGAATCGTGCGCGCCAAATTCGTTACCGTGATATAGGGAACCGTTTCAGCTGCCCCACTCGCCACTTTTTCAGCGGTAGCGTTTAATCCGACTGCACGATCCTTAGGTGCGATCACAGCATGCGCACCAACACCATCGGCGACGCGCAAACATGCACCAAGATTATGCGGATCAGTAATGCCATCCAAAATCAATAACAAAGGAGGTCCTTCAATTGCATCGAGCAATTCATCCAGATTGCGTGCCAATGAAAGCTCACCAGCTTTTGCAACCACACCTTGATGGCGACGCGTTCCTACAATATTAGATAAACGTTGATCATCCGCCTGGATAATACGAATTCCAGCCGACTTCGCTGCATGAATCAATTCCTGCATACGGCGATCAGAACGATCATTGTCGACATAGATTTCTTCTACCGATGAGGCTTCATGGCGGATACGAGAGGTTACGGCATGGAAACCGAAAATCATTTTACTTTTCATTGCTCACTTCTTTTTAGGTATTTAAACTTCTTACTCATTACTTGCAAATCATTGATGCTTCAATCACAAACTTAGTTTTCAAATCTAGCTATTTACATCTACTTAGCGTTTTCTCCTAGCAGCTGGCGCTGTTTTCACTTTGCGCTCAGCGCGCGTCGCAGCAACCGATACTTTTTTGCGCTTAGTTTTACTTGCTGGTGTCTCGACATAAATCGCTGGTTCATTACGAGCTTTGGTTTTACCACTGACTACCGGCTTTTCAATATCGATTGCACGACCTGCTTTTGCATTAACACCACGTTTCCCTTGACGTGCAACTGCGACTTCTTCAAATTCACGTGTTTTAGGAAAACGATTTGGCACTGCGCTAGTCGCCAAGGACAGATCAATTTTACGCGCATCGATATCAACACGGCTGACCACCACTTTAACTTTATCGGTCAGTTGATAACGCTTTCCACTACGTTCACCACGTAATTCATGACGCGCATCATCGAATTGAAAATAGTCTGCGCCAAGTTCCGTGATATGAACCAAACCTTCCACAAACATTTCATCTAATTGCACGAACAAACCAAATTGCGTTACGCCTGAAATCGTGCCTGTGAACTCCTCACCCAATTTACTCTTCATGTAATAACACTTGAGCCAAGCTTCCACGTCGCGCGATGCTTCATCAGCACGGCGCTCATTTGCAGAGCAATGGGTACCGAGCATGTCCCAAACGGTTAATTCTTTCTGAGGGCGCTCCTTACCAGCTGCGCGATCAACCGCCATTTGTTTGCGCGCCGCATTCGACACGCTGGTATTGAGCACACTGGTATCGATACCTTTAGGTTCGTATTTTTTACCTTGCAAAATTGCTTTAATAGCGCGATGTGTCAACAAGTCGGGATAGCGTCGAATCGGACTTGTGAAGTGGGCATAGGCATCGTACGACAAACCAAAATGTCCAATATTATCTGGGCTATAGACCGCTTGCTGCATTGATCGCAGCAACATTGTCTGCAGTAGTTGCGAGTCTGGACGCCCCTTTATTCTTTCCATTAATTGCGCATAATCGGACGCTGATGGCGAATCGCCACCCATCAAATTCAAACCAACTTGACGCAAGAAATTTCTTACTTGAGTCAATTTTTCTTTGGTTGGTCCAGCATGGATCCGGTACACGCCTAAGTGCTCAAACTCTGCCAACAAACTGGCAGCGCACACGTTTGCTGCCAACATACATTCTTCAATCAACTTATGGGCATCATTACGCGTGCGCGGCAAGATTTTTTCTATTTTGCCAGCAGCATTAGCGACGATATAAGTTTCAGTCGTCTCAAAATCAATTGCCCCACGACGATGGCGCGCTTTTAGAAGAACCTGAAAGCATTCATATAAATGCAGCAAATGCGGCACCAAGGCCAGGCGTTTATTCGCTTCTGGTCCTTTGGTATTACCAAGAATGGCAGCTACTTCAGTGTAGGTAAAACGAGCTGATGAATGAATAACTGCAGGATAGAATTGATACGCAGTCACTTCCCCATCGATAGAGATAACCATATCACAGACTAAAGTCAACCTATCGACATTGGGATTCAGTGAACACAATCCATTAGACAATTTTTCCGGCAGCATAGGAATAACGCGGCGCGGAAAGTAAACAGACGTGCTGCGCAATAATGCATCTTCATCAATCGCATCATTTGGTTTGACGTAATGACTGACATCAGCAATCGCCACAAGTAAGCGATACGCCTTTTGTCGCCCGATTTTTACGGGTTCACAATACACGGCATCATCAAAGTCACGCGCATCTTCGCCGTCAATTGTAACTAAAGAAATATCACGCAAGTCAACACGATCTTCTAAGTCTTTTGCGGTGACATCAAATGGCAATTTTTCTGCAGCGCGTTTTGCAGCAGCAGAAAATTCATGAGGCACGCCGAACTTGCGCACCGCGATTTCGATTTCAATACCTGGGTCGTCAATTTCGCCCAGAATTTCAACTACTTTCCCTATTGCCTGCGAATACTTAGTCGGCTGTTCAATCAATTCGACGCTAACCACTTGACCAGCTTTTGCTTTACCCGGCGTTCCTGCCAATAAAATATCCTGATTAATACGATTGTCCTCAGGGGCAATCAACCAAACGCCATTTTCATTAATCAAGCGACCAATAATATGCGTATTAGCACGTTCCAAAATTTCTGAAACACTACCTTCTAAGCGGCCTTTTCTGTCGGTTCCTACCACCTTAGCGCTAACGCGATCACCATTTAAGATACGTGCCATTTCGCGTTCGGGCAAAAATAAGTCAGGGCTGCCATCATCCGGCGTCAAGAAGCCATAACCATCGCGATGACTACTGACTTTACCTACGATTAAATTGTCTTGCGCCAAGGCAGAGAAATTGCCTGCTGTATCTTGTTTAACCTGACCTTCGCGCTCCATCGCTTTCAGTCTTTTTGCCATACCGTCGATCTCCTCAGGTTTAACACCCAATTTTTTTGCAATCGAAGTCGCTTTCAATGCTGTCTTAGACGCACGTAAAACACCGAGAATATCCTCGCGGCTAGGAATGGGATAAAGATGTTTGTTCAAGGCAGTGGAATCTCTTTAGATAGAAACTATTAAACGTCGTAAATGTGCTTAGTTTATCGGGTTACACCGAAAATAAATAGCTAAGTTTGATAAAGCGAATTTCGAATTGAGAGTTCTCTAAAGCACTAAATACATTGACTTTAGCTGTCATTACTTTATAATTCTCGCTTTCGTTGCCCACGTGGCGGAATTGGTAGACGCGCATGGTTCAGGTCCATGTGCCTTCGGGTGTGGGGGTTCGAGTCCCTCCGTGGGCACCAAAGTATCAGTTTAAGAAGCCGTTAATTTTTTAACGGCTTTTTTATTTTTTAAATTACGAAAACATTTCAGACATTAATGCCGATACAGCGTGAATATGTGTCGAGTAAATAGTTCTGGGAAAGTCGAATATATTTCTCTTCTGATGCCCCATCTACTCAACGTATTCTTTCACCACTAATTTCGAGCTAATTCCTCCAAGCTCAAGGTATCGTAGATTTCAAACGGCTGATGTATCCAAGGTGAGCCTTCCACATACTCAACGTAAAAGTCGGGAACAACTACCGATACTGATTTCACCCATATCACCGCACTCTTAATCTCGCTAATCTCTGGATAATGATTGCGCAACCATGGTTGAACTTCTTTAAATGTAATACCTGAATCAACCAGATCATCCAGCAATAACACTCTGCCCCGTAGATTTTGCTCAACACTGGCGACACTTCCGCCAATCTGTATTTGCCCATGTTCTTGGCCAGCGGCGCCACGATAGGAGCTGACAGAAAGTATGCTCAACGGTAATTTAAACAAGCGCGAGAAGACATCGCCTAAACGAAGCCCTCCGCGTGCCAAACACAGAATATGATCGAACTGTAAACCCGATTCATGGATTTTCAATGCTAAGAGTTCTATCGAGCGATGATACTCATCCCACGAAACCCACAAATCTTTTTGCTCAGTATTCAAGATCGACAACTTTTCAAAATCAGCTACAGAATCGATTACAAAAACGGATGGCGCAACACTATAGTTTCTTCACGGTCAGGACCTGTAGAAACCATATCGATAGGTACGCCGACTAATTCTTCGATGCGCTTGATGTAATTGCGTGCATTGATAGGCAAAGCATCCATAGATTGTGCGCCCACGGTAGAATCAGACCAACCAGGCATTTCCTCATATACGGCAACACATCGTGCAGCGTCTTCCGCACCGACCGGAAAAATATCAACCGATTTTCCATCAATTGTATAGCCAGTGCACAACTTCAACGATTCCAAACCATCCAACACGTCCAGCTTAGTCAAACACATACCCGACACACCATTGATTTGCACAGAGCGCTTCAACAAAGCAGCATCAAACCAACCACAACGACGCGCACGACCAGTCACAGTGCCAAACTCGTGACCAATACTCGCCAAGTGTTTACCAACACCTTGATCAGTCGGCAATTCGGATGGGAATGGGCCCGAGCCGACACGTGTAGTATACGCTTTAGTAATGCCCAAGATGTAATGCAGCATGCCAGGGCCAACGCCGGAACCTGCAGACGCATTACCAGCAACACAATTACTTGAAGTAACGAATGGATAAGTACCATGATCGATATCGAGCAAACTACCTTGCGCGCCCTCAAACAACAGACTTGCGCCGTTTTTGTAGGCTGCATGCAAAGCACTGGAAACGTCAGTTACCATGGGACGGATACGAGCGACATCGCGCATCGCATCATCATAGGTTTTTTGGAAATCGACTGGCGCAGCTTTTAAATAATTGACTAAGACGTAATTGTGGTATTCCAAGTTTTCTTTAAGCTTCTCGGCAAAGCGCTCAGGATTCAATAAATCAGCAACGCGAATGGCACGTCGCGCCACTTTATCTTCGTACGCTGGGCCAATACCTTTGCCAGTCGTACCAATTTTTGCAGCACCACGAGCAGCTTCACGTGCGGCATCAAGCGCCGTGTGATATGGCAAAATCACGGGACATGCTTCCGATATTTTCAAACGTGAGCAAACTTCAACACCGTTCGCTTCCAACTTATCAATCTCACGCAATAAATCTGGTACGGACAAAACCACACCATTACCGATATAACAGGCCGTACCCGCACGCATAATTCCAGAAGGAATCAATTGCAAAGCCGTCTTCTGACCACCGATAACCAAAGTATGACCGGCATTATGACCGCCTTGAAAACGCACAACGCCTTGCGCGTGATCCGTCAACCAATCGACGATTTTACCTTTGCCTTCATCGCCCCACTGGGTGCCAATGACAACTACGTTTTTTGCTGGTTTATTTTGTGACATCGCTCATCAACCTACTGTTTTTAAAATCCATTGACTACCATCGAATTCGACCATGCGCGTGCATTCAAATTCGTCCTGTTCATTCTCGTGGCCGGGCAGATTTTGTATTACTACTTCGCCTACCAAGCGCAATTCATTTATTTTGTTACGCAATGCTGGATCTGAGCTCCACGGCGCCAAAATCGCATTCTTACGTTCTGCCGAAGGCATCAAACGCGCTAACTCACGCAAATCCAAAGAGAAGCCTGTCGCTGGACGCGCACGTCCAAATGCTTCGCCCACGTGATCATAACGACCACCGCGAGCAACTGCATTTGGCAACCCAGGTACAAAGGCATTAAACATTACGCCACTGTGATAGTGATAGCCGCGTAAATCCGCCAAATCGACAGTCACTTTGGCGCTTCCTACCAAATCAACCAAATAGGCCAATTCGTCCAATGCTATCGCAATCCCATCGAGTTTGGGCAAAATTTCACGGGCTTTTTGAATAATCGCCTTGTCACCATATAAATTTGGCAAATCCAACAAAGCTTGACGAACTTCCGGCTGGAAATCTTTCGTCAACTCTTTTAACGCCGGCAAATCCTTCGCTTCTAACAAAGCAAACAATTGTGATTCATGTCGCTTGGCTGCGGCATCACTGTTCAACAATGCCCGCAGAACCCCCACGTGACACAGATCCAAGCGCACCTCAGAAATATTCGCCAATGCTAAAGATGCCAGCATCAGCTCTTGAATCTCGGCGTCAGCTTCGAGGCCAGCGTGCCCATAAATCTCACCGCCAATTTGCAAAGGCTCACGCGTCGCGTGCAAACCAGATGGACGGGTATGTAAAACGCTACCCGCGTAACACAAGCGAGTCACTGTTTTACGATTCAATAAATGCGCATCAATGCGTGCGACTTGTGTCGTCATATCAGCACGTACACCCATAGTTCTGCCGGAAATCTGATCGACTAACTTGAAAGTACGCAAATCCATGTCTTGTCCCGCCCCTGTCAGCAAAGACTCAATGTATTCAAGCAATGGGGGCATGACTAATTCATAGCCATAACACCGGAAATTATCTAACAAAACACGACGCAACTCTTCGATTTTGCGTGCTTCCGAAGGCAAGACGTCGGCAATGTTTTCTGGGAGTAGCCAATTTGGCATAAGAAACAATCTTCAGCAATAACAATACTGCAAACATTAATGGATCGGGCAAAAACTAGAAAGACTGCAGTTCAAAATGAAATGCAGTCTATCCAAGTTCGCCCACTTTTAGTGCACTTATTTTTTTGGAGCAGCTCCGGCAGCTCCGGCTCCTGGCGCTTTAAAATACTTAAAGAATTCTGAATTCTGATCAACCACCATCATGTCACTCTTACTCTTAAAGCTAGCACGATAGGCTTCCAAGCTGCGGTAAAACTTATAGAACTCAGCGTTCTGACTAAATGCCTGCGAATAAATTTTCGCGGCTTCAGCATCACCAGCACCACTGACTGTTTGCGCCTCTTTATACGCTTCAGCAACAATCACTATGCGCTGACGATCAGCATCTGCACGGATTTTTTCTGAATCAGCAAAACCCGTAGAACGCAACTCATTTGCAACTCGGCTACGCTCAGCCTTCATGCGCTCGTAGACAGAGTTGTTGATCTGCTCCACATAGTCCACACGTTGCAAACGCACGTCAACGATTTCAACGCCAATTTGCTTTGCCTCGTCTGTGACTTTTTTACGGATGGCTTGCATCACTTTATCGCGCTCACCGGAAATCACGTCACGCACCGAACGTTTCGTAATCTCTTCGTTCAACGCAGCCTTAACGATTTGCGACAAACGATCACGGGCACGACTTTCTTCGCCGCCAAAGCTAACGAAATACAATTTTGGTTCCGTGATATGCCACTTAACGTAAGTATCGACCAAAATATTTTTCTTTTCTGCCGTAATAAAACGATCAGCCTCAGGAGACTCTATCGTCAAGATACGCTTATCCAAAACCATCACGTTTTGAAACGGTGGTGGTAATTTGAAATGCAAGCCAGGCTCACTAATGACTGCCTTCACTTCACCCAAAGCAAACACGATCGCATGTGATCTTTGATCAACCACAAATATCGTGGAGTACGCGGCGATGCCAACAATCACTAAAGCCAGTATGGAAGAAATAAACTTATTCATTAACGTGACTCCCTATCGCGAGAATCACGAGTACGACCCTCTTTACTTCCACGAACTTCGACTGTCGTCATCGTATCGGCTGGCACACTTCCCGTCGTTGCAGTGGCTGGCTGATTACTCTTAACCACATTATCACCATTCAGTTTATCTAAAGGCAAATAGATCATATTATTTGCACTCTTAGTATCCATCATTAACTTGGTCGTACTAGAAAAAATCTGCTGCATAGTTTCCAGGTACATACGATCCCGTGTCACAGCTGGCGCTTTTTGATACTCTACCAATACTTGCTTAAACCGCGCCGCATTGCCCTCCGCATTTGCAATTACACGTGAACGATAACCTTCGGCATCTTGCAACATGCGAGACGCTTCACCACGTGCTTTTGGAATGACATCATTAGCATAGGCTTGGCCTTCATTTTTTTGGCGTTCTTTATCTTGACCTGCTTTTACCGCATCATCAAAAGCCGCTTGCACTTGTTCTGGCGGCTGCACCGCCTGCATCGTGACATTGGTAATTTGAGCACCGGACTCATAACGATCCAGAACTTGTTGCATCAATAGATTCACGTCAAGGGCGACTTTTTCACGCCCTTCATACAAAACAAAGTCCATCTTGCTACGACCCACTATTTCACGGATCGCGGTTTCAGCAACCTGACGTATCATTTCTTCCGGGTCACGATTGCTATACAGCCATTTTGCCGCATCTTTCAATTTATATTGCACCGCAAATTGAATGTCGATGATATTTTCATCATCGGTCAACATCAAAGCTTCTTTTGGCTGCTTATTCTTTACATTATTCCGATAACCTATCTCGACCGTACGCACCTGCATCATGTTTACGATTTCATGCGACTGAATCGGTGCAGGCCAACGCCAGTTGAAACCTGGGCTTGCTTGATAGCTGTATTTACCAAAAGTAGTAATCACGCCGGTCTTGCCTTCCTCCACGATGAAAAAGCCACTAATCATCCAAAAGAATGCGACTACGGCCACAATAACGCCAAAGCCGATTTTGGCGAATGTAGAATCAGAAGGTGAGCCACCACCAGTATCACCACCGCCGTTTTTACCGAACATGCGAGCAATTGATTGATTAAAATCTCGCCACAACTGATCTAGATCAGGAGGACCATCTTCAGGCTTTTTGCCATCTTGCTTACCGTCTTTAGAACCACGCCCCCATTGAGGATCGTTCAAAGATAGTAAGGGCTTTAATCGCTTAAGAAAGGGAATTCGCATTCGTTCATTACCCGCTAAAAAAGTTGAATTATTGTTGCCAAGTTATTGCCAATTTACTGCTAAATAATTGCGGAATTTATCTTAATAAGTATGTACCGACTGCTAATCTACTCTTCGATCAAAACTTCATTATTTGTCGTTTTTGATTCAGTTTTAACTGGCGCTTCCTGCATTAATTCAATGATGGCGTTTCGCAATAAATCAATACCTAAACCATTTTTTGCACTAAGAAAAACTCTATCGATTTTACCATATTCGTCACGCTCTACGGCGACAGGCAAATCAACCTGATCAATCTTATTCCAAACTAGCAACTGAGGTATATGATCTGCACCAATCTCTTTTAATACATGATTTACCTGTTCGATTTGGTCATTACGAACCGCGCTACCACCATCGACCACATGCAATAACAAATCCGCATGAATCGTTTCTTCCAATGTTGCACGAAATGAAGCGACCAATTGGTGAGGCAAATCACGAATAAAGCCGACAGTATCGGAAACAACTATATTGCCTACACCATCTAAATACAAACGACGCGAAGTAGTATCTAGCGTGGCAAATAATTGATTGGCAGCATACGTACCTGCTTTAGTCAAAGTATTGAACAAAGTAGACTTACCTGCATTGGTATAACCCACCAAAGATACGGTAAAAGTATTACTACGACCTCGCGAACGACGTTGTGTTTCTCGCTGCTTATGAAGCTTTTCCATCTTTGCCTTGAGCATTTTCACCCGCTCGCCCAACAAACGACGATCCGTCTCCAACTGAGTCTCACCGGGGCCGCGCAAACCGATACCACCTTTTTGGCGCTCCAAATGGGTCCACCCACGAACCAGTCTAGTTGCAAGATGCTGCAACTGCGCAAGTTCGACTTGCACCTTACCTTCGTGACTTTTGGCGCGCTGAGCAAATATATCCAGAATCAAACTAGTTCTATCGACCACGCGTATCTTCAAATGCCGTTCCAGATTTCTCTGCTGCGCCGGTGATAGTGCGTGATTGAAAATAACAAGATCTAATTCAAGATCAGTGACAGCGTGCGCAATTTCATCGGCTTTGCCTGATCCGACAAATAGTGCTGCGTCGGGACTAGAACGCTTACATGCTATGGTTGTGATGGTCTCAGCCCCCGCGGAAAGCGCGAGCTGAGAAAGTTCGTCTAAACTTGCGGCAAAATCACCCTTGCCAAAGTCCACGCCAACTAGAGCAGCGCGCATAAGAACCTAAAAATGTTACGACAAATAAAATTCAAAAATAATTACTCTGATTCAGATTCTGAATTAATACTAACTGCACGCGCTGGGACGACAGTAGAAATTGCATGTTTATACACCATTTGGGTCACGGTATTACGCAAAAGCACAACGTACTGATCAAATGACTCTACATGACCTTGCAGCTTAATGCCATTCACTAAGTAGATCGAGACAGGAATATGCTCTTTTCTTAATGCGTTCAAAAATGGGTCTTGTAACAGTTGCCCTTTATTGCTCATAACAGCTCCATTGTGTTGTTGTGATTAGGAGTTGGGGACACCTTTTTAAATTTCAAGTGTCCAAAAGATAATTAAGATACCACGAGAACTTAATTTTTAAAACACTTACCGCGATTTAAACGAAGTAAAATTCGTGATACCTAATTCATTACTTCGAATCTTTAGTAAAAGGATTTTTACCGGAACGCATTTCTATGCGCAATGGTGTTCCTGTCAAAGAAAAGGTTTCTCTGAAATGTTTTTCCAAGTAACGCTTATACACGTCACCAATCGCATCCAATGCATTGCCGTGAATAACGATGATAGGTGGATTTTGACCGCCTTGATGAGCATAACGCATCTTAGGACGAATTGATCCTTTACGTTTTGGTTGTTGATGTTCAACCGCCTCAATCAAGGCACGCGTCAATTTTGGCGTGGACAAATTCACCATCGCAGCTTCATAGGCTGCATCAATTGATTTCATCAACGGACTAATACCTGTCGACTTCAGCGCGGAAATAAAATGAAATTTCGCAAAAGTAAGGAAATTCAATTTACGTTCGATGTCCATTTTAATCTCATCGCGCCTATCGCTTTGCAGGCCGTCCCATTTATTCACGCCGACCACCAAGGCACGGCCAGACTCCAGAATAAAACCAGCAATATGGGCATCTTGCTCGGAGATATCTTGTTGCGCATCAAGTAGCAGCAATACGACGTTCGCCTCAGAAACTGACTGTAAAGTTTTCACCACAGAGAATTTTTCAATCGCTTCAAATACTTTACCGCGACGGCGAATACCCGCTGTATCAATTAAAGTATATTGCTGACCGTCACGCTCAAAGGGAATTTCAATTGAGTCACGTGTAGTTCCTGGCATATCAAAAGCAATTACGCGCTCCTCACCAAGCAAGGTATTCACCAAAGTTGATTTGCCAACGTTCGGGCGGCCAACGATAGCGATTTTAATGCCTTTGGCTGCATCCGCGACTTCATCTTCTTCTGGCGGCCGTGATGCGTGTGCAATATTGAGTGCTTCGTCCACCAAATCAGCAACGCCGTCACCATGTGCAGATGAGATCACATAAGGATCCCCAAGACCAAGCTCATAAAAGTCAGCTGCAACACTGGTGTAGCGCATTCCTTCAGCCTTATTTACTACCAGCATCACAGAGCGACCCGATTTACGCAAAAAATCCGTAATCGTTTTATCGTGGGGAGTTAAACCTTGACGACCATCAACCAAGAAAATCACAACATCTGCCTCAGCCACCGCTTGTTTGGTTTGCTTTGCCATTTCGTGCATGATGCCTTCTTTGGCGACCGGCTCAAAGCCACCAGTATCGATGACCAAAAATGGGCGCTCCCCCACTCTCCCTTCACCATAATGGCGATCACGGGTTAAGCCAGGCATGTCAGCGACCAAAGCATCGCGGGTACGCGTCAGGCGATTAAAGAGTGTAGATTTGCCGACGTTAGGTCGACCGATTAAAGCAATAACTGGTTTCATTAATTTATTCCGTCGCAAATGCGACAACAGCACCTAGTTTAGTTTGAATAACCAGGTTATTACCGACCAAGATCGGGGCAGACATAATCTTACTTCCATCCGTAGCCATACGAGCCAGGAAAGAACCATCTTCTCTAGACAAAAAGTGCAAATAACCAAAACGATCACCGATCACTACTGCACGGCCGAACGACGATGGTGTTGCCAGACCACGATTCGTCAATTTGTCATTTTTCCACATCGTGGCGCCGCCACTAAGTGCATAGGCAAAAACGCCACCTTCATTATCAGCCGCGAATGCAAATCGCTCATCGGCAGCAACGCCAACTTCGCTGGAGATATTTTTTGTCCACTTTGCACTACCATTCGCCAAATCAAAGCAACCAACGCGACCTTGATAGCTTGCAGCACAAACATTATTGCCGACCACAGCAGGCGCACCAGACATATCAACAATGCGCTCCAGCTCTGTTGCTCCTTTTGGCTCAGCAGCAGTAGCCTCCCAACGCAAGCCACCATTTTGCAAAGCTAACGCGATCAACTTACCACCCGGTGAGGAAATAAACGCTAACTGATCTTTAATCGTAATCCCCGTCACGATACGTAAAGTCAACACTGGCAATGGTCGCTCAACCGTCCATTTTCGCTGACCTGTATTAATATCAAAAGCAGAAATGCGGTTATCAATACTATGCACTAAGACCAAGTCATCGGACAAAGCAGGTGCTGATAAGATTTCGCTAGGCGCCTGACTTTTCCAGCGCAATTTACCTTGCGTATCAAACACAAACAAGACACCTTTTTCGCCCGCAACAGCGACCGCTTTTTGATTCGCACCAACACCTGCGGTTAATGGCAAGTCTGCTTTAATCTTCCACGCAACTTGACCATTAGCATTATTAATTCTAGCGACGGTTCCATCAGCTGCTGCAGCATAGATATCATTACCAACAGCAGCAGGTAAAAAGACATAATCACCAGCGTTTGCGAGATTAACTGTCCACGCGTTTTTTACTGCCATGCTTTGCTTGAACTCTTGCAATGGTGCGGGCACATTCTTTGTATCCGCCTTAGCAAATGGATTTAAAGACGACAGTGTCGAACATCCAGACAACAAACTCAAACTAACAACAAGAGATAAAGTGCTGCGTGAAAACATAGTCAATTCCAATTTATTTTTTCTCAGAAGGGATAGCAGCTTTTACTTCAAGCGCACCACCGATTGCATCCAATTTAATCTGAACCAATTGGCGTCCAGCGTGTTTCTCACCCATTTTATCCAAAGCACTCTTATACATTTCACGCGCTTCTTTGATTTTATTTTGAGCGACCAAAACATCCGCTTTTTTATCTAATACATCGGCTTCGAATTCAGCAGGAAAATCGCCCGTTAAAGCCTTAGACGCCTCATCAAAATTCTTTTCATCTAGGAAAATTGCGGACAAGCGCAGTTTTGCAAGTGCTTTGAATTCATTGGTATGGGCATGGTCAACAGCCCAAGTCAACTGAGTTTTTGCAACTTTTATGTCATTGTTATCAAATGCACTTTTCGCTGCAGCTAAAGCAGCCATCGTGGCATACGCAGTACCACTATATTTTTCAACAAGGGCTGCCGTTGCGCCTTGCACTTTGGCGTTATCTTTCAAACCAACAGCACGTTGCACTTCCTCGTACAAAGTAGATGCTTGTGCTGCCTGATTGCGTTGATAAGTATTCCAACCAGTCCACGCAGCAAAACTTGATAATGCCGCGATTAACAACCATGTAACCAAATTACCGTTCTGTTTCCACCATGCTTTGAGGGTGTCAATTTGTTCTTGCTCTTCGAGATCGTATGCCATTTTTTATTAATGATGAATGTGAATATGATTAGGGTTGTCGCACTGGGATTCGTCGTGATCAGCACCTACTATTTGATCGACTAAATAATCAACCGCAGTATCAAAAGGAACGCTGGTTTGATTATTCGCAAAATCGTCTGAACGCATAGACTTTACAGTGACTGTCTCAGCCGCAGCTTCATCTTCGCCAATAATGACAGCAAATGCAGCGCCACTAGCATCCGCCTTCTTCATTTGCGATTTAAAACTACCGATTCCCGTAGCAGATGCGCAATGTAACACAACATCTAGGCCTGCATCACGTAAACGCTCCCCTAAAACGAAAGATTGCATTTGCGCTTGCTCGCCTTGATGTACTAAATAGACATCACAACTATTCGCAATTTCAGCATCGCCATTGAGTTTCATTAGCTCCAACAAGCGCTCAACTCCCATCGCGAAACCACAAGCCGGTGTCGGTTTTCCGCCAAAAATCGTAAACAGAGTATCGTAGCGACCACCGGCACAAACTGTGCCTTGCGCGCCCAGCTCATCTGTAACCCACTCGAATACCGTACGATTATAGTAATCCATACCGCGCACCAATCTTGGGTTAATCGTAAATGGAATACTATTATGGCGTAGTATCTTCTGTACGCCTTCAAAATGCGCTTTAGATTCTTCACCTAAAAAATCCAATAATTTAGGCGCCTTGTTCACTAACTCTTGCATCGCAGGATTTTTGGTATCGAGAATACGCAGAGGATTGGTATATAACCGACGTTGTGCCTCAGCATCCAATTGTTCTTTGTGTTGCTCAAAATATGCGATTAACTCAGCACGATGTTTATTGCGCTCCGCGGCATCACCGATCGAATTCAACTCCAAACGCACATTTGAAAGACCAAGGTCATCCCACAGGCGCTGGCACATCGCAATTAGTTCAGCATCAATATCTGGACCTGCAAAACCTAAAGCTTCAGCACCGACTTGATGAAATTGACGATAGCGACCACGTTGCGGTTTTTCATGACGAAACATAGGACCGTTATACCAAACGCGCTTTGGACCTTCATAAGTAATGTTATGCTCCAAAGCCGCTCGTACAATACCCGCAGTATTCTCAGGACGCAGAGTGAGCTTATCGCCATTCATCGCATCTTCAAAAGAATACATTTCTTTCTCAACGATATCAGTAACCGCGCCTAAACCTCGGGCGAATAAAGGTGTAGCCTCTACAATCGGTGTACGCATCTGTTGAAAACCATAGCTTTTCAACACCGATTGCACTGTATTTTCAAATAACTCCCAAAGCGCAGCCTGTTCCGGAAGAATGTCATTCATCCCTTTAATACCGCTGATCTTTTCTATTTTTTTGTCTTCGGACATGCGCTTATTTCCACTTTCATTTCCATTTTATTTTTAATTGAAATCTAATCTCTTAATATAATTTCTTTACGCCGTCGGCGCGTAATTGGCTTGCACATAATCGAGCACAATCTGCTGAAAATCTTTAGCGATGTTATCACCACGCAGAGTCATGGCTTTCACGCCGTCAATGAACACAGGTGCTGCAGGTGACTCACCTGTTCCAGGTAGGCTAATACCAATATTGGCGTGTTTTGATTCACCGGGGCCATTCACAATACACCCCATCACCGCGACATTCATACTTTCCACACCAGGATGACTGAGCTTCCAACTTGGCATCTGTTCACGCAAAAACGATTGGATATTATCGGCTAATTCCTGAAACACCGTCGATGTCGTTCTGCCGCAGCCAGGACAAGCAATCACCATAGGCATAAATTTACGCAAGCCCATTGTCTGCAAAATTTCTTGCGCGACAAAAACTTCCCGGCAACGATCACCGCCAGGCTCAGGCGTCAAGGAAATCCGAATCGTATCGCCTATACCCTCTTGCAAAAGGACAGACAAAGCAGCAGTCGATGCAACGATACCCTTACTGCCCATGCCTGCTTCTGTCAAACCTAAATGCAAAGGATAATCACAATGTTTACCGATTTCTCGATAAACCGCAATCAAATCCTGCACGCCGGACACCTTGCAAGATAGAATAATTTTATCCGCTGCCAAACCTAGTTCTTCTGCCCTGTGTGCACTCTCAATCGCTGATGTAATCAAGGCTTGATACATTACCGATTGTGCACTCAATGGCTCAGCGCGCTGAGAGTTTTCATCCATAATTCTAGCGAGCAAGGCCTGATCCAAGCTACCCCAATTCACACCAATCCGAACTGGCTTATCGTAACGACACGCCATCTCTATCATTTGTGCAAACTGTATATCGCGCTTAGCGCCTTGACCAACATTGCCAGGATTAATTCTGTACTTAGATAAAGCACTCGCACAATCAGGAAAATCTTTCAACAAGGTGTGACCGTTGTAATGAAAATCACCGACCAATGGAACATCGATACCCATACGATCCAACTGCTCCCGAATCGCAGGAACAGCAGCAGCGGCTTCAGGATTATTGACGGTTATGCGCACCAACTCTGAACCAGCACGCGCCAGCTCTTTGATTTGTATCGCAGTTGCTATCACGTCGGCTGTATCGGTATTGGTCATGGATTGAATTACCACTGGCGAATTACCGCCAACGGTAACAATCTTTTCTTTATAGGACACTTTTACAGCTCTAGATTCACGACGCAAAAGTGATCCAGAAGAAATTTCCTGCAAGTTAATCAACATACTTACTTCACCGTAAAATTGGCCACATTACTGCCGCGTTCAGAGGAAATAGTCAAAGGCTGCCCGCGCAACAAAGCATCTACACCCGCAGCATTGCCAATTCTTACTTGCAAGCCTTGTTTGATGTTAAACGACTCTTCCGTGCCCGCTTTTGCCAGGCGAGCAACCAATATCGCGCCTGTATCCGTTTTCACCTGTATCCAAGAATTTTCGCGGAATTTGAACACGACGACATCGGCACTAGCAGTGGCTGCAGGTGTAACAACACTATTAGCCTTTGGAACTTCTGTGGCTGGCACTACTTTCGACGTCAAATTAACAGCTTCTAGCTTATCTTGAGACGTTTCTGGAAGGACGTTTTTTTCTTCAACTTGAATCCCTGGTACAGGCACCGCTTCAGACCCTTGCAGAGTTGGCATGGAAGTAACCGCACTCTCCACTTTTGCCGGGCTCGAATTTACACCCGTATCATTGTATGCGGGGATTTCTTGTGGTGCAGCTGCGGGCTTAACCAGCTCATCTGAAGCTGACTGGGTCATTGAAGGCGTCTGAAACTTTACAATCAAATTTTTACCGAATTCAGTCTTTTGCAGAACCAAAAAAATCACCACCAACACAATTAAGAATATGGCGCCAATAATATAGCGGCGATTATTATCATGATGTCCAAGCAAAGACAAGCGAGAATCAACAAACGGTGTCGACAAGGCAGGACGCAAGGAAGTTTCCAATTGCACCAGCTCACCATCCCTTGGTAATAAAGCGATTAAATTATCCGCATCAATTTTCAGTAACTTGGCGTAGGCACGCACAAAGCCACGAACTATGACCAGCTTCGGTAATTTTTCAAACTGATTTGATTCCAATGCAAGAATCTGACCTTGCGACAATTTCAACTGCTCCGCAACATGCTGAATACTCCAGTTTCTCTGCTGGCGCCCAGCTGACAGCCTGCCACCAACGGACATGTCAGATATCACATTAACTGACTCAGGAGCATCATCACCCTCAACAAGAGTCGATACTTGCGACAAATCATTCATTAAACGCACCTTTTTGGAACGACGCGAATTCTTTTGAATTCGGATGTCTACGACGTAATTGTGTTGCCAAGCCATTTACTGACGCTGCATCGCCAAGTTTATTATCAATCTTAATTGCTAACCACAACACATCAGCAGCGAAGATTTCTTCTCTCAATACACGCTGAATGTAAATCCTAGCATCTGAAAATTGCCCCCTGTCAAAATAAAGCTTGGCAAGATTCCCATTGATAGTCGGATTATTGGGTTGCAACTCAGCACCCAACTTAAAATAGCGCTCCGCGGTTGCCAGATCTTTCAAACGCAAACTACAAACACCAGCACTGACCATAGTCTTCACAGGCGCAGCATAAGTGCGATCACTCAAAACCTTATCAAACAAAGGCAAAGCCTGTTTTCCACGACCATTCTCACAGAGAAACCATGCGTAGTTATTCGTAATATCCGAATTCGTAGGATCTAACTTACGAGCGTGCAAAAAATTCTCTTCGGCTCTTGGCATGTCATTCATTTCCATCTGAATTAATGCGCGCAAACTATATGCATCAGCAAAATTCGGCGACAAACTAACAACCTGGCGAATTTCCTCTAAGGCCGGCTTATATTGACCCTGCGTAAAATAATCGACTGCCAGTTGCATACGAATTGAGACCCGGCGTTGCACATCAGGCGTTTCGGTCCTCACCTTTTCATCATCCATCGAACTTACGAAACGAGAACTAGAACAAGCAGCCAAGAGCAATGTGCAAGAACATAAAAAGATCACTGAAACTGCTTTGCAGGATTTCATTCCTTAATCTCCGTAATTTTGCCAAAATTGGGGCCAAATTTTTTCTGGTACTCAGACATTTGCTGCATACGCTCTTGAACCCGGGTTCTATCTTGCACTTCGCCAGCCAATTGACCACAAGCGGCATCAATATCATCACCGCGGGTTTTACGCACAGTCGTGACAATACCAGCGTCCATCAAAACTTGTGCGAACAATTTAATACGCACGTTTGACGAACGTTTTAAACCAGACTCTGGAAAAGGATTAAACGGGATTAAGTTAAATTTGCACGGAACGGTTTTCACCAAAGCCACCAGCTCCCGCGCATGCTGATCAGTGTCATTGACACCGTCTAACATACAATATTCAAAAGTAATGAAGTCGCGCGGCGCGAACTCCAAATAACGACGACAAGCATCCATCAGCTCATGCAACGGATATTTCTTATTCAATGGCACTAAACCATCGCGCAATTGATCGTTCGAGGCATGCAGAGATACCGCCATCGCCACGGGACATTCCCTCGACAGTTTATCAATCATTGGCACTACACCACTCGTCGACAAAGTCACTCGGCGACGTGACAAGCCGTAGGCATTATCGTCCAGCATCAACTTTAAGGCAGTGACAGTTGGCTCAAAATTCAACAACGGCTCACCCATTCCCATCATCACCACATTGGTAATTTGGCGCTCGCCTTTCGGACCAGGCTCTATGCCCTTAGTTCTACGCAGCTCAAATTCAGCCATCCACAACTGGCCAATAATCTCACCTACGCTTAAATTTCGATTAAATCCTTGTTTACCAGTAGAACAAAACCGACAATTAACTGCACAGCCCGCTTGTGTAGAGATACACAAAGTGCCGCGGTTTTCTTCTGGAATAAATACAGTCTCAACTGCATTTCCATTTCCGACATCGACAAGCCACTTACGGGTACCGTCGGTCGATGTGTGATCACTAATTACTGCCGGCGCCGAAATATGCGCACGCCCCGCCAACTTCTCTCGCAAAGATTTTGCCAGATCAGTCATTTCATCAAAATTGCTAGCGCCGAATTGATGTATCCAGCGCTGCAATTGTTTTGCGCGAAACGGCTTCTCACCCAACTCGCCACAATACGCTACAAGTTGTGCAGGATCAAAATCCAATAAGTTGGTGAGTGCCGTC
Source organism: Undibacterium sp. Di24W (assembly GCF_049340325.1). NCBI lineage: Bacteria > Pseudomonadati > Pseudomonadota > Betaproteobacteria > Burkholderiales > Oxalobacteraceae > Undibacterium > Undibacterium sp. Di24W. The sequence goes on from NZ_JBMPOP010000004.1 coordinate 431,175, forward strand.
ATTTAAATCTTCGCTTTAAATTTTTTCGCGCCTGAGGCAAGCGCCCCAGATAAAACCAATAATTACAGTACGTTTGCTTCAGTACAGATTAACGTGAATACACGTTCAATGCTGGGAAGAAGTAAGCGATTTCATTTGCAGCTGTTTCCGCAGCATCAGAACCGTGAACTGCATTTGCATCGATAGACTCAGCGAAATCTGCACGGATTGTGCCTTTTTCTGCCTTCTTAGGATCTGTTGCACCCATCAAATCACGATTTGTCAAAATCGCGTTTTCGCCTTCTAATACCTGTACGAAAACTGGACCAGAGATCATGAAATCGACCAAATCTTTGAAGAATGGACGTGCTGCGTGCACAGCGTAGAAACCTTCTGCTTCAGCGCGAGACAATTGTGTCAAGCGAGCTGCAACAACTTTCAAGCCAGCACCTTCGAAGCGGCTGACGATTTGACCAATAACGTTTTTTGCAACTGCGTCAGGTTTAATGATTGATAATGTACGTTCGATAGCCATCTAAAAACTCCAATAAAAAGAAAGGGTTAAGACAAAATTTCAAGAATTCATCTAACCTTAGATTTTAGCACGAAACCACTTCACCTAGGAAACATGTCTATTTTCTATTTTGCAAAAATACAGAACAAAATCGATATATCTTCAAAAAATTGCCAAAGAACTAGGAAAATAGGCAGTCATGAGCTTAATTAGTAGTCAAAACCTTTCTAGAGTTCAGCAAACATGGTACTGAGAAGCAGCAACTGTTAGACTTCGCGCTTCGATTCAATACAAAAATACGAGCAATCAAATGAGTACTACTGCAAAACGTTTCTCCGACTTAGCATTGAACCCAACATTAGTTAGCAATCTAGAAAGTTTGGGCTATCTGGAAATGACAGACATTCAGGCAAGCAGTATCCCTTTCATGCTGGAACATCGTGATTTGATTGCACAGGCTAAAACAGGAAGCGGCAAAACCGCTGCATTTGGCATTGGCATTCTAAGTAAGTTAAATCCCAGCTACTTCGCGACTCAGGCATTAGTGGTTTGTCCTACCAGAGAATTAGCGGATCAAGTGTCGAATGAATTGCGGCGCTTGGCTCGAGCCACCGCCAACGTCAAAATTCTCACCCTATGCGGCGGTACACCAATGCGCCCGCAAATCGCCTCATTGGAGCATGGCGCCCACATCGTAGTTGGAACACCGGGGCGACTACTCGACCACATTGGCCGCAAGAGCATTAATTTAGCAACCGTTCAAACTTTGGTACTGGACGAAGCTGATCGCATGGTCGACATGGGTTTTTTTGAGGATATCGTCGGTATCGTGGCTGCCTGCTCACCGCGTCGTCAGACATTACTATTTTCGGCGACCTACCCAAATGATATGCGTCATGCGACCTCAAGTTTTTTACGCGACCCGATTGAGATCAAAGTTGAAAGCCAACACGCCAACCAACAAATCGAACAATTTTTCTTTGAAGTCACTCCCGAAAGCAGAAACACTGCAGTCAGCAAGTTACTTTTTCATTATCAACCCACCTCCAGCATCGCATTTTGCAATACCAAAATCCACTGTGATGAATTAGCCGAAGAATTACAACAACTGGGGATTACAGCGCTCGCCTTACACGGCGACATGGAACAACGTGATCGTGACGAGATTCTAGTGTTATTTGCGAATCAGAGTTGTTCCGTGCTTGTTGCCACCGACGTCGCTGCCCGCGGCATCGATATCCAGTCCTTAGGTGCAGTGATTAATGTTGACGTTTCTAAAGATACCGAGGTGCATATCCACCGGATCGGCAGAACAGGACGCGCAGGCGAACGTGGCTTGGCATTGACCTTGGCATCCACAAACGAAAAAAAATGGGTACGCCTAATTGAAGAATATCAAAACCAAAGCGTGACTTGGAAGTCTTTGAGTGAACTTAATCTCAATCAAACCGAATTGATTGCACCGAAAATTAGCATCTGCATTTCTGGTGGCAAAAAAGATAAATTGCGCCCAGGCGACATTCTTGGCGCGCTAACTGGCGAGGTCGGCGTCAGCAAAGATCAAGTTGGGAAAATAAATGTTTTTGAATTTATGTCTTACGTCGCAGTTGACCACGATATTGCCCAACAAGTTTTAAACAAGCTTGGACGCTGCAACATCAAAGGCAGACAGTTTAAAATTCGTGAAATTACTTGAACACGAAGTTGCATTAAGTCCTTTTTCAACGTACAGACCTGACAAGCAGAGACCAATCTTTATGATAAGAATTTTAATCGCAGACGACCACACCATCATGCGCGAGGGATTAAAACGCATCTTGGATGGCATCGAAGACATTCAAGTAATTGGCGAAGCGATTGATGGGCATGACACCATTACTAAAGTACGTTCAGAAAAATTTGACGTTTTGTTGCTCGACCTTTCCATGCCGGGTCGCAGTGGCGTGGACCTAATTCACCAAATTAAAGACGAATTTCCTAAGCTTCCCATTTTGATTCTCACTATGCATGAGGAAGAGCAATACGCTGTGCGGGCTATTCGCGCTGGAGCAAACGGATATCTGACTAAAGAAAGTGCTGGCACACAACTAGTAAGCGCTTTAAGAAAGGTCGCTTCTGGTCGGCCATACATTAGCATGGAGGTAGCAGAACAACTAGCAATGTCTGCAATGCCATCGACCAATAACGACTCCTCGCACGATTCATTATCAGACCGGGAATTTGAGGTTTTTTGTCATCTTGCAAAAGGCAAATCTATTACTGAAATTGGAGAGATGCTACATCTAAGCGTAAAAACGGTTAGTACGCATAAAACACGCATCATGCAGAAAATGGAGTTAAATTCAATTTCTGAGTTGGTGCAATACGCGATGACCCATCACTTATTGAAATAGTTCGTCCCCTTTTTCTTCTTTTCAAACTTCCCTATGAGCCCGCCTTCAAACGGGCTTCCCCTCCTCCGACTGTAGGATTATTCCTAGTCGCCTCAAGTAAGTTCCCACATTTCAAATCAGCAATTACTGATTTAAATCAAACACGTACATCGCCATAATGAACCCATGCCAATAACGCTAGTCCATTAAAGATCAAACGTGCCATGAACCTGTTTATAGTTGAAGATTCTCTCCTGATACAAAACCGTTTGGTACGATTCATTGAGGAGCTGCCAGACATCAGCATCGTTGGCATCACCACGGATATCGTCAGTGCCTACGACAAAATTCTTAACGCACATGCAGACGCGATGATTCTGGATATACAACTCCGCGATGGCAACGGATTAGTGCTGTTAAAAAAAATAAAAACCACTCATCCAGAAATTCGCGTCGTCGTCTTAAGCAATCATTCAAACGATGCAAATCGTATGCAAGCGCTGCGCGCTGGCGCCGATAGTTTCTTAGACAAATCTACTGATTTTGAGCAAATTCCGGGGATTTTGCATCGATGGAAAGCGTCTGGCGCAGCCCACTAAACTCCAGAAAAAAACAAACAAATCAATATCGATTTTTCTCAAATTAAACAGTTTATAAATTCATTTTAAAGAGAGCCCATCATGTCAAACTTATTTACACTAAATCAGCCAAATCGTTTTGCCGATGTCGCAAATATGTCTGATAGTGCATGGCGCCAGCAAGGCAGTTTGTGGTCTAACTTACGTCAAGTGTGCGAACTACTGACTATTCAGACACCAGCTACCGCAGATGCTGAAGACACACTATTTCAACATGTTCGCTTTAAAGCAGGTCAGCGCATCCATCGCATTGGACAAGCCTTTGATACGCTATACATTGTGAACTCCGGCTTTCTGAAAACGGTTCACATTGATGAATACGGTAACGAACAAGTATTGAGTTTCCCAATGAAGGGCGACTTATTAGGAATTGATGGCATACACAAACAACACTATGCGTCTGAGGCAATCGCATTAAGTGATTGCGATATGATTTTGGTACCTTACAAAACTTTTAGTTCTCTTGGTCGTATTCACGTAGAACTAGAACAAGCAATGTTTAGTGTAATGAGTCGTGAAATCGTACGTGAACAAATGATGATCAGTATGCTTAGCGCCCTCAGCGCCGAAGCTAAAGTGGCTCGTTTCTTAACCAACCTTGGCGAACGATTCAATCAAATGGGCTACTCTGGTCGCAGTTTCAACTTACGCATGACTCGCCAAGAAATAGGCAGTTATCTGGGATTAACATTAGAAACCGTCAGCAGAACCTTATCTGCATTAAACGAACTCAGTCTAATTTCCGTCGAACAACGTGAGATCAAATTGATCGATCCCGTCGCCTTAAAAACCTTACGCCGCTTACCTCCAGCCAAAGCCAGAATTAAAGTAAGCGATAAAGTAACAGAAAAAGTCACCGCACTCGTCAATAAAAACATCCTGCCGCAATGGAATAGTGACATGGTGGCGGCACTCAACTAGTATCTAGATATACGATCCACTCTGGAGTAAATCATGACTTACAAGACGATCCTAGTACACGTAGATGAAACGCAAAGTTCAGTTAAACGCACTCAAATTGCGCATACCCTTGCCGCAAAGTTTGATGCACATTTGACCGGAATTGCACTCACGGGCGTATCACGATACATTTTTGAAAGCACAGATCTTGGCGTCGGCGATCCCAATATTATGTTGCATCTATCTGCATTAAGAGAGCGTGCGGAAAAAGCGATAAGCCGCTTCAAACAATCCAGCACTGATTTAGGAGTAAGCACGACTGAATGTGTGATTGCTAACGACGAAGCCAACGGTGGTTTGGGCTTACGCGCGCGCTACGCTGATTTGATTGTCATAGGGCAAACCAATTTAAATGAACCCTCTCCTTCTGTGATGTCAGATTTCCCAGAGTTTATGGTGGTCAATTCCGGTCGCCCTGTATTGGTGGTTCCCCATGCGCGGACAAGCTCAACGACGATTGGTGAACGTTGCGTGGTTGCTTGGGATGGTAGTCGAGAATCCGCTCGTGCATTGACGGATGCAATCCCTTTATTGAAACTTAGCAAAATAGTCCATGTTTTGATCGTCAATCCAAATCAAACAGAACAAACGCATGGCGAAGAACCTGGCGCCGATGTAGCACTATTTCTCGCGCGCCATGGCATCAAGGTTGAGATCACAACCCGCTTTAGCACACACGACAAAGGTAGGGCTATATTGGATGTATGCAAAGAAAACGGGGCTGACCTCTTGGTCATGGGGGCTTATGGCCATTCACGGTTCAGAGAAATGATCATGGGAGGCGCAACTCGAACCGTGTTAGAGGCAATGGAAATTCCTGTTCTAATGGCTCATTAGTCTTGCCTTTCAAAACATCAAAAGCATTTTCAAACTAAAAATTGACTCCCTCTGCGTCGCCTCTAGGTATCTCCAAGTCACGTTTACTCATCTGAACTTTTCCAGCGCCAAGGGCGAAACAACCGTGTCCGTGAATTAATTCAAAACATACAGCTGTTTCGATTTAGGTGACAAGCTTAACTGGTGGTTGGCACCTATCTTGAAGAATACACAATCGTCAATTTTCTCGCTAAACTACGAATTCACCTATTCTTGTCACGCAACATGAAAAATGTCACCCAAAATGAATTGCAACGCATCACCTGGGTTAGCGTCAGCCTGTTCATTCTTTCCTGTATTCTTTGGTCGCAGCAGGCCCTATTTGCAAACATAAGAATACCCAATGCTCTCAGCATTCACACTGCGCTTGAGACTGCCACCATTATCATTTTTACTTCTGTGTTTATTGTTTCATGGAACGCCTTTGCCGATTTACGCAAACGCAGTAGCCTTATTTTAGCCACTGCATTTCTAAGCGCAGCGATTTTTGGCTTTTCGCATGCAATTTCATTTCAAGGCATGCCTGGATTTCCTGATGCATTGGACATGCACAAGTCGCTTAGTTTCTGGCTACTTTCACGCTATATCATTAGTCTTACATTGTTAGGCCTCGCGATTCAAACCAAAGACATTGAAATCTCAAACCGTCACTCCCTAATGAGTTTTTATATAATTTTAACTTTCTCCATTATTACCTGTGCACTGGTATTTAGCCTCGCAGAACACATCCCCATAACGTATCTACAAGGCACAGGGCAAACGCTTTTCAAAATTCAAGCAGAAGTCATTCTGGTGATAATAAACCTGATCACAGCTGCTGTGCTTTATCGTCAAATTTTGCGGTCTCAAAGCATTAACGCCTATAGCGATTTAAAGATTAAACGGACATTACTAATTTTCGCTTGCGTCATGATGGCGATTTCCGAAACTTACTTTTCTATGTACAAGTTTCCAGATGAATTATTTGTAGTCATCGGCCATGTTTTTCAGGTCTTTGCAGCGTTCGCCATTTATCGCAGTATGGTTGATATCAATATTCAAGCGCCCTATTCTGGATTAATTCAAACCACAAAGAACCTTCAAAAAACCGCAGATGAGTTAATGATTCACAAACGACGATTGGTGGGTGTCATTGAAACTGCAATGGACGGCATTCTGACCATAGACGAACAACACATCATTATTCTGGTCAATCCTGCTGCAGCTAGTATTTTTGGTTATACCGTAGATCAGTTATTAGGTGCCGCCATCGATATCGTTATCCCAATGCGACATCGTCATATTCACAATAATCATGTCAGTCAGTTTGGCGCGCGAGGCACAACAAGAAGAAAAATGGGGAGCAATTTCGATGATTACTATGTGACGGGCCTACATGCGAATGGAAGTGAGTTCCCTATTGAGGCGTCGATTTCTAGTTTAATCGAAAACGAGAAAAAATTTTACACCGTGATTTTCCGTGATATCAGCGAACGCAAAATCGCAAAAGAAAAAATGGCGCAATATCACGCGGAACTTAGTCAGCTTTCGTCAGCCTTACAGAGCATACGTGAAGAAGAGCGAAAACATATAGCACGTGAATTGCACGACGATCTTGGTCAATTATTGGCAGCATTAAGAATGGACTTATCTCTGTTGCAACGAGATCAAAATTTGGCGGACAAGTCACGTCTAACATTGAATAGTATGGATCAATTATTATTGACTTCCATAACCACCTTACGGCGCATCGCGACTGATTTGCGGCCTAGGGCCTTAGACGAAGGTGGTTTATTTTTTGCGCTACAAACACTCCAGAAAGAGTTCTCGCAACGACACGGTGTTCATTGTGAACTGATAGCAGACGAAGAACAGTTAATTTTAGACGATGAACGTAGCACCGCAATCTTCCGCATTATTCAAGAGTCATTAACCAATGTTGCCCGTCACGCTAAAGCAAATCGTGTCGCGATTCGTTTTGAGAGAGGCGACCAATCGCTCGCATTTACTATCCAAGATGACGGCCGCGGAATTGAAGAAGGTGCAATGAACAAAACTCGTTCTTTCGGCCTAGTTGGTATGCGTGAAAGAATCAAAGCCATGCAAGGTGAATTTAACGTTCAAAGTGAAGTTGGTAAAGGTACAAAAATCGAAATTAGTTTGCCTTTGTAAACTCAAGTTCCCATTCCTTATAGCTTAAACCTCAGGAATAGTGTATTAGCGGCTGGACTGATTCAATAACGAATAAAGGCACTCCAAAGCCAGGCTAAAGAATTATTGCAGTCTTTCATGAATAAAAATTTCTGCAAAATTGAGTAAATAGGACTAAGCTGATGCTTAAAGTGAGCTTAATGAAACAGGAGTAAAGATTATGACAATTTCTAGCCTCAACATAGGAATTTCAGGAATGAAGTCTTACCAAGGTGCTATCGATAGCAGCTCCAATAATATTGCCAATGCCAGCACGAAAAACTATCAGCCACAAACTGCAAGTTTTCAAGAGAATGCCAATGGCGGTGTGATTGTCAATATCAGCAAAACTAGTCAGCAACTGGCTAACCAAGATAGCGGCTTAAGTACGGATAGAAATGAATCAAGTGCTACCGATCTCGCTACCGAACTCACCAATAATTTGCAATATAAAGCCGGATTTGAGTTCTCTGCGAAAATCGTCAAAACGGCTGATGAGATGTTTTCGACCTTGCTTGATCTAAAAAAATAGACTGATCGACCATTTATTGAATTAAATAATCCTTTTAGTATCTAGGTGTAATACACAAAAAATCAGGCATGTTTTTCATATCAAAGTAAAACAAGCCAGCCAGCCCCATACCAATCAAAACTAATGCAAATAGCATCTGTACAAACACCATCAATCCGTTTGCCTTTAGTTGCCTCGAAATCTTTTGTGCTATGAGTAGATGTGGCAATGCTGCGAGGCCAAACACGACCATCAAAACAGCACCAGACCATGCAGCCCCAGACAACAACGCAAATGGGGCGATTGCGTATGATAGGCCACAAGGTAAGCAACCCCAAGTTAATCCAAGTAAGTAAGGATGTTGACTGCCTTTCTGCATGGTTGGCATAAGCTTGCCATAGACAGATTGAATCCTATTATTCAGAAAGACTGGCAGCAATGTCTGAACTTTCAATCCTAGTAAACGCAGTCCGAGTACAACCAATGCCACATTACCCAAGACAAAGAATACCGTTGTAATGGGTAAATCAGCTTTCCATTGTAGACTAGTAGCTCCGACCCCGCCAAATACCGCACCAATGAGTGCATAAGTCGTCAGACGACCAACATGCAATTTACATGCATATAAAAATTGAGTAACTTGAAATGTTGCTAACTCAGTTGCCTTTGCGGGAGTGGCATGAATCGTGATGACTTTGCCAGCAAAGCCTGGAGCATTGTATTTATTGCTTTCGCTGCCGGCAACTTGAGGTAAATTACTCAATAGCGATGCAATACCACCGCACATGCCTACACAGTGGAATCCACCGATCAGTCCCGCTGAAAGTACAGCCAAAATAAGCGGAAGCGTGATCATAACAAGTTAAACTAAATTAAATTAACTTAGAATACTTTGCACTGCTTTGACGTGACAAATACTGATCAAAGACCATACTGAAAGCACGCACAAACATACGGCCTTTTGCTGTCACGCTGACTGCAGACTTATCGATACTCATTAAACCTTCATCAACGTAAGTCCGCAAACGAGACAATTCATTTGCAAAATATTCTGAAAATTGGATGTCATATGTTTTCTCAAAAGCCGGGATGTCCAGCTTCGTGCTGCACATTAAATCCATGATGATCTCGCGTCGCAATAAATCATCTGCATTCAAATGGAAGCCCTTCTCTACCGGCAATTTATTCTGATCGAGGGCAGCATAGTACTCATCTAAAGTGCGCAGATTTTGCACATATGATGCGCCAATCTTGCCGATTGAAGACAGACCCAGAGCGATCAGGTCACAATCTGCACGTGTGGTATACCCTTGAAAATTTCTATGCAGGGACTTATCTTTAACTGCCAAGGCTAAACTATCGTCAGGTTTCGCAAAGTGATCCAATCCGATGTACACGTACCCCTCTGCCAATAAACGACGCAGAGACATTAAGAAGATCTGCAACCGTTGTTCAGCTGAAGGTAAGTCCGCTTCGTTTATACGGCGCTGCGGTTTGAAGCGTGTCGGCAAATGCGCATAGTTATACAAAGCGATGCGCGCTGGCGATAGCGCAATCACCTGATCTAAGGTACGTGAAAAGCTCTCTAAACTTTGTTTAGGCAATCCATAAATCAAATCAAAATTAATCGATTGAAATCCAACGTCCCGGCTCTGCGTAATGCACTTCTCAACCATGTCATACGGCTGGATTCTGTGCACGGCAATTTGTACTTGTTCATCAAAATCCTGCACGCCTAAGCTGGTTCGGTTAAATCCTATATCGGCTAATAACTGCAAAGTTTCGGCTGTAACAGTACGAGGATCAATTTCGATTGAGATTTCTGCGTCCTCCGCAAAATCAAAATTATCGCGCAGCATCGTCATTAGGCCACGCATTTCATCTTCACTCAGGAAGGTTGGCGTTCCACCACCCAAATGCAGCTGAGATATCGTTTCTCTGGAGCTTAAATGTTGCTTTACCAATTGCAATTCTTTTGCCAGATAATGTAAATAGATCGCAGACTTGCTACGATCTTTTGTAATAACTTTATTACAGGCACAGTAGTAGCAAAGCGAAGCACAAAACGGGATATGAATATACAAAGACAAAGGCGGCTTATTCACAGCATGATTGCGTTGCTCAAGATACTGACTATATGCTTTTTCGGAAAATTCGGTATGGAAACGATCGGCTGTCGGATAGGACGTATAACGTGGCCCTAATGAGTCGAAACGCCGGATCAGCTCCTCAGAAATCTCAAGATTATCTTTTGCGGTTTGTTCTAGAATCGCCATTTTTTATTTTAAGTTATTTTTCGTAAAAGTAAAGTCGTCAACCAACTAGAGAATGAACCCAATGCCCAGAAAATCAAAAAGCCTATGGTATAAGCACCTAATATGTGCACATGAACACGCTCGTCGAGCACGATCAACTCCATAGGGTCTACCAGACTAAAGAAAACGCCAGTCGCGACACAAGCCATTAAAAAAGCCGGCCACAATACAACCATTAACATGGAACGTATTGATGTTTTTTCTTGTTGCAGATTGCTAGGTTCCAAACTTCACTCCTTTACCGTGATTCACTATTTACTACCGACGACTCAAGATTCAAAGTTCATCCGAAGAAAAGCTAAACACAACTTCACAAACGCACAATAATTTTACTCGCCACTCATCGCACGCAAACTTCAATGTGACGGTGACAAATCCAAATTTCTTTGCAAAGGATTGAGCCAATCGCCAGTAAGTCGCCAATCCGTTGTCTCCAACTTGACGTGCAAGATATGAAGTTCGCCGGTGTTAATAGCACTTTCCAATTTTTTGTCTTGCGATAGATCAGCCTCATACTTACCGGCACTCACAAGCTTAAAAGGCAAGCGGCGAACGACCTCCTCCACAGATCCGTTAGTTGCACCTGAGCTGGCCAAACTAACTTGAACTATATCCGGCAATACTTGCTTAGAACTCATTTGCATCACAATTTTTTTGTTCGCCATATCCAGTTGCAATCCAGCATGTAAAGCTAGTTCGCGCGCCTTGGCATCACGCTGCAAATTGGTATTGATCATTAAGCCTTGGCGATAATAATCTTTCGCAACCACCTGATCAGCGCCACGATATGCAATAAAGCCAGTAAATAAACTCGCACACACAACGAGCAATGGCCCACCGACAACCAACAATAGCCAAGGCTCTTTGTACCAAAGATCTTTCTTGATCGGCTGTGTCAAAATACCTGTATTCATTATGACTCCTTCAATTCAATTCACTTACTTAGGCACTAAGAAAACTGCTTTCTCAGTCACCGAAACATTCGAGTTTTCACTATCATTGATGACGAAACGAATTCTGTTAGAACCAGTGGGTGCGGCGCCAACTGGAATCCTGACACGCACAGGAAATGCGGCGCTAGTTGCAGCTTTAATTGATATCTGTGCTTCGTTCACAATGATGGCGCCAGGAATACCTTTGACAATTATTCTAAAGCTACGCGCAATTTCCTGGGTATTCATAATTTGTAGGCGATAAACGTTTTCTATGTCGCCAACTTCAGTAATTTTAGGCATCGCCCTATCGCGTATGACATCGACTTTCAGAGGTACACGATAAGCCAAAGAGACTGCCGCTGCCAAAACAATCAAACCAAGTATCGCGCCATATACCAAAGTACGCAGACGGAATACCCGTTTCCACATGGCATCCTTAGTCATTTTTTCTGCTAAAGCATGCTCAGTAGTGTAACGAATCAGTCCGCGCTCATATCCCATTTTATCCATGACCTGATCACAGCCATCAATACAAGCACCACAGGCAATACATTCATACTGCAAGCCTTGGCGAATATCAATTCCGGTTGGACAAACCTGGACACAGATTCCACAATCAACACATGATCCTAAACCTTCTGCCTTGAAATCAACTTTCTTATTACGTGAGCCACGTGGCTCCCCGCGCTCGGTATCATAAGTAACGATTAAAGTATCTTTATCAAACATCGCACTCTGAAAGCGTGCGTAAGGACACATGTATTTACAAACCTGCTCACGCATAAAACCGGCGTTACCATAGGTAGCAAACGCATAAAATAGAAACCAGAAAGTTTCCCACGGTCCTAAGCTAAACGAAAATACTTCGCTCGCTAAAGTCTGAATCGGCGTGAAGTAGCCAACGAAGGTAAATCCGGTCCAGAGCGCAATTGCCAGCCAGATAAAATGCTTAGTTGATTTAATGCGAAACTTATTGAGGGACATCGGCGCCTGATCTAACTTCATGCGCGCATTTCTGTCACCTTCAATTTTGGCCTCTACCCACATAAAGATCTCGGTATACACCGTCTGTGGGCAGGCATAGCCGCAGAACAAACGCCCTGCAATGGCGGTAAATAAAAACAAGGACAATGCAGAAATGACTAATAGAACAGCAAGATAAATAAAATCTTGAGGCCATAAAACCAGGCCAAATATGTAGAACTTACGGCTCACCAGATCAAACAGAACTGCCTGTCTATCATTCCAGGTCAACCAAGCAGAGCCATAAAACAGAACCTGCGTAAAAAATACCAATATCCAACGCCAGGATTGAAACCAACCTTTCTGAGAACGCATATAAATCTTTTTACGCTCTTCAAATAAAGCTAATTCCGCTTCGTCACTAGGCACCGGAATAATTGGTATTTTTTTCATATCGTACTACTTTACCTTCTTTTTTTGCCTGCGATACTTTGCAGGCATTCTTACTAATATTAACCAACACATTTGCACAAATACATGCGTGTCGACAGCTTACTCACATTTTTATTTGCTATCGGCCGAGACTTCTGCACTCGCCGCAGCAGGCGTACTTGCAATTTGTTTTAATGCATTTGCATCTGCTGCAGAAACCGTAGTTCCAGAATTTGACAATCCCCAAACGTAGGCAGTCAGCAAATGAATCTTAGCATCGGTCAAAATCGTTTTATGCGCAGGCATTTGATTACCTCGGCCTTTATTGATCGTTTCCATGATGTTGTCGATACCACCGCCATATAACCAGATTTTGTCCGTTAGGTTTGGCGCACCAAGTGCCTGGTTGCCTTTGCCGTCTGCACCGTGACAAGACGCGCACACACCAAATTTGCTTTTTCCAATTGCAGCTTTAATTGGATCATGTGCTGCGCCTGACAAACTCATGACATAGTTGGCGACATTTTTCACATCATCTTCGCCACCTAGTGCAGCAGCCATTGGTGGCATTTGACCTTGACGACCTTCAAGTAAAGTCGTCTTAATAATTTCTGGCGTACCACCATACAACCAATCATTGTCAGTCAAGTTCGGATAGCCTTTGCCGCCCTGTGCATCGGAGCCATGACATTGAGCGCAGTTATTCAAGAACAAACGTTGGCCGATTTCGCGTGCTTGAGGATCCATTGCGACTTGCTTAACATCAGTGTTCAAATACTTATTAAACAAAGGACCGTACTGCGCTTCGCCGTCCTTCATTTCTTTCTGATAGGCACCCTCTTGCGACCAGCCAAAAGTTCCTTTGTAAGAACCCATACCTGGATACACAATCAAATAACCAATGCTAAAAGCAATCGTAAGATAAAACAACCACATCCACCATTTTGGCAACGGATTGTTTTGCTCCATTAACGACTCATCCCAAACGTGACCTGTGGTTTCGGCTGGCAATGGCTTGCCATCCGCACCTATCTTCACTTTAACTTTGGATTGAGACCACAATAGGAGTCCACACGCAAGAATACTAATGCCTGTTAACACAGCAATTGCGGTGCTCCACCATTCGCTAAAAAAATCTGCCATGGCTATTTTCCATTCTCATTATCTTGTGGCAACTGTGCCTGTTCTTCAAAGCGAGCCTTGTTCTTAGAACTAAAGGCCCAGTATAGGATGCCTATGAAAACGATCATGCTAATCACTGTCATCGCACTACTTAAGATCGTAAAATTCATCGTCAACTCTCCTAAAAAGTAATATTCATCCTAGTTCTTGTTCTTGATTGCAGTACCTAATACCTGCAAATACGCGATCAAAGCTTCCATCTCTGTTTTGCCCTTGACTTCGTAAGAAGCTTTTGCAATGTCTTCCGCGCTATAAGGCACACCCAAAGTTTGCATCGCTCGCATTCTTGGCGCCATGCCTGCATCATCGACAGTTGCTTTGAGCAACCATGGATAAGCGGGCATATTTGATTCAGGTACCACAGAACGAGGATCGGTCAAATGATCCTTATGCCAAGTATCGCTGTAACGACCACCAACACGCGCCAAGTCTGGACCTGTACGCTTACTACCCCATTGAAACGGATGATCATAAACAGATTCACCCGCCACAGAGTAGTGACCATAACGCTCTGTCTCTGCGCGGAAAGGACGGATCATTTGTGAATGGCAACCGTAGCAACCTTCACGCAGATAAATATCCCGTCCGGCCAACTGTAAGGCGGTATAGGGCTTCATTCCTTGCACTGCTAAAGTCGTCGACTTTTGAAAAAACAAAGGTACGATTTCGACTAGACCGCCAACACTGATCGTCAAAATGACCAGTACCAACATAAGACCGATATTGCGCTCGATCAAATCATGAGTAAATTTACGCATAGTTATTCTCCTGATGATGTCGAGGTTAAGCGTGAGCAGTATGAGCTGGCAATGCAGGGATCGCATTGCTGACAGGTTTTGCCAGCATCATTGTTTTAGCAACGTTATAAACCATCAATAACATGCCACTCAAATACAAAACACCACCAGCTAGGCGAATTACATAGTAAGGATACGTCGCTTTAACAGATTCAACGAAGGTGTAAGTCAAAGTTCCATCCTCGTTGACTGCGCGCCACATCAAGCCTTGCATCACACCCGCAATCCACATCGCAGCGATATAAAGAACAATACCTATCGTCGCAATCCAGAAATGCATTTCGATCAGGCGTTTGCTGTACATTTCAGTCTGACCAAACAAACGTGGTACCAGATAGTACAAACTACCAATAGAGATAAAACCAACCCAACCCAAAGCACCAGAATGAACGTGCCCCACTGTCCAATCAGTGTAATGTGACAAGGCATTTACCGTTTTGATCGCCATCATCGGTCCTTCGAAAGTCGACATACCGTAGAACGATAAAGAAACGATCAAGAAACGTAAGATAGGGTCAGAACGCAGCTTGCTCCAAGCGCCGGATAAAGTCATCACACCGTTAACCATACCGCCCCAAGATGGTGCCAGCAAAATCAAGGAAAACAACATACCAATCGATTGCGCCCAATCAGGCAACGCGGTGTAGTGCAAATGATGCGGACCTGCCCACATATACGTAAAGATCAGCGCCCAAAAGTGAACGATAGACAAACGATAGGAGTACACAGGACGACCGATTTGCTTTGGCACGAAGTAATACATCATTCCAAGGAAACCTGCAGTCAAGAAGAATCCGACCGCGTTATGTCCATACCACCATTGCACCATTGCATCTTGCACGCCAGAGTAGGCGGAATAAGATTTCAAAAACGAAACAGGCATAGCCGCACTATTAACGATATGCAGTACTGCAACCGCAACGATGAACGCACCATAGAACCAGTTCGCAACGTAAATATGCTCAACTTTACGTTTTACGATAGTGCCAAAAAATACAACAGCGTACGATACCCAAACTACAGCGATCAGAATATCAATAGGCCACTCTAATTCAGCATATTCTTTGCCTTGAGTAAATCCCATAGGCAAACTGATTGCTGCAGCAACGATCACCAATTGCCACCCCCAGAACACAAACTCAATCAAAGGGCCACCGAATAAGCGAACATTACAAGTGCGCTGCACAACATAGAACGAAGTCGCAAACAGTGCACAGCCACCGAATGCGAAAATCACTGCATTGGTGTGTAGAGGACGCAATCGCCCATAGCTCAACCAAGGAATTCCGGATAAAAATTCTGGCCAGGCAAGTTGAGTTGCAATCAGCACGCCTACTAGCATGCCGACGACACCCCAAACTACTGCCATGACAGAAAATTGGCGAACAACGCGATAGTTGTAGGTATTTTCATTGTTTATAGTCATGATCTCACTCGGTTAAAGAATACAGTTGCAGGATAACAATCGTTCCACAGAGCTACATTGATACAAATCAAATGTAACCTGTATTACAAAGCAACTTTTTACCCAAATACAGGACTTCCATGAAATACCGTGAAAAAATGCGAAAAATCTCAAAATTTAGGAAAAAAAAAGACAGTCCGAAGACTGTCTTTTTCTAATACCCGATGCGCCGCATCTTATATAAAATCTTGGAAAACAATTTTACATAGTTTTATTGAGCCGCATTCAGATTTGATTTTGATGCTAAGGCTGCGCGATTAACGGTGACCTTTGCTTTTTGTTTCAACGCCTCGACATAACTGTAAACTTCTTGTTGTGCCACAGAGTTTTCTACTTGCTTGCCTTCCGACAAACGACGAGCAGGATCTGGCGTAGCTTGCGTTACTTTAGAGATACGATATACCTCATACCCTTGCCCCGCCACCTCAACGCCTACAAAGCTTGGCAATTTTTGCACATCTGCTTTTACCACAGCTAAAAATGCCTCATTACTCAACTCTGGCTTTTTCAAACGAGATACTGTTTTTGCTTCAGCGAATCCACTTGCATTATCTGCTGACTTTAAAGCCAACAATTTGGCCTCCCCAGCCTTCTTTGCTAGAGCTAGGGATTCAGTTTGAACAATCTTAGCTTGAATAACCGCTTTCACTTCATCAAAAGGACGCTTGCTAGCTGGCTTATATTCAACTACACGTCCTGCCACCAAAGTATTAGGTGCGATTTCAGTTGCTTCTGTATTGTGCTTCTTCTTTAATGAATCCTCAGAAAAAATCGCTTTCAAAAACTTAGGGTTATTTGCAATCATGGTTGCAGGCGCGCCTGGTATACTTTGACGCTGCAAATTGCTAACCTGTTCAATCTTTAGCTTCAATTTCTCTGAGATTGGCTTCAAACTATCTGGCTGTTCATACGCCATATTTGTGAAAGCTTCAGAAGCTTCGGCATAGGCCTTTGCAGCTTTCTGCTTTTTGATATCCGCAACCAATTGTGCTTTCACTTCGTCCAAAGGCTTTATGGCAACTGGTTTAACTGCAGTCAGCTGAATAATGTGGATACCGAATTCACTTTGTACCAGATCACTGATCTCACCTTGTTTTAACTTAAACACGACTTCATCAAACGCCTTCACCATAGCGCCACGAGAGAAATAATCGAGATCGCCACCACGCTCAGCGGAACCCAAATCCTGAGAGTTTTCTTTCGCTAACTTAGCAAATTGATCGGGACTCTTACGCACTTGTGCCAACAAAGCTGCAGCTTTGTCTTTTACCGCCTTAATTTCATCCGCACTCGCGTCTTTTTTCAAGTTTAATAAAATATGGCTGGCACGGCGTTGCTCATCCGTTGTGTAATTCTTTTTGTTTTGTTCATAATGTGCGAGCACGTCTGCGTCAGCGACTGTGATCTGCTCCGCCAAAGCCTCATTACTCAACACAACATACTCTGCATTAACCAATTCTGGAATCTCAAATTGCGCCGTATTTTTATCGTAGTAAGCACGCAAAATAGCATCCGTGATTTTGACATCGGCCGCAAAGTCTTTTGCTTTGAAAGTCAAAGACTGAACTTCACGCTCTTGCTCAGAGATCATCGCGATACGTTCAGCGACAGTTTTTGAAGTAATCGCAGAATTTTGTACAGAATTAACTAACTGCTGCAATGCCAGATCTTGGCGCAAGCTTGCTTCATACATTGCAGGTGTCATGCCCTGCATCGCCAATAAACTCTTATAGCGATCCGTATCAAACGTGTTATCAGGCTTCTTCAAGCCTGGCGTTTCGAGAATATTCTGTTGCAAAGACTGATCCGTCACAGTCAATTTGTTTTTTACAGTTTCTGCGCTCATTGCTTTACGCGCAATCAAGTCATCCAAAATACCTTGACGCGCTTCAGGCGTATTGAGCATCTGTGCATCAAATTCAGGGCCGTAAGCCTGCTTCAATCGATCCAATTGACTACGCATAGCCTGATCAAACTCTTGCTGGCTAATTGCTTGACCTGCGACCGTCGCCACCGATGTATTAGCATCACGCGAACGCATGAAACTATCGACACCAAACAAAGCAAATGATGGAAAAATAATCACCAAGAGCACGCCTTGCATGATGCGTTTATGGGTACGAATATACTCAAACATGGTTTACCGATCAATTCGAAAAAAATTACCAAGAGAAATATAAAAAAAGGCGAACATAGGTTCGCCTTTTAGATGTTGGCGGAGCGGACGGGGCTCGAACCCGCGACCCCCGGCGTGACAGGCCGGTATTCTAACCAACTGAACTACCACTCCAATTTCCTGCTATTGCTGATATTTGGTGGGCGCTGAGAGGCTCGAACTCCCGACCTAAGCCTTGTAAGGGCTCCGCTCTACCAACTGAGCTAAGCGCCCCATCCATCAACAACATTGCGATTTAATCCCTCAAATCGCGAAGAGCATTAGTTTACCGCATCTTTCAAAGCTTTGCCAGGCTTAAATTTAGGAACCTTAGCAGACTTAATCTTGATTGCTTCACCTGTGCGCGGATTGCGGCCAGTACGTGCAGCACGCTTTCCAACTGAGAAAGTACCAAAACCAACTAGCGTTACTGTACCGTTCTTTTTCAATGTTGTTTTAACCGCAGCAATTACTGCATCCAATGCACGTCCTGAAGCAGCTTTAGACAAATCGGCAGATTTAGCAATATGGTCGATCAATTCAGTTTTATTCACTTATGGTCCCCTCACAAAAAATTAACACTACGATGATGTTTTTGGCTTAAAACCAAGACTGTGCAAGCTCTACGGTCTAGCGCAAAATTTGCATCCGGTATTAGATCAAGGCGATCAGCCTCATGTCAAGCGCTTTGAATGTTTTTTAAACCGCAGCCACAAAAAAATACTGAAAAGTCTAACGAATGCACGCTTTTTCTACATGGGTGGGTCTTTATCGCCCAACAAACACAGCTTCGATTTCTTCTAATTGGGAGATTTCTATCGCGGCTGTGAGCAAACACAAAAGACCTGCTGACGTATAGGATTGATATCGAGATCGAGATAAAAATTAAATTGACGAGAATCTGCAGATTTGAACATATCAAAGTTCAAAATCGTTTTCCAGATACATGGGGCTCAAAAAATCGCATATAGTTGAGCCCTTTAACGCAAAACATAGACGGTTGATACTCATGATGAAATTTGATGTAGCTATAGTTGGAAGTGGTTTAGCTGGTTTATCGGTTGCACTGCATTTAGCACAAACACATAAAGTCGCCATCATCTCTAAACGAACTCTTTTAGACGGTGCCAGCAACTGGGCGCAAGGAGGTATCGCCGCGGTACTTGACTCACATGACAGCCACGAACAGCATATTGCCGACACTATTGTTGCTGGTGCGGGATTGTGCGATGAAAGTGCGACCCGCACTATCATAGAACAAGGACGTGCAGCGATCGACTGGTTAATCGAGCAAGGCGTCCCCTTCACCAAAGATCAACATGCCGAACTAGGATTTCACTTGACTCGTGAAGGCGGACATAGCCAACGTCGCATCATTCACGCCGCCGATGCTACCGGCCATGCGGTACAAATCACGCTAGAACAATTAGTACGCAGTCACCCCAATATAAGCCTATTTGAACATCATTACGCCATTGACGTGATCACCTCCAGCAAAGTCGGCGACACCTCAGCCACACCTCATTGCTTGGGCTTATATGTACAAGATGTGAAGTCAGGTGCTGTGCATACGGTTAGCGCGCAACACACGGTAATGGCAACTGGTGGTGCGGGCAAAGTCTATCTCTACACAACAAATCCGGACACTGCGACTGGCGATGGTATCGCCATGGCATGGCGTGCTGGGTGTCGCGTTGCTAATATGGAGTTCATGCAATTCCATCCCACGTGCTTATATCATCCTTATGCTAAGTCCTTTTTAATTACGGAAGCAGTCCGTGGTGAAGGTGGCATATTAAAGCTTCCTCCTGAAGCCGGCTCTGCAGCAGGTTCTCGTTTTATGCTGGCACATGACGAACGCGCTGAACTCGCGCCGCGCGACGTAGTAGCAAGAGCAATTGACTTCGAGATGAAAAAACGCGGACTCGATTATGTAGAGTTAGACATCAGTCACCAACCACCAGAATTTTTAAAGGAGCACTTCCCCACTATTTACGCACGCTGTTTAGAGCTAGGCATAGACATTACCAAGCAGGCGATTCCCGTGGTACCTGCCGTTCACTTCACCTGCGGTGGGGTTGTCACAGACACTTTAGGTAGAACTGATATTCCAGGTTTATATGCGGTTGGTGAAACGGCTTACACTGGCTTGCACGGTGCCAATCGTCTCGCGAGCAATTCTTTATTAGAATGTTTAGTTGTAGGCAAAGCGGCAGCACAGCATATAGGAGCTCAAAACCGTATAGAGATTCCTGACCTACCGGCATGGGATGAGAGCCGCGTCTCGGATGCAGACGAAGAAGTCGTGATTGCCAACAACTGGGATGAATTACGCCGTTTTATGTGGAATTATGTTGGCATCGTACGCACTACGAAACGCTTGGAACGTGCCAAACATCGCATTAAATTGCTAAAAGAAGAAATCGACGAGTACTACGCCAATTTCCGCATCTCAAACAATTTATTAGAGCTACGCAATCTGGTTGAAGTAGCGTCGCTGATCGTCAACAGCGCCTTATCACGCCGTGAAAGCCGTGGTCTGCATTTCAGTCGCGACTATCCAGACACGATGCCAAAAGCCTTAGCTACCGTTCTATCGCCCAAACAAAAAATAAAGCCACCAAAAAAATAAATTCGACGGTTTTCTTCGAAGTCAGCACAAAATAGTCGCGACCAAAACACACTTGAGTATCAAATTGAGGTCATCTGACAACGGGTCTCAATCTATTTCGTGTCCCAAATACAGTCACGATTTTTCAACTGCCATTTCTTAATCAGCCAAGCCATCAACGTCTCGAATTTTATTTAAAGCTTCATCGATACGATCAACCGCGATAATTTGCAATCCTTCGATTTTTTGTTTCGGGGCATTCGATTTAGGAATCATCGCAACCGAAAAGCCCAATTTAGCCGCTTCGCGCAAACGCTCCTGCCCGCGGGGTGCGGGACGAATCTCTCCCGCTAACCCGACCTCACCAAAGACAACAAGCCCGCGTGGCAAAGGTTTATTTCGCATCGAGGAATTAATCGCCAACAGCACAGCCAAATCCGCTGCTGGCTCAGTAATTTTTACACCTCCTACCGCATTAATAAAAACATCTTGATCAAAGGCAGCAACACCGGCGTGCCTATGCAATACCGCAAGTAACATTGCCAAACGATTTTGCTCCAAGCCGACTGATAAACGTTTGGCGTTCGGTGCGTGCGAAGTATCAACCAGTGCTTGGATCTCCACCAATAAGGGGCGCGTCCCTTCTTGCGTCACCATCACACAAGAGCCAGCAACTTGGGTATCGTGTTGTGATAGGAAAAGCGCGGAAGGGTTAGACACGCCTTTCAAGCCACGCTCTGTCATGGCGAATACGCCTAGCTCATTCACCGCACCAAAACGATTTTTTATCGCTCGCACCAAACGAAAACTAGAGTGTGTATCGCCTTCAAAATACAACACGGTATCAACAATATGTTCTAATACGCGCGGCCCAGCTAAAGCACCTTCTTTCGTCACATGCCCGACCAAAATCATAGTGATATTCATCATTTTGGCGACTCGGGTCAGTTGCGCAGCACATTCGCGTACTTGTGCTACCGACCCTGGAGCAGAAGTCAGTGCGTCAGAGTAGATGGTTTGTATAGAATCGATCACGACAACTTGAGGCTTATATTCCGCAAGAGTATTCAGAATTTTTTCCAGCTGAATCTCGGCTTGCAATGACAAGCCGCCAGCCTCAACCATTAAGCGCTTTGCCCGTAAGGCGATCTGCGCTCCCGACTCTTCACCGCTTACGTATAAGACTTTCTTTATTTTGTTTAGATTTGATAAAGCCTGCAATAACAACGTCGACTTACCAATTCCTGGATCACCACCGATCAACACCACCCCACCAGGGACTAGGCCTCCGCCCAAAACACGGTCAAACTCCTCAATCCCAGTCCCAAAACGTGGAATATCTTGCGCATCGATATCGGCCAGATTCAATATCGGTGCAGTTTGTGCGATGCCTTGGTATTTTGTATTTGAGAATCGATTTCCAGCTTCCTCCACGATGGTTTCAACCAAAGTATTCCACTGCTGACAAGAAGGGCACTGCCCCGCCCATTTACTTTGCACTCCACCACATTCTGTACAGGTGTAATTAGTTTTTTGTTTAGCCATATGGAACGCAATCGATATGAAGTGTTGAGATAAGCAAGAAGAATACTGATATTTTACCCAGTATTACTTGGCATGCTTGCACTATCTCAAAGAATTATTCGATGTTTCATGCGATATTTCATGGTATAAAGCTTGCCTGCCCGATAAAGCATATCGCGCATGTGACTAGACAAAGGTGCACGGATCGAATGAAACGCGGTTTTTATACAATCATGGCAGCGCAGTTTTTTTCTTCGCTAGCCGATAATGCGCTGCTCATCGCAGCAATGGCACTCTTAGTTTCTATGCACGAACCAGCCTGGATGACTCCCTTACTCAAATGGAGCTTCGCGCTGTCGTATGTAGTGCTTGCTGCGTTTGTTGGTGCATTTGCTGATTCGCGGCCCAAAGGTAAAGTTATGTTCATCACCAATTTGATCAAAGTTGGTGGCTGCGGACTAATGTTTTTTGATGTACATCCTGTGATTGCCTACGGTGTCGTTGGTTTCGGTGCCGCGGCTTATTCTCCGGCGAAATATGGCATCCTGACCGAATTATTACCGCCTGAAAAATTGGTGGCAGCGAACGGCTGGATTGAGGGCTTAACGATTAGTTCAATTATTCTGGGTGTGCTGCTAGGTGGCAAACTGATAGATCCACAAATTTCTGCCAAACTATTGGCATTCGATTTCCCTGTTATAGATTTAGGGGTAGACACCACCAATGAGTCAGCGCTTTGTGTGATCACATTGTGCTACATGATTGCCGCTATATTTAACCGCTATATTCCAGACACTGGCGCGAAGTATCACAAACAAGAATCCAATCCGATTTGTTTACTACGTGATTTTGCACATTGCTCGGCAAAACTTTGGAAAGATAAACTGGGTCAAATCTCACTCTCCGTCACAACTTTGTTTTGGGGTGCCGGGGCAACCTTACAATTGCTAGTGTTGGAATGGGCTAAGGTTAATTTGAATATGCCTTTGAATAAAGGAACTGAGTTGCAAGGTGTATTTGCACTGGGCATTGCATTAGGCGCACTTTTTGCTGCTCGCATTGTCCCTCTGAAGAAGTCACTCTCGGTTATGCCGCTCGGAGTTGTCATGGGCCTAGTAGTGACATCGATGATTTTTGTTAAATCAGTTTGGTTAGCCTACCCTCTTCTAATCTTCATTGGTGGATTAGCGGGTTTCTTCGTTGTCCCTATGAACGCATTGCTGCAACATCGAGGCCATGTATTAATGAGTGCGGGACACTCAATCGCCGTACAGAATTTCAATGAGAATTTATCGATCCTCGTTGTACTGGCGCTTTATAGCTTCATGGTGTCATTGGCACTACACACTAGTATTATTATCGTGATCTTCGGACTTTTTGTGGCATCGACCATGTATATGGTCATGCTAAAACATAAAGCCAACCAAAAGATATTTGATTCAGTCGCGCAAATAGGCGAACAAAAACACGAGTAAATTCAAAATACACGTCAAGTAGGGACCAAGGGTATAGTTCACCATTTATTTTGAATTGCACCCAGGGTTTCAGTCGATGATATCTATTAACAACGAGATCAAGGCAACACCTGGGTAGCACGTGATACCCAATCATTTGGCACCACCATACCTCGACAAAACTCTTGCATCAGACTGCTATTTTTTTTCATGATTGCCACCATTATCGGCGTACTATCTGCGGCAAAGTGTCTGTGTAGCGACTCAAGTATCATTGATCTATCCATCACTTCGTCAGATGAAACTTGAGCAGGCGCCAACCATTGGAGCCGATCCAATTTCAATGCATAAGGAATGGCTAGCTGCTCAAATTCATCTACCGTCCACCAAAAACCCATACAGTGATTCGCCGCAATGCCTGCGACCGACATCAAGCTATGATCAGTACTATGATAGAACAACCAGCCTTTAATTAAAGCCTTTGCCGCAATAACTTTAGATTGCACTAACTTTCGCGCACTTTCGTGCTGAGATAACGTAAGTTGTTGTTGCAGAATTTTCCGCATCTTGGCACCCAAATTATCGTTCAAGTTTGGCCCGAGATAATTAAAAACCGTCATTGGACGAGTTACATCTATTGAACGATGAAATAAGTAAAATTTTGTCGCCAGCTCAATATGTAGCAAACCTCCCTGGGCATACAATAGATAATCAAATTCGCCTATGGTTTCAGATTTTTCGCTGTGTACCTGTAGACCATGTGAGTACAAAAGGCCTTCATGGCTAAAATAAAAAGCTAATAATTTTTCAGCGTAATGCCCGAGGCGTAAATATTTATGTATCGTTAGCGCTTCATGCAAAGGCGTTGGGTGCGCATTTAAGGCAAATAACCAAGTTCGTAGTTTTTCTCGATTTGGAATATCTAACGTGCCGATTTGTTGCCACCAGACAGGTGCGCTTTTATCTAACAAATCTGGCGATGTTAACAGCCACGCTAACGCTCTGACATGAGGATCACTCAATTGAGACCACTCTTGATGAAAACTATTTTGGTAAGTATCCATTGATTATCTCTTTTGAATGTCGACTAACTCCAAGCCAGCAAATGCTTTACTTTACAGAGATCCTGCCAAACAGCATACTTGGATTCAGGGTGTTCTAATAAGAAATGTGCATCATAAGTAACGACAACAGGAATCCTTTGATAAGCGTGTTGCATTTGGCGCATATCACCTTCATCATTTTCACGACCCAAAAGTATTCTGCCTAATTGCTCACCAAAAACCAAGACAATCTGTGGCTGCACTGAGCTGATCTGTTTAATCAAAAAACTCATGCATAGTCTCGCAGCATCGGACGCCATCGCACTAAGTTTGGCTTGAGACAAATCAGAAATTTGCGCCTTCAATATTGATGTCCGATAAATGTCTCGCTTTACCGAAGATTGCTTTGATTGAGCGTCATCCGCAAGCAATGCATTTAACATATTGAGCATGAGCTTTTCCGACTGCTGCAAAGCTGGGTCAAGTTGAGCCAATTTTTCCGATATTGACCAATCTGCGATCACTAGTATGGACGCCGTGGCATCACCAGTTCCGAGCACCCCCTTGCCAAACTTTGCGCACAGCGAACAAGCCTGGCATTGTTGCAGCTCAGCCTGCATTTTATGCCATGGGTTAAAATGCTTATCATCGATAGTGGCTGTCAATGCTTGCATTGGTGCTGTTACTGCCGCAACAATGACTTCCGATTCATCGATTGGCTCTTCCACAGTTGACTTTACCGATTGACGCAACCGCCAAACCTCGCCGACACCGAGATTATTTAGATAGTAATCACGCATCTCAGTCATAGAGTCTTTTCTTTAGCCATGATTAATTATTTCGGGTATCTGGATACGCATCACAATCGCATCTTCACGATTGAATTGATC
This sequence comes from Undibacterium sp. Di24W, assembly GCF_049340325.1. Taxonomy (NCBI): domain Bacteria; kingdom Pseudomonadati; phylum Pseudomonadota; class Betaproteobacteria; order Burkholderiales; family Oxalobacteraceae; genus Undibacterium; species Undibacterium sp. Di24W. The sequence goes on from NZ_JBMPOP010000004.1 coordinate 456,960, forward strand.
AACCGGATAATAAGCTTTACGACGGCCAATCTCAACGAAGCCAAACTGTTTGTAGATTCCTTGAGCCCGCAGATTGCTGATACGGACTTCCAACATAATCGACAAATATTTTCTAATACTTGCCATCGCCATCATTTGCTCAAGTAAAACCCTAGCATATCCCTGACCTTGATAGCGAGAGCTCACCGCAAAAGTCAGCAAATGCAATTCCTCAAGAACTGGCATCAAAAAGAAATAAGCGATCAAAGCGCCATTTTGCGTACGAATTCCAATCGCCTCATGGGGATTGGCAAATGAATCTAGAAAATTCCCCCGAGTCCAAGGATGGGAATACACAGCTTCTTCTATCGCCAAAATCTCATCCAGATCAGTTACACCTAACTGGCTGCAATAATAGGTGTGCGATTCTGATCGCAACGGAGTTGGACTTTGCATAATTAAACGCCTCGCTGCAATTGCCGCTCAATAGTTGTTTGTGCCACCTTGTTTCGTAGATACAAAGGTTGAGCATGTGCCGCGTCAAAATGCAGACCTAATTCAAATGCACGCCGCGCAATTTCAAGCGCAAAAGTTGCATGAGGCTCTGCTTTTGCACACTCTAGATACGCGTAAGACTCTGGCAAGTCCAATCCTTTTCCAAGTACCACTTGCAATTTCTTAGATACGGCATAATCAAGCGCTACTTCGAATTTGCTTAAGCAAGGAGCGACAAGTTCGTGCCATTGTCCATCTTGTCGACTGTAATGCGCCCAATAAACCTCGTCCATTCGCGCATCAAGCAAACACAATATCTCAGCCGATCCCAATTTCATGTGAACTGTCTCAGCCATAATTGCCAGACTCACGACAGGTATCACCGGGATGTCCAAGCCAAATGCCAAGCCCTGCACCACACCGCATGCGGTACGTGTGCCAGTAAATGCACCAGGACCACAACCAAAGGCAAGCGCATTCACTTGATTCAGTCGCACTCCCGCTTCCACAAATAATTCTTGAACCGCTGGTAGTAAGCCCTGTGAATGTGTTTGCACGCCAGATAAATCGCGGCTAATAATGCGCTCACCGGCACTCAGTGCCACCGAGGCCAATTCAGTTGAAGTTTCAATTGCTAAGAGGATGATAGTCATGTGCTTATTTTACCTTGTCCTGCTTGCTTTCCCTAGCGTATGTCGCTTAATGCATTTTTACTTGTTGAGCTTTTTTTGTACGCGCATCATGGGTTAAAATAGGATATGACCTCACACATTTCAGCAAGCGACGATTTTCACGCGATTCAAGATGAACTCGCCACTAAATCTTGGCTTGTAGCCTGTTTATGCGCCGCCTGGTGCGACACCTGCCAAACCTATCGTTCAGGCTTTGATCAACTACGCCATCAACACGCTGACAAGTGTTTTGTATGGTTAGATATCGAAGACCATGCCAGCTTGGCAGAAGATTTAGACATTGAAAATTTTCCGACCATTTTGATTCAATATGAGGAAAAAATTTTATTCCTCGGCACCATGCTTCCAGATTCAAATTTGGTAAACCGTTTGCTACAAGCCTTAGAACAACAACTTAGCAAATCAGGCTTAGAGAAAATTAATCCCTCGATACAAGCTAGTGAACATCAAGTCGCAGCCGATTGGAGCTTACGGCAATTAATCCTAGATTACCAAACCAAATAATAGACCGCCAATCTGCATGGTGCACGCTAGTCTCGAATTCAATTCACGAATCGTGATTTTCAAATAGCAAGCATGAAAAAAGGGACTAGATTTGCATCTAGTCCCTTAAATCTGGTGCGGCTGGCAGGAATCGAACCCACGACCCCTTGGTTCGTAGCCAAGTACTCTATCCAGCTGAGCTACAGCCGCGAAGAACAAGAGTATAGCAGAGTGCGCGGCAAATATGAAGCCTTGAAATGAGGATAAAACCAAGAATCACGGATTTACTACGCAAGGTCTTATTTTTAAACTAGGCGCAGCAATAATACTGACGGAAAAACTTGCTTCATAACGAAAAAAGGGACTAGATTTGCATCTAGTCCCTTAAATCTGGTGCGGCTGGCAGGAATCGAACCCACGACCCCTTGGTTCGTAGCCAAGTACTCTATCCAGCTGAGCTACAGCCGCGAAAAACGCAATTATAGCACAGCTATTTTCAATTGATAAGCCCTATTGCAAAGTTTCCTTACCGAGTAAGCTCTGGCATAACACTTATATTTCAACTTGTGCCCCAACTTCAATCACCCGATTACTTGGGATTTGGTAATAATCTGCTGCATCACGCGCATTGCGCGACATGGCTACAAACAAGCCTTCCCGCCAAGTTGCCATACCGCTGCCAGGACTAGAAATAATCGTCTGACGCGAGATAAAATATGAGGTTTCAAGAGGCTCGAAAGTCAAACCAAAGGGCGCGCACAACTCCAAAGCATTTGGTATATCCGGCTCATTTTTGAAGCCGTAAAACACGTCAATTTGAAAACAATTATTTCGCAAATCCGTCACTTTGATTCGCTCTGAAAACGGCACCCAAGGAATTTCACGATTGTGCAAGGTGATAAAAATAACACGCTCATGCAATATTTTATTATGCGAAAGATTATGCAATAAAGCATGTGGCACACCATCTGCCTCGCCGCGCAGAAAAACGGCAGTGCCAGCTACACGAACTGGCGGTGACACAAATAGAGACTCAAGAAACTCTTCCAAAGGGATAGCATGCTTCTTCAGATTATCGAACACCAAAGAACGACCTCTGCGCCAAGTCAACATGACCACGCAAATACCAAAACCAAGTGCGATCGGGAACCAGCCACCACTAAAGAATTTCAAGGCATTTGAAGAGAACAGAGAAATATCAATTAAGAAGAAGAAAGAGGTAGAGGCAATACACAATGCGAGATTGTATTTCCAACCAAAACGAATCACGAAAAAGGTCAAAATCGACGTAACCAACATGGTGCCCGTATTTGCAATACCATAAGCTGATGCCAAATTAGATGCAGATCCAAACCCAATCACAGCCCCTACAACTGCCGCCAACTGCAACCAGTTCACAACAGGAATATAAATCTGCCCAATTTCTCTTGATGAGGTGTGAATAATTTTCATGCGCGGCAAAAAACCAAGAGAGATCGCCTGCTTGGTCATGGAAAAGGCACCGGATATAGTCGCCTGCGAAGCGATCACTGCAGCCATCGTAGAAAGCACCACCAAAGGATAAATACTCCAATCCCCAAGCTGATTAAAGAAGGGATTCGAAACCGCAGAAGGTTCAATCATCAATAATGCCCCTTGACCTAAGTAATTTAAGCCAAGAGCGGGAAAAACAACGATGAACCAAGCGGCTCTAATAGGCTTCGGACCAAAATGTCCCATGTCCGCATACAAGGCCTCCGAACCAGTGAAAGCGAGCACGACGGCGCCCAATGCTATGAATGCTGCCCAACGATGAAAATACAAAAATTCAAGAGCATGAATAGGATTAAACGCCTCCAAGATAGCAGGCACACGCAAAATATTGTAAAGCCCCATCGCAGCCAGCACAGCAAACCAAAGCACCATTACTGGACCGAAAAATTTACCAATTGTTGCCGTCCCCTTCGACTGCACCGCATATAAAGCAATCAAAATAATCAAAGTAATCGGTACAACAAATGGCTTAAGCGCCGGCGTTGCAACTTTAATTCCCTCAATCGCCGACAACACAGTCATCGCTGGCGTCACAACACCATCACCATAAAACAACGAGGCTCCAATCACACCCAATATCACCAAAGGAAAATACAGTTTGGAATTCTTACCCACCGATTCCAAGGTTAACGCAGCCAGCGCCATGATTCCGCCCTCACCGCGATTGTTTGCGCGCAAGACCAAAGTCACATATTTCAAAGAAACGATAAAAATTAATCCCCAAAGAATCAGGGAGACAATACCAAGAATATTTTCTGGATTCAGAGCGAGACCATGCTTGTGATCGAAAACTTCTTGCATGGTATAAAGTGGGCTAGTACCAATATCGCCGTAGACGATACCGATTGCTGCCAGCGTCAAAGCAGACAAACTGCTCTTAGTGTGATCGTGAGCCAATTACATTCCTTGTTTTTATTGGTGCAATGCACAATAGACGAAGGTCAAACGAAATTCAAGAACATTTCACTTAAAAAAAGACAGCCTACGCCATAAATACATTTTATGAAAGTCGATTTCTATAATCCAAAAAGAAAAATGCCCGCTTAACTCTCATTAAGCGGGCACCAATTCTTTGGCGGAGACGGTGAGATTCGAACTCACGATCCAGGTTACCCCAGATGCTTCCTTAGCAGGGAAGTGCCTTCGGCCACTCGGCCACGTCTCCACACTCTCACAACGCTATGCTTACGCAAGGCATTACAAGCGAGACCGTGATCATAGCGGGTAGTTCATCTTTGGTCAACTACCCACCATGAAAATCTCACATGAAAATACTAATTAAGCTGCTTCCAAACCAAAAGCTTTATGCAAAGAACGTACCGCTAATTCCATATACTTCTCATCAATCAAAACAGAAATTTTAATTTCTGAGGTAGAAATCATTTGAATGTTAATCCCTTCATCCGACAAAGTACGGAACATTTGAGACGCGATACCCACGTGACTACGCATACCAACGCCGACTACCGATACTTTCGACACCTTCGAGTCACCAATTATATTGCCCGCGCCGATATGTTCTTTAACGCTCGCATTTAACACATCCATCGCTTTGTTGTAGTCACCGCGTGGCACAGTGAACGTGAAGTCAGTTTTACCCTCAACCGATTGATTTTGAATAATCATATCAACTTCAATATTAGCATCGGCGATAGGACCAAGAATTTGGTAAGCAATACCTGGCTTGTCTGGCACACCAAACACAGTAAGTTTTGCTTCATCGCGATTAAATGCGATGCCAGTAATAGTGGCTTGTTCCATATTTGTATCTTCCTCAAACGAAATCAGTGTGCCGGAAATAATCTCTTCGGCTAAAGGCATTAATGGGTCAGTCAGTGATGACAACACACGGGTAGGCATGCGGTAATTACCTGCAAATTCAACAGAGCGTATCTGCAAAACTTTTGAACCCAGCGATGCCATTTCCAACATTTCTTCGAAAGTGACAGTATTCAATTTGCGCGCATCGGAAACCACGCGTGGATCGGTTGTATACACACCGTCAACGTCGGTATAGATCAAACACTCTTGCGCCTTCAAAGCTGCTGCAATGGCTACCGCAGAAGTATCTGAACCGCCGCGACCCAAGGTCGTGATATTGCCTAACTCGTCTACACCTTGAAAGCCAGTAATAATAACGATCTTACCTTCAGCCAAATCGGCATTCACTTTTGCGTCATCGATCGATGTTATACGTGCCTTTGTGTGGGAAGAATCAGTCTTAATGGGCACTTGCCAACCAGCATAAGAAACGGATTTTTTACCCAACGCTTGCAATGCGATCGCAAGCAGGCCAACCGACACTTGCTCACCGGTGGAGGCGATCATATCAAGTTCACGCGGATCAGGATCAGCCATAATTTCTTTAGCCAAACCAATAATTCGATTCGTTTCGCCTGACATAGCCGACGGTACAACTACGATTTGATAACCTGCATCATGCCATTTGGCGACGCGCTTAGCGACGTTTTTGATGCGATCCGTAGACCCCATCGACGTACCGCCGTATTTGTGGACAATTAAAGCCATAACATTTCAAAAAGAGTGACGAAAAAGGGAGTAAAGCAAGAAAAAGAACGCATGACTTTACATGCTGCTCTGCAAAATAACAAGGCACATGCGCCTGTTATTTAAGCGATTGCAAGTCATGAAAAGTAAAACCTAGGAAAATTCTTAGAAAAACCGATTAAAACTGGCAAGGGTTTTGTAAGGAAAAAGAAAGCCTAAGAACACGAGCAAATAATGCCATTGCGCATCAAAAACGGAACACCAGCACATTTTAATGACAATAGTGTGACAATAGCGAGGAGTTACATCAATACAATAACAAAAAAATATTAAGTAAATTAAATACAGACACAACATTTACTCACACTTGAACCTCAATCCATCGCACATTTACTCGAAAAAAAGAAATTCACAAATAACCAAAACAAATATCGTTATAAGCAAAGAATCTCTATTCTGCCCACCCTCAAGACGAGGCTTGATGCTGCTCTTCGTTCTGCAGCGAAACAACTTATCCAATGACACAACAAAATACGTCTAAATCGAAAATCGTCAAAGGGGAATGGAAGAACCAGAATACACCTATCCTGCCCCCCCCACTCTCACTGGCTACTCAAATAAAAAGTTTCTTCCAGGCATCGTGCCCTAAAGCACGCAAAGTTTGCATATTTTTTTCGTAAATTTGCTCAGCTTCAGGGAAGACTTCAACTGCTTTATCAATACTATCCTCCCGTAACAAGTGTAGCGTTGGAAATGGTGAGCGATTGGTATAGTTATCTATGTCATCAGGCTCTGCATCTTCAAATTGATATTGCGGATGAAAGCTCGCCACTTGCAGAATTCCGTCTAGATCTAACTCTTCCAAAGTCGCATCAGCCACCTCCAAGAAATCGTTATAGTCGAGAAAGTCTTGCATCACGAAAGGATGAATCAACAGCGTGGTGTCGATATTGTCCGAATTTGCCTCTGCCAGCACTTCTAATTCGGCCATTAAGTCTTTGATCAAGGCTTCCGGGGTTGTCGCATGGCTCACGAAATAGCGAATCTGATCTTTGATATGCACACCTTTGGCAAACGGACAAAGATTTAAGCCTATGACGGCTTTTTCCAGCCACAATTTGGTTTGTGCGATGACTTCGTCATCCTTGATTTGTAAATCATCCATCTTAGCTACCCCTAAATTACATCGAAATTACCACTACCCTGGCTACCGATATTAAAACTGCAAAGTCTTAACACCGTCTGCTGTACCTAACAAACAAACAGTCGCGCCTTGCTCTGCAAATAGTCCTACAGTGACGACGCCGACAATATTGTTAATTTCCCTTTCTAACGCGATGGGATCAGCGATTTGCAAGCCATGAACATCCACAATGATATTGCCATTATCGGTCACCAAAGCTGCGCCATCTTTCATGCGCAAACGAGCCTCACCGCCAATTGCATTTAACGAACGAATCACAGACTCACGCGCCATAGGAATGACTTCTACAGGCAAAGGAAATTTACCAAGCAAATTAACCAATTTAGAACCGTCCGCAATGCAGACAAATGATTTCGCTACTGAGGCAACTATTTTTTCACGAGTCAAAGCAGCACCGCCGCCCTTAATCATAGCGCCACTTGCCGTAACCTCATCCGCACCATCAATGTAGACGGGCATAGAACTAACCTCATTCAAATCAAATACAGCAATACCATGACCACGCAAGCGGCTTGCGGTTGCCTCTGAGGAAGCGACCGCGCCTTTGATTTTGTGTTTGATTTTCGCTAGCTCATCGATAAAGAAATTAGCAGTAGAACCTGTGCCAACGCCAACAATCTCACCTTCAACTACGTAAGCAATCGCAGCTTGCGCAACTGCGAGTTTTAATTCATCTTGTGTCATGATTTTCACATAAAGAAAAATAATCAGAATAACACCATTGTAAACGATGGGAGCGTGGAAATAAGCTGCGAATAAACCAAATGCGGAAAATTCTCAGACCCGCAATGGCGCTTCATCCATCAACGCGATTTGCTCACGCATTTCCAAAATGCGATCCTGCCAATAGCGCTGCGTATTAAACCAAGGGAAAGCTTGTTTAAAAGCAGGATCGGTCCAACGCTGCGCCAACCATGCCGAATAATGTAGCAAACGTAGGCTGCGCAGGGCTTCAATCAAGTGCAACTCAGCAGGATTAAAGCTAAAAAAATCTTCATAACCCACCAAAACATCGCATAGCTGCTCTTGCATCTCTTGGCGCGAGCCAGACAACAGCATCCATAAATCCTGCACCGCCGGCCCCGTACGACTATCGTCAAAGTCAACAAAATGTGGTCCAGGATGCGCGCCTGCTTCAGTCCACAATACATTTCCCATGTGGCAATCGCCATGCAAGCGCAAACTTTGCACATCGCCAGCTTGTTGATACGCGTTTTCAATAGCCGTCAACATCATCCGTGCAGTTGCCTCGTAAGCATGCACGATGTCAATTGGAATAAAATCATGCCGCAATAAATAATTCAATGAAGCATGACCATAGGTTTGCTGATTTATGCTGGGGCGATGTTGATAAACTTCCCTTGCGCCCACGGCATGAATTCGGCCTAAAAAACGCCCTATCCATTCTAAAGTACCTGCGCGGTCTAATTCAGGAGCCCGTCCACCTTGACGTGCAAATACTGCAAATCGAAATCCCGAAAACTCACGTAAACTATTGCCATGCATATCGGGAATAGCTGGCACGACGGGAATTTCAGCAACTTCCAGTTGCGTCACAAATTGATGCTCCTCGCTGATCTGCGCATCACTCCAGCGCAGAGGTCGATAGAATTTCACCACCAATGGTGGCGCTTCATCCATGCCCAATTGATAAACCCGATTTTCATAGCTATTTAAAGCCAGTAATCGCCCATCACAATGAAAACCCTGCGCATGCATAGCATCAAAGACACAATCGGGGCTCAAGTTTGAAAAATCAACAGGATTTGACTCGCGATCAACAACGCCGCCTTCATTTTCTAGCAAATTATTGTCAGGATTTAGGATATTTGAGCTCATAGCCCTCATTGTACGTGCTTTCTCACCACGAACCAGAAACAAAGCGCTACACTTCTGTTATTGAGATCGCGATCAAGATCGGCGTACAAAATACGCAGCGATTACATCTGAAAACCACCTTTAGACGAGCAAGAATCATGCATCTGGATGAACCCCTCAGCGACAAAGAGTTTAACGAACTCGACAAGTTTTTAATGTCAGACGCCGTCGGCGATGACGGCATGACCATGGACGCCCTGCACGGCTACTTGACAGCGATTGCTCTCGGCCCTGAAGTGATTGCCATGACCGAATGGCTGCCATTGGTGTGGGGTCTGCCTGACGAAGGCGAACCAAAATTTAAGAATCCCAAAGAAATGCAGCGGATTACGAATTTGATCGCCCGTTTTATGAACGAGATACAAATCACCTTCGAAGTTGCACCACAAGAATTCGAACCTTTATTTTGCGTGATGGAAGTAAACGGCAAAGAATTAATTGACGGAGAAACCTGGGCCTGGGGCTTTTGGGAAGGTATGCAATTACGCGAAGAAGCCTGGGAAGCTGCTTGGGAATCACCAACCGTAGCGCCTCTACTAGAACCAATTTATCTGTTGGGCGCAGAAGAGATCGAAGAGGAAGAAACGAAGTTGGTGGACACACCCGAGAAATGCCATCAACTCGCCTTAAAGTTAGAAGCATCAATAGGAGAGATCCGGCGCTTTTGGGCTCCACTTCGCAAATCTGGCATCACCACAGTAAAACGCGAGACGCCGAAAGTTGGCAGAAATGATCCCTGCCCTTGCGGTAGCGGTAAGAAGTACAAAATGTGTTGCGGCGCAGAACCGACCATACACTAAAGCCCAAAAAATTGGCCTGCCCGCTTCACCAAAACGCCAGCATTCTCTGGCGTTTTTTTCTGAAAAGCTATTTTTGCAGCACACTAATACATATTTCTGTTTGAGGAAATCTTCTATAGGACGGCCGTGATAATACTGTTAAGCTAGAATACAGAAGCAAAACACTATTCAACGAAGTGAAAACTGCTTCCAAAGCTTTCTACTATTCCTATCACCTTCCCGCATCAGGAGATTTTATGAGCCTCGTCGACCAATTTAATCAAGCTCAGGCTGATTCCAAAAATTTACCGGAACGCCCTGACAATATGACTTTGCTGAAGATCTATGCATTGTTTAAACAAGCCAGCACAGGTGATGCCAGTGGAGATCGCCCAGGCATGACCGATTTTGTTGCGCGCGCAAAATTCGACGCTTGGGCCGAATTAAAAGGCACGTCAAAAGAGGCTGCAATGCAGGAATACATAGACTTGATCGAATCATTAAAAGACTAATCCTTTAAAGATTCGTCAATTTAATCTGAAGCAGGTGCGAAACAGAAATGTTAGCACCTGTTTCTTTTTGGAGCGCAGATTTTGTAGTCAGAGTACATCCCTATTCAATAAATCTGGCGGCACCTCGCCGCGCACCGCCGCGATCACATTGATCATCGCACGATTCACCATTGCCCTACGAGTACGCTCTGATGCGCTGGCGATATGTGGAGTCAACACAACATTCTTCAAATCCAAAAAATCTGGATGAAAACGCGGTTCATTTTCAAATACATCTAGCCCTGCACCTGCAATTTTCCCATATCGCAAAGCGTGAATTAAGGCCGCATCGTCCACAATCCCACCTCGCGCAATATTAATCAAAGTCGCGCCTGGCTTCATTTTTGCAAGCTCTGCAACGCCAATCGTATGGTGCGATTCGGGCGAATACGGCAATACCAAAATCAAGTGATCAGACTCTCGCAACAACGTCTCTTTATCGACATAGCGAGCATGATGTGCCGCTAATTCCTGTTCGGCATTGAGCCGGCGTCGATTATGGTAAATCACTTCCATACCAAACCCAGCCGCACGACGTGCGATCGCTTGACCGATACGCCCCATCCCTAAAATTCCCAAACGGGAACCATGAATTTCCACACCAACGAATGAATCTACTCCCCACTTTTTCCATTCACCAGCACGCAGAAAATGCTCTGCTTCGGTGACACGGCGTGCGGTCGCCATCATTAATGCCCAAGCAAAATCTGCTGTTGTTTCATTCAAAACATCCGGGGCATTGGTGGCCATCACTTGATGCTCCGTACATGCTTGTAAATCAAAATTATCATAACCGACCGCTATGGTTGAAATAATTTTCAATTCAGGCAGCTTGGACAGTAAGTCTCGATTGATTTTGGCACTGGAAGTACAAATCATGCCAAATTTACCTTGCAAGCGCTCTGCGAGTTCATCCTGCGAAAAAATGCGATCTTCTTGATTTTGCTCAAGCTCAAAATACTCATTCAAGCGAGCCAGCGCATCTGGGAACATGGCGCGGGCAATCAATAGTTTGGGCTTAACAGGCTTCATAGGTTTTAACAGTAAAAAAAACGAGACTCAGAAGGGTAAATCGATTATACGGTAGTCGACAGCTCTCACTGTTAGTAGCCAATTAAAAGTAGCACATACCTCTCAGAGCGAGACGGAATGCCAGAAACTACATTTACTTATGCTAATTTTATCTAAGCTACAATTGTGAGTTGAGACGTTTTGCCTTAAAATACAAGGCTTTGCAGCTACATCGAAATTTCTAGTAGCGCTTCACCCCCGATTTTTTTATTGATAGGCCTGTTATGACCCACGTTGTGACCGAATCCTGCATCCGCTGCCGCTATACTGACTGCGTTGATGTTTGCCCAGTGGACTGCTTCCGTGCAGGCCCTAATTTCCTTGTGATTGATCCGGATGAGTGTATCGATTGCGCAGTCTGCGTTGCTGAATGTCCAGTCAACGCAATTTATGCCGAAGAAGACGTGCCGCAAGATCAAATGCAATTCATCAAAATCAATGCTGACTTGATCCGTAGCTGGCCGTCAATCACGAAGACAACCACGCCTTTAGCGGATGCTGATGAGTGGAAAGATGTGAAAGACAAGTTGCAATATCTCGAGCGTTAATCTTTTCTGGTTTTTCGCTTGACCAGCACTACCGTTTTAGCAAACCGATTTGCACAATTTACTAAAGAATATAAAGTCGTATGGACAACAAACAAAATTCAGCAGCGCCAGGCGTGATTGAAGCCGATGCAGTCATAATTGGCGCGGGTCCAGTTGGTCTGTTCCAAGTTTTTGAACTTGGCTTACTTGAAATCAAAGCACACGTAATTGATTCTCTGCCTGTCGTTGGTGGTCAGTGCGTGGAATTGTATCCAGACAAGCCTATTTATGACATTCCAGCGGTGCCTGTCTGCACGGGTCAAGAATTAACCGACAATTTGCTCAAGCAAATTGAGCCGTTTGAACCAACTTTCCACTTAAATCAAGAAGTTACTTTGGTTCAACGTCGTGCCGATGGTCGCTTTGATCTGGAAACTTCTCTGGGTACTAAGTTCATCACCAAGACTATTTTTATTGCAGCTGGCGTCGGTTCTTTCCAGCCACGCACTTTAAAAGTGGAAGGTATTGAAGCATTCGAGGGCTCGCAAGTCTTCTATCGTGTCAAAGACCCTAGCCGTTTTGAAGGCCGTAATCTGGTGATCTGCGGTGGCGGTGATTCTGCTTTAGATTGGGCTTTGGCATTAGCTGGCAAAGCGGAATCCGTAATCGTACTGCACCGTCGCGACGACTTCCGTGCAGCACCTGCCTCTGTCGCCAAGATGAAGGAGATGTGTGACAACTACGAGATGCAATTGATTATCGGTCAAGTCACGGGCATAGAAACCAAAGACGACAAATTGTCAGAGATCAAAGTCACAGGTGCGGATGGAGTAACACGCCGCTTGCCGCTTGATGATTTGTTGGTATTCTTTGGTTTATCGCCAAAACTTGGTCCTATTGCTGATTGGGGCTTGGAAATCGAACGCAAACAGTTGAAAGTCATGGACACTGAAAAGTTTGAAACCAATGTGCCTGGCATTTTCGCCGTTGGCGATATCAATACTTATCCAGGTAAGAAAAAATTGATTTTGTCTGGCTTCCATGAAGCGGCATTAGCTGCGTTCGGCGCTGCACCGTATATTTTCCCTGAAAAGAAAATCCACATGCAGTACACCACGACATCACCAAAACTGCACAAGATTCTTGGTGTTGAATCGCCAGTGTTCGATTAAACCAAGGCTTGAACTTGGCTGAAGATCTGAGCTAAAAATCCAAACTCACAATAAAAAAGCGCAAAGTCAATTTCACTTTGCGCTTTTTTTTCTCTGGACGCCAAGTTAATAGATTTCAGTTTCACCCGCCTCACTCTCACGATAGCGTAGCGCAATTTGCCTGAACTCTTCTGTTATTTGTAAGAATCCATCCAGAATCTCAGGATCAAAGTGAGAGCCACGCCCCTTCCGCATGATATCAATTGCTTCCTCGTGGCTAAATGCAGGCTTGTAGACGCGCCTCGAAATTAATGCATCATACACATCGGCTACCGCCATCAAACGAGCTGAAATTGGGATAGCATCACCAGACAAATTTTCAGGATAGCCTGAGCCATCCCATTTTTCTTGGTGCGAATAGGTGATCTCCCTCGCGAATCTTAAAAATTCATTACTTTCACCCAAGTAGCGCTCAACCGATAAAATCGTCTCACGCCCATAATTGGTATGGAGTTTCATGATTTCGAATTCTTCCGATGTCAGCTTTCCCGGTTTCAATAAAATATTGTCAGGAATACCGACTTTACCAATATCATGCAAGGGTGCAGACTTATAAAGTAACTCAATATTTTCGTCAGTCAGCTCGGAAGAAAAACGCGGTAAATGTTTCAACCGACGCGCTAACGCCGCCACATAATTTTGAGTACGACGAATATGATTGCCGGTTTCGTTATCTCTGGTTTCCGCCAACGAAGCCATCGCCATAATTATCGCGTCCTGCATTTTCGCGAGCTTAATCGTACGGTCATGAACTAAGGATTCGAGATGCTTATTTTGGTCTTGCAGCAGATTACGAGCTCGTACCAGATGCAATTGCGTAGCAACCCTTGCTAGTACGATCGGTGGACTAATAGGTTTGCTTATATAGTCAACAGCACCCAATTTCAACCCCATCTCTTCATCAGAAACTTGACTCTTCGCGGTCAGGAAAATGACAGGAATTTCCGTCGTCATAGGGTTTTCTTTTAAACGCCGGCAAGTCTCATAACCATCCATTTCAGGCATCATCACATCGAGCAAAATCAAATCGGGTGCGGGTGATGTTGCAGCAATATGTAAAGCCTTAATTCCATTGGTCGCGATTTTAATACGATACATATCTTTCAACAGTGCTGACAACAAAGTAATATTATCAGGCGTGTCGTCCACGATTAAAACGACCTGCTTTGCATCTTGATGCTGTAATGCGCTCATAAGTCACCTTTGAATAAATTCAAATTTCAATGCTGCTTTACCCTTGTGCTACCTTAACTAAGCACGACTTACTCAAGCTCCAGACCACTCATATGTGCATTTCCCTTCATGATTGAAATTATCACGTCAAAATCATACTGCGCCGCTGCTCGCATAATTTGTTTTTGGACATCAGTACCGAATACCATACTCAATTCCTCGATCGCATCCGACAACACATCCAATGCTTCACCATCGTAGTTACTTACTAATTTATAACAGTATTTTAATTTTGTGAGTACTTGTTCGCTGGTTCGTGTTTGCTTAGAAGATGATGCATCGGTTTCCGTGATGGGTGTCGTATATTCAATTGCCAGACAAGCCTCGATTGCGACGATGCATTGCTCCAGCTCCAATTCTGTCGAGGTCAACAGAGTATCAAATTCGGCACTTGATTCATGAGCTTCAAGCATCGCTTCTAACTGACCTGCAGCGATTTGAATATGCGCGCCAATCAATCCAGCAACCCCCTTCAAGGTATGCGCAATACGCTCAGCGGTCTTAAAGTCCTGACGAACCAATAATTGACGTATCGAAGTAATGGCGCCACGCTGATCCTGTACAAACAATTTCAGTAATTTAAAGTAAAGCTGTCTATCACCCATGGTTCGGCTTAGACCCAATTGTGCATCTAATCCAGGAATAGTCAAAGCTGCGTCATCAGATGCATCCGTATCGTTCGATACTACTTCCGCATTTCCCACCACATAGTCGCGACACCACTCACCGACGGTTTGATAAAGCTCGCTAGGGTTAATCGGTTTGGCTAGATGAGCATTCATGCCTGACGCAAAGCAGCGCTCTCGTTCAATTAATAGTGCATGCGCAGTCATAGCAATGATGGGCAACTCCGAAAAATTTTCATTACTCCGGATTAGTTTAGTCGCCTCATGTCCATCCATTTCAGGCATTTGTACGTCCATGAACACAATGCCATAATAATCTGGCCCAAGCTCTAGCAGGCGTTCAACTGCAACCCGCCCATTCGACGCGAGGTCAACAGAGATTTCGGCAGCTTCCAATAATTCACGTGCAATTTGTTGATTAACGATGTTATCTTCAACTAACAGCACGCGTAAATTTTGGCATCTAAGTACGCCATGCGCGGCACGCGCCACACTACTATGAGTGTGGTAAGAAAACATATTCACTAGGCAATCAAACACATTCGACGTATTGAAAGGCTTATCGAGATAAGCGTCTGTCATCGACGACTCTTCACGATAATTCAGATTCTCTCTAGCCGTAGCTCCCACCAAAGCGATCTTTGGGACATCCTGCAAATTCGCATTGTGGATCAAAGTAATGAGTTCCGTGCCATCCATGTAAGGCATATGTAAATCCACAAAAATTGCGTCGTACTGTCCTTGCAGGGTCTGATCTCTATTTAATACCAAGGTAAGGGCTTCTTGCCCAGATCTCACCTTGTTGCAAGCGATACCATACACGGCTAACTTATCGGCTAACAACTTAGCAGCAAAAGCATGATCATCAACAATCAACACCGATAATTGTTCGAATAATTCTCGCTCAATTTGCTTCGGCTCGGTTGGCAAATCGACTAGAGGCAATTGAAAGCTAACGATCGTTCCCTGGCCAGGACAACTCTGTAAAGAAATTTCTCCACCCATTAGATCAACCATACCCTTGGAAATCGACAATCCTAAACCAGTGCCTCCAAACCTTCTGGTCGTCGATTCATCTCCTTGACTAAAAGGCATAAACAAATTGGCGGACTGTGCTTCGCTCATACCAAGCCCAGTATCACGCACCTCAAATTGCAAACGAACTTGATCGCCTTGCCGGTCAATCATCTCACAACGTAAACAAACCTCGCCTTCCTCGGTAAACTTGATCGCGTTATTGACTAAATTGATCAAAACTTGGCCGATTCGCAGAGGGTCGCCCTTCAATCGCCTCGGTACTGCTTCAGCGATATCGAACAAATACTCGAGGCCCTTTTGCTCCGCCTTTTCACTAGTGACAACAGCAACACTATTGAACACCTCATCAAGGTCGAACTCAACTTCCTCAATATCTAGCTTACCTGCTTCAATCTTAGAAAAGTCCAAAATATCATTAATAATGCCCATCAGAGACATGCCAGCTTTGTGGATTTTTTCTACGTAATCTTTTTGTTTAACGGTCAAATCGGTTCGCAAAGCCAAATGCGCCATCCCGATAATCGCGTTCATCGGGGTTCGGATCTCATGACTCATATTCGCCAAGAAAAGAGACTTTGCTTCTGTAGTTTCTTCGGCGTGACGACGTGCCAGTTCGGAGACCTTCAATTCATTCTGCATCTGCAAAGTTTGCAAACGCATTTGTTCGTCCATACTCTCTTTGAGCTGCAACTCTAACAATTTACGCTGAGTCAAATCCGATACAAATGAAAGTGTCGCAGGCTGACCTTCCCACTCAATCAAAACCGAGGAGATTTCCACCCATATCAATGTTTTGGTCATTCTATGTTGCAAACGAATTTGATAGTACTGTTCTACGACTTCGCCTCGCAAGCGACGCGCATGACGATCAACCACAACGGGAACATCGTCACTATAGATAGACTCAGTAAACGACATGCCAATCAATTCTTCATGCGAGTATCCACTCAAAGTCTGAATCAAACGATTAGCAAATGCGATCCGCGCATTTTGCACAACAATAATGCCTTCGGTCACATTATCTATAAGTAGACGATAGTTGTACTCAGATTTATGCAAATCGTCTTCCAACTGACGCCGTGCTGAAATATCCATGACCACCCAAACCGTGCCATAAGAAAGATCATTCTTATTGACTGCTCGTCCCGAAAAATGAACCCAAAACACGGTACCATCGCTGCGACGCATTTTAAGCTCTGTTTCAAATGCTTCTCCGCGCAGCACAGCCTGACTTACCGCTGAACCGCACTCAAGATAACGTTCTCTTGTTTCATAAAATGGTTCCAAGGAAGCGCCCAAAACTTTGTCACGAGCCACACCAAAAATCTGACAAAGTGGTGTGTTAACCCATTGCACGCGCCCCATACTATTAAGAAAAATCATCCCAACAATAGAATTTTCCAAGATCGTTTCGCGCTCGGTGAGCATACGTTGCAACTCGTCATCTAGCGACTTACGTTCTATGTCCATACGTTCATTCATACGGCGATCTTGTTCCGCCTCCTTGAATTCATTACGTATCTTTAAATTTTCAATTTGAATTTTGTTGGCACGTTCTTGGGCGCGCAAAAAAAGCGCCTGATGCCGTTTTTGTTCAACATAAGCCTCCTGCCATCTACCTAGTTCGGCATATATTTCTGACAATTCATTGATCGCCCGCAGCGGCAAGTGGATATAGCCGCTATCCCCAATTTCTTGGATTGCCTTGTTCAACTCAAGAATAGCCTGTTCGTAATTTCCAGATTTACGGTATAAATAACCATTCACCCACCAAATATAGGGTTTCAGATGAGGATCCTCAATCCAATCCACAAAAGTCTGCGCCCTTTGGCTAAGACTAACTGCCTGTTCCAACTCGCCTCGCATTGCCAGAGTAAATGCGGCAACGGATAAATAAAACGCGCAATAAGAGTTTGTATTGGTGGCGGCAGCCTCCTCGCCTTCTATGTAGGGGGCGATAGCGTCATAGGCCTCATCAAATTTACCTAGTGTTATCTTGCACAGTGCCAGCATAGTCGAGCTAAATGGCATCAGCCATTTTTCTGTCGATGTAGGTGCGACATCACACGCTACCTGAAGCAACTCCTCCGCTGCAGTAGCATTCCCAGTGACATACAAAACCTCACCTAAATTAGCAGTAATTTGAGCAATTTTACTGGCAGAATTAATGCGACGGGACTCATCCAAAGCGCGATAAAAGTATCGAATTGATTGTTCAGTTTCCCCACGTTCCTGCGACAAAATTGCATAGATATTCCAGGCAAGGATTGCCAATCGGGATGGCATCTCCTTTGCAACAGGCAATAACTTTGCTTCACAAATTTCACATGCGATTTGTACTTCTCCCAATTTTCGCAGTACGATCACACGACCTGTTTCTGCAAAAAAAACACCGTTCATTTCGGCATCAGTGGAGAAGAACTTAGATAACTTCTCGAAAGCAACGATGGCTTCAGGTAGCCGATTCTCAAAATAGTCAGCAAAAGCAAAGACAAGCTCGGCGCTTGCGATCAAAGTGTCATCTTTAGCATTGACGCCCTCATTTTTGATCTTTTCAGCGATGGCGCAGCCACCCGCGATAGAATCTCTCAAAGCGTCAAGCCCGTCTAAAGATCGATCAATCCAGCTAATTTGCATATTAATGGGGAATCCACTCATAAATTATTGCATTTCATACCATTCAAAAAAAGGCATTTAATGGAACCAAGCTGCTATCCCAAATAGGCTTCGATTCTATCGCGATTGCGTAGGTAAATGTACTTACATAAGTTATCAGGTTCAGAATAACGTAATCAGAAGAAACGCATACAACAGTTAATCGAAAATAACGCATAAATATTGCAAAATACAAAACCAAACTTGCTTATTTTTATCTTTATAATTTCAAGCTAATCAAACAATTTTCGCGTAGAACAAACACCTAACAACGTAAATAAACTAAAATAAAAATGGTACTTGCCGATCAACGCTATTTTGCAGTGCTTGGACGTTTTATAAATGTAAGACCAGATCAATAGCCTCAAGCCAACTCACCCATGCATCCAGAAGAAAGAAATCGAGTCCTGCTCACTGAAGACAATGAGTTCATTCAAGAACTTGTGGTTGATCTATTAAGCGAAGCGGGCTTTTCTATTTCTACGGCAAATAATGGGCAAGAAGCCCTAGACTTATTAGCTCAGCATGAGGCCGATTTCTTTCAATTGATTCTGATGGACCTAAAAATGCCTGTCTTAGATGGCCATCAAGCGACGCTAAAAATACGTCAACAGAATAAATACGATTCGATACCTA
Source organism: Undibacterium sp. Di24W (assembly GCF_049340325.1). Classification (NCBI taxonomy): domain Bacteria; kingdom Pseudomonadati; phylum Pseudomonadota; class Betaproteobacteria; order Burkholderiales; family Oxalobacteraceae; genus Undibacterium; species Undibacterium sp. Di24W. Next base: position 476,059 of record NZ_JBMPOP010000004.1, read on the forward strand.
TAATTGCATTAACCGCGCATGAAGAAGTGGGTACAAAAGAAAGCTGTTTGACAGTTGGTATGCAAGATTGCCTAATTAAACCATTTACCCCAGAAGTATTGAACGAATCCATCCTTTACTGGATAGGCAAAACACGACATCAGAAATTAGCGAATGTAAGCCCTGCGTCAAACGATGCATTACCACAATTCGATCACGTTGATGTGCGGGCAGGACTGCGCTCCACGGCTAACAACCAAGCCCTCTTCCTTAAGCTATTAAGGAGCTTTTCGACCTCGCAGAAAAACACCCTGATTCAAATAGAAAATGTGCAATCGGTAGGATCTGTAGACGAGAATTTTTCGCGGTTAATTCATACGCTAAAAGGTGTCAGCGCGACTATAGGCGCTTCAAAAATAGCCGAACTGAGCGCGCAAATCGAGATGGCGCAAAAGACAGCACTGGACCAATCTCGTTTGGGCACAATAACCATACAGCTCTTGCATCAATTGGAAAATGAACTAACAGCAAGCCTTGAAGAATTAGAGATTTTTTTTAATCAAAGCACACCGCTCGATGTAGTAGATTCACAAGCTAACGAGGACAAGAATTCCGTGCGTGGAGTCGATATCCGACAATCGCTGGCGAACCTGATACAAGACGACAATCCAGAAGCGGTGAATTATTTTGAAATTCATAGCCAAGCTTTTGCAACCATATTTAACAATCACGACTATATTCAGTTGCAAAAAGCTATTGAAAGTTACGATTTTGAACAAGCGAGTAAACTATTAAATACCAATTAAAACAATTTAATGCCTATTAAAGTAGTCTCATTAGCTATCTTCCTTCAGTATCCAAATCAAATTACGCAGTATTCGTGACTGATATGGATAAAAATTCCCGCAGACAATATATTTATGACGCACTGCAATAATTTAGCGTTATACTAGACCTGATTCGATGCTTGCCAAGCTTTACGAAAGCAAGGTAATTCGCAGCAATTCCGTCAACAACTTGGAAAATGCCCCATGCTTTATCAACTTCATGAACTAAACCGATCCTTTTTGACGCCTTTGACCAAATGGGCCGAAGCCTCATCTAAGATGTTTGCCAATCCCATTTCTCCATTGGCTTACACACCTTATTCACAAAGAATCGCAGCAGCATACGAGTTAGTTTATCGACTGGGCAAAGACTACGAAAAACCAGAATTCAAAATTGCTTCTACCCAAATCGGTGATCAAACCATCGAAATTCTGGAAGAAACCGCTTTACTGAAGCCTTTCTGCAAACTGATTAATTTTAAGAAGAATCTCACAGGCAGCAAGCGTGATTCAAAAATCAGTCAACAACGCAAGGTTCTGATCGTTGCGCCATTGTCCGGTCACCATGCGACTTTGTTACGCGATACGGTAAAAAGCCTATTGCCGCACTATGATGTGTACATCACCGATTGGATAGATGCTCGCATGGTCCCGCTTTCCGCTGGGCCTTTCCATTTGCACGACTACATCTACTACGTACAAGAATTTATCCGTCACCTTGGCCCAGATTCACATGTCATCTCAGTGTGCCAACCAACGGTTCCCGTGATGGCTGCGATCTCATTAATGGCCAGCGAGAATGACCCAGCATTGCCTAAGACGATGACGATGATGGGTGGTCCTATCGATCCTCGTAAGTCACCGACACAAGTTAATACGCTAGCGACCGAAAAGAAATTCTCATGGTTTGAGAACTCGGTCATTTATAACGTACCTGCTAACTACCCTGGTTTTGGCCGTAAAGTCTATCCGGGCTTCTTACAGCACACGGGCTTTGTGGCAATGAATCCAGATCGCCACGCACAAAGTCACTGGGATTTCTACCAACATCTGGTGCAAGGTGATGACGAGTCGGCTGAACAGCACCGAAAATTCTACGATGAATACAATGCCGTATTAGATTTACCTGCGGAGTATTATTTAGAAACAATCAAGACTGTATTCCAAGAATTCCGCTTACCGAAAGGTACTTGGGAAGTCGAAGGCAAACTGGTCAAGCCGCAAGATATAAAAACCGTCGCCCTGTTCACCGTTGAAGGTGAATTAGACGATATTTCAGGTGCAGGGCAAACTCAAGCCGCGCATGATCTCTGCAGCAGTATTCCAGCGTCAATGAAACAAGATTTTGTAGCGCCGGGCTGCGGTCACTATGGTATTTTCTCCGGACGTAAATGGCGTGAAATCGTCTGCCCTAAGGTTATTGATTTCATCGAAAAACACGCTTAATACGTCGCACCAAGCTTAAGTTTCAAATAAAAAATGAGGAAAGCGAGAATATCTCCGCTTTCCTCATTTTATTTTCAAACATTCAATTTTCACAAGGAAGTTTAGGGCAAAACTCACTTTAAAATTAAAGTAGGCTATACTCTTTCCCTTCCGTGCAGGGTCAAGCAAGGACAAAGTAAGGCTCAGAGACATGAGACCACATAATTCTCTGTCCCTGTATATCCTGGTTTTCTTTTATTTTTTTGCAAAATGCCTATGAAAAAAAATAGACTTCTCAAAGTATTTTTTGTGCTCAGTCTAATCGCAGGCAACAGCTTTGCAAACGATGAGCCCGTCACCGAAGCACCCAACAAAACCCTGTCAGCGCTCAAAGACTTGCGAGACAAGACCTCAGATTTGACCATCAATGCCATGGGCTTACTCGGCATCAAGTACAAACGCGGTGGCAGCTCCCCAGAAAATGGTCTCGACTGCAGTGGCTTCGTCAGACTGGTTTTCAAGACCTCCAGCGAAACAGAGCTCCCAAGAACCGCAAAAGAAATCAGTAACAAAGGCGACAAAGTCGAGCCGAAAGACCTACAGCCGGGTGATCTGGTTTTCTACAACACGCTAAAAAAGAGTTTTTCCCATGTTGGAATTTATCTAGGCGATAACAAATTTATTCATTCACCCTCGGCAGGTGGCAAAGTGCGCATAGAAAGTATGAACGTCACCTACTGGAAAAAACGCTTCAATGGCGCACGTCGCATCAATGAAGAAGAAGTAAAAAAATAAATTATTTCTCTTGGAACGCCCGGATCTTTTCTTTTAGCTCGACGATCACCGCATTCGCTGCACGCTCACCCGCCAAGATAGCCAGATTACGGCCATTAAAATCATTGCCTTTCATACCCGGCAAATCAGGCTTGATCACCACATCCGCACTCTTCAACTCAAACTGATTCAAACTCTGCCCCATGATGGTAAAAGTTTGCATCAATACTTCCAGCGAGCTAGACGAATTCTGCGCTTCCGGTGCGGAAGAAATATTCACGGCAATCACAATATCGGCACCCATTTCACGTGCAAAACGCACAGGCACTGGCGAGACCAATCCACCGTCTACATAAAATCGATCGTTGATCTTCACTGGCTGAAAGACACCAGGCACAGCCGAAGAAGCACGTACTGCCAGCCCAGTATTCCCGCGTTGAAACAAGATAGGCATACCTGTATTCAAATCCGTCGCCACCGCACCAAATGGCTTCTTTAATTTTTCTATCGACGCTTGATTCACCATACGGTTCACATAGCCTTGCAATGCCTCACCTTTCAGTACGCCACTGCTTTTTGAGAAAAAAGGCAATGACCAATCTGAAATCGTCGCTTCATCCATCTCCAATGCCATCTTCTGCAATGCGAAGCCGTTATTCCCCGCCGCATACATCGCACCAACCACACTACCAGCACTCGTCCCCACCACCACGTCAGGCACGATCCCCTGCGCTTCCAGTACCTTAATAACGCCAATATGAGCAAAGCCACGCGCAGCCCCACCGCCCAATGCCAAACCGATACGAACTGGCCGCAAAGTCTTTTGCACAGGCGTCACTGGCAAGTCTGTTTTGACTGCTACTTTTGCTGGCGAAATTGAAGGCGAAGAGCTAGCACAGCCACCGAGTATCGTCACGCAAAATGCGAAGACAAAAGACGTCCGTAGACTAGATATAGACATGCAGACCATAATAATTTTAATGTGAGAAATGTTGGGTGATCGTTTCCAAAACAAACGTCAGGAAAGAAAAGGAAATCGCTATCGATATGGGTGAGATTAAATTGACGCAAGAAACATCTTTAACAAACAGTGCCGACATGTTTTAACTTCGCTCAATTTATCTTTAATAATCAATAAATTATACAGTAGGCATCACGTTTACGCCTACTAAGGTAGCTGGATAACAGTTAAATCGCCGCTAAAAAATAATACTCCCGTTAATCTAAACTAACGGGAGCATTATTAAGATAAGGATAGTGATTACTTGATTTTCACTATACCAACCGCATAGTTGAATCTTGCAGCGCTGAGCTAGCCTGCAAGTTTTGATTTACCACCCCAAATTGCGAGCTTGCTAGCAAGGTTTGAGCAGGCATCATCGAAAACGCAGAAAGATTGCCTGTCTTCGCATATTGATAAGCAAGATCACCACCCATCGCTGCTGTGTCACTGCCATTCAAGTAAAACTCCAACAGCGATGCAGACAAAGCCCAACTGGTCAATGACGGATTTGCCGCTCTTGCCTGATCAAACTTCGTCACCAAACCATCAAAATTGAATTGCTCAATTTTTTTGTTATTAAGCTTATTGGTCGATGCCGCGTTGTAGTCTGTCGTGCCTTCAATCACCACTTGCAGATTCGCAATGCTGCGATTATTGACGTTGGCGTACCAGTCTTTCATCGTCACTTGCTCGCTCGCACCTGTGACCAGAATCAAATCATTGCCGGATTTTTTGAATAGCAAATCTGCATACTTGATCCCTTTACCAAGCGACAAAGTATTGTCTTTGCCTGTGCTGGCGTTTATGACATCCATACCGTCGCCACGATTAAAAGCAATAACATCGGTACCCGTGCCAGTCGTGATCGTATCGTTACCCAAGCCACCGGCAATAAAATCATTGCCAACACCCGCCGTGATCGCATCAACTCCAGCGCCACCATCAAAGATATTGTTTCCTGTGGTATCAGTCAGCGTATCGTCGCCAGCAGCACCTTGTAAAATATCGTTGCCTGCAGCACCGTTGAGCACATTATTGCCACTATTCCCCACCAGTAGATTGTCTAAGATATTGCCTGTACCGTTGATAGCTGCCGTGCCAGTCAAAAGTAAGGCTTCTAAATTTGCGATGAGCGTGTAAGTCACAGATGATTTGACCTGATCATTACCCTCATTTGCATTTTCTGTCGCCAAGTCGCCAGCGTTATCGATGATGTAGATATCATTACCAGCACCGCCGGACATCGTATCGGCACCCGCACCACCATCAAGGATATTATTACCGCTATTTCCTATCAAGATATTAGCGAGCGTATTCCCCGTCGCATCAATCGTAGTGTTGCCGGTTAACGTCAGATTTTCGACGTTGCTACCTATCGTGTAGCTGATACTACTTTGAACCAAGTCCGTCCCTTCATTTGCGGCTTCAGTCACAACATCACCTGCATTGTCGACTAGGTAGATATCATTACCTGCGCCGCCGACCATCGTATCGGCACCAATGCCACCATCCAAAGTGTTATTACCCGCATTGCCGTTCAAAACATTAGCGAGTGCATTACCCGTGGCCTTGATATTGGCAGTGCCGGTCAGGCTCAGATTTTCGACATTGCTTGGCAAGGTATAGCTCACCGAGCTATTGATTTGATCCGTTCCCTCATTCGCGTTTTCGGTCACCACATCACCCTCATCATCGACAACATAGATGTCATTGCCCGCGCCGCCCTGTAAGGTATCAGCACCCGCCCCGCCATCAAGCGTATTGATCCCACTATTACCGGTGATATTGTTAGCCAGCGCATTGCCGGTACCATTAATGGCTGCAGTACCTGTCAACACTAAATTTTCCACATTGGCAGCTAAGGTCAAGGTGACGGAAGTTTTGACGGTGTCGTTGCCTTCATTTGCATTTTCGGTGACAACATCGGACGTGGCATCAACGATATAGACGTCATCCCCCAGTCCGCCCAGCATCGTGTCGTTGCCAGCGCCACCATCTAAAGTGTCATTACCCGCGCCGCCAATGAGTCTATCGTTACCCGCTAATCCACTTAAAGTGTCATTGCCTGCACCGCCAGTCAAGGTATCAACGCCACTAGTGCCAGTGAGTGTTAAATTGCCGATATTGACGACCACATCGAACGTGTCAGAGACGCTGAGATTGCCTGCATCTTTGGCGGTAACTTTGACACTGATGGTGCCCGCGCTAGTCGGCGTGCCACTAAACACACGTGTCGTCGCATTGAAACTCAACCATGCTGGCAAAACAGAACCATCTGCTAATGTAGCGCTATAGCTTAAGGTATCACCAGCGTCTGGGTCGGTGAAGCTACTGCTAGGTACCGTATAGCTAAATGCGGTACTTTGAGTAGCAGTCTGATCAGGCAAAGCGACTGCCAAGACGGGCGCACGGTTAGCAGCATTGACGGTCATGGTGAGGTTTTGACCAATGGCAGAACCGTAATTATCCGTGCCCCATAGCGTTAAACTCAATGTACCTAAATTACTCACAGTAGGCGTACCTGAGATCACACGTGTCGCTGCATTAAAACTCAACCAACTTGGCAATGCGGAACCATCGGCCATCTTGAGACTATACGTCACGCTGTCGCCTGCATCCGCATCGACAACGGTGTTAGCAGGCACGGTAAAGCTGTACGCCACATTGACTTTACTGCTTTGATTTGACACCGCAGTTCCCATTGTGGGTGCCTTATTATTTGTGGCACGATCCACCATGGTTTGTATCATGGCTTGATTCCAACTCACCGCATTGGAGAATTCGACTTTATCGATTTTGTAATCAGCGGCTTGTCCGTTAATAGTGGTATTAGCCGCGTAATAGTTACTAACAATCACTTGATCAGTACTGTTCTTTAATTTGAACGCAAGATGATTCCCAGATTTGAATGCCAATACGTCGGTATCAATCACGCCCGTCGCGAAACGCAAGGTATCTGTCGCAGCCAACAGATCGACGTTATCGATGGTGTCTTGGCCATCGCCGCGATTAAAGACGTAGATATCATTGCCACGGCCGCCAGACAGGAAGTCATTGCCAGCTAAGCCTGTTAAGGTGTCATTGCCGACATTACCGATTAGATTATCATCTCCACTTGTGCCGTTGAGGGTTTGATTAGCTGAAGAGACAGCAATATTAAAGACATCATTAACTTCCAAACCAGCGCGATCTTTCGCAAATACTTTTACACTAAGCGTGGATATGGCGGTCGGCGTACCACTAAATGTGCGAGTAACAGCATTAAATTTTAACCATGATGGCAATGCATCACCGCCAGCCAATTCAGCACGATAGGTGAGCGTATCGCCGATATCGGGATCTGTGAATGCAGTCGCCGAAACAGTAAAATTAAAAAGTACACCTTGCGCCGCAGTTTGATCTGGAAGTGGTATTGCAACAATCGGCGATTTATTAACATTTAGTAAGACCTCGGCGCTAATCCGTTCACGATTCCAAATTGTGTTATCGGAAAATTTCACAAACCCAATCGCAAATTCTTGACCATTGCTTGCAACATAAAAATGCTGCTTAACTGTCAGAGAGCTGGTCGAACCTGCGATTGTAATTACCAAATCATCATTAACACGCTTCAACATCACCTCACTAGGCGCAATACCAGTTTCAAGCTGGACGATGTCAGATGTAGTCTCACTACCATACCCCTCAGAAATCACATCCTTCCCTGAATTTCTGCCAAATATAAATGTATCCGCACCTGTTTCTCCTGCAAGGCTGTCATCTCCAGTGCCCCCGTCAATTGTATCGTCTCCCTCACCACCTGCTATATTGTCTTTACCCGGACCACCAAACAAAAGATCATTTCCACCGCGTCCCCAAAGATAATCATTTCCATCCAAACCATCTAGCGAATTGTCATTATCATCGCCATTTAATCTGTCATCACCCGATGTTCCAATAAAGGTTTTGGCAACCACTGCAGCGGGACTCCATACATCGCCATTGGCAAATCTGAACTCTTCTATACCAAAGTATTTTTTAGAACCGGAGGGCGAATTAGCAAAGAAATTAGTAACGACTAGCGTGTCATTTCTACCCTTAAAATTGAAAACAAGATTGTCTTGTGCTCTTGTTACTAGAACGTCGGCTGGCAAAATTGATGCGTCAAATAAAACGATATCAATATCATTAGAGTCCTGGTCGGCCTCTTGTATGACATCATTACCTGACACATATTTATAGATGTCTGATCCTTCACGCCCGAATAACTGGTCATTTCCGGCAAGGCCTTCCAAGACATCGTCAGTCTCATACCCCATTAAATTATCATCACCCGCAGTTCCACGAAGTACCAGATTTTTAATAGTAGCCACATCCCAGGCGCTACCGTCCGCGAACATAATTTTTTCGATATAGTAGGGGTTCGACTCCCAAGTTGAAAAATACTTTTTAACCCGAAGTTGACTATTACTATTTGCGATACTCAAAATAAGATCGTAATTCGAAGGATCTTGTCGAGCAGTAACGTCCGCTGGCACGATTCCAGTACCAAGCATAATCACATCTTCATTTGGCTTATTATCCTTGGCCTCTTCAATTGTATCGTTCCCTGAGTTGCGACCAAATTTGTAGATATCTGAACCTCCACGCCCATTCAGATAGTCATTCCCAAGGCCGCCATCTAAAGTATCAGATCCACTAAAGCCAATCAAACTATCATCCAAATCGCCACCTGTGGTTAACATGGTTTTAATCAGATCAAAATTCCAAATTGTTCCATCACCAAATTGAATTCGATCGATCTCATAGTAAGCGTCACTCGCCAACCCATAGTTAACCGTCAAACTACTAGGTGCTCCATTGATTCTCAACACCAGGTTCTCATTAACCCGACTGAGCTTTACATCCTTCGGTGTAACGTCGTTATCTAACTTAATGGTGTCAATATCAGTGGCGTAGCCGTAGGAAAAATTACGAATCTCATCGTTACCGGAATTTCTTCCGAAAATATAGGTGTCAGAACCCTCCCCCCCCGTCAAACGATCATCGCCGATACCGCCGTCAAGAGTGTCGTTACCTTGATCACCATCAAGGCCATCATCGCCAGCCAATCCACTTAGAATATCATCGCTCAGAGTACCGGTTAAGTTATCATTTCCTTGAGTACCCATACCGATTAATACTTTAACGGCATTAAAATCCCAAGAAGTGCCATCAGCAAACTGCAGTTTTTCTACTAAGAAGTCACTTTGTCCATTTCCAAAAAAATAATTACTGATACGCAAGGTACTATTTGATCCTTTAATTGAAATAATCAGATCATCTTGCCGCACTTGAGGATTATAGTCACGACGCAACACAATATCGCTCGGCACCAAGTCTGCCTCAAAGCGCACCGTATCTAAATCACCTCTAGTTTCTTCTAGCCTGTCTTTACCTGAGTTTCTTCCAAAGATATAAGTATCATTGCCAAGACCGCCATAGAGCTCATCATCCCCCTCCATTCCATTGATGACATCATCACCTCGCAAACCATAAATACGATCAAGCGATGCAGTCCCCATAATCACATCGTTCGCGTCATAGCCATAGATAAATCCTGTTTCGGAACGGATAAGAAGTTGTTGCTTGAGTTTATCTGGACTCCATGAAGTCCCATCCGCGAATCGAATTTGCTCAATCTGGTTATTGTCCAACAAAGAAGAAAAATAGCCTTTAATGAACAATGTATCGGCCGCCCCAGAGATAGACATTTTCAAATCGGAAGAATCTCTGTCACGCGAAATCACAATATCCGATGGCAATATACCAGCGCCCATTTGAACTACATCAACAAACTCAGCAATACCATCTTTGTCGCCATTATCTAGAATTACGTCGTTGCCACTACCCGTTCCAAAATAATAAGTATCCGAACCTTTGTTGCCAGACAATTGATCATTGCCCGTACCACCGTCCAAACTATCGTCCCCTTCAGCGCCATAAACTATATCGTCGCCTGAATTTCCGAATAATTGATCTTTGCCCGCTCCACCCCAAATTTTATCTATCCCGTTTCCTCCGATGATCTGATCGTCGCCCCCCCATCCTTGTAGCTCGTCATCGCCATCTCCTCCGACCAAAGTATCATCGCCATCACCACCATTTATGTAGTCATTTCCAGCGCCTCCCATAAGCAAATCATTTCCATCGAACCCACTAATAAAATCTGTCTCATTGGTGCCAACGAAGATGTCGTTACGAACAGTTCCAGTAGCAAATTTATCATTCATCCCTGCAAATTGCACTGTCCAACTACTTAACTCCTCTTTAAATGAAGAAAGATTTGGTACATTTTTTAATTGATCATTTAAAAAAGTAATCGCGTCCCACCCCTTAGCAGCTAAATTTTTCTCTCCAATCGCGCTAATGAATTCAACTAGATCAATCACGCCCTGCTGTACGTCGCTTGCAATTACTTGCTTAAACTTATCTTCAACTGCGATGAATGCAGTAGGATTTTTTTCGCCTGGTATTACATCTGCATATTTTTTTAATCGCGTGGCAACTAATAACGATTCGTAAATATCTGTTTTAAAACGATCATAGGCCAACGCAATATTCGATATCTGATCAAATGCCAAATTAACTATTACACTACCTGAACTAGCATTCAAGGGCGTTAATCGAGTTTGCCCTGATGCGCCGCCATAGGTAAAACCCATAAAACGCTCAACAACTCCAAGTTTACGTATAAAAGCATCGTATTCAGCTGTGCCCGCCGTCAAACCACCTAGGTTATAAGTTAGCGTTACACCGACTCCTGATAAGGAATCTGCCTGCGCTTTAAGTGATTTTAGTTTTGATGTGTTCGCCCATTTTTCTATAAAACTATCTAGGCGATCTATTTGGGCTTGACGTGTTGTTTGCTGGGTATATCCTTGCACCCAATTAGTTAAATCTGGTGAAAGACTCATCGCCTCTCTAAGATTACGTACTTGACCAGAACCACGTAGTTCAGGCAATACTTTAGCTTCATTACTCAAAGTAATGGGCGTAGTAAAAACACGATAAAAAGTATCTACCAACAGATCAAGGTTAGCCACGTTTGCACTAGTTTCTCCTGTGGTGCCAACTGCGCCGTCCCCACGGATAAAAGTCCCTACGGCGGTTTGCATATTGCCATTCCCCAAATCAATTCGGGCAGCTGCTGAATTAACACCAATGGAAACAATATTATTCGCAGCAAGTGAGCTCAATTCATTCGCTTGACTAATACCATCTTGATTTAAATCACGCCACAACTTGAGGCTACTAAATACGCTATCACTTCCATCAATTCTTCCGTCTCTATTTGCGTCATACTCTTTTAATGCATCAAAGCCATCGGCAGCAAATTGTCCTGTAGCTTTAAGGGTATCGACACCAAATAATTCTCGACCCGAATCAATTATGCCATTGCCATCTCTATCAAATACCAACCAAGCATCGTCTGGTTTAATCCAGCCCGTTCCTGTTTTAATGCCATCTGCATCATGATCAAAAGTGATGACTGTGCCATCACGCATGCTTGTTGTCTCTACACCATCGCCATCTAAATCAAGAACTAAGGGATCACGTCGGACAGGGGCAGTACCGGCCGCACCAGCCCCAGCGCCACCGGTTCCTATACCTCCGGGACTTCCTTTACCACTACTATTGCCACCGGCACCACCGGGAATACTGGAGGGATTGCCATTGGGACTACTCGGATCGTTTGGTTCTGGATCGCTTGGCTCTGGATCACTTGGCTCTGGCTCTGGATAAGGATCCTCCCAATCATCATGAAAATGATCATCTGGATTTTCGTTCTTTGGTATATCTGCCTTAGGAAGCTCTTTAGGAACCTCTGGCAGTTTAGGGTCGCCGTCTGGATCCTTTTGATTTATCGTTTTAGGAATTTCACCCGGGCCATACTCTTTTCTCTCAGTCCTGCCATCTGGGCCAGTGTAGGTAATCACACCACTGCCATCCGCATTGCGTTCCGTCACCCTGTTAGAAGTAATACCAATGCCATCTACACCGTAGGTAGTTTCAATTTTGGTTCCCACGCCGTTATCATAAGAGCCACCCATAGTCCCATCGCTTTTACGATACTCAGTTCGAGTTGTTCCGTTATGCTCTGTTCTCTTCTCATATTTATTTTTTGTATCAATTTCTTTTTTATAAAGTTTGATCGTACCGGGATCGACACTTTCGCGCGTAACACGCCCATCGGCATCGGTACGGTAAATCACACCACTGCCGTCTGGTTTGTACTCAATAAAACTAGTTGAAACGATGCCGACACCGTCAGCTCCGTAAGTTACTTCGTCACGACGACCATTTCTGTCATCCCCCATAACCGTCGTTGTACCATTCGCGTTCGTAAAAGTTTTGCGAATAACACCTTTGCTCAAGTCACCGTTTTCATCTAAATCTTTACCATTCCACTCGGTGCGTACGCCGTCGACGACCTTTACATAGGTCACACTTCCATCCGCATTGCTGGTTTGTGATCCAGTAAACTTATTTCCTGCGGTATAAAATTTATGACTAAACGTATCTTCGTCCGAAACCAATTTCATGTAACTGCCATCGGCATTTCGATGCATGATTTCTTTTTTCTTGGTCACAGAATTTGCAACTTCAACATGGTAAGTACCATCTTTCTTAATTGAAATGAACTGCGTGATAGTCTTATCTTTACTTTCAATTTTAGTTTGCGCATTACCCTCACCATCTGTGAAGGTGGTCTGTACTCTACCGTCAGGATGCGTTATTTTTTGCGAAGTTTTTGCACCGTCATATATTTCTGATCCCTTAGTGCCATCTGGAGACGCCCACGACCTTGCATTCTTATAACCCCAGCTTGTAACGAAATCTGTAGTGATTACGCCATTCTTATCTTTAACGGCAAATTGTTTCGAATTATCTGGCATAAGGGTGGTCGCTGAATATGTTCCATCAGGACGCATATTTATCTCGCCAGAAGTCTTCTTGTTTACATCACGCCAAACAATATTCTTGTTTTCGTCCTTTGAAGTAATTTCGGTCTTCGAATAGCCTTTGCCGTCCTCGAAATAGCTAGTTTTCAATCCATCAACTATTTTTTCATTTCCAGAACTTTTATCTGATTTCGTCCATTTCGAACTTATAAAATTCTGATCTTGGTCAAGGCGAACTTCGCTTGAATTCCCTTTACCATCATCAGAACTTTGGGTAATGTTTTTATACTTATCTACAAATAATTCCTTACTGATTCCAGTAATTGGATCATATTCCCGTTTGGTGTAGCTTCCGTCCCGATTCTTATTTTCAAAATAGATTTCATTATTATTTGCGGAATTATGTAGCAGCCGCACAAAGCTTTTCTTGAGCTAAAAACTTACACTATCCCCATTCAAACATCACTTTTGGGGAAATCAACATGGCAGAATCTCACGTCATATCCGGCTTGGTATCGAAACGCGCCGAAGTCGCCGGACAAATCACCTCGTACCAATCCGAAATTCACCGCTTGCAAAGTGCATTGTCGCATTTAGATGGAACGATTAAATTATTTGCGCCAGAGTTTGATTTACGTACAGTGAAGTCTAAGCGAACTAACGCACGTAATCAATACTTTGAACATGGGGAAGCGCAGCGCATGACGTTGGATGTATTACGTGAAGTTGGCAGACCAATGTGTAGCCGTGAAATTGCTGATGCATTGATGCAGCGCAAGGGCATAAAATCAACGGCGGAATTTGTGGTACGAATTCAAAAAAATATTCTGGCCGTGTTGCACCGCCTAATGGCAAATAACATTGTTAAGACCATTGATGCTCACGGCGAACCTGGTGTGATGCACTGGGAAATTGTCTAGGCGTTCAAGCCGCTAATCGTTCAGCAGTCCGTTTATTCCCCTGCCAGTAACCGCACCAGTCATGGTGCGTTTTTGTTTGTACGCACTTCTCGCAAATATCGTCAAATATGTCACCGTTACTCATGCGCCGTGTATCTTCACGGTAAGCAGCTTCATTGGCATAATTTGCCAGATACAAATTGCCGAACTTATGCGTCTGGCCGTATTGCATGCGACGGAAACGTGAGAAATACGATTCTGCTAAATTGTTTGTGATACCAGCATCGCTACGATATTCAATCGCATGATTCACACGGCGCGTATCAAATTTGGCGTGCAGGCCATCATAAGCGTTAGATTCATCTGCGCAAATGACAGAACCCTTCTGTACATACAGTTCAGCCAGTTTGCCCACGTCGGCTTGATTCTCCGCTTTAATCACGAACGAGATTGTTTTGTTTGCGCCCTGAATAGCATCACCCACAATATTAATTTTTTGGCGCATGACCAGCACGCAGCGTTTGGCAGGATTTTGATGCTCAGCTAAACGGCGGTCAACCCGATCCTCCTTTTTATTCTTAGGGCGAATATGCCCGTTGACGTAAGCACCATCCACATGCACTTCACCGGACAGCGGCGACATGTCGCGGCGCTCCATCAGGGACTCCCTGATTTTATGGCACAGGACAAACGCGGTTTTGTACTGCAGATCCAAATCCCGTCCCATTTGCAAGGCAGAAATGCCCTTTGCGGCATTGGTGTAGATAGCAATCGCTGCCAGGTACATTTTAAGAGGCAGTTTGTGAAACGCGAAGATCGTGCCAGAGGTCACGCTAAACGTGTGATGACAGTCTTTGCAGCGCCACTGGCTGCGCGTGGCAATGAAATAGTGCTCGTGCACCACGCCACACATTGGGCAGGTCACTGCCTTGCTATTGCCCCAACGTACTTTCTTGAATAGCTTAAATGCTTGTTCGTCATTCATTTCAAACACACGGCGCAAAGACAGAGTACGGGCTTTGGCTGAGAGTAGGAAGTGCTGTGTCATTACCTTCTCCATTAATCTACGTTTATGTGGAAATTATACCTTATTCGTGGAAGTGTGCAAGAACAATTTGTAGATTTATCCATCTATATGTAGAATGTTCCACATTGTTATAGAGCGCTAGGAGGTATGCGATGCAGCACGATCAATGGAACCAGATTGCCACCAATTTGCTGAAGTCAGAAATGGCCCGATCGGGTGTCGGCTACGAAGAATTGATACGTCGATTAAATGAGATCGATGTAGAAGAGAGTTATAAAGGCATTGCCAATAAAATCAACCGTGGCGCTTTCAGCTTTGCTTTTTTTATGCAATGCATGAAAGCGCTGGGCCGCGAGGTAATTCGTTTGGAGAACAACTAATGTATACGGTCGAAAAAATCAATCAATCAATCACCCAATCACCCAGCCAGCCAGCCAGCCAGCCAGCCAGCCAGCCAGCCAGCCAGCCAGCCAGCCAGCCAGCCAGCCAAAAGATCGGCGATGAATTAAATGGTTCCCTATCTGAATCAAATAATTCCTTACTTGATCGGCTAGATGATTTAACTCACGCCCAACTGAAAGCCCTACTCGCGAAAAAATTAACTGACGCGAAGCTTGGTTTGCATTGGGAACGGAATGAAATTGAATTTGATAGCGCATTGTCCGCAAATTTGGTGATGCCAGATTTGGTTCCTGACGAATGCAACGGCAAAGGCGCATATGACAACCTCATCATCGAAGGAGATAACTTCGATGCGTTACGTTTGCTTCGTACTACGCACGCACACAAAATTCGCGTTATTTACATCGACCCTCCCTATAACACGGGAGAAAAGGACTGGGTATACAACGATCACTACGTAGGCAAAAATGACCGATACCGCCATTCAATGTGGTTGGAATTTTTATT
The DNA here is from genome assembly GCF_049340325.1 of Undibacterium sp. Di24W. NCBI lineage: Bacteria > Pseudomonadati > Pseudomonadota > Betaproteobacteria > Burkholderiales > Oxalobacteraceae > Undibacterium > Undibacterium sp. Di24W. Next base: position 491,826 of record NZ_JBMPOP010000004.1, read on the forward strand.
TCAACGTTTGACGTTGGCACGCGACTTATTGACTCCCGACGGTGTAATTTTAGTTTCCATTAACGATGAAAATCGCTCACGTCTAGAACTTCTGATGGATGAAGTTTTTGCCGGTATGCGCAGAGGTTCGATGGTCTGGAAGACGCGCTCAGGAACAAACCTGAGCAATGATGTTCGCCTATCCAATGATCATGAACACATTCTTGTTTACGGGAGAGAAGGCTTTTCGTTTCGTGGGGAAGACAAAGATTTTTCCCAATATAAGAATCCAGATAATGATCCACGGGGCAGGTGGAAAACAGGTGATCTGACGCTCGGTTTCACTTGGGCACAAAGGCGAAATCTCTACTACCCGATTCAAAATTCGAATACTGGAGTCTGGTATCCATGTAATCCAAGCCGTGTATGGGCATTTGCGTCGGAAAAAATCGTCGAAGATGTCTCTACGCTCCGAAAACAATCGATGGAGCAATATATCCGTGAGGAAAAAATTCTGTTTCCCGATCCAGCCAGCGAGCGTGTTCAGATATGGAACACAATGGAGGAACTACTTGCTGCAATAGATAGCGGCGACGTTCCGATTAGACCCAAAACAAAAACACCGATTTTGTCAAAGGATCTCCCTGGGCTTGAATTTTGGGTAGGCAAACCTGTCGGCTTCGGCAGACCGTGGTTTAAGCGGCATCTGCGTGACCTTCAAAGCGAGGTAAGAGCGGTATCAAGTTGGATCAAGGGCGCAAGCGATGACGCTGATGATGACGATTTCGTCGTTGCGTTGAATGCGCAGCGTAGCGGCACTGGCGAACATTCAGTCAACGAAATACTTGGCTTCCAAGCGTTTGCATATCCTAAACCACCAAGCCTCATGCTGAATTTATTAAGACAAGCCACGAATCCTGGCGACACAGTTCTTGATTTTTTTGCTGGTTCTGGCACTACAGCCCACGCGGTGCTTGCACTAAATGCAGAAAATCTAAATGAAATCCCACGGAAATTCATTATGGTATCCAGTCGTGAGGCTACAGCCAAAGAGCCAGCAAGGAATGTCTGTTTGGACATATGTGCCGAAAGAATTCGGCGTGTTTCTGAAGGGTATGGAACCACAAAAGGATTTGGCGGCGATTTTGCCTATTTGCGGTTGAATAAAATCAATCATGCCGATGCATTTTACGATCTTAAACCGGAAACAGCGTGGCACGCCATTTGCCTGAAATATGTCGGACGCATCTTGCCATTTTTGAATGTGCCAGTAGCGACAATCGCAGCGAGCAGCGATTCAGCTATTCTATTTTGCTTCAGTGTAGACGATGAGGCTTTGAGGCAATTGGCATCACATCCAGCCTACAAATTACGGGTCTACTCCGATCGTCCTGATAGCGTAGCAAGTTATCTTCTTGAATCTGGAAAATTGGTGGATAGCTCTTCATGGATGTCAGAAGCAATCAAGGGGCAAGGCGCATGAGCGAATCATTTGATTTCAATAAACCGGCAATCCCATTGATGGAACCGGAGGAATTCCAACGCAGAATCATCGGCGCGATGACGCAACACCTAACGCACCAACCTTCACCAGCCTTGTTGGTCGCGCCAACTGGTGCGGGAAAAACGTTTATGCTAAGCCAGGTGCTTGCGAAGGTGTGTTCTGAACGACCTACACTTTGGTTCTGGTTTACACCATATGCAAATTTGGTAGGGCAAACCGTGTTGGCGCTTGATTGGATCAAGGAATTGAGGCTTTACGCCATGTCTACTGAGCGGCAGCGTGACCACTCCAATGGCGACGTGTTGATTGCGAATGCCCAACAGGTTTCCAGCAAGTCGGCAGACAGGCAAGTATTGAAGCAGGTCGATGATTTTTCGATTTCGGTACAGGGTATTGTCGCCCGCGCCCGTGCCAACAAGCTTAAGATTGGTGTCGTCGTCGATGAGGCGCATATCGGCCTTTCGTCCGAAACGGAATTTGGTAAATTTGTGAAGCGCCTCAAACCGGATTCTCTCGTTATGGCGACTGCAACCCCGAACGACGTAAAGCTAAATCAGTTTCTTGCTGCGTCTGGCTTTGGCGAGAATAAGACTTTCTCAGTAAGTCGGCAGGAGGCAGTTGATGCCTTACTCAACAAAGAATTCATCGCTGCATATGTTTACCGCGTCTCAGATGAATGGAAAAGTCTTGTTGATTTGCAGCGCACGGTGCTGCGGCAAGCATGGAAGAAGCATTGTGCACTCAAAAATCTGTTAGTTGAACGAGGGATACAAACGGTGCCTTTGCTGTTGGTGCAAGTAGGGAATGGAGAAAATACAACGCGGGAAGCATTCGAATTCTTGACCCGCGAATGTGGGGTGCACCCTGAACTCATCGGGGAGCATACCGCTCAAGCGCCAGACCCAGAGTTGATGAATACGATTGCTCATGACACTAGCAAGGAAGTGCTAATTTTCAAGGAAGCTGCTGGAACCGGATTTGATGCGCCCAGGGCTTTTGTCTTAGCGTCAACCAAACCTGTCACGGATAAAGATTACGCTCTGCAATTCGTCGGGCGCGTCATGCGTGTCGATCAAAGAGTACGGGAAATTACTCGCACACTTGAAAAGCAAGGAAAGCGGCTTAGCGACGATCTCCGTACGGCATATATTTATCTGGCGAACGCGGCAGCACAGAACGGCTATCAGAAGGCAGTGACAGTATTGCAGGGCATTAAGTCAAGCCTTGAAGGTGAAACAGAAAGACTCAAAAGGATCAAGACGCGCAACGGCGGACCGGATATTTTCACCAACCGTCCGACTCCACAATCTTCAATGTTGCCGGAAGTAGATTGGGATACCACGCACGGAAGCAAGGCAGAAACTGTCGCCAATAGCACAGTGGATAACGCCGAGGCTCAATCGGTTGGTTCGAATGAAGTACATCCTTCTGCAAAAATTGAAGCACAAGCTGGTAGAACGACTTTCGTTGAGGAAGGACAAGGACTTTTGTTTGATGGTGACATTCAGCCGGATTGGGACGACGAGGAAACTTATGTTCCGCCGCGCTTACTCAAAATTCCAGCGAAGAATCGCGACGATCTGCGAGCCGCATTCAATGAAATCAGATTAAGTTTGTACCCACGCAATGATGGCTTGCCGCATTTCGCGCCTCACTTGCTAACCGAATTGCGACCGAGCGTCGTAGATTTAGCGAAAGTGGTTAAAAGGATTGCTCAGCGGCTGGAATACTCGGTAGCGGATTTGAACAACGCCTTGGCAGCAGCAACCGGCCATACTCAAGCGATCGAACAGCGTACCGAGCTAGTTACTCGGCAACGCGCTCCAGATACAAAGATTGTTGCTTTGATTCGGCGCGAGGAATTACACCGACAAGCAAAATTGGTGTTGCTCTCTACCGCTCAATTTGAGGATGCTGATGTTCGGCAATTCGTACAGATTTTGACAAGTCGGATTCAGGTTGATGCCGAATCTAATGGCATAGCTGTCATGATCGATGAAAGTGAGCGCGATCGCATCTATCGAGATATGGCGCACGACTTGGTTCGCATGAAGGCCGATGATGTCGTCGCACTGTACCATGACGCAATATCTCAGGTTGTGACCAGCCGCGAAACTAAAAGCCCCTTGCCGGACTACATGGCGTTTCCATCCGACTTGCCGCTACTGCCATCTGCAAAAAACAGTTACGGTGTTCTCCCGCCGCGCCGAAATGAAGATATGCCTCAAGTAGAATCATTTTTGGTAAAGGAGGAGCGCCAATTCTTGAAACATCGCCAATATCATCTACGCGACGAAAGTACAATTTGGGTGGACGGATATAACGGCACTCACGCGATGTACGAAAGTGAAAATGAATTCGCCAAACAATTAGACGAAGCCGAATTCGTTCTTTGGTGGCATAGAAATCCTGATAGGGCCGATTATGGCGTTGCCGTGGTGCGCCCAGATAGCCATCTCAATTTTTGGCCAGATTTTATTTTGTGCGTTCGATATTATTCTGAAGCGGAGCCAACAATCCGGCTGGCCGATACCAAACACGATTTAAAGGATGCCTTTAAGAAATCGCGCCGAGAGCACAAAGATTACAAAAAGATTATCTTTTTAACGAAGGACAACTATAACCTTTATATCGTTAATGACAATGGAACTAAGGGGGCCAAGGTTAACAGCGATTTATCGGTACTGAGGGAAACATTGAGGCGAACGGATAATTGATCGAGCAAATTTTGCTTTTCTGCAATAATTGCAAAGTGATACCAATAAACAACCAAAGCTTTTTTTGTCGCGTAACTTTGAAGGAATTGACGTGCTGATCTTCATCGACACCGAATTTACCGATTTTGCGAATGCTGAATTAATCAGCATCGGTTTGGTATCAGAATGTGGTTTACATGAATTCTATGCTGAACTGCCAGTTGATCAAAGTAAGTGCAATGATTTTGTTGTGGCAACTGTTTTGCCGCAACTGGGCAAGGTGCCAGCAGCACATTGTTCAGTCGATGAGTTGCAAAGAAGGCTGAGATTGTGGTTGGAACAATTCTCAGCGAGAGCGCCAGTTATCTGTTTTGATTACGATGGTGACTGGCGTTTGTTTTGTCATGCGATGGGCTATGAAATCCCTTCATGGCTCCGTGGTAAGAATATTTACAAGTATTTGGATCAAATTGCGTTACAGATGTACTTTATTGACAATCGCATCAAAGATCATCACGCATTAAATGATGCTAAAGCCAATTGCCATGCGTTTGATCGCAAAAAAATCGAACCGAACGAAATGCTGTTTTAGAGGATCACCCTAGAAGACATGCATTCTCTGAAAAAGCTTTGTGCGGCTGCTACATAATTCCGATTATTTGAGTCAACTCTCTGAATCGTCTCTGATTTAAAAGCGTCTATGGACAAAACTTCTTTTGACTTGTCCGCATTTATTTTCGTCAGAGCACGCGACCCAGAATCCGGATTTACAACTAATTCCGAACTAGAATGATCGGGGTTTACAATTAATTCACGAGTCAAAATATCATTCTTTGTAAACGCTTTTTCCGTCGATATTCCAGTATTTTTATCGAGGTGAAATGAGCCATGTGAAGAATCAAGTTTGTTTACCCATTCGACATCAGTCTTAACACCATTCTCATCAATTCTCGTCGTTGATTCGCGCTGAGCATTTGAAAAATCTACAATACTAGGCCCACCTTCTTGACTCGTTACAACTACTTTATCAATCAAGCTACCGTCTACTTTTGAAATGTGTTCAGTAGTCTTGATTGAAACTTTATTTGCATCAGTTGATCCCGTTTTAACGACTTCGCGGATGACCTCGCCATCCCGAGTTACCACATCGGATGCATTAGTTCGTTCTAACATTTGACCTTCGCCAGCAGCTTTACCAGACCAAAGATAGGTGGTTACATCATCTGAATTAATGTTTCTCTCACCGACAATAGTGCCACGCGAATCTGGCACGCTCCATTTAAAATCAATACCATCAGGCTGCTGCCCTGTTTGCAATTCTTTTGTAATAAGCCCACTTGAGTACTGTGTAAGCTTCCAATCGCCTTCAATTCGAACGATGGGTAACTCGCCTGTTTCCTTAGCTAATAGATTCTTAACTGCGACCGTAGCTTGGTAACCAACATAGATACCCGCCCCAATAGCAACTCCCGCAGCGATTGCCAAAGTAACAGGATTAACGATAGCTAGACCTGAAATAAACCCCAAACCCAAGGCTACCACTGCATCACCCACTGCTATTCCGACTAATAACTCAACGCTGCCATTTGCCAGTATTTTCTCTGCGCGGACATTATCTCCTTGGTCAATAGCCACTTTCACCTCATGACCTAGCATGCCAATTCCAACAGCAAGCCCAAGTCCCCTCACTCCGAGCTCTTTCCAACTGGTTTTAGAGACATATCGAATATCGTCGATAGGAAGCGCTTTGGCAGCATTTGCTGCATCCACAATATCGTTTCGACCTTGTTCAAGCGCACGAGCTAACTTTGGCTCAGAACTAAGCACATCTTTTTTTAAAGTGTCATCAATCAGATTCTCAAGTTTTATGCCGATGGTCGGAGTGCGATTTACTTCTATCCCTGTTCCATCAAAGAACTCACCTGCTGAAACACCAGTTACTTTCATTTTTTGAACACCATTGGTGCCAATATTTGGACTACCGTCTGCATTAAAAAGAGGCTGAGTTTCCAGCCTCATATTTCTCATCAAGGCCTGTGATGACCACGCAACGGCATTATTTACGCGAGTCAATCCTGTTGTTGGATTCGAGTCTAAAATCGTCTGAAATATTGATTTCGGAATGCCATTAATATGCGTAACTTTTGTATTATCCAGCAACGCTGGTAGCTCATCGATTGCCAGAATTCGCGAAGGGTTAGAGAATGGTGCCAGTACACGCACATCACCAGCGGCAGAACTCGCAAATCGCACGGAACCTTCGGCCCACAACCCTGTTTTTGATGCATTAAAGAACTTATTCGCTGGGTGATTTTCCTGAGCAATATCATTTAGCGTGTCAATACTGACCGGATTCGACGGTGTACTAAACGCCTGAGCGACAGCTTTTTGAAATTGCTCATTATCAAGGAATTTATATAGTTCAGTTTGCGAAATCGCGCGGACGGCTGTTTTTTGTTCGACCAGACCGCTGACAATTCCACCACCATTAATTGCACCAGCTACATTGCCACTATATAAAACAGTTACCTTATTGAGATTCGATATCTCGACATGGACACGATTCGCTAGTGCTCTTAATTGTTCCGGTGTTACATAGTCTCCTGGATTTTTCTTTATTAAATCAAGCGCATCGGCGGCTGTTAAGTTTGACATTTTTCGTACCCCTTAAAAATCAAATTCAACAACATAAGAATCAAACGGCGAGGATATGCCTTCAGATTTATATAAAGTTAATGCCTCCTTCAAATCTGCGTAAAATTCGTCTACATAGGGTCTTAAATTCTCAGGCAAGGGATCGCCTCCGCCATAAGCCCATTTCACTTTCACGTCTCTTGGCGTGATGTGCTCCAACCGACAATCAAAACAAATCGCTAGTAAAACTCCGCGCCAGAAACAGTGAAACTCCATTACGTAAGGATCATCACGCCGCCTTCCCCCTAATTTTCTAAAATACATGTTCCGTTCACGATCTATCAGCCACTCATTTGACTGTACACTGTTATAAGTAAATGGATTTTTGTCCGTCAATTGATATTTTTCGTGATCCGATGATGAAATTTCTTCTAATACGAATGTCATTTTATGTTTCCTTAAAAATTAAAATAGTTACTGTTTTCTGAAAATTTTTTCGTTTTTTCGTTTTAGCTAAATAAATGTAAACATGAGATGTTGCAATCGTTTTGAATAAGATTCAGACGACTGCCGAAATGCCGGCATGAATGCTCTTTGTCAGATCGACTAACTGCTTTAGTTTTAAGAATCTCTCGCTTTAAGTCAACAAGCGAATGTTCTGTTCACCATTTAACTAAGTAAACCTATCTAGCAAGTTTCATCAAATAGTTATTCTGATTCACACGCCCACGAAATACAACGCCATCGCCACTTGATTGGCGCGTCTCACAGCGTTCATTTTTATAAACTGCTGTATCGACAGTACATTCGACCTCAAGCTTTGGGCAGGCTTGACGAATACTGACGAGCAAGCCGCCAATTTTTTTTGAATCGTCTTGAGGATCGATACTAGGATCCATTTTCAGCGCTAGAATTTTCTTTGCGAAACCTATGCAACTCGCAGAAGCAACATCGGATGGTTCGATCTTTTCGTCCACAGGCTTTTTTTTCTTCTCCGCTTCTTGCGGCGGCTTCGGCGCTTTTAGCTCTTGCCCCTCTTTTACGTTCATCTGCATAGACTGACTGGTCTGCGGTGCAACGGTTTTATCTCCGTAGTGAACCTTACCATCCTTATCGACCCATTTTTGGATCTGATAGGCATCGGCACCCGACAAGCAAATCATTGATATCGTCACTACACTTACTGCTAGTTGGTAGATTTTCATATTTCTCCTCTTTGATTTTCAGTTAATTTTTTTGATGTGTGCGTGAACTACCTCTCCCGTCCCGCCTCATTCACTGCCTTCTGCACAGGCGACAATAAATACGCCAACACGCTACGCCTACCCTGATTAATCTCCGCCACAATTTGCATCCCTGCATTGAGCTGATGCGTCTTTCCTTGTGCATCCACTAGACTCTGTTGATCCAACTGAATACGCGCTTTGTATGTCGCTATCGTGCTGGCATTGTTTTCATTCGTCCCTGCGGCATTGGGATTGTTGCCCGTCGCGTTTGGTTTATTGACTTCGGTGGCATCGGCACTCAGATGTGTCAGCTTGCCGCTTAACATGCCAAAACGTTGGAACGGATAAGTAGCGACTTTGATTTGGACTTTTTGTCCGACTTCGACAAAGCCGACGTCTTCGTTTTTGATACTGACATCGGCATAGAGTTGTTCGTCTTTCGGTACTAGGGTCATGACGACAGTGCCAGGCTGTACCACTGCACCGATCGTGGTGGTGGCGATGTCTTTGATGGTGCCGTCTTGGGGGGCTTTGAGTTCCATTAAGCCTTGTTTGTACTTACTTTTATCCAAAGTAGGTTGAAGTTGTCCAATTTTTTGTTGGAGGTCGGCTAGTTCTTTTTGTAGTTCGGATTGATAGTTGCTTTTGAGTTGGGTTAGGCGTTTTTGTTGGGCGCTGATGGTAGCGTTGAGTGCGGCTACCGTCGCTTGTTGAGCGTCGAGGTTCTTTTGCGTTTCGATGGCGGCGCGCTGTTTTTCTGCGCTCAGTGAGTTAGCGACAATGCCCTCTTTTTCTAGCTCGGCATAGGTGTCGGCAGTCTTTTTGTGAGACGGTAAGGTTTGTTCGTATTTGCTTAAAATTTCTAGTGCGCTTTTGCGTTCGTGTTCGGCTTTTTGGAGTAAGGATAATTCTTGATCTAAGCTGTCACGTAGGTTTTTTCTGTGGGCTAGATATTGGCTATGGATTTGGCTAAAGAGTGTGTTGTCGTCGTCCGCTTTGCTCTTCATCGGTACATCGTTGAGTTCGGCTTGTATTCTGCGTACTTGCATCTGTTGAGTGTGCAGGTCGTTGCTGATGCTGCTTTGATCAGCATTAGCTAAAGTGGTGTCTAAGCGTGCGATGACCTGCCCTGCTTTGACAGTGTCACCTTCTCTGACCAGCAGTTCTTTGATGATGCCAGATTCAGCAGGTTGCACGATTTTGACCAGCGTTTGCGGGACCAATTTACCTTCGCTGCTAGCGATGATGTCGAGCCTGCCGAAGGCTGCCCAGATAATGAGGATGAAGACCAGAATCGATACTGCCCATAGGACGATGCGGCCTGTTTGGCTGGGTGGATTGTTTTGGATAAGTTGTAGCGGGTCGTGCCAGCGCGTGGGTGGGCGTAGTTGGATGACTTGGGCGCTTGGTGTTGCTTGTGTTTCTGGCGCTGCGTTGTTTATGTTTGCTTGGTTCATTTTTTTGCTTTGTTTTGTTCTGCTTTGCTTTGCTTTGTTTTAGCGATGGCTTTGACGACGCAGTGATTAAGTATTAGTGCCTACCGCTGGCGCTAATGCGACGCGTTGTGCACCTTGAGCACCCAATCGATACACCGCATCAACATGCAAGCCTTTAGGCAAGCCGTGGGTAATGAAGAGCATGGTGACCTTTCCACGTAGGCTATTAATGGTTTGGGCGAAGTGTTCTGCTGTGTTAGTGTCCAAAGCGCTAGTGGCTTCATCGAAGACCAAAATACTAGGACGCTTGAGCAAGGCTCGGGCGATGGCAATGCGTTGTTTTTGTCCGCCAGAGAGACCAGCTCCGCGTTCGCCGATTTCGGTTTGATAGCCTTTGGGGAGCGCTTCTATGGTTTGGTGGATCTCAGCCATTTTGCATGCTGCTGCGATTTGCTCGAAGCTGGCGTCTGGGCTGGCCATTTGTAGATTGTCGTAGATGGTGCCGGAGAATAAGGTCGTCTCTTGGGGCACCACGCCAAAGTGGGCGCGTAACTCGTTGGCGGATAAATAACGGATATCGACACCATCGACCAAGATGCGTCCAGCATTGGGTTGGTAGAAGCCTTGCAGTAGTTTGGCGAGCGTGCTTTTGCCACAGCCTGATGGCCCCATGATGCCTATGGTTTGGCCTGGCTCTACCGTCAAGCTGAGGTTGTCGTACACCAGCGGTAATTCTTCCGCATATTTAAAGGCGATTTGTTCAATCTGCACTTTGCCAATTTTTTTACCATCACGGCTTGGTACCATGGAATACGGCTCTGTCGGCGCGTTCATCAAATCACCTAAGCGATCCACCGATAAACTTGCTTGCTGAAATTGCTGCCATAAGCCGACTAAACGCAACATCGGTTGTGACAATCGCCCTGAGAACATTTGAAAAGCGACCAGCATCCCTATCGTAAACTCAGTGCTGTGCATGACGGTGTAGGCACCTATTGCGAGGATGAGCAGGGTCATGATTTGCTCTAGCAGATTGGAGACGGTGTTATAGGTATTGGCGAGTTGTTTGGTATCGAAACCAGCTTGCAAATAGCTGGCTAAATAGCCGCTATACTTGCTATTGAGTTGCGGCTCTAGTTGTAATGATTTGACGGTTTCTAGACCGACGATGTATTCAGTCATGAAGGCTTGATTGCGGGCACCGAGTTGAAATTGTTGTTGCAACTTAGCTTGAAACATAGGCGCGACGATAGCACTCAAGGCCACAATCACAGTGAGTATGGCTAATACGATCAAAGTCAAGGTCACGCTGTAATAGAACATGATCGCGACAAAGATCAATAAGAATGGCAGATCGAGAATAACCGTTACGGCAGCACTGGCGATGAATTCTCGTATGGTTTCTACGCCATGCATACGAGCCGAGATCACACCAGTGGAACGGTGCTGAAAGTACAGCGGAGGTAACTTAAAGAGGCGTTCAAATACCGCAGAACCCAAGACCGCATCGACCCGATTGCCGGTGTGCAGGACTAAATATTGTCGCAGCCACGATAAGCCTGCGGAAAAGATCATAAAAACCAACATGCCGATGGCGATCACGATCAGCGTGCTTTGAGTGCGATGCACGACGACTTTATCAATAATGGCTTGGGTAAATAGCGGCGTCGCCAGAGCGATTAGCTGTATCACCAAGGAGGCCAGCAAGATTTCTTGCCAGAGTTTTTTATGCTTTAAAAGTTCAGGGACGAACCAGCTAAAGCCAAAGCGTCGAGCTTGACGTTCTTGTTCTGCACTATCGGCGTCGATGCCGGGATCAATCTTGGGTGTGACTCGGGTGATTTGACCTGTGTAGCGCTGTTGGAATTGCTCTAGCGCAATAGTTTGCGGTGCGTTGTCGGTTTGCTCGACGACCAATACGTTATGTTCATCGGCTTGTAGAATGAGTGCGGGCGACACGAGGGTTGCTTGACCATCGACGCTCGTTTCAGAATTGCGATTGCGACACCAAGCAATCAACGGGAACGATTGCTTATGGAGTTTCTTCGCGGAACATTTTTGAGGTACTGACAGCAAACCTGCCTCATCTAGGGCACTTTGCAGAGCATGATTGCTATAGGGAGCAGCGCATTGTTGTTGTGCGAGTTCTATTGAGAAGGGCTTGCGGTGTAAGGCACAGAGGCCTTGTAATACCCAAAAGAAGGAGGTCTGACTTAGTTCTTGATGATTCATTGTTTTTGCGCCTGTTACAACTAATTACATTCAGGCGAATGACATTATAGCAAAGTCATTTTATTATCAATAGAAATCGTTCATTATTTGTATATATTTTTTTAAAACATTAACAAAAATAAAAAAGCCCTTGACTAATCAAGGGCTTTTTAAATTCTTGGCGGAAGCGGTGAGATTCGAACTCACGAAGGACTCTCATCCTCGCTAGTTTTCAAGACTAGTGCCTTCAACCGCTCGGCCACACTTCCGTCTTAGATAAAACTATGAAATATCAGCACAAATAAATTTGAACCAATCTCTCAAGCCCTGCATTATAGCGAGTTTTTCTGATTTCTTGTGAACTTTTTCAGAAAATTTCTCAAATACTTACTTAATAGTTCACTTATTTTTCAAACCAATAAGGCGATTAGTAAAATGAGGGGAAGCTAAAGCTTCTTAACATCACTTCTGAAAACTTATCGGCATCGAGTGGCCTGGAGAATAGATATCCTTGAATCTCATCGCATCCCATTTTTTGCAGAAAGGCGAACTGCTCGCTGTTTTCTACTCCCTCGGCGATCACTTTATGTTTCATTTGCTTGGCCATACTAATGATAGCACTGGCAATCGCGCAGTCATCCACGTCATCCGGTATCCCCTGGATAAATGAACGATCAATCTTCAAGGTATCTATAGGAAAGCGCTTTAAGTAAGACAAGCTAGAAAAGCCAGTACCAAAATCATCTAATGCCAAGGTCACGCCAAGCGCAGTGATTTGCGTCATGATCGCCACCACATCTTCCGCGTTTTGCATCAGCATACTTTCGGTAATCTCTAACTCTAGCCATCCCGCAGAAATTTGATGTTTGTTGAGGGCCTGTTCGATGAGCTCAGGAAGAGACGCGGTAAATTCACGCGCAGACACATTGACAGCGATACGGAAAGGCGCCACACCAGCGCTCTGCCAGCTTTTTGCTTGTGCGCAGGCAGCGTCTAAAACCCAAGCACCGATTTGCAGGATTAGATTCGTTTCCTCTGCTACAGGAATAAATTCGTTCGGAGCAATAATCCCGTCTAGCGGATGCGCCCAACGTATTAAGGCTTCGGCACCCAACACTTTTCCGCTTAGCACATCAAGTTTGGGTTGGTACAACAAAAAGAATTCATCACGTTGCAGCGCACGACGCAGTCCCGACTCTAGGTACATACGGCCAGAAATCGTGCGATTCATTTCTGCATCATAGAATGTATAAGCACCACCTGCTTTATCTATCAGGCGTTTAGCTTTGAACATGGCGATATCTGCTTTTTGCAATAGCGTTTCGGCATCACTACCATCTTGCGGATAAATGCTGATACCAATGCTGGCGCCCAAGCGTAACTCATGTTCATCAATCGAAAAAACATGCTCTAAGGTAGCGAGAATTTTCTGAGCGACTAAACCTGCATGAAAGTGCTGCTTTACATCGAGCACGGCGATCGCGAATTCATCACTACCGAGGCGTGCAATCACGTCATTGTCTCGCAGGGCAGAACGAAAACGTTCAGCGACCTGCTTTAACAATAAATCTCCAACACGATGCCCGAGTGTGTCGTTAATCGGTTTAAAGCGATTCAAGTCGACGAACATGACAGAGACAGAAGCATCATTTCTATAACTCTGCTGTAGTGCGCTATCGACCAATTTTTTAAACAAACTGCGATTAGGAAAGTCGGTAAGAATGTCGTAATAGGCTAAGTGATTAATTCTCTCTTCTGATCGTTTTCGTTCAGTGATATCGCTCAAGTAACCAATCAGGCCAACTGCTTGCTGTGACTCATCAAACAAGGTGGATAAGCTCAAGCTTGCCCAAAAAACTTCCCCACTTTTTTTACGTCGCCTGACTTCCATCTCACGGCCACCGCTTTCCAGAAAAATATCGCGCACGGAAAGATCGTTCGCTTCTTCGGATTCATAGAGGAATAGAATGTTTTGTCCGACCGCTTCATCTGCGGTGTATCCAAATAGGCGCTCGGCACCAAAATTCCAGCTGAGTATGAAACCGGCGAGATCCATGGTAATGACAGATTCATGAAGTTGATCAAGAATCTGCGAATGAATCAACTGAGATTTCATCGCAGCATCGAATCGCGTTGCCGTACTCAAGCGCTTAGCAAATAGGCGAGCCGTCAACTGACTCAATTGATTTAACTTATGCAGGTCAGTCTCATTGATCTCGCCACATTTTCCAGAAAGTACAAAATAATTTTCTGCGAAAACTTCTGCCAATACTTTACCCTGCCCTGCCAATGGCTTATTACGTGCATAAGCGATCTCACAATCAGCAAACAATTCGCAAAGAATACGATTCAAACTTGACTCTAAAGTCGGATCATCAGCACTTAGAATCGCTTCACACAATTCCACGCCTAGTATCAATTCTTGTTGGAGATCAGGTAGCGACGACATCATAGCTCCTGGCAGACTTGATTCACCCAGCAATACGCTTGAATCTGGCTTTCATAATAAATCTCATTATTGAGGCCCGCTGCTCCTATAGCTTGCACCAATTCAGTTGTATAAGTTCGATCAGCTTGTTCTGCCAAAGTCAAAAAGGACCCCAACTGTCCCTCTCTATCAAGCAAAGCGCTCCGAACCTCGTCTGGCAAACTCAAAGGCTTCAATATTTCCCACAGTGGGCTGGCAAAAAGAAGATCCAACAAAGAAAACATTCCCGTCATAAAAGCGGCATCTTGTTGGTCGCGATCTCCGCCATTTTGGCGGCAAAGTGATTCTAAAAAACTGGCGCGAAATGCGGCTCTTAACATCAAGGGATTCAAACTGCTTCCCTGCGCATTCTGGCGTGCATACAAAAGTAATTGTAACCAACGCTGTAACTGACGTCGTCCCAGTAAGTTGATCGCTTGGACGAAACTTGTGACCTTGACTGTTTGCGCAAATGCTGCGGAGCTTACCAGCTTAAATAACATAAATGAAAGCGTAGGATCCTGCTTAAATAGGCTTTCTAAATCCTTAGCATCTGCATCTTTCGACACTAAGCCTAATAATTTAAGCAAACGAGATCGAGACGTAGGATCAGCACTACGGGCACTATTTTCGTTGGAAAACGCAAAATTCCCACAAAACAAACTAAAACCAGCGTCCTGTGCTTGCGATAGGCAAGCTGGGGAACCAACATTTCTTGCCAAATGCTGACTTTGTTGCAAGTTAAAAACCCAAGCTTGAGCATGCGCCGGCACACCGGACTCGCAATTTACGGAAACACTTTTGGTATCAGGCCAGATCAATGATGATTTTGAACTAAATTCATCCATCATCAAGCGAACACCGCAGTGATTTAAATGCTTTAATTTTTGTTGCGTTTCTTTTGACTCACATTCAGCCTCCAGAAAACACAGTACGACATTTTTACAGTAATCACGATTTTCGAAGTCAGGAGGCAATGACAGCGGGTTACGCAATGGCAGCATCAACTGCAAATTTGATAGGCGTTCGAATCCACGAAATTGGTTCAACGCCGCAAGTAATTGCATGCATAGGTCATCATCACGCTGGGGGAAATCAGGCAATAAGGCGACGAGTTTTTGTTGACTGTTGACAACGGGTAGGAATGAAGCGATAGGCATCATTTGATAAATTTTTTTCCATATTTTTAACTTCTTACAATCAAGTGCTTTGAGGCAATTTGTATCTTGATAGTAAGTTGAAATTTACACAATTGCAAGTGCATTTTTGATGCCACAGATAGATTTCCTTTATTGTTGGCTTAATAAGACGTGAATTGCTTTATTCTGCTGAAATTGAGACGAAGATTTACCGTCTTTCAGGGCTATAAAGACAAAAAAACCCGAACCACAATTAGGGGCTTCGAGCAAGCAAACATCCAATCCAATTTGATCGCTTTAACATCTACGCCATTGACTTGGCATTCAAGCTTCACAGAAATATTTGCTGCAAATCGTTTAGAAATCGGCGTCCTAAATCGCTTGGTGCCACTCGCAAATGATCTCGATAAAGCAAGCCCTTTTGCTCCGCCAGCAACAATTTGCTTTCAATCGTATTTAATAACAACCCGGTACGATCAGAAAACAAAACGGCATCAAATCCTTGATTGAGGCGCAAGGCGTTCAGCATAAATTCGAAGCCCAATTCGTCCTTGGTGATTTCATTGCTCTCTTGAACTGCATCACCCTTTAATGCGCTGTCCATAAATGCTTTAGGCTGTTTGTGTCTGACCTGTCGAACAATTCTGTGTGGGAAAGATAACTTAGAATGCGCTCCCGCCCCAACCCCTAGATAATCACCAAAATTCCAATAATTTAAATTATGGCGAGACTCATGCCCTGGCTTGGCAAACGCTGAAACTTCATAATGACGATAACCCGCATTCGCCATGCGAGTCTGGATTTGCTCTTGCATTTCTGCGCTTAAATCGTCATCAGGAATAGCAGGTGGAAACTTTGCAAAATAGGTATTCGGCTCCAAAGTCAGGTGATACAGCGACAGATGATTTGGCTGAAAACTCAGTGCCATTTCGAGATCTGCAATTGACTCTTCTAACGTCTGCGACGGCAAAGCAAACATCAGATCCAAATTAAAATTATCAAAATTCTTCGCAGCGATTTCTATCGCTCGTTTTGCTTCATCGCCGTTGTGAATACGGCCAAGTGCAGACAAATGATGAGAGTTAAAACTTTGTATACCTATGGATAAACGATTGATGCCACTCAGACGATACTGGCGAAACTTTTCCGCTTCGAATGTCCCTGGATTGGCCTCCATGGTAATTTCTGCGTTGGCATCAATCGGTAATAAACTACGCACATCCGAAAGCAAGCGATCCACGCCTGCTGCCGACATTAAACTAGGTGTGCCACCACCAATAAAAATGGTGTAGATCTTGCGACCCCAGATCATAGGCATAGCTGCTTCAAGATCTGCCCGTAGCGCTGTCAGATAGAGATCTTCATCGAACGAAGTCTTTACTTCATGCGAATTAAAATCACAGTACGGACATTTTCTTACACACCAAGGGAAGTGAATATACAAAGACAAAGGTGGCAAAGTACTCAAATTGAGTACGCCTGGCGCAAGGAAATTTGCTTTCACTTCACCAGGAATACTGCGCATTTTTTCTTGCCTATCATGCGATGAACCGGCAGCAGAGCCGACCGACGATGAAATGGGCTTAATTGGAATCATCTTAGCTTCTTGAGTAGTTCTTGTAGTGCCTGAGCACGATGTGACAAAGCATTTTTTTGCTCAGCATTGAGTTCGGCCACGGTCCGCTGGAACTCAGGCAAATAAAAATAGGGATCGTAACCAAAGCCTTCACTGCCTCTGGCTAGATCAATGATTTGCCCAGACCAGCGACCATCGGCAATCACCGGTTGCGGATCATGTTCAGAACGTACGTAAACTAAGACGCAGTAATAATAAGCAGAGCGATCTTCCGCCCCTTGCAGTGCATCAACCAGCTTCTGATTATTTCTTTGATCGGACTTTGGCTCACCAGCATAACGTGCTGAATACACGCCGGGCGCGCCACCTAATGCATTCACACAAATACCGGAGTCATCAGCGATCGCTGGCAAACCAGACATACGCGCGGCATGGCGCGCTTTGGTTAAGGCATTTTCGACGAAAGTAAAAAATGGCTCGGCTGCATCGGGAATATTTAAGCTGGCTTGGGCGATTAATTCTATCTCTAGCGGCGCCAAAATTTCACGGAATTCTTTGAGCTTACCGGCATTATTGGATGCCAAAACAATTTTCTTATTCATCATACTTGACTTAAATTAATTCATTCTAGGTAGATGAATTCAAATCCCTAAAACTTGCTTTTGTTTCGCGATAATGTCGCGTATGCCGGCATCAGCCAAATCCAAAAGTTGATTCAATACCTGACGATCAAACGCGTCGCCTTCTGCCGTACCTTGTACTTCAATAAAATGTCCTTGTTCATTCATAACGACATTCATATCGGTATCGCAATTGGAATCTTCTAAGTAATCCAGATCCAAAACGGGAACACCTTGATACACGCCCACCGATATAGCAGCAACAAAATGTTTAAGTGGAATAGCAGGAATCGCTGATTTTGCCAACAGCTTTGAAAACGCATCATACGCTGCCACCATTGCGCCAGAGATTGCCGCTGTGCGAGTACCACCATCGGCTTGTATAACGTCACAATCCAAATGCAAAGTACGCTCACCAAAGGCTTCAAGGTCAAAAGCCGCACGTAATGAGCGGCCGATCAAACGCTGAATTTCTTGCGTGCGTCCAGATTGTTTGCCTTTGGCCGCTTCCCTATCCATTCTGGTGTGCGTGGAGCGTGGCAACATACCATATTCGGCAGTTAACCATCCTTGACCACGGCCTTTCAAAAAACCAGGGACTTTATCTTCAATACTGGCAGTACAAATTAACTTGGTATCACCAAACTCCACTAACACCGAACCTTCGGCATGCCTAGTGTAATGGCGGGTAAAACTGATGGCGCGTAATGCCGTTGCAGGACGGGCACTCGGGCGAGTAACTTCTGACATGAATTTGGCTCTTATTGGTTATCTAACTTTTATTAGTTAGGCGTGTGGAATTATGGATCGCATTTCGAATTTCATCGATTGCTTTTTCTATTTCTTCATCATTGAAAATGTCGGCCTCAGCATTTTCGTCGTCGACATCAACCGGCACTTGTATCGTGGTCGCGATTGAACCGATAGGCAGAGTATTGGTCGAAATAATTGAGGAGTTTTCAAGAATATCATTACCCTCCCACATCATTGCTAACGCCGTTGCGTTATCACCCTGACGTCCGGCGATTTCAACCGCGCTACGCACTAATTCGGGAATAGCACGCACGATGGTTTGCTCATGCAAACGCTGCGCCAGTAAATGGTCTGGAAGCACACCCCATAGTCCGTCTGAACACAACATAATTAAGTCACCCGCCTGCAATGAAGCACGGCGTGACAATTCAACGATAGGCGCATGGGGCGCCCCCAAACAATTAAAAAGCTTATTTCTGTCTGGATGAGTATTGCGCTCTGAAGGATCAACCTTGCCTTGTTCGATCAAAGTTTCTAAACGTGAGTGATCTTTAGTACGGAGCAGGATCTGACCATCGCGCATCCAGTACAAGCGAGAGTCACCACAATGAGCCCAATAAGCATTGCCGTTTTGAATCAGGCAGGCAACGATCGTGGTACGGGGCGTCTCTGGCAAATTTTTCAGCAATTTGAAGCGATGGATCTCATTATGTGCCGACAAAAAGCCCTTTTCTAAAAAACGCTCCGGCTTATCTATCATAGGATGCGCTTGCTTTTGAAAAAGACTACCTATGGTTTGCATAGCGATGGTCGCCGCCATTTCGCCCATAATGTGACCGCCCATACCGTCGGCCAGCAGCAGCAAAATTGCATCACGGGTAAAGCTATACCCCATGCGATCCTGATTGACTTTACGTCCGCCAATATGACTTTCTTGATAAACTGAAAAGCGCATGATTTTTATTAAAGTTAGTTCGAGTTATTGAGAATCAAGCAGTATCAAAGATCAGATAGTATCTTCCTGTATGGTCGTAAAATCGGCCTCTTCAGTGTCTTTCTTATTCTTTCCCAACAGATTCGCAACTTTCAACTTTGTCTTTTCGAAGAAAGTTAATTCACGCTGCGGCGGTGCTTTAACAGCTAGCGCTTTTTGCAAGGCAAACACACTTTGCGGGCGCTCCATAGGATCTAATTTCAAACACATACGTACTACATCGATAATCTCAGCGGAATAAGTCCCTTCCAACTTTTTAAAATGTGCTTCCATCTTATCGTTGGTCTTTCGTTGATCAGACGGCTGAGGTGGCGCACCAACCATGCAAGCAAACATGGATGCACCAATACTATAGATATCTGTCCACGGACCTAAGGTGCTATTTTTAACGTATAGCTCTGGCGCAGCAAAACCAGGGGTGTACATAGGATAAAGTTTAGGCATATCGGTCTTCAAAGTCTGACGTGCCGCGCCAAAATCGAGCAAAATAGGCGTACCATCCATGCGCAAATAAATATTGGCAGGCTTTAAATCCAAATGGAGCAGTTTATTTGTATGAACTTCACGCAGCCCATTCATCACTAAATTAAACATCTTGCGGATAAAACGTTCTGATACCAAAGGCTTCTCACCTTTATCGCGACGGCGCAAAATATGCTCTTGTAACGAACGGCCTGACTCATAGGCCATGACCATGTAAACGGTTTCATTCGCTCTAAAGAAATTAATGACGCTAACAACGTTCGGGTGGGAGATACGCGCCAGGGCTCGACCTTCTTCGAAGAAGCATTTAAGCCCAATACGATACACAGGAAAATTTTCAGCAGAAATTGCCGGCACCAATTCACCGACTTGCCGCAATGCCAAAGAGCTCGGTAAATACTCCTTAATCGCAACCGCGTTACCGTCTTCATCCGAAGCTAAGTAAACAATACTAAAGCCACCAGAGGCAATTTTCTTTACAATACGGTACCCGGCTATTTCTAAACCGTCAGGCAATGGTGCGTTATTTTGTGCTGCCATAGTAAATGTGGTCTCACTTAGAAAAACAGCTGAAGAAAAGTAGCTGAGAAATTATTAATTACATTGAGTTGCATTGTACAGTGTCGTTTTTGCGTCAATGGACTTTGATAGACAAATAAATGATTAATCAATAAACAATTCGCATAATCACAACACGAATCAAAGGAAATCAATTGAGCATTTTTAGCATGACTGGCTACGCTACCAGCACAAAAGAAACCGACGCTGGAACAATAACGATAGAAATTAAGAGTGTCAATTCTCGCTTCTTAGATTTACAGTTCCGCATTAACGATGAATTTCGCTCGGTCGAGCCGCTCTTTCGCGATACGCTGAGCAAACGCCTACATCGTGGCAAAGTTGAATGTCGCTTTAGTTTTGGCAAAACCAAGCTGAGCACACACAAAAAAGGACTCAACGCTGATGTTCTACTGGAACTCCAGGAATTTCAGAGCAGCTTGCAATCACAATTCCCTGCTATCAAAGCGATGAGCATGGCGGACATTCTGCGCTGGCCTGGGGTCATCGAAGAATCTGAAATCAATACTGACGAGTTGCAAGAAGCAATCACAGTCACCATTGAATCTACACTCAAGGCATTTATAGAGAGCCGTACACGTGAGGGAGCTGCACTTGCCGCTGTCTTGTTGCGCTGCGTTGACGATATGGAAGCCATCGTACTGCGAATTACGCCACTACTGCCAACTGTCCTGCAACAATTCCAACAAAAAGCGATTGCGCGCCTTGAAGAGGCGCTAGGCTTAGCGCTAAGCAATGCGGGTAGCAACACGACACCAACGATTTCACGTGATGAAGTTTTGGATAGAATTCGCCAAGAAGTCACCATGTACGGCATACGCATTGATGTCAACGAAGAACTAGCTCGACTCTCAGGGCATTTAGCCGAAACGCGTCAAATCATACAAAAAGGTGGCCAAGTTGGTAAACGCCTGGACTTTATGATGCAAGAGTTAAATCGTGAAGCAAATACTTTAGGTTCCAAAGCCGCGCTAAAAGAACTCGCCGATGCGTCTATGGAATTGAAGCTATTAATTGAACAAATGCGCGAACAAGTTCAAAATTTAGAGTGATTTAAAAATGAAAATACTTTTAAAAAACAACTCAACAGGCAAATGGCCCATTTCATTTTTTAGCGAGGTGCTATGAGCACGAACCCAATGACTTCTGGCAGTCTATTTTTGGTTTCCGCACCATCAGGTGCCGGCAAATCCTCATTAGTCAATGCACTATTGAAATTAGAGCCAGAATTAAAATTATCAATTTCATTTACGACAAGAGCACCGCGTCCAGGCGAACAAGACGGCAGAGAATACTACTTCATCTCGGTTGAAGATTTCCTTAGCAGAAAAAATCATGGTGAGTTTTTGGAGTTCGCTGAAGTTCATGGCAATTACTATGGCACTTCCAAGATTTTAATTCAGGAAGCAATGCAAGCAGGCACCGACATTTTGTTGGAAATCGATTGGCAAGGCGCGCAGCAAGTCAAAAAGCAATTTCCTGACGTCGCTAGCATTTTTATTTTGCCACCCTCGGTGCAAGCGCTCAATGAACGTCTAAATAAGCGTGGACAGGACTCTCAAGACGTCATTAGCAGACGAATTTTAGCTGCTAGCGGTGAAATCGCGCACGCGCCAGAGTTCGAATATGTTATCATCAACCAAGATTTTGAATTAGCTCTATCAGAATTGAGTGCAATTGTGAAAGCCACACGTTGCCGCACCTCGCAACAATCCGTGCGCAATGCCGCACTCTTTGCCCAATTGGGCATACAAATCAATCATACGCTCTAAGGAAATAATATGGCACGCATTACCGTTGAAGACTCTTTGAAACAGATTCCAAATCGTTTTCAATTAACTTTATGTGCAACCTATCGCGCACGTCAGTTGCTGCAAGGTCACACGCCAAAAGTTGAAGCAAAAAACAAACCTACTGTGGTCGCGTTACGTGAAATCGCGGAAGGCAAAATCGGCATTGAAATGCTGAAAAAAGTCCCATTCTAATTTCTGAATCGCGCGACTAACGTGAAACGGCTGGGAACCAAGTATGAATTTGCAAGACGACAAATCGCTCACCCCAGCCAACTCCGATGCCGCAGTTGCAGCTGCTTCTGCAGCTTCGTTGCAGATGTCTGAAAAATCGCCTGCAAAAAATACGCGCAACAAATTCAAATCTGAAACGCATTCGACTATTCCACCGCAAGCAAATGCCGTAGCGTCGATCACTGCACTAACCAACCGTCTCTCCGAATATCTATCACCTGTTGACTTAAAACAAGTCAAAGAGGCCTATCGTTTTTCAGACGAAATGCATTTGGGACAGGTACGTAAATCGGGCGAACCTTACATTTCCCACCCAATCGCCGTTGCTGAGATTTGCGCAGAATGGAAGCTGGACGTACAAGCCATTATGGCAGCTTTGCTGCATGATGTGATGGAAGATCAAGACGTCAAAAAAGAAGAACTAATTCAACGTTTTGGTGCACCCGTTGCTGCACTGGTAGATGGACTTTCTAAATTAGAAAAAATCGAATTTCAAAGCCATATTGAAGCTCAAGCGGAAAATTTCCGCAAGATGTTGCTGGCAATGGCACGAGATGTCCGCGTGATCCTAGTAAAGCTAGCGGACCGCTTGCACAATATGCGCACTCTAGGTGTGATGTCACCTGAAAAACAAAGGCGCATCGCTAGCGAAACGATGGAAGTCTATGTGCCGATTGCGCACAGACTTGGCCTAAATAATATCTATCGTGAATTACAGGATTTATCCTTCGCCCACATTTATCCTTTACGCTATCGAACCTTGTCGAAAGCGATTAAAGCGGCGCGCGGCAACCGTCGCGAAGTGGTCAACAAAATTATGGCGTCCGTCAAAACCACGTTGGCGGAAGCTGGGTTAGAAGCACAAGTCGATGGTCGCGAAAAGACCTTGTATGGCATTTACTGCAAAATGCGCGATAAGCAATTGAGTTTTTCTCAGGTATTAGATATATACGGTTTCCGCATCGTCGTCGACAATTTTCAGAATAGTTATTTTGCGCTTGGCACTTTGCACGCCTTGTATAAACCTATGCCAGGTAAGTTCAAGGACTATATTGCCATTCCCAAATCAAACGGCTATCAGTCACTGCACACGACATTGATTGGCCCTTACGGCACGCCGGTTGAGTTTCAGATTCGTACGCAAGAAATGCATAGAGTTGCAGAGTCTGGGGTCGCTGCGCATTGGCTATATAAGAATGAAGAAGGTAGCCTGACCGACTTGCAACAACGTACGCATGCATGGCTACAATCCCTGCTCGACATCCAAAAACAAACAGGCGACTCTGCTGAGTTTTTGGAACATGTTAAGGTCGATCTATTCCCAGATTCAGTTTACGTATTTACCCCAAAATCAAAGATTTTTGCCCTGCCTCGCGGTGCAACCGCACTTGATTTTGCTTACAATATTCACACTGATATTGGTGACCAAGCGATTGCCACCAGAATCAATAATGAGCCGGTACCGTTGCGAACAGAGTTAAAGAATGGTGACATCGTTGAGATTATCACCTCACCAAATTCACGCCCTACGCCAAATTGGTTAACCTATGTGCGCACAGGCAAAGCTCGATCCGCGATTCGTCATTATTTACGCACTATAAATCTGAATGAATCAACTGAACTAGGCAAACAATTGCTAGCTCAAGCACTGGTTTCCCTGCATTTGAATCCTGATTTACCGGAATCTTTGGTCGACAAATTACTCAACGAATCGAGTGCAAACACTCTCGAAGAACTTCATACCGATATTGGTATCGGTAAGCGCATGGCTGCGCTCGTTGCACGTCACATTCTAGACTTGGTTGAAAACGATTCACCATCTATCCCATTCCAACACATTGGAGATGAGAAGCATAACAAGCCTGATCCCGTAATCATTTATGGCAGCGAAGGTGTTTCTGTACAATTATCACCCTGCTGTTTACCTATTCCAGGTGATAGCATTGTTGGACAGTTAAAGCGGGACCAAGGATTGGTTGTCCATAGCAGCGACTGCACCAATGCCAAGCGCATGCAAGTCAAAGAACCAGATCGCTGGATCGACGTCACGTGGGGTGAAGATCTCAATCGCCGTTTCGATTGCCGCATCTCGGTCATCGTCAATAATGAACGTGGCGCCTTAGCGCGCATTGCAGCAGAAATTGGCGAAGCTGACGCGAATATTAGTCACGTGAATATGGAAGATGGAGAGT
This sequence comes from Undibacterium sp. Di24W, assembly GCF_049340325.1. Lineage (NCBI taxonomy): Bacteria > Pseudomonadati > Pseudomonadota > Betaproteobacteria > Burkholderiales > Oxalobacteraceae > Undibacterium > Undibacterium sp. Di24W. The sequence continues at coordinate 516,339 of NZ_JBMPOP010000004.1, forward strand.
CAAAAGACATGACCAAGATTCATTTCACGATTCAAGTCGATGGTCGCGTTCACCTAGCGCGCATTATTCGTAATGTAAAACACCTCAATGGTGTCAGCAAGATTCATCGCGAATATACGTCATAGCCGCTGAGTCTAGCTTTGCGGATATTGCACATCGAGTATCGTCAACTCGTCGACACCATGCGGCGTCTTTAAACTGACCGTATCCCCTACCCTCGCTTTAGTCAAGGCACGAGCAACTGGCGCAATCCAGCTGATTTTTCCATTTAATGGATCAAACTCATCTACCCCGACGATACGTATGCTGGTGACATCGCCATCCTGATTTTCATATTCAACTATCGCGCCAAAAAACACTTGATCAGAACCAAAATGCACGGTCGGATCTACGATCTCAGCCAAGTCTAAACGTTTCGTCAAAAAACGGATACGACGATCAATTTCACGCAAGCGTCGCTTACCATAAATATAGTCACCATTCTCCGAACGATCGCCATTTGAGGCAGCCCAAGAAACGATTTTCACCACTTCAGGTCGCTCATTATCAATTAGATTTAAGAGCTCGGTCTTCATACGATGGTGCCCTTCCGGTGTCAGATAATTCTTTACACCGGGAGGAATTGGTGGTGCACCAAATTCTTCCTCATCGTCATGATCGGTTTCTTTTACAAATGCTTTACTCACGAAATCGCTTTCCAATTCATTGTTATTTCTCTGCAAACTTAACAGATCGTCGCAGCGTCGATTCTACCTTGTTCTGCAATTGAACTTCCCCAAATAAAAATAAATGGCCTTTCAATGCGCTTTATTTCCTTGATGCATCATGCAATAATGCCCAGATATACCTAAGTGATACCTCATAGCCAGGAAAGATTTTTGCATGACCGAGAATGCCCGCATTAAATTGCTGATCGTTGATCCACATTCTGTTGTACGTGCCGGCATACGCTACTTTATTCGAGACAACGAAGATATCGCCATCGTTGGTGAAGTTGTTAATGGCCAAGATGCAATACGCCTAGCGCGCCAGATCGACGTCACCATTATGCTGATAGAAATCGCGCTTAATGATAGAAATGGCATGGATGTCATTAAACAAATTAAGCGAGAATTCCCCTATATTGGGATAATTGTTTTCTCATCTCACAGAGAAGATCAGTATGCGATACGTGCCTTAAAAGCTGGCGCGTCTGGGTTTCTCAACAAACACTGTTCGGCAACAGAACTACTTTTAGCGATACAGCAAGTCTCCTCAGGCCTCAAATTCATCAGTCCGGAGTTGGCACAAGAGATGGCAAATAATCTAAATAACGAACATGCTAACGAACCCCACAAACTGCTCTCTGACCGGGAATATCAAACCATGATGATGATCGCATCAGGTAAAAGTGTTAGTGATATTGCCAAAGAGCTGTCTTTATCCGTTAAAACCATTAGCGAATATCGTTCTCGCATCTTGATAAAGATGAGATTACGCCACAATGCGGAACTAACGCATTATGCGATTAAGAACGAACTGGTAGAATAAAATATTCCGCTACACTGGGCTCGCAAACTTAGCAGCATCTCGTCGAAAGAGTGTCATGTCAGAAAAGTCAAACAACACCACGCCAAAAACACCGACCGACATTGCTCGTGAGACTTTTAAGCGCCTGGCGGTAGATCGTATTGCACCAACTCCCGACGCCTATCGGAAGTTGTATGTCGAAATCTCAGGTGTGGACGACACAGAGTCCGTCAAAGTAGAGATCCCACCACCACGCTCAATCGACGATTTGATGCCGAGCGAAGCAGAGAGTCTGCTCAGCACTTTCGCCAAATCTTTACAAAAATCTAGTGGTGATTTGTCCAATTATGGCCATCGCTTTGCACGCGCGCTAAAAGGAAAAGATTGGGAAGATTACGCCAAAGGTTTGAACGAATTAGCCAGCAAGGTCAACACAAAACCCAACAATAACTTAGTTGACCCAATTGCGCAGCTACCTGCCGCAGTCAATGCGCTGCCGAAACGAATTTCTCTGGTTGATGATGTGCCAGAAGAAAACCCCCGCGAAAATGTGCTCAAAGATCTGCTTTTCCGAACGTTGAGTATGGCAGTTACTTCTCTACTCAAACCAAATCCAGCTCTTGCGGCAGAGTCAGAAGCCATCGCTGGTGCAGTTAAACTAGCGAACAACGAAGCAGAACTCAATGGTATCAGTGCCAGGCTCAAACAGTTATGCTTTCAGATTGAATTAAAAAGTGGCGACACCGCCGAACAACAAGAACTCTTATTACGTCTATTTGCCCTACTATTAGAAAATGTCAGAGAATTATTAGATGACGATAACTGGTTGCGCGGACAAATTGAGGTGGTACAAAACCTGATAGCAGGGCCAATCGATCATCGTGCATTGCAAGAAGCCACTCGCAGTCTAAAAGACGTAATTTACAAGCAAGGTGCGCTCAAGCACAGCTTGGCAGAATCCAAAACCTCAGTCAAAAATATGATGGCGGCGTTCATCGACCGCCTTGATGTGATGACTAGTACGACCACCAATTATCAAGAGAAAATCAGTGGTTACTCAAAAGAAATCAGTCACACCAAAAATACCGCCGAAGTAGAAAAAATCATTATCGAAATTTTGAGCGAGACCCAAACAATACAATCCGAAGCCAGTCGTTCACAACAGATCATGATGGCTGCACAAAAAGAAGTTAAAGAAGCTGAAATCCGCATCAAAGAATTAGAAGATAAGCTTGCACAACTGAGTGAACTAGTACGTGAAGACCAACTCACCGGCAGCCTCAATCGTCGCGGCCTTGATGACATTTTTGAGCGCGAAGCGGATCGCGCAGATCGGCGCGGCACTTCTTTGTGTGCGGCAATGCTAGACCTGGACAATTTCAAAAAACTCAACGATACCCATGGCCATGCGGCTGGAGATGAAGCACTAATCCATGTCGTCAGAATCGTAAAACAAACTCTGCGCTCTATTGATGCGATTGCACGCTACGGCGGCGAAGAATTTTTAATCGTCATGCCAGAAACGAGCTTAGACGAAGCTGCAAAAGCCATGACGCGAGTACAGCGCGAATTAACCACGCATTTTTTTACCGCGAACGATCAACGTTTATTCATTACCTTTAGTGCAGGCGTCGCTCTGCGTACACCGCACGAGGCGCAAGATTCTGTTATCAAACGCGCGGATAAAGCAATGTATGAGGCTAAGAAAACGGGGAAAAATCGTGTGATTGTTGCAAAGTAACTGGCACCACTAAAGCCACTTCGAAATAAGGAATAACGTAGCAAATCTTCAAGCCAGCGCGCTATTATGGGCAAAAAAAAAGCGCTAGTATTTCCTCAATATCCATTGCGCCTCCAACAATAGCTGTTCAATTCTTGGAGGCATCATTCGCTTGAATGCATTTAACTACTTCAAGCAAAGTGAGTATTAAAACTCTTCCCAGTCTTGGTCTGTTGCCGCGGGCTTGCTAGCCTTCGATGGGCTTGAACTATCATTTGCCAAGGATTTTACTGTCACTTTCTTGGCCGCGGGCTTGCGTGCGGCGGCGGGCTTGGGTGAACTCACTGCCACTGGAGAAGAGGTGTACTGCTTTGATTTATCGTCACCACTGAGTTTAAAAATACTGACGGCCTGATTCAAATTATTCGCCTGATCTTGCATACTACCAGCAGCAGCGGCCGCCTCTTCGACCAGTGCAGCATTTTGCTGAACCGCTTCATCCATTTTCGAAATTGCGATGTTGACCTGCGCAATACCATCACTCTGCTCAACGCTGGCGGCAGTGATTTCAGCCATAATATCCGCAACGCCTTTAATCGACACAACAATTTCATCCATGGTTTGTCCTGCATCATCGACCAAGCGTGAGCCAGTATCGACTTTATTGACGGAATCATTGATCAGCTCTTTAATTTCTTTAGCAGCACTTGCAGAACGTTGTGCCAAGCTACGAACTTCAGAAGCAACTACAGCGAATCCACGCCCTTGCTCACCAGCACGTGCCGCTTCTACTGCCGCATTCAACGCCAGAATATTCGTTTGAAAAGCGATCCCATCAATCACACCAATAATGTCGACAATTTTCTTAGAGCTATCTTTAATTGAATTCATGGTGTGTACAACATCACCAACCACCTGACCGCCCTTAGTTGCAACACCTGAAGCTTTCAAGGCCAGCGTATTCGCCTGACGAGCATTGTCTGCATTTTGCTGAACTGTCGAGGTCAACTCCTCCATCGAGGACGCAGTTTCTTCTAGGCTTGCTGCCTGATTTTCTGTTCTAGCAGACAGATCCATATTACCCGTTGCAATTTCTCCTGAAGAGACCGCAATAGAGGAGCTACCTTGACGTACGGTGGTGACAGTTTGCACCAAATTCTGACGCATGTTTTCTAGTCCGGTCAGTAACTGGCCCATTTCATCGTTGGAGTGCGCTTTAATTTGATTCGACAAATCGCCATTACCGATTGCCTCAAACTCCTCCAGCATAATGTTGAGTGGTCGAGAAATCGCGAGAAGCAAATAATAAGCTGAAAAAAAGACTGCAATCAAACCAGCGGCAACACCTACGATATCCAGCCAAAAAAAAGTTTTATAATCGGCCTGCTTTTCATTAAGAAGTGCAGTTGCTGTTTTTGACTGAAATTCAACTAGGGTACCCAGTTTATCGGAGTAAGCTGAAAACAGCGGTGGGACAACCGTCATGTTAAGTCGGTCTGCCTCTTCCTTGTTGCCAGCCTTAATTGCCACTAACATTGGTTGAAATGCATCACTTAAAAACTTTTCTCTCGCCGCAGCGACCTCACTCGCAAGCCTTTTTTCATCTTGGTCTGCAGGAAGCGCCTGATAAGTCTTCCAAGCCTCGTTTGCCTTCGACAAAAAGTCCTCGACACGTTTCAGATTGTCGGCATTTTTAGCATCTTCAGGATGGGCGATCGAGCGATCAATAGCCGTGCGCGCTCGCAACAAAGCGACCTCAGTCTTTCCCAAAGAATTCAGAGAGGGTAATTGATTGGTATAGAGCTCATTAATCGCATTATTGCTATTTCGCACGCCCCAAATACCCATAGCACCGCCTATGGTCAACATAATTGCCATCACTAGCATAGTTGCAATTAAGCGAAACTTGATCGTCAAATTGAGCATAAAATTTTCCTTAGACTGAGCTTACGACAATAAGAAATTAAAAATTTTGTACGGGCTATACGCTACGCTGTTGCCGGAAATCAAGAATGATTTACCTTTATCAAAGTATAGTTATCTTTAGTGCGCTCGTGAAGGTAAATTCAATAAACTGCCGAAAAAAATATCCATTGAGCAACAAAGGAAGCTTTAGCAGACAAAAAAAAGACGAAAAAAAACCCAACCAAAGGCTGGGTTTTTTTAGCGACTTTTCAAGCCATCAAAACTATCAAATTAGATAGCTTGGATGTTAGATGCTTGTTTGCCTTTTGGGCCAGTTGTCACGTCGAAAGAAACGCGTTGGTTTTCTTTCAAAGATTTGAAGCCTGCTGATACGATTGCTGAGAAATGTGCGAACAAATCTTCGCCGCCTTCGTCAGGTGTAATGAAACCAAAACCTTTAGAATCATTGAACCATTTTACAATACCTGTTGCCATTACAATTTCCTATTTCAGTTAATGTGGGCATGTGCCCGATAGATCGTTTCAACCAAGCAAGAAATGACAGACTGATACTGCACTGCTACCTAGAATCTCAACGATGGGCACGATTATACGCATAATTTCTTAATAAAGTAAATTTTAAATTGAAAGCTCATAAATTCGTTGCATTTTGGCATTTTATTGGCAAATTTATTATCAATAAACTATGGAATTCTTTATTGATCTAAAGCCACTTCCAAACTCTCTTCAATATTTATAGCTTAACCGGTGCCATGTGTATGCACCCAAAAATGGCGCGCAAACCCTAGGGCTGTGCGAAGCGATCGCAAAATTTACATAAGACTACAGTTACCTACTCAGAATTAGACTATCTAAAGTCAAATCGCTTAAAGGCTTAGCAACGCATGGGAGAATACTTCCTTCAGATTTCTCGTCAAAACTCAAACCAGGCCATTCGACTGTGTATTCAATACTGCCGCTTTTCAGCTGACACAAGCAAATTCTACATGTCCCATTTCGGCATGAGTTGGCCAGCACTAAACCTTGTTTCAAAGCAGCGGCAAGCAAGGTTTCATTAGCGCTACAGAGAAAGGTTTTTTCGTACTTAGGGAGATAGATTTTGAATACTGCGTTTTGCATACAACGAGAAATTTCGATAAGGTTTAAACGACTTTCTGCAAACGCATAGCGATACTCATGTCGCCAGCAAGTTTCAGCTTGCCGCTCATAAAACCGCTGATAGGATTAAGTTGCCCTGCCAATAAAGCGCCCAAATCTGCCAGTGACAGGCTTACAGTACAGCTTGCTTCTCTATCCCGATTATCGACTACATGTGGGTTGAGCAAAGCATTAACAAAGATAAAACCATCAACACCACAATCGAATTTCAAGGTCGCATTCAGACTGCTGTTTTGACCTAATTTATCGCGAATCTTTCCTGTACAAGTTTGTAAGTCCATCTTCATCTACTTATCAAAGTTTATTTTAAAACGCAGGTCAGCATCCAAAAAAATTCATTACGGCTGACACGAATATCGCGTGCTATTGCGGCAAATTTCTTTTTCAAATAACTATCAGTCGGAAAGTTTTTTATGACTTCCACACGACTACCATCTGGTAGCTCGCGAATCTGGTAAGTATTACCATCACTATCAGTTCGAGCTGTCGGGCGCGTAAAGTCTTCGACAACATTGTCATCAATCAATACCAAAAAACCACCAGACCCGATGGCTTTGCGTATATTTGCCATAGCGGAATTGTATTCATCGCGGCGTATATGTGACCACATCCCCCCTGCAAAACACGCAGTAAATTTTCTACCCTCAGGTAATTTGAGGTTATGCCAATCGGCAATTGCAAATTCCACTTTTCCATCTGGATAATCATGATCTTGCGCAAGATCCAGCATAGCTTCATTAACATCAGTCGCCAATATCGACTTTGCGGCATCAGCAAAATGTTGTGTCCAGTAACCAGAGCCACAACCCAACTCCAGCACGTCATGATTCGCCAGCGCTTCGCTAATATGCTCCGCTGCCGCATAAGCATCTTCCTCTAAATCAGGCTCTTGATATTTCTCATCAAAAGTCTCAGCGCATTGCGCATAATAATCAGCTAGTGCTTCACGCTTCATTTCATTCTTTCTTATTTTGATTCCAGTTCTCCTGAAATCTTCATTTCTAAATTTTTACCTATCGTCGATTTAGACGACATCAAATCACAAATCGTAACTATCTTTACCGCCCTGCATCACCTGATCAATTAATTTACGATTCATGGTCGGCGAAAGCATTTCGATGAAAGTGTACATATAGGTACGTAAGTAAGCGCCCTGCCTTACCGCAACACGCGACACATTCATGCCGAACAACTGACCTACGGGGATTGCGCGTAAATTCACATCACGCTCGGCATCAAACGCCATCCCCGCGATAATGCCAACACCCATTCCCAACTCGACATAAGTCTTAATGACGTCAGCATCAATCGCTTCCAGTAACACATCAGGCTTTAATTGACGCACTTCAAAAGCATGATCGATTTTGCTGCGACCAGCAAATGCAGCGTCGTAAGTAATTAAGGGATAACGGGCAATATCTTCCAGCGTGATCCCTTTCAATTTCAACAAAGGATGATCTGGCGCGACCACCACCACATGCTCCCACTGATAACAAGGCATCGACACCAAGCCATCAATACTGGTAATCGCCTCAGTCGCAATCGCAATATCTGCCTGGTCACGCATCACCATTTCTGCAATTTGTTTCGGGCTACCTTGCAGCAAGGACAAACGCACTTTAGGATACTTCTGCATGAACGCCTGCACGATTTTAGGCAAGGCATAGCGTGCCTGCGTGTGCGTGGTAGCGATAGTAAAGCTGCCACTATCTTGTGCCGCAAATTCTTTACCGATGCGCTTTAAGCCATCAATTTCCTGCATGATCATTTCAACAGACTTCAACACAGCGCGACCAGGCTCAGTCAGACCACGGATACGTTTGCCGTGACGAGCAAAAATATCGACACCCAGTTCCTCCTCAAGTTCGATGATCGCTTTAGAAACGCCAGGTTGCGAAGTGAATAAGGCTTTGGCCGCTTCTGTAAGGTTGAAATTCTGTCTGACCGCTTCGCGAACAAAACGCAATTGATGGAGATTCATGCAGGCTTCCTAGAGTCAGAGTAAAACTTTTTTATCGATGTAGCTACTTATCGGTGTAAAGTGCCATTTTCTTTATATGATAAAAATTAACTTTACTCAGTTTATATAACTCTAGCAGTATATAGACTCAGGCCATGAATTTCTAGAAAAAATCAAAATTCATCGCTAAAACCCCCGAATCTTTAGTTTTTACTGTATTCGACCACGCTTTGTTCAATCGCACCAAAAATCGATTTACCGTTTTTATCCAGCATTTCGATACGAATCTTGTCACCAAATTTCATAAATTCGGTACTAGCTTCCCCATTGGCGATCATTTCTAAGGCACGTTTTTCCGCAATACAGCTATAGCCTTTCTTCGGATCTTTATTCGACACTGTGCCAGATCCTATGATGGTGCCAGCGCGCGCGTTCCTCGTCTTACACAAATGCGTAATCAATTGTGGGAAAGAAAACACCATATCCACGCCTGCATTCGGCTGTCCAACCAGTGTGTCATTCCAAGTCGAACGCAGTGCTAAATGTACTTTACCCTCTTTCCAAGCCTCCCCTAGCTCATCGGGCGTAATCGCCACCGGTGAGAAACTTGACGCAGGTTTAGACTGGAAAAAGCCAAAACCTTTTGCCAACTCGGATGGAATCAGATTGCGCAAAGAAACGTCATTCACCAACATTAGCAAACGAATATGTTCTTGAGCATGTTGCACCTTTACCCCCATAGGGACGTCACCAGTCACAACCGCAATTTCACTTTCAAAATCAATGCCCCAGTCCTCTGACAATAAAGCGATGTCATCCATGGGGCCGATAAAGTCATCACTTCCGCCTTGGTACATCAAAGGATCATGCCAAAAACTCTCAGGCATCTCAGCGTTACGTGCTTTTCTCACTAATTCCACATGATTGACATACGATGAGCCGTCCGCCCATTGGTAGGCACGTGGCAATGGTGCCATACAATTTTGTGGCTCAAAATCAAAACTATTAATACCTCTTCCAGCGTTCAAACGTTCATATACTTCATCAAGCTGCGGTGCGATGAAGCTCCAATCATCCAAAGCGTGCTGTAGCGTCGCCGCGATGCCGTCTGCAATCTGGGCCGTTTTCAAATCACGCGAGACCACAATTAACTGTCCATCGCGAGTACCATCTTTAAGTGTCGCTAATTTCATAATCGTTTTATATTTCTTTAATTGAGAGATACGTCATAAAATAACCTCCAACGAAATTGTACCTTTTCGTCCTTATAAATTGCTAAACAGTAGCGAATTCAATCCGGAGGTAGCATTGCCATCACAAATCATACTAAGCACACCTCGCTTGCAACTACGCACCATGGATTATAAAGACGCGGCGTTTTACTTGCGCCTTGTCAATGATCCGAGCTTCATCCACAATATCCGCGACAAAGGCATACGCAGTCTCGAAGACGCAATAAAAGCCATACAAACCGGGCACCAAGACGTTCAAGAAAAAATGGGATTCAGCTTGTATCTCGTTGAGCTAAAATCTGATCAACAAGCAATTGGTTTATGCGGCTTGGTGAAACGTCCAGAGCTTGAAAACATCGATATCGGTTACGCTTACCTGCCAGAATTCACCGGCCAAGGATATGCTTTCGAAGCAGGAAAAGCAGTGGTTCAATTTGCACAAAACACGCTTAGGCTAGACAAACTTGTTGCAATTACTTCCTTACACAATACAGCCTCCGAAAATTTATTGTTAAAAATGGGTTTCCAAATAACGGCGACTATTCCCTGGAATGATGGAAGCGAGGTTAAATTTTATAGCATGACCTTAAACTAAAAAATGCTCCAGAAATATACAAAGACTGGAGCGATGAGGTTTAGCAAGTTTTTACAAGAATCGATCTAAAATTTTTCGGCTATGTTTATCAATTTCAAACATATTCCGGATCAGAAAATGTATCCCGTGATTATCTGCAATCAATAAAGAATCTTTACCTATGCGACGAATATCTTCATCACCTTTCAAAACAAAATGAGTATCGCCACGGTCTGTCTTCACATACCATGTGCAAGGCGTAGCAAAACTGGTGACACTGACAATTTGCGAAATTTCAGGCATAAACTCACGACCTTCTAACTCCTCGTCGATGAGCTCACGAATCGCAGTTGGCAAATCAGATAAGTGATCTATCCACGCCACTTCTGCACCATTTTCTTTAACCAAGGAAATTCCCGCATCCGGTGATTGAATCGGAAAAGCACGCACCGGACGCACATCAACGTGATCTGCGCCGTCGACATCGGTCAATACCAATTGACGAAAATTATTGCGTCGCAATTGAAATGTCGTCGTCATATTATTCACCTCCCACAGCGAGTGCCGCAGCATTACGAGCCTGCGCTTCATACAATTTAAAATACGCGCCATGCTTGGCCATCAATTCGTCATGACTACCGACTTCCACCACTTCGCCTCGATCTAATACAACCAAACGATCCGCTTTATGCAAGGTGGAAAGACGATGCGCAATCGCAATCGTGGTGCGGCCTTTAACCAAATTATCCAATGCTTTTTGAATTTCTTTTTCGGTTTCTGAATCGACTGATGAAGTCGCTTCATCCATGATTAAAATTCGTGGGTCAATCAATAAGGCACGTGCAATTGAAATCCTTTGGCGCTCACCGCCAGACAAGCCTTGACCACGTTCGCCGACCATAGAATCATAACCCTGTGGCAAACGTAAAATAAATTCATGTGCATGGGCAGCACGTGCAGAAGCGATAATCTCTTCACGCGTGGCGTTCGGCTTACCATAGGCAATATTGTCGGCAATCGTACCAAAGAATAAGAAGGGCTCTTGCAACACCAAGCCAATATTACAGCGATAGTCAGCGACCGCAAAAGAACGAATATCCACGCCATCGAGCAAAATCGCGCCCTCCGCCACATCGTAAAAACGGCAAATCAAGTTGACCAAGGTACTCTTACCTGAGCCACTATGACCAACTAAACCTATCATCTCGCCCGGTTGGATATTCAAACTAACTCCGCGATTAACAGCACGATTACCATAACGGAAACCGACTTCGCGCAATTCAATCTGACCTTTTACTTCTTTGATTTTGACTGGATTTTGTGGTTCCGGCACGCTGGAGACATGATCAAGAATATCAAATATCCGTTTCGCTGCTGAAGCCGATTTTTGAGTCACAGAGACGATGCGACTCATGGAATCAATACGACCGTAGAAATTACTAATAAACGCCACAGCAGAAACCAAAGCACCCACCGTAATTTCGTTATGTGACACTTGCCAGATACCGAAGCCCCAAACGACCAAAATACCAATATCAGTCAAAAAAGAAACGATAGGCGAAAACAAAGACCAGACTTTATTGAGCTTATCGTTGACTGCCAGGTTGTGTTTATTCGCATCACGAAAACGCGATGCTTCCCGTTGCTCTTGCGCAAAAGCTTTGACCACACGAATACCAGGGATCGTGTCGGCAAGTACATTGGTTACCTCACCCCAAACCCTATCAATTTTTTCGAAACCCGTTCGCAAGCGATCACGTACCAAATGAATCGCCCAAGCAATCAACGGCAAAGGCAATAAAGTAACCAACGCCAACTTCGTATTGATTTGCAACAGGAACACCGCAGTCATGATGAACATCAAAACGTCGGTGGCAAAGTCCAATAAATGCAAGGATAGATAAACGCAAATCCTATCGCTCTCGCTACCAATACGTGACATTAAATCGCCGGTACGTTTGCTACCAAAATACTCTAAAGAGAGTTTTAACAAATGCTCATAGGTTGCGGTCCGCAAATCTGCACCGATACGCTCTGAAACCAAAGCTAAAATATAAGTCTTACCCCAGCTCAACAACCAAGCCAATACCGCTGCACCAAACAAGCCACCGATGTAAGTTGCGACCAAGCCGGGGTCTACGTGCTGACCATTTTGATAAGGAATCAAAACTTCATCAGTCAGTGGTTTTGTCAAGTACCGCGGGATCATATGCGCCGCGGTACCCAAAAGCATCAAAGTAAAACCGATCGCTAACGAAATTTTGTATGGGCGCGCAAAACGCCACAAACGAAACAAGGTCCAGGTGGAAGGAGGCGTGTGAATCACTTTGGTACAAACCGGACACTCATCTTGATCCGGCTCGAGAATTGCTTTGCAACTAGGGCAGATGTTTTGCTCGACATGCTCTGGGGTTTTGCCTGTAATGTGGGCTTCCAGTTGTTCTCGGAAGCTATCCATCAGCCGAATAACCAATAAATTTTGCCCTAAAGTAAAACGCCAATGCGCCAACAATTGCGTATCATCTAACAATTCCAAGTGTCCCACGCCCGCATGGTCATGATGGCGAATTTGCAAGCCTTGGGCGTACGACCACGAGTCCCAATTTTGCGCGTTAGGTGCTTTCGACAGCAAACGTTGATTGGTAACGACGATTAAGCCTTGTTCAAACCTGAGCTTGGCATCAAGGTCGGTTTCAACTGCATTCAATATCGTTTCATCTTGCCTTAATTGCAAACTCAACTCTTGTACCCACACTTGCGGCAAATTGGCGACTGAATTAGTAATGCTTACTGTTGCTGTTGGTGATGTTGTCATCGTCAAACAAACTCCCGGGAGACGTTTTCTGGCACAAATCGAAAACGCGAGAAAAAATTAAAAAAACCGTATTTTCTTGTTATTCACACATAAGTTAGCACGTTAATTACAGGCAAAATCCAAGAAAACTTTGGAAGAATGCATCATGCTGTATGACTGAAACGACAAATTACGGTATTCTGTCGAAAGGGAAACAAGATCATGGAGATTACCTAGTTTCGTGTTTGGTAAGAAGTATACCAGCAAGCTTTGGAGAGATAATTTCAAATTTGCTTAATTTAACACTGCCTATCTGCTGCTTGTCGGCTGAAACGACTTTAAAAGCGTTAATACTTGATCTTAAAACGATTGACTTCCAAAAAAAATTAAAGCGAATAGCGATTTCACTATTCAATAATAAATTGACATTCATGACTACAAAAAAGAAAGACATCACTCCGCTGCGTACTACTCATCTGCGCGGACCGAACATTTGGACATATCGCCCCGTCATCGAAGTTTGGCTAGATATTGGGGAATTCGAAGAGCTCCCTTCCAATAAACTCCCCGGCCTGTATGAACGTCTGACCGAGCGACTACCTGGTTTGCTACAGCATCGCTGTGGTGTTGGTGAGGTCGGCGGTTTTCTGGAACGTCTTAAAGAAGGCACTTGGGTCGGTCATATCTTAGAGCATGTCGTCCTTGAATTACAAAATCTGGCAGGTATGCGTACCGGATTTGGCCAGACCCGCTCGACCCATGTCGAGGGCGTGTACAAAATGGCCTTCCGGACGCGTCAGGAGCAAGTAGGTAGGGCAGCGCTTAGTATGGGGCGTGATCTCTTAATGGCTTTGATTGAGAATCAAAACTACGATTTTGATGCAGAACTCCTCAAATTACGCGATATGGTCGATGATTTGTGTTTAGGGCCAAGTACCGCACACATCGTCGATGCCGCGACTGACCGGAACATTCCGTCTATACGTTTAACAGAAGGTAATCTGGTGCAATTGGGTCACGGTGCAGCACAGCGCCGCATCTGGACGGCAGAAACCGACCGTACCAGCGCCATTGCAGAAAGCATCGCAAGCGATAAAGACATGACCAAGTCGCTTTTGAAGGCATGCGGCGTTCCCGTGCCAGAAGGCAGCTTGGTACGCAGTGCCGAAGAAGCTTGGGAGGAAGCACAGGACATTGGCTTACCGGTCGTCATTAAACCCTATGACGGCAATCATGGTCGTGGCGTCACATTAAATTTGATGACTGAGCCCGAAGTCATCGCTGCTTATGAACTAGCTGCTCGCAAAGGTGACAGCAAGAGCGTAATTGTTGAACGCTACATTACCGGCAACGAACATCGCTTATTAGTGGTCGGCAATCAATTAGTCGCCGCAGCTAAAGGCGAATCGCTTTGGATCATCGGCGATGGTCAATCCAACATCAATGAATTAGTTGCACAACAAATCAATATCGATCCACGTCGTGGCGAAACAGAAGAATTTCCTTTAGGTTTAATTAAACCAGATGAAAGTGCTGAAATCATTTTGGAACTTAAGCGCCAAGGCATGGACGCAGAATCAGTGCCAGCAGATAAGCAAAAAGTTTTGATTCAACACAATGGTAATGTCGCAATTGATGTGACCGATGAAGTTCATCCCGACATAGCCCGTATCGCGGCCTTAGCGACACGCATCATTGGACTCGACATTGCCGGTATCGATTTGGTCTGTGAAGATATCTCCCGACCGTTGGAGCAACAAGGCGGTGCCATTATCGAAGTCAATGCCAGCCCTGGTTTGTTGTCGCATTTAAAGCCCGCTGTAGGCAAACCGCGCGATATAGGCTCGGCCATCATCAAGCATTTGTTTGGCCCCATTGATAATGGTCGCATTCCTATCGTTGGCGTAGCTGGCAGTAAGGGAACTAGCTTAATTTCACGCTTGGTTTCTAGTATGTTGAGTATTAGTGGTAAATACTCCGGTGTTGCTTGCGCGGATGGCCTCTATCTGGATCAACGTCAGGTAGTGAAAACCGACTGTACGTCTTGGGATGCAGGCCAACGCCTGCTACTGAATCGCAACGTGCAAAGCGCTGTCTTTGAAACCAACGCTAATCGTATTTTGGCGGATGGTTTAGCGTACGATAAATGTACGGTGGGCGTTGTGACTGATTTGGACGGCATAGAAAATCTATCTGGCTTCTACTTAACTGAAGCCGAACAAATGTTCAAAGTCATGCGTTCGCAGATTGACGTAATTCTGCCGCATGGCTGCGCGGTCATTAATGCGGATATCAGTCAAGCTGAGGATTTGGCAGAATTATCTGATGGCGATGTCATTTTTTATGCGAACTCGGGTCAAAATACGACTTTACGCAAACATTTAACAGACGGTAAGCGCGCGGTATTTATACGTGATGAGTGCATTGTTTTGGCAACCGGTTTAGAGGAGCTCAACTTAGTCGCACTGTCTTCGCTCAAAACCAGTAAGGCAGAACAACCGGAAGCAATCATGGCAGCCATCGCAGCAGCCTGGGCTCTGGATATTGCATCCGATTTGATCGTTGCCGCTTTGCGTAATTTCGATTCAAATCCGCCGAAAAAACAATATTAAAACCATGGCTAAAAGGTCGCCGTTTTACATTCAGCGAAAGCAATGCGACCTTGCAGAACCAGCAAAGTAGACATTTTGGCGTTTGCGCCGTAGATAGGATAAAGGTTTATGGAAGTTTCACGAATCAGGGCTTTACGTGGCCCTAACCTCTGGAGTCACCACACTGCGGTTGAGGCGATAGTACGCTGCACGCCAGAGGAATTATCGATCAATAAACTACCCGATTTTGAAGCACGTTTGCGTGCCCTCTTCCCAGAAATTGGCCCCTTGCAAGCGACGGGTCATGATGATGCGATTCCGTTAGCGCGTGTGTTTGAGCTAGCAACGCTCGCTCTGCAGGCGCAAGCAGGCTGCCCGGTTACATTCAGCCGTTCTACCCAAACTCTGGAAGAAGGCATTTTTCAAGTAGTCGTAGAATACTCAGAAGAAGATGTAGGTCGCCTGGCATTTGAACTGGCTGAGCAATTGTGCAAAGCAGCTTTAGAAAATACCAGCTTTGATTTAACGTCGGCATTAAATCAATTGCGCGATCTAGATGAAGACTTACGCTTGGGACCATCTACCGGTTCTATCGTTTATGCAGCGGTGGCACGTAACATCCCCTATCGCCGTCTGACCAGCGGTAGTTTGGTGACTTTTGGTTGGGGTAGCAAACAACGCAAAATTCAAGCCGCCGAAATGGATGGCACCAGCGCTATTGCAGAAGCCATTGCGCAGGATAAAGAACTGACAAAAAAATTACTCGATGCTGCTGGCGTGCCAGTACCTTTAGGTCGTACCGCAATTGACATAGAAGATGCATGGAAAATTGCGCAAGAAATCGGCCTGCCCGTAGTAGTTAAGCCTAAAGATGGCAATCAAGGTAAAGGTGTCACTGTCAATGTCACGACGCGCGAACAATTAGAAGCTGGCTATATCGCAGCGAGCGAATTCCGCGATGATATTTTGGTCGAACGCTATTTGCCTGGCAATGATTTCCGCTTGCTTGTCATTGGCAACAAACTGGTTGCTGCTGCTCGCCGCGATCCACCGCAAGTCGTGGGTGATGGTACACATTCTGTTCGTGAGTTAGTTGAACAAGTCAACAAAGATCCGCGCCGTGGCAGTGGCCATGCAACCTCATTGACCAAGATTCGTTTCGACGACATCGCGCTAGCAAGCTTGGCCAAACAAGGTTATACCGCAGACACTGTGCCATCGAAAGGCACACGTGTCGTTTTACGCAATAACGCTAATCTTTCAACGGGTGGCTCCGCCACTGACGTAACAGACGATGTACATCCAGAAGTTGCCGCGCGCGCCGTCGCTGCCGCACAAATGGTGGGACTGGACATCTGCGGCGTAGACGTGGTCTGTGACAGCGTTTTGAAACCGATAGAAGATCAGAACGGTGGCGTAGTCGAAGTCAATGCGGCACCTGGTTTGCGCATGCACCTTTCCCCATCTTTCGGCAAAGGTCGCGCGGTAGGTGAAGCCATTGTTTCGGCCATGTTTGCTGATGGCGATGATGGACGAATTCCTATTATTGCGGTCACAGGCACCAATGGAAAAACCACCACGGTACGCTTAATTGCGCATCTATTGACAGTCAGCGGCTTGCGCACAGGAATGACGAATACTGATGGTGTTTATGTAGAAGGTCGTCAAATTGATAGCGGTGACTGCAGCGGCCCACGTAGTGCCCGCAATGTTTTATCCCACCCTGACGTTGATGCAGCGGTATTTGAAACTGCTCGTGGCGGTGTCTTACGTGAAGGTCTGGCCTATGATCGTTGTAAAGTCGCGGTAGTCACCAATATTGGTACTGGCGACCACTTAGGTCTGAATTACATCACCACCGTTGAAGATCTGGCCGTATTAAAACGAGTGATAGTACAAAACGTAGCGGAAAACGGGGTTGCTGTCTTGAATGCGGCCGATCCGATCGTTGCAAGCATGGCCAGCAATTGCACTGGTGCCGTCACCTTCTTTGCAGCAGATAGCCAATTGGCAATCATGACTGCTCATAAGGTTCGAGGACATCGAGTCGTATTCATAGAAAACGGTGATCTGGTCGCTGTAGAAGGTAAACTTGTGCAAAGAATTCCATTATCTGAAATTCCGATTACCCGAAATGGCACGATTGGTTTCCAAATCGAAAACGTCATGGCATCGGTGGCGGCAGCGTGGGCGACTAACATTAATTGGGAAGCGATTCGTAAGGGTTTGAAAAGCTTTATGAATGACAGCGACAATGCGCCTGGTCGCTTTAATGTTTTCAATTATCGCGGTGCGACTTTGATCGCCGACTATGGTCACAATCCTGATGCGATCAGCGCTTTAGTACAAGCGGTAGAAAGTATGCCTGGCAAACGTCGCTCGGTTGTTATTAGTGGCGCGGGTGATCGTCGCGATCAAGATATTCGTCAACAAACTGAAATTCTGGGCAACGCTTTTGACCAAGTTATTCTGTACCAAGATCAATGTCAACGTGGTCGTGCGGATGGTGAAGTCGTAGCCTTATTGCGCGCTGGTTTAGCAAACGCTAAACGCACGACCGACATTCAGGAAATTAATGGTGAATTTATCGCGATAGATACTGCATTGTCGACTTTGGGTGAAGGCGACCTATGCCTGATCTTGATTGATCAGGTTGAAGAAGCTTTGGCACATATTGCGGCACGAATTGTTGAAGGCTAAGCTGTTTGCCTTATAAGTTCTGTACCAATGAAAAAAGCCGGAGCAATCCGGCTTTTTTCATTGCTTATCATTTTTAACGGCCAATTATTGACGTCACATTATCATGCCCACCCGCCCCAAATAGCTGCTCTTTCAACACAGCCAACTGATCGCGCACTTTGGCAGCTTGTTCAAACTCAAGGTTCTTGGCGTGATCGAGCATCAGTTTCTCTAAGCGCTTAATTTCTTTACTGATCTGTTTCTCACTCATCGCTTCGTACTTCGCTTGCTCCTGAGCGACCATTAAATCATCGCGCGCTACCTGCGGGTTGTACACGCCGTCGATGATGTCTTTAATTTTCTTATTGATGCCCGTCGGCGTAATATTGTTGGCGGTATTAAATGCAATTTGTTTGGCACGACGACGTTCGGTTTCATCGATCGCACGACGCATGGAATCAGTAACGCGATCTGCATACAAGATCGCCGTACCATTCAAATTCCTTGCAGCGCGACCTATGGTTTGAATCAGACTACGCTCTGACCTCAAGAAACCTTCTTTATCCGCATCCAAAATCGCCACCAAAGATACCTCCGGCAAATCCAATCCTTCGCGCAACAAATTAATCCCAACCAAGACATCAAAGGCACCAAGCCGCAAATCACGCAAAATTTCAACACGTTCCACAGTATCAATATCGCTATGCAGGTAGCGTACCTTGACGCCGTTATCGCCTAAAAACTCCGTTAACTGTTCGGACATACGCTTAGTCAAGGTCGTCACCAAAACCCGTTCATTGAGCTTCACACGCAAGGTAATTTCATTCATCAAATCGTCGACTTGCGTTAACGCCGGACGCACTTCTATGCGTGGATCAACTAATCCTGTCGGACGCACCACTTGCTCGACCACCTGATCTGCATGCTGTTTTTCGTACTCCGCCGGCGTAGCAGAGACGAACACCGTTTGCCGCATCTTGCTTTCAAATTCTTCAAATTTTAGTGGCCGGTTATCCAGTGCAGATGGGAGACGGAATCCATAATCAACCAAATTGGTCTTGCGTGAACGGTCACCGTTATACATGGCATTTAATTGCCCAGTCAGCACATGCGACTCATCTAAAAACATCAAGGCGTCGACAGGTAAATAATCGACCAAAGTCGGCGGTGGGTCACCAGGTTTTGCACCACTTAAATGACGTGAATAATTTTCAATCCCTTTGGTGAATCCAATCTCCGCCATCATTTCCAGATCAAAACGCGTGCGTTGTTCGATGCGCTGTTCTTCAATCAATTTATTTTCGCGACGATAAAAGTCCAGACGTTCACGTAGTTCTATCTTGATCGTTTCTATCGCTCGCAAAACGGTCTCACGTGGCGTCACATAGTGTGAGCCTGGATAAACTGTAAATCGCGGGATTTTTTGCTTAACGCGCCCTGTTAAGGGATCAAATAAGGCGATGCTTTCAACTTCATCATCAAACATTTCCAGACGCACGGCTAACTCAGCATGCTCGGCTGGAAAAATGTCTATGGTGTCACCACGCACACGGAAAGTACCACGCCCAAAATCCACTTCATTGCGCGTATATTGCATTTGAATTAAACGTGCGATCACATCGCGCTGACTGAGTTTATCCTTGGCGCGCAAGGTCAAAATCATTTTGTGGTATTCGTTGGGATTACCAATACCGTAAATCGCCGACACCGTCGCAACGATAATCACATCACGTCGTTCCATCAAAGACTTAGTGCACGACAATCGCATTTGCTCAATGTGTTCATTGATCGCCGAATCTTTTTCGATAAACAAGTCCCGCTGCGGCACATAAGCTTCTGGCTGATAATAATCGTAGTAACTCACGAAGTACTCGACCGCGTTACGTGGAAAGAATTCTTTAAACTCACTATACAACTGCGCTGCCAAGGTCTTGTTTGGCGCAAAAATGATAGCGGGTCGACCAGTACGTGCGATGACATTGGCCATCGTATACGTTTTACCTGAGCCCGTTACACCTAGCAAAGTCTGAAAAAATAAACCATCATTGATACCTTCTACCAATTGCGCAATCGCAGCTGGCTGATCTCCTGCAGGTTCAAATATTTGACAGAGCTGAAATGGCGAATCAGGAAACGTAACGAACTTCGTTTCTACATCTTGCGCAACGACAGAGAGTAAATCACTCATGAAAAAACCTTAGAAATAGGCAATAAGAACAATATGCCAATAGCCAATTATCTTAACACGAGCCCGAACAAAGAACTTTCGAGCGAAATGAGTAGCGGCCTGACAAATTAAGCAAAACGGCCGCCGCGATATCGATTACAAAAAATCAAAAAAGCTGCAACGAACACCAAGCTGCGGACCTTAAACATTATACTGTATATTTAATCAGTAAATGAAGTAAACTAGAAAAGGCTTACTACCAAAGCCAGAGATACTACTCCGCCATAAGTTCAAAATCGGCCAAACGCTATGTAATCCCTGTCAAAAATCACGATCATGGGTACACGAGCAAATTTACCCCTAGACACTTAAGTCCTGCATTTGATTTGCCGTATCTTGTCCAGCCGTGACAATCGGCACTCTAAGATTGATCCAGGACTAATGAGGAAGTGTTTGCGCGATTAAGTGCGGCGTAGTCAAAGGATCGAAATCGCACCAATCACCATCAACAATCTTGCCAACACTACTCTCTATATCCACAGCGCCAAAGGCGTTAAAAATATCAATGGCATCGTTCTCCTCACGTGCACCCTCAACACATACCGCAACCATCATGCCAGTCTTGCGCTGCCTCAACGTGTTCTCTCCACCAACTTCACCCGCACCTTGATCCTTCATTTCTGACACACTGCCAATCAGGGCTCCGATATGTGCACCTGTTGCGGCGCCAAGTACAGGCGCAAATGGACCTCCAATTGGGATTACAACGACACCAAGTGCCGCGCCAAGCAGGCCACCGCCGCTCACACCAATTGCAAGTCCGGTCAGTACTTCTTTCGTTCCCGGAGAATCAAACCTGTCTCCGCCTTGAGGCAAGATATCATGCTGTCCAGGTGGATTCACATAAAAAGAGCTGATGTATTTTTCATCAAATTTGGCGCTTCTCAAAGCCAACATGAGCTGTATAACTTGATCCTGTTGCTGAATGAATCCTGCGATGATTTGCGGCATAAATAATTACCTTCCATTAAAACCAAAAATCCATCAAAAGCCGACAATTGATAAACAACACGATCCTGCACTCAATCAAAGTAAGTCCGGTCTAGATTCTTCCGATTAACAATAAAATCAACAGAATTACAAAAACCAATCCCAGTCCACCACTTGGTTCGTAACCCCAGTTACGACTATGAGGCCATCGTGGAAACGCACCGATCAGCATAATGATTAGAATAATCAATAGAATAGTAGCGATACTCATATAAGCTTTCTTATAAAGATAAACCAATCTGCATTTAAACTAAGATTCAATGACCAGTCCGTGCGGCGACACACAAAAGAGATTCATTCCAAAAACTGACTTCATTTAATTTTTAAAAAAATTGGCTAGCCTCAGAGGGTATTTGGCGGGCATTCATCTCCAATTAGAGCTGTCCGCAAGCAAAGAGCACGAACTGAGATGGATAGTCCTGGTGAAATTAAAGTTTTCAACTTTGTCTTACGGGGCGCACAAATAGCAAACTCGCACGCATGCATGTCCTTTATCTATAGCAGCGAGCAGCATAGTGTTTTGTGACAGAAATCGATTTTGACCAGTGGATGAACGCGCAATCAATGCTGACTGCTAAAGCATGAGTCAAAAAATTTTCCAATTTGGAAAAATGAAAGACGATTACTAGAAAAGCCCGTCAGCAAAGCGTTTACACTGAAATGGACAATCTTTAAGCCCCCAAAACAGTAGGTAAAAAAAGCATTCTCAAGTAAAAACTTTTGACAAGTTTAGGAATTCTCCCTATAATGTTTGTCTCTGTTCCTTGATAGCTCAGTTGGTAGAGCGACGGACTGTTAATCCGCAGGTCCCTGGTTCGAGTCCAGGTCGAGGAGCCACAGAATTTTGTAGCTCTAGAAATAGAGATGTAGTGCAATAAAAGTTTAGAGGTAATGCTTCTATTCCTTGATAGCTCAGTTGGTAGAGCGACGGACTGTTAATCCGCAGGTCCCTGGTTCGAGTCCAGGTCGAGGAGCCAAATTAAAAAAGAGTTTGTGAGAAATCACAAACTCTTTTTTTTTCGCCCATACCATCTTAGGCCATAACGCAATTCATGCTCCAGCTCGACTATTCCCTTCGCTGCCGAATAAAGTAAGCAATGCTCAACTACTCCATCAGGGCTTTTCAAACAGGAAGAAAATTTAGTTCACAGCAATCCGATTGCAAGCCCCAAAACCAGCCCAAGATACGATCTCATTTGCGCCATTCAAAGTACCAATCAACCCGACTAGCACGCAAAATGAAATAACAGTTTCAAGGCTAACGGGTAGAACTGAGATTTCTACCCGTCCTTGAATGCTAGCCTCTTACGCGATCAGGTTAGCCGTAGTGATAGTGCCAACGGTACCTGTCAGTTGCACAAAGAAATCGGTATTATCAAACTGGCTGGTATCTGAACCCGTGTTCTGGAACAGATAAGTGCCTGCTGCTGAGCCTGTCTGTATCGTGATCAGGTAAGCCTGGCCGGCGCTATTGAGCACAACAGACAAACCAGCGGTTATCGTGGCCAGATAGTTAGCCGTAGTGGCATTGCCGATAATGTAGGAACCCACACTGGCTGCATTGACGCCCGTCTTGAAGTAATCCGTGCCAGTCGCATTGAAATTACCCACCACGTCTACCTGCGTTTGGTTCGACATATTGGCGCCCGTTTCTATCAGGGTCTCCGAGCCTGAACCAGCGGTTTGAAGGTTAATCGTATCCACCACCCCCGCACCACCTGTGACGGTAGTCGCTGCAGGACTGGAACCAAGCAGATTCAACGTCTGGCCACCACTACCAAGGGTAATGGTGTTGTCACCCGTGCTCTTGGTATAGTTCAGCGTGACACCTGCGCCATTGACGTTGGTAAGGCTAGCTGTACCTATGCTGCCCGCTACGTTAATGACTTCGATGTTGGCGACCTTGGTACTCAGATCAATGTTCTGCGTCGTGGTCGCGCCGATGTTGAGCGTATCTGTACTATTGCCGCCATCCACCGTGGTCAGGAAATTGATGATCTGGTTGGAAGTGAAGTTGAAGATATCAACACCTGTGCCACCAATCACACTGACCGCCACGTTGGTAGAAGTGAAGTTATTGGTGCCATTGGAGAGGTTATACTTCTCTATCGTGTTGAAGGCATTGAAACTACCAGCCGTAGCCAGGTTCAGCGTCTCAGTTCCTGCGGCATTGACGACGCCGGTAAACTGCGACATCTGGGCAATGGTTGCCGTGATATTGGCATTATTGGTCACCGTCAGATTTTCAAAGCCGGTGATCGTGGCATTGCTGATATCGGGTGTCGCTGAGAAGAACGCCAGACTATCTGTACCCGTGCCACCAGTATAAGTGCCGAGGATGGTCACGCCATTCAGAGCCAGGCTATTATTGCCGTTACCCAATGCCGCCGTGCTGGAAACGGTGGCGTTGATTGTCACATTGTCGTTACCACTACCGCCAGTGTAGTTAACACCTGCAGTGGCAGAGTTCATATTGACTGTGTTGGTACCGCTTGCACTGCCTTTGACAGTGGCTGCGCCTGCCAGGGCGCCGGATGTCCAGCTAAAGCCGCCTAGCGTGATCCCGCTGGCATCCACCGTCGTCAGCGAGGTGCTCGATGATGACAGGGTCAAGCCTGCATTACCACTCACATTAAAGGTCTTGACCGAGTTACCCAGCCAGGTCACGTTGTCATTGAAAGCGCCTGTCGGTGTAGCCTGGGTGTCGTTGACACTGATGTTGACTGTCTCAACACCGGATGCTGTAATACCGGTGGTCGCAAAAGAAACGCCACCAGTGCTGCCATCAGTCAGCGTCAGGTTGATGATATCGTTGACACCACCCGCAAAGGCGGCATTGGCAAGGGTAACGGCGGTTCCCGCGCCATTCAGCGTGACATTGCCATTGCTCGGCAAGTTGTTCAACATCAGTCCATTGGCGCCAGAGAAAGTGACATCGTTATAGTTGCCCAAGACCTGCAAATCAATGGTCTCGTTGGTGACCCCGGTGAGTCGTAATTTCTCAAAGCCGGTGACATTGGCAGCAAAGGTACCGGAACCTGAAGCTGTGGCAGCATAAGCAGCCGACAGCACTATCGTGTCAGTGCCGGAGCCGCCATTCACAACGATAGGTAACAAGGCTGAGTTGGGAATGAAAGTATCATCGCCTGTGCCGCCATTGATGGTCGTAAAGCCCGCTGAAGTATTGTAGGTGATGGTGTTGGTGCCGTTTGCCAGGTTCAGAACCTTGATATTGCTGATGGTGCCGCCGGTGCTACCGTTATTGAGTGTGACTGTTCCTGCTGTAGTCAGGGTCAGCACATCGCTGTCGGCAGCATTACCTGCGATGGTCGTACCATTGAGGCCAGGAATACTCGACATGAAGATGTCATTGGCACCAGAATTACCATTGAATGTGCCACCTGGGGTGACGGCAACCGCATTGGCAATGCCGAAATCACTGGCAACGATGCTGCCTACTGTACCGCCCAGTTTGACGATAAAATCGCTGCCATCCACCGCAGTTGCACTGCTACCGGAGTTCTGGAAGGCATAGGTGCCCGCCGCCGTGCCGCTGTTGACAACGATGGTGTAAGCCTGACCTGTGTTTGCCAGACCCGCACCCGCTGCCGTCGCTGCTGTAGCGATCGCTGCTGCGAGATTGCTGCTGTCGGCATTGGCAATATTCAGGCTAAACAGTGAGGTAGGCACAACACCTGTACCGAAAAGGTCTGCACCCGCTGCTTTGAAATTATTGACGGTATCAATGGCATTGATGTTCGAGCCGGCTGCGATGGTATCCGCCCCGGCGGCTGTCGTGGACAAATTGATGATATCAGCACCAGAGCCGCCAGTGATCGTGCTGGCACCTGTTCCCGTACCCAGAATATTGAGGGTCTGGCCGCCAGAACCCAACGTGATGCCATTGATCGCTGTGGAGGCTGACTTGGTGAAGTTCAGGGTGACGCCAGCGCCATTCTCATTCGTCACGGTCCAGGTTGGGGTCGTGCCACCTGTGACATTGACTGTTTCTACATTACTGACTTTGGCGGACATATCTAAAGCTGCAGTCACAGCGCCGACCGCAAGCACATCTGTGCCAGCGCCGCCGTTTATTGCGGTCGATGCGGTGATGATGGCTGAACTAGCGTTGATGGTGTCATTACCTGTGCCGCCTGTCACCGATACCAGGCCGGTTGCAGCCGTGAAGATATTGTTGCCGTTTGCCAGTACATAATTCTCTACATTCGCACTACCCGCTATCGTTCCTGCGGTGGTGAGGTTAACCGTCTCAGCTGCCGCGGCCGTGACCGTAGCAAAACCAGCAAATTGTGCTGCCGTCATAGTAACGGAAGCATTATTGGCGATATTCACAGCTTCAAAACCACTCACATTGGCCGCACTAATATTGCTGCCATTGACTAGGAACAGAGTATCACTGCCTGAACCTGCAACAAAGGTGCCACTATACGTCTTGCCTTCTAAGGTGAGATTATTGTTACCCGCGCCCAAATTGATATTGCCCGCCAACATAGAGCTACCAGAATTATTCAGGTTAACATTGTCATTACCATCGCCGCCATTGATGGTCGTAATACCCGAAGTAGCTACAGTAAAATTAATATTGGTTCCCGTATTATCGGTAGCCAGCGTCTTGATATTGGTGATGGTATTGCCATTGCCTATACTGACCGTGCCACCGCCAGAGATCGTGATTTTGTCTGCATCACTGCCATTACCGTTAACCGTAGTGCCTTCCAGTGCCGCCACATTGCCGGTAAAATTCTCGTTCAGTCCAGGTGTGCCGTTAAATGTGCCACCTGCGGTCAGCGCTGTACTATTGGCAGCTTGGCCATTACCATTCGATGGACTAGTGCCCACCGTGCCGGCAATAGCGCTCCCACTGCCGGACACCAAAATTGCATTGGAAGTCGTATTATTGTTGACACCACCACCCGTTGCATTCGAAGCCGACGTCACATCATATACCAGCGTGCCACCAGTGACGGAGATATAGGACAAATCAATATTATTCACACCAGCGATATCATCAACAATCGTCAATTGATGTGGCCCCGCACCAGTGAAGGTCATTACCGGACCAGACAGACCCAATGCTGCTCGTGCAGCGATTAATGCTGCATATTGACTAGCGGTAATTACTACAGCTGAATTAGAAGTGATGTTCTCGATGCCAGACAATGTTGCGCCTGTCAAATTGATCGCACCGTAAGTCACCAAGGTATCGTTACCATTGCCCAAGTTGATGGTGTCTGTGACTACACGAGCTACTGCTGTTGCAGTAGATTGGGTGTTGATAGCAACACCGTTTTCTGTCACAGCATAAGTACCAGCAACATAGTTACCCAACAAGACAACGCGGTCTGCACCAGCGCCTAATTGCAAGAAGTTCGCGCCACGGCCCAAAGTTACGTCCAACGCAGATTGTGCTGTCAATGCACCAGCATCGATCGATACACCAACCGTTGCTGCTGCAACGTTGACGTTGTCGATTGCACGGATAGTCAAACGCTCAATGTGTGTTGTTGTGTTAGCAGCTTGGAAGCTGTCAACCAATGCGTCAACGATAG
>NZ_JBMPOP010000005.1:0-478963 GCF_049340325.1 Undibacterium sp. Di24W
TGCGCCGATGATAGTGCTGCAACCAGTGTGAAAGTAGGTCATCGTCAGGCTCTTATTCCGCATCGCCCCTGATTCACTTCGAATCAGGGGCTTTTGCTTTTTGCGCTTTAAATCAGAACCTCTTCATAGCTCACCAATTCTCATCAACTCCACTTATCGCTTTATTTCCCGTTTAAATCAGCTAAGCCATCGTCTCGAATCTTCTCGAACTACAAAAACTTCTTCTTTTCTTGTTCGACTGCGATCCAAATTTTTTTGTTACTGCAAGTTAAATACTCCTCTAGCAGGGCTTCAGGGTATAATTTCGACTGTATTCATTGGGGAGTAGCCTGTTTTTTCATATATGGGAAAATAGATGTATCAACATACTTGGCCATCCGGTCATGGTACATTTGATTCTTACAACAGACCTCGTTGTTCGAATTTGGCAAGACCTTTGAGCACTTTATTTCTTTTACCCAGGATGGGCAAAGGAATGATTTGTTCATTGCGTAAATTAAACCCAGTGCCCATCCGCATTCAATCATGGAAGCATTTTTAGTTTCGACTCTCGCTGTTGCTGTCGGTGAAATCGGCGACAAAACTCAACTTTTAGCATTGCTACTAGCCGCCCGATATCGTAAGCCTATTCCTATTGTTCTAGGAATCTTGGTTGCAACTTTGGCCAATCACAGTTTGGCCGGTTTGTTCGGCCAGTGGGTGGTCAGTTATTTCCCAACTGAGATCTTGCGTTGGTTATTGGGTGCCTCTTTTATCGCAATTGCGGTATGGACCTTGAAGCCAGACGAAATGGATAATGAAGGTATTAAAGAGGGGCAGATGGGGGTGTTTTTACTGACCTGCGTCACCTTTTTCTTTGCGGAAATTGGCGATAAAACTCAATTAGCTACCGTTGCGCTTGCTGCAAAATACAGTGATTTAGGCTTAGTGATAGCAGGTACAACATTGGGTATGTTGATTGCCGATGTGCCAGCTGTCCTATTAGGTAAAGTTGCCTCTCCAAATTTCCCTTTCCATTATGTACGCTGGTTTGCAGCTTTAGTTTTTGCTGTCTTGGGAATGATGGTATTGCTTAATTTAGGCAGTTTCTAGAATTACCTAGTTATCGAAGAAAACAGTACTAAATTTAGAAAGATAATGATGACAAGCTTCATACTCCCTAAGGGTACTACCGTCAAGCTAGGTAGTATTTCAACCTCACTATACAGCTTTCTGCGAGAAGGCATCCCTGCGAATCTTCCGCGCGAGGGTTTAATGGCTCCCCAAGCATTAGAAACGCATGGAAGCGGGGTGTATGTTGGTGAACTTATGGCCTATTTCTCGGCATCCGCAGCGTTTTGCCAGCTAACGAGTCAGCTTTATATTGAACACGAGTCAGCGTTGACAGCCTTTGTTGGGCAGTTACAGTCGAACCCCGGTGTTAAGCCTACGGTGGAAAACCTTGAAATTATTGCGAGTCAGGTGGGAATTCCCATTGTTCTCGAAATCGTTCTAGATGAGGACTGTGAAGTTTCTGCAGACACTCATTTTGAAGTAGTAGATAACGCCGCCAAAAGTTGGAAGTTATGGCGTAGCGTATTGCTTAATCGTGAGCAAGGAATTCCCGCGCATTGGATTAAGAAATTCTATTTCCCGAGACTGCTGGATTATCGTGATTTAGCGACTGTAAAAAATCCACGCTTGTTAGAGCAAACTATTGATAGCTCGTTGATGGTCGGTGGAATGATGCAGTCATGGCATAAAGATACACCGGGAGATCTGCTGCTGGCGTTCAAGAAACAATACGGCAAGACTAACTTCTCTCAATCTATGAATTTTGACGAAGCTTCCGTAGAGCGTTTCTTTAACTTGAATGGGATGCTTGATGCCGCGACTAGACTACTGAATCAAATGACGATATGGCAGGATATTGACGCCCTTGCAAAAAAACAAGGCATACCGTTGCAGTAAGCTTTTAGCGCTTGATCATCGCGCCCATTAATTGTCCTTTTAAGGTTTTGATGAGCGCGGTTTCATCCGCAGGCACGCCTTCCTCTGCAGCGAATGCACGATCTGCATAGAACAATCCTAAAGGCTTGCGGTCAATCACTAAGGGCAAAATGATGAAGCTCCGTGCATCTGGCAATAATTGTTTATGCCAATCCGGCAATATATTTTGAACTTTCGGACCGCTGGCATTTGAAATCATTAAGTCGACATTGTTGCTTAACGCTAGGTGAAATATTGAATTGTCAGTCAATGCGGAAAAGTGAAAAGCACGTTGACGCTCGGCATACTTTTCACCAACAGCGACTCTGGCGTTAAATCTTCCTGTATGTACGTCGAGCAGACAGGCCGTCGCAAAACGAAAACCCATCGCAAAACGAAAACCCATCGCACCATACAGTGTTTCCAATACTAGCAAAATGAGATCACTCAATTTGACTTGGTTCGAAGCTAACATTTGAGTTGCATCCTGCACGCCAGCTAATAACAAGTCGCGTGCATTTACTGGCTTGCCGCTGGCGTGCCGAACTCCCGCTTCTAATTGCTGAGTGTCGAAACTGGTTAACATAAATTCATTGAAGACATCGGATGCTTTAGTTGGCATCGTAATAGCTGATGTGGTAATTGGTGCCAGCGCTACATTCAGTGTATTTGCCAAAAGGCGCGCTTCTTTGTCCACGGTTTTCAAGATGACCTGTAGTTGGTCAGCATCGAAATCCAGCGCAATGCCATAACGTGAAACCATCAGTTGGCAGCGCTCTTCCATCACTGATTGCGTTGGTGCTGTATCAGTGTTGACCAAGATGGATGCCAAATTTTCGCTAAAGCTGGCAACTTGCCTAATCCATTCATTGCCAATATTGGTTTTTTTCTGGTTGCCGTGAGTCGGCTGTAAAGCACTAATAATGCTGTTAGGTATTTTCCAATCGTGTAGTACAGTCTCGCCAAAGCGCTCAAAGCTACACCCCAATAATTGTCCGCAAATTTCTATAGCCCGCTCAGGGTGTGAAGCGCTAAGTTCTTGAATTTTATCGTACAGGTGATGATCGAACGAAGCGACCAAGACGCGTCCGATATTCTTAAAAAGGGACGCCACTGCGGCTTCTTCATGATTAGGATGTCGGCATCTTCGTGCAATTTCTCGAGCGCAGACACTGGCGCATAATGCTTTGACTAGCTCCTGTCGTACCACATGAGCTTGACGGGCATCGTTGAAACCTTCCACCAGCAAGCTGGCTAAAGCATTTGCTTTGATCGTGTCAAAACCCAGCAAAAATATCGCTCTCGAAATCGTGGTGACAATCGTGCCGCCCGGAGTACGATAAGTAATCGTATTAGACAGTCGCAAAATTTTTTGTGTTAAAGCGACGTCCGACAATATAAAGTGCGCCAGATCAGTTACTGAGTCTTCACCGGAAGAGGTCATTTGCACTACTTTGGCGATCGCAACCCCTAGCGTTGGTAAGCTCTTGTCCGCACGGATTTGTTCTAGCAGCTGCTCGCGTGCGGGTGTGACATTTTGCATAGGATTCATAAAAAATCAAATTAGTAGAACTCAAAGTGGCGCTAGACTTGTTTTCCAGTGAATCGCTGCAAGGAAGGCGTTTCAAGCAGTTGAGATGTTTTCGAGAAATTTAACCTGACTTAATGCGAAGCGCATCGATACCAAAGCGTTTTTGTAGTTCCTCATAGAGACCACGGATTGCCTTGAGACGATTATTCATAGGATCTAAGCGCGCAGCGGAATCGATTAATTGTTTTGCCAATGCGCCAGTTGCAGGATCCCAACCCAGGTTTTCTATACATTTGAGTGCCGCCAGTGCTGCATTCAATACCACTTGTGGGTTGTCGGGGGACTTACGTGCAGCACTCGACATAAGATCAACTGAGCCGCGGAAGTCGCCTTCCTTGGCTTTTTGTACGCCCAGCGCAACCAGGTCACGTACCTCTTTTTGGCTGCGTTGCGCCAGCTCTTGTCCTAAGTGACCTTTACCAGCACTTTCAAAAACCCCCATAGCTTTTGTCACCATATCTTGGTTTGGTGCATTTCGCATGACTTCCATAATGACTTCTGATGCAGCTTCTTCTTGATTATGCTCAAGACAGCTCTTAGCCAGGCCAAGCTTAAGATCATTCGATAAACCGATATCTTCCCGGTTGGCTTCGACCGCAGCAGTAAGTTCTTGCGCTAGCCTGGCATCACCGGTTGCGGCATGTAACATGGCGGCTGAAATCGCACGGCAAGCCTCCGTTTTTTTGACGCCAACCATGCTTTTTTCTAAATCGCGAATCACCGATTTTGCTTGTTCATGGTCACCTTTTTTTACTAAGGCATTAACTAATTTAACGTGATCCTCAGGATCCCGGAACTCTGAAAATTTGGCTTTACTGACGACCTTTTTGAATACATTTTCGGCGGTTTCTATATCGCCAGTTTCTAATGCCAATGAGCCTAATTTTCGTAAGCGTCGCACCGCATGAGGTGAAATTATCACTGCTGTGTCGAGCACTGATTTTGCTTCGGGTAGTTGTCCAATTGCCTCGTGAGTCTTGGACAGCCAATCGTAGGCGTCCATATACTTATCATTTTCTTGGACGAGTACGTTCAGAATGTCTTCAGCTTCTTGGTAGCGACCTTGCATAAACAAGGTTTTGGCCAGGCCAAGTTTCGCCCAAGCGACCGCCTTCATTTCGTAGAGTGTGGCATACAACTGTTCTGCCTCATCCGCCTCGCCTAAAATAACATGGAGCTCAGCGCGTAGGCGCATAAAATCTACGCTGTAGCGTGGGAAATTAGATTCACCCTCAATACAGGCGCCGATAGCTTCCCTTAAGAAACTCTGTTCCATGAAGTTGTAGACATCGACAAAGGCTTTACGCTTTTCAATTGCTTTGAGAACGCGTTCTAGTAGGGTATCCGCGGTAAACGGTTTGAGGAGATAATCTGAGGGAGCTAGTTCGGCAGCACTGACTACTTTGGCATAGGCTCGTTCGGCAGTCACCATTATGAATATAGTCGAGAGCGGCGTGAGCTTATGGTGGCGTATGTCTTCTAGAAGTTGCTGGCCATCCTGACCAACCCCAAGATCGTATTCACACAAAATTAAATCAAATACTTTATTCTGAATTGCCCGGAGTGCAGTGCCCGCGCTGATGGCATGATCAATTTTTGTGATGCCACATAAGTTGAGCATATTGTGTAAGCTCACCCGCATTCCTGAATGGGGTTCGACTAATAAGGCGCGTATTCCTTCTAACTTGCTCATGGAATCCTTTTTACCTGGAGGCTAATTGCGTTTTTTGATTGTTCTTAGCAAAACAAGGCGTGCTGCTTTTCTTATTGATGTTGACGGTTGTTCTAGAGCCAAACTTTAACCGATTCCGTCTTACCAATGTAGCTGCGTAGCAATTTATTTCAAGACAATTTATACAACGTCGCTGGGACGCCACGGTATGTCTTACTTGAGCACTTTTGCAATTAAGAGAATAGCAAGTGAAAGCAAAATGGTAGAGGCAAACGGAATCGTAAATATCTTACCAAATAATCTAAAACGTAAGTCTCCCGGCAATCTACCTAAGCCGAGTTTTTGTAGCCACGGTAGTAGATTGGCGAAAACCACCAGTGCTACAAAAATAACGATAACCCAACGTATCATGCATGTTCCTTAGGTGTGATTCTTAATAGATTACAGGTTTAAGGGCTATAACCTGTGGCTACGATCATGGCGTAACAAATTGTCGGGTAAATCTATACCGCAACCAAGTATTAGTACTTTAAACAATTCTCCCATCTCAGCAGGAGAAATCAGCTTTTGCATGGCATTGGTCGCAGGTAAATAGCGTGCCGTATCTTCGACTGGAATTCTGCTAAGAATAGTCGTTAGGCCGGTTTCCAGCAAAAAGCCAGCCTGACTAGTGTACGCTAATAAATCTAAGCCAGCCTCCACGCCTGCATGTGCCATAGCGGTGAAATCAACATGAGCGGTAATGTCCTGCAAGCCAGGCAAATAAAATGGATCTGGATGTGCATGGTGCCGATAATGGCACATCAAAGTGCCTTTGTCGCGTTGAGGCAAATAATACTCATGCGCGGGAAAACCGTAGTCGAACCAAATGCTAACGCCGGCTTTGCCGGTTTTAGCCTGCCCAGCTAAAAGCATGGCAGCGACGCTGCGCATAAATCCGTTCGCGACTGGGTGAACTTCAGTGATATACCCTTGTGGAAGTGATTCGGCATCAGGAATCTGATTAATCAAACTCCTGATAGTCTCTGGATTGTCTTGTATGCTCACTAACGAAAAGTTTGCATTTTCCTCGGTATTTTTTCTTACTCCTAGACGATTCCACGAATTGTCTGACTTGATAACTAGTTCGATGGGCATCGCATCCAAGACTTCATTGCCAATCACGATGCCGGAAAAAGCATCTGGCATATTGGACAACCAAACCACTTGCGGGAAATCTTTTAATCGTTCTTCTTGCCGAGCTCTGAGTTCGCCGGACAATTCCACGATAAAATAGCGCTTTATTGGAATATTTGAATACTGACACTCTGACAAGATGTCAAAGGCCAGTTTGCCAGAGCCAGCACCGAATTCTAAGATGTCGGGTGTAGTCTGTGCAAATAGGTGATGCGCAACTTGGGCGAGCGTAGCTCCGAACAAGCTACTCATTTCTGGTGCGGTGGTGAAATCGCCGGCTGCACCCAGCTTCGCGGAACCTCCACTGTAATAACCTAAACGCGGGGTATACAGTGCCATCTCCATGTAGCGTGAGAACGGTATCACGCCGCCATATTCAGCGATTTCAGCGAGTATCAGCTCTTGTAGTTGTCGTGAGGCCTGCTGGGCATCGGCCGATGGCACTGGCAGCACGAGTTTTTGATTGGGAGTAGGATTAAGTTTCTGCATTTCAGCATTGTATTAAAAAGCGGGACGATTCCCATCATTTAGTGAAAACATTTTCGCTAATTGCACTATCAAATAATTTGACAGAAACTGTTATGGTCTGCGCGTTGTGGTTTTGCGTACTGTGACAGATTGAATTCGATAAAGTAGGAAGAAGATAAGTATGAATCCAGCTTTACCCATGACTTCACCGATACCGGTGGCGCTGGTAACGGGCGCCGCCAAACGCATTGGTCGTCAGATTGCGCTCACGCTGGCGCAGCGCGGCTGGGACATCGTGGTGCATTATGGCAAGTCGGCGCAAGAAGCAGCGCAAGTGGTGGCAGAGATTGAGGCTTACGGTAGACGTGCGGTGGCCGTGCAGGCAGACTTGGATAGTGTAGAACAAGTTAAGAATGTTGTTCCGCAAGCCTTGGCGTATTTCGGACGACTCGACTGCGTCGTGAACAATGCTTCTTTGTTTGAAGCCGATAGCGTTGAAGATTTTTCACAAGCCTGTCTGGATAAACATATGCACGCAAATTTGATGGCGCCTTTGATGTTGGCGCAGGATTTGGCGGCCAGTTTAGCAGTCGATGCGGCAGACGGAATGGCGGTGGTGATCAATATTCTCGATCAAAAATTATTTAATTTGAATCCCGACTATTTGTCTTATACCTTATCGAAAGCGGCATTACATACGGCAACAACGATGCTAGCACAAGCCTTGGCTCCAAAAGTGAGGGTAGTTGGTATTGCGCCTGGCCTGTCTATGGTGTCTGGAGATCAAAGTGCGAGCGATTTTGAGGCCGCGCATAAAGTGACGCCCTTAGGCCGATCCAGCACCCCGCAAGATATTGCTGAAGCAGTGTGTTATGTGGCTGCAGCGAGAGCAATTACTGGCACTACATTATTAGTTGATGGTGGCCAGCATTTGGTTCCAACACAACGTGATGTGATGTTTCTGGCGACTGCAAACGCAATGCGTCCTTAGCAGTTTTATTGTATTTAATTTAGACGTTTTCCAAGTAACCATTTAAGCGATCATTTATGTTATCCATACTCCACCACCCGCAATTAGCCGATTGCCGTCGTTTGTTTTTGCGCAATTATGAAGTCTCTATCAATATCGGCGTTCATGAATTTGAAAAAAAAGGTGAGCAGCGTGTGATGATCAATGTCGATTTGTACATCCCATTAGCATTATCGACCCCTAAAGATGACCAACTCGATGAAGTCGTCGATTACGATTTCATGCGTGGCACAATTGCTGCTCGTGTTGCGCAAGGACACGTGCATTTACAAGAAACACTCTGTGACGATGTCGCAAAAATCATGCTGTCACACCCACGTGTGCGCGCGGTTCGTGTTTCTACCATGAAGCCTGACGTCTATCCAGACTGCGAAGGCGTTGGAGTGGAAGTGTTTCAAATCAAAACAGAAGGGTAAGTCAGGCCATGCAAGTCATCTCTATGCCAACGCCAGGAAAATTGGCACAAACTGCGTCAACCCAATCGCCTGAAAAGATCGCTTACGAAAATAATAAATTGCACAAACGCCTGTGTCGCCTAGTCGGTCAGGCAATCGGTGATTTCAATATGATCGAAGACGGTGACAAAGTGATGGTCTGTTTGTCGGGCGGTAAAGACAGCTACGCTTTGCTCGACATTCTGATGACTTTGCGCGAGCGGGCACCGATCAATTTTGAAATCGTTGCCGTGAATCTCGATCAGAAACAACCCGGTTTTCCAGAAGATATTTTGCCTGCCTATCTGGATAAGCTTGGCATTCCGTACCACATCGAAAATCAAGATACCTATAGCATCGTCAAGCGTTTGGTCCCTGAAGGTAAAACGACTTGCTCATTGTGTTCGCGTTTGCGTCGCGGAATTTTGTATCGGGTCGCCGATGAGTTGGGTGCGACTAAGATTGCACTTGGTCACCATCGCGACGACATTATGGAAACCTTCTTTCTGAATATGTTTTTCGGTGGCAAACTAAAAGGCATGCCTGCCAAATTACAATCGGATGACGGTAAACACATTGTGATCCGTCCTCTGGCTTATGTAAAAGAGTTGGATACTGAGCGCTATGCAGAAGTAAAACAGTTCCCAATTATTCCGTGTAATCTGTGTGGCTCGCAAGAGAACTTGCAACGTAAACATGTGAAGCAATTAATGCGTGATTGGGAAAAGCAACATCCTGGTCGTGTTGATAATATTTTCTCGGCTTTATCAACAATAGTTCCCTCCCATTTAATGGATAAAGATTTATTCAATTTCCGTGATCTTGCTCTGACTGGCGATGCCGTACCTAATGGCGATATCGCGTTCGATGACGAGCCATGTGCGACATCTACTTCAGGTGTGATTAATTTGCATGTAGATCAAGATTAATGCTTGAAATTGCAGAAAGTGCGCCTTAGGGCGCATTTTTTTTACCTGCGGTTTCAGTGCGCTGGCGCTAGGCTTATTCGCTCAGCTGCCAGGAAAAAAATTCATCCTGTTTGGCTGGCATTCATCACTGATAAGTCGTCGTTTGTCGCATCCTTTGCCGGAAGAGTGTTGCGTCGATTACACTTAATGCATTCGTATCACATGTGATGATAGTGTAATAAAGCTACTTTAGCGTCATGGAGCGCTGTACTTTCAGATGCCTACAGTAGGGAAATGTACCGGCGCAGAAAATTCAGTGCAAAGAAAGCCACTTCTATCAAATTTAAAAATTATGCAATTTCGACAAGCTGGGATTATGATGCTGTTTTTAATTCGATGCCTTAAACATTGGCTACCTCTGGAAATGCAATGAATCGCAGTAAAAAACGGCAATACTCCCTTAATCAATAAAAAAGAAAAGGAAATATGATGTCTTCAAACGCTATATCTGTTTTGGCAAAAGTATTCTACGAACCAAAATCTGCTTTTGAGTCGCTCAAAGAAAAGCCAGCAGCATGGCTGCCATTAGCATTGATTATTCTTGGCACTATGATCGTGTTTTATTGGTACTACTCGACGGTCGATTTTGCTTGGTTGCTCGACCATACCCTAAGTGCTCAGCCAGACCTCAAGCCTGAAGCGAAAGCTGCAATGGCGAATTTCATGACACGAAATGCCATGATGTATTCGACGCTGGGCGGTGTGCTGATTGCAACCCCGATCATTTATGCTGTATTCGCTTTGTACTATTGGGTCGCGTCTAAAGTTTTGGGGAGCGAAATCGGCTACGGCAAGTGGTTTCACTTTACTATTTGGATTAGTGTTCCCGCTTTGTTGGGTCTGCCAATGATGGCGCTCCAAGTTGCAACAGGCCATGGACAAGTGGCAATGGAAGACTTGAATATGCTGTCGTTTAACTATCTGATAGCACATGCGCAACTAGGTACACCATGGGCGAGTTTCTTGAATAATTTGAGTTTGCCTACGCTGTGGACCGTATTTTTGTCTTTCGTTGGTTTGCGTGTTTGGACCGGACGCAGCACAGGTGCTTGCGCATTTGCGGCAGTGTTACCGTACGCTTTCTTCTACGGCGGTTGGGCTTTAAAAATTGCATTTTCTAACTAAACGGTAGCGACTATGAACAAAAGTAAACTGATCGGTATTACAGCGCTAGTCGCCGTGATTGCAGTGCCACTTGCCATCAAATTTAGTGGCGGAAAACCAAAACTGGAAGTCGAATTAGCAGCAGTCAGCAAGAAAGAAATTCAACCTTCAATTTTGGCATCGGGCAATTTTGTCTTTCGTCAACAAGTGCAGTTGTCGAGTGAAGTGATTGGTAAAGTATCTGAGGTACTGGTCAAAGAAGGCGACAAAATAAAAGAAGGACAAGTGCTATTGCGCCTTGATCCAACTTTGATCAAAGCGGAGGTCACACAACAACGCGCCATTGTGCGAAGTGCGCAAGTAAATATTGAACGCGCACAGTTGAATGTCGATCGTCAACAAGTCAACGTGGATCGTAGTCGTCGCCTCGCCGAGGCGAAGTTTATTGATACCAGCAAATACGAAGATGCAGCGCATCAGTTCAATGTCGCTAAAGTTGATTTACATGCGGCACGTGAGAGTATGCAACAAGCCAGTGCGTCTCTAGATCAGGCTTTGAAACGTTTGGATAAAACCGAAGTGAAAGCGCCGATTAGCGGCACAGTAACCTCAGTACAAATCAAAATTGGTGAAACTGCGGTTGCTAGTGCGACTGGCATGGCAGGGTCTTCCTTGATGACGATTGCTGATGTGGGCAGCATCATGGCCGAAGTCAATGTCGATGAAGCTGATGTCGCAAAAGTAGCAGTCGGACAAAAGGTTAAAGTGTATCCAGCCGCTTTCGACGATCAGCCAGTTGCCGGTATCGTAGAAGAAGTATCGATGGCGCCCAAGGCCGTTTTAGCTGGTGCCTCACAAGGCAAGAGCTATGTGGTGAAACTACGTCTGGCGGAAACCATGTTGGGTATTCGTACCGGTATGACTTGTCGGGTTGAAATTATTACCGGCGGCGGTAGTCCAAAGCCAGTGTTGCCAATCCAGGCGATCTTGACGGGCGATAGCATGAAGTTGGACAAAGACACGAAAGAAGCGAAAGAAGCTGTTAAGGGTTCTGGTGTCGTCTTCATTGTTAAAGATGGTGTCGCCCGCAAGAAAGAAGTGAAAGTCGGTATCGCAGATGACAATAATCAGGAAATTTTGTCAGGCGTAGCAGAAGGCGATAATGTCGTCATCGGTCCAGCACGTGTATTACGTGGCTTGCATGATGGTGATCAGGTCAAGGAATTAAAGCCTGCTGAGAAGGCGACCAAAGCTGCCGACACTAAACCCACCAGTGCGCCCGCTGCCAGTGCATCAACTGCAGGCGCATCAGCTGCCAGTGCAGATGGGAAAAAACCGTGATTACGCTGACCGCTATCGAAAAAAACTATCAAATGGGTGATCAAACCGTGCATGCCTTGCGCGGTGTGGATCTGCACATTGCACGTAATGAGTTCGTGGCGTTTATTGGTGCTTCCGGTTCGGGCAAGTCAACCATGATGAACATCGTGGGTTGCCTCGATAGGCCGAGTGCAGGTACCTATCAACTCAATGGCCGCGATGTGGCAACGATGGAAA
Source organism: Undibacterium sp. Di24W (assembly GCF_049340325.1). Taxonomy (NCBI): domain Bacteria; kingdom Pseudomonadati; phylum Pseudomonadota; class Betaproteobacteria; order Burkholderiales; family Oxalobacteraceae; genus Undibacterium; species Undibacterium sp. Di24W. The sequence continues at coordinate 11,969 of NZ_JBMPOP010000005.1, forward strand.
GCGATGAATTGGCCTTGGTTCGCAACGCTGAGATTGGTTTCATTTTTCAGAGTTTCCATTTGCTGCCGCGCGCTACTGCACTCGACAACGTGGCGCAGCCGTTGATTTATCGCGGCATAGGCCATAAGGAACGGAGCCGTTTGGCTGCCGAGGCACTGGATCACGTGGGCTTGGGCTCACGTATGCACCATCGTCCAAATGAACTATCGGGTGGTCAAAGACAAAGGGTGGCCATCGCGCGCGCGTTGGTGGGGAAACCTGCGATTTTGTTGGCGGATGAACCGACCGGTAATCTTGATTCGAGTACTAGTTTAGAAATCTTGGACTTGATCAAAGAAGTACACCGGAATGGTCAAACGGTCGTGATGGTGACTCATGAGCCAGAAATCGCGGCGCAATGCCATCGCGTCGTGCGTTTACATGACGGTCGTGTTTTAAGTGATGTTCGTAACGTACCGGGAGGTTAAATATGTTTCTTTTAATAGAGAGTATCCGGTCAGCACTTAATTCAATTCGTGCCCATCGTATGCGCAGCTTCTTGACTTCGCTTGGAATTATCATTGGCGTCGCTTCGGTGATTACGGTGATCTCGCTGATTCAAGGTTTGTCGAAAAGTGTGACCAAACAGTTTGAAGGTTTGGGTGGTAATTCTTTAACCATCACTGCGCATAACACCATGAAAGACGCGATGCGCGGGAAATTTAATGAATTGCGATTTGAAGACATTGAACATTTACGCACGCATGTTGATGAAATCGCCGATGTCAGTCCATTGTTCTTGTTGTCGTCACCGACCGTGCGTTTTGGTAGTACAGATACCACAGCGCGCATCATGGCAACCACCCCGACTTATCAGGAAGTACAGCAACGTTTTGCCAGTATGGGACGCTTCTTGAGTGATTCGGATGAGTTGAGTGCGCGAAGGGTAGCAGTAATAGGGCCGAAGCTAATAGAGTCTTTGCATTTGCCTGAAAATCCTATCGGTCAATACATCAGTTTCAGCAATGAGTGGTTCAAAATTATTGGTGTGATGGAAAAGCGTGGTGAATTGTTTGGTATGTCACAAGACGATTATGTGATTATTCCTTTCCGCACTGGGCGTAGTTTGATGGGGAATAATCAGCGCCTGCGCAACATGCAATTTACGGTGTCATTGAAAGACATTTCTAAACTGGAAGAAGTGAAACCACGCATCAAAGCCGTCATGCGCAAATCGCATAAATTAGATCCCGATGTACCCGATGATTTTGATATGGAATCGTCCGATCAATTGTCGAAGAGTCTGGATAATATTACGGCGACCGTGACGTTGGTGATGGGCGGTATCGTGGGGATTGCCTTGTTGGTGGGTGGTATTGGCATTATGAATATTATGTTGGTATCGGTGACTGAGAGGACACGCGAAATTGGCATCTGTAAGGCGATTGGTGCGCGTAGTCGTGACATCATGATGCAATTCTTGATCGAAGCCGTTACGCTTTCAGTTTTAGGCGGTTTAATCGGTTTGATCCTCGGCTATGGTTTGGGATTTGGTATCTCGAAAATGATTCCAGATTTTCCTGATGCCGTGGTGCCGTGGTGGGCGGTCGTATTGTCGTTTGTGTTCTCCGCAGGTGTTGGCATTGTGTTTGGCGTGATGCCCGCCAGCAAAGCGGCAAAGCTTGATCCTATTGATGCGCTAAGGTATGAATAAAACTTGAGAAAATTCGGAATTAGTATCGAATAGTGGCAAAGTAGTAGGCTGGGCAGTGAAAACAAGAGGCTTGCAGCGATTGATGATCCTGCAGCCTTTTGTTTTTTGAATGGTGATACCTTTGAATACCCTTGTTTTGCCATCTGTCGTTTGGCGCTTAGTTTGTATTGGATTCCGTATTACTATTGCCATCTTGTTTAACCCAGATTTTCCATTAGGCGTGTCTTCGACGCTATTTGAGTGCTGGCGGCGCATTTTCGGTCATTTTTTTCGTTCTTCGTTGCAAATAGCGAGCTATTTTCGCCTCATTCACGTAAAAACAGCCTCGAAAAGTGCATTCACCATCGTCTCAAATCCTAATGGAAATTCTGGGTTTAAGTTGGGTTTGTTTTAGATCCTTTATTAAGTTTTGTATAGGAAATTTGTCTTGCTTCGCTATTTTTCTCATCACGCTCAAGCTTTTTTTTCTGTGGCCATTCCGTATCGACATTGTAATTTTCGCTTTACCCATGCACATATTTTTCTTGCGGCAATATTTTGTGCTTACGGCATGGGAGCGTCGGCGCAAGTGCGTGTCGATGCAAGCCAACTAACTGACCTGAGACCTTTGCAATATATCGCACAATTTGTCATTGAAAAACCTTTACGTGAAATTGATATCTCGGGGAATACGCAAATACCGACAGTGCAACTACAGGAAAAACTACAAGACTTCCTAGGTAAAAATGTGTCAGCCAGCGATGTTGAGGAAATGCGTACCCGTTTGAGTCGGCTGTATATTGATCAAGGCTACTTGAATTCCGGCGCTTTGTTTGTGATGCCCTCCACGCCGCAAACTGATAGCTTGCAATTTAAGATAATTGAGGGGCGTTTGCTGGAAGTGCGCGCTCAAGGATTGCAAGGGCTAGATGCTAGTTATATAAAAAGACGTTTGCCAGACCGTTCGCAAGTACTCAACATGAATAGTTTGCGTGAACAATTTCAATTGCTGTTACAAGACCCTTTATTTGAACGTATACAAAGTCGTTTGTTGCCGACCGGGGAATTGGGTCAAGCTATTTTAGAACTCGATGTGCTGCGCAAGCCTGTTTATAGTTTTTCTGTTTATGCAAACAACTACCGCTCGCCTGCGATTGGTGAGGCGGTCATCGGGACAACCGCAGTCATACGGAATTTGAGTGGTGGTGGCGACGCGTTCGATGTACAAATCGGTAAAAGCCATGGTGCGGTGCCTTATCACATAGGATGGACGGTGCCTTTCAGTGATCCAAATCGTAGTATACAAATCAGTTGGGATCATGGTCGTAGTTCGGTAGTCGAGGCTCCCTTAGATTTAGTTGACATCCATAGTCAGACCAAGGCAATCGAATTTAAGTTGAGTCAGATGCTGGTCAATACTTTAGCCCGTCGTGTTGACCTTAGTCTGGCGTTCGCTAGCAAGCAGACCAGGAGCAGCTTGTTAGGCGAAGACTTTTCTTTTAGCCCAGGCGAGATCAATGGCCGTTCTACAGCGCAAGTGCTGAAATTCTCGCAAGACTGGAGTGAGCGCAGCGAAAAAACAGGTTTACTGGCGCGCTCTGTCTTTCATTTTGGACGCAATAACAATCAAATCGATCATGGATTTGACGTATCTGACTCGGATGCTCAGTTAGTGCCGCCACGTCAGTATTGGTATTGGAGTGGGCAATTACAATGGCTTAGACAGCTACCAGATTGGAATGCTCAGGTGGTATTTCGTAGCCAATGGCAATGGAGTCCATCACGCTTGATTCCCATGGAGAAAATGGCGTTGGGGGGCAATGCCACCGTGCGCGGTTTTCGAGAAAGTAGTTTGTTACGAGATCAAGGGCAAATGCTGGGTCTTGAATTCCATAAAGATCTGTTTAGCGACGCTGCAAAAGCGCTACAAATTTCAGGCTTAGTGTTTGTCGATCTAGGACGCGGAAAAAACTATCATGAAACTGCGCAAACCTTATCTTCAGTGGGAATAGGCGTGAAAGCACAAAGCACATCATGGTTTGCCGATTTGGTGGTAGCCAATCGTAGTCAAGAGCCAGCTACTATGTCCGGTCAAAAGAGGTCCACCTGGCAAGATAAAGGTGTGCAATTGCAAATTGGTTATAAATTTAATTGAGCGAGTACAAGTCATGCAAATAATGCCGCCAATAGAGCCAGCCAAGATCTCATCAAGGTTGATTTTCCGATCTACGGTGTCGCGTACCTTTGTTGCGGTCGTGGTGGGTATCGTGTTGGGACAAGTTGCGGAGGCTCGCAATTTAGAGACGACACATGCATTGCCTGCATCCTCAGTAAGTCAATGTCAATCAAGTTTCTTGTTGCGCCTCCAGGATTTAAGAGCGCGCTATCAGACCAGTATAGGTCGTAATCTCAAAAGTGAACGCAGCCTGGCCGCCTTGGAATTAGGAAATCACCTGCAACAAATGGGACGTTATCAAGAGGCGCATCCCGTTTTGCAGGACGCAGTAAACTCCGCGCTTATCCCATTGCAACGTTCTAAGGCGCTGATAGCGCTCGCGAATGTGGAAGTTGAACTGGGGCGGCGCGATCTGGCTCAGATCGCTTATCGTGAGGCTATAGCGGCATCTCCTGCCGCAGCCGAAATTAGCGTGAGTGTCGCCTTGAACCAATTGTTCTTGATGCAAACCAGGCAGCCTACCGTCCCCGTTTTGCAAGCACTTGAGACCGGTATACAGAGCTTGCCCGACGGGGAAAACAAAGCGCGCTACTTGGTGCAATATGTCTTGCAAGCCAAACGTAGTAGTGAGATAAAACAATTCAATTGGGAGTCGAACTTGCAGCAAAAATTGCAGCTAGCATTGCAGATGGCGATGGTAGTCGATGCAAAGTATTTACAGGTCGAGATTTTAGATCAGCAAGCACAGCTTCTGGAAGAATTGGGTCGCGATAGCGAATTGTTGGCAGTTTCTGATAGCGCAATTTTGTTGTTACAGCAGCTCAACGCGCCAGAATTGATGATAGCGCTTGAAGCACGCCGCGCGCGTGTGTTTGCCCGGCACCAGCAAACACAAAATGCGATTAAGAGCTATAAGTCGGCAGTGCGGTATTGTCAAGAAATTCGTCAGGATATTCCCGTGTCGTATGCGCAAGGTCGATCAAGTCTGCGTGAAATTATTGATCCCGTCTATTTAGGTTTGGCTGATGCTTTACTCAAAAGCACAGAACAAGCCGACGCAAATGAAACTGCCCGACTCTTATATCAAGTACGTGATGTGGTAGAACAAATCAAACAAAATCAGTTAGATGACTACCTTGGAAATCGCTGCACCACCTCAAATACCTCAAACAATAAGCCAGTCACATCAAATACACTGAAGCTGTCAGCGGGGACGGCTGTGTTGTATCCGATTATTTTTTCTGATCGTTTGGAGTTGTTGCTAGAGTCTGCTGGTCACATCGAACGCCATCGTGTTGATATTCGAGCAGACAAATTGACTCAGGAGGTTACAGCTTTTTCTAGTGCTCTGCGGGCGAATCAAAGTTATAAAACTTTGTCACGTCGGCTATACCAGTTACTGCTTGCTCCCTTGGACAAAGAATTAAGTTCGAGAAAAATTGAAACCCTGGTGATTGTTCCTGATGGTGTATTGCGCTTGTTAGCTTTTGCTGCGTTGCACGACGGGCAGCAATACAGCATACAGAAATATGCCGTCGTGACTTCACCAGGTTTGCGTATCATCGCTCAACAAGACATAAAACAATTCGATACAAGCAAACCAGGAAACAAATACCGTGTGCTGTTGGCCGGTGTCAGCGAGCCGGGGACTGTAGTTGATCGCTTACCTGAAGAATTGGTTGATCAATTGCTGCAGGCTGATGATTTAAGCCCAAGCGAAATGCGCGGTAAGGCCGCGAGGAAAAGAGCATTACAAAGTGGTTCTTCTATATCCAACAGTAAGCAAAGTGATGCGGTGGAAACAAACTCTGCAGAGGATGCGCAGGCAGTTTCAAACAAACTCAAACAGATTTTGCGACTTGATGGCGTTGATGCTGAGATCAAGGCCTTGCAGAAAATCGTGCCCGCGACATCCCTATTAAATCAAGCATTTTCATCCCATCGTTTTGCGCAGCAAGTGCAAAGCGGGCAGTTTGATATTGTGCACATCGCCTCGCATGGTATCTTCGGCAGTAGTGCAGAGAAGACTTTTATTCTGGCACACGATGACGTGATTACGATCGATCAATTACAGTCTTTGTTGTCGGTGGATCAATTGAACAAACGTCCTTTAGATTTACTTATCTTGTCGGCATGTGAAACGGCAGAAGGGGATGACCGTGCACCGTTAGGCATCTCAGGTGCAGCGCTAAAAGCCAAAGCACGTAGTGCGATGGGGTCTTTGTGGCCTGTATCTGATCTGGCCGCCAGTCAATTGATGCAGAGTGTTTATCAAAACTTTGTGAATCAAGGGATGAGCAAAGCGCAGTCCTTACGGCAAGCACAGTTAGAATTGATGCAGCAGCCAGCTTATCTGCATCCAAATTACTGGGCCGCCTTTATCTTGGTGGGGGATTGGCAATGAAACGACGCCATTTACAACTTAAATTTATTGCGGCGGCAGCAATCGTTTGCCTACTACAAGAAAACCGCATCGCATTTGCAGATGTCCGCACTGACGGTAGCCTCGGTGCCGTGCAGGTACTAAGCGGAAAAATGGTGGTGCCACAAACCTTGGGGCAGATAAAAGGACAAAACTTGTTTCACAGTTTTTCGGTCTTGGATGTGAAACCGGGTGAATCATTGAGTTTTACTACCTCAGATGCATTTCAAAATATCGTAGCGCGTGTTACCGGTGGCACTGCGTCAACCATACAGGGGCTTTTGCAAGTGCAGGGAGCGGCGGGCTCTAAGCCAAATTTCTATCTGATGAATCCTAAGGGGATCTTGTTTAGTGAAGGTGCCGTGATTGATGTCCCTGCTGGTTTGCATTTGACGACGGCTAATTATCTACAGTTTGCGGACGGGCAGTTTCAAGCAGATTTGAAAGCCAGCAGTAGTTTGTCAAGCGCAGCACCGGAAGCGTTTGGTTTTTTAGGTGGAGAGCGCTCTACCCTGGGCCTTACTGGCGGGGTAAAACTATTGCCAGTGGATGCACGGCCAGTGAGTCTGATCGCAGGTGATGTCAGTATTGAAGCTAGTTTGATACGTACTTATGGCGGTGATATTCGTGTGTTGGCGGTAGCGGATGCAAAACAAGTCATTACTCAACGTGATCTGCCTGATTTGAAAGGGCGCATCGAAATAAGCGATGGCGGACATCTAGATTCGTCTGGCAGTGCCGGTTTGAGTGGTGGCAATGTGTTGGTAAGCGGTGGGGATATCCAAATTGGCTCGCCAGAATTTACTTCGTTTCGCGGTATCGCCAGCAACGCCACAGAGACTAGCGGAAAGGCCGGCAACATTACACTGCGAGCCAGCGGCACTTTACAAATCTTAAATGGTAATAGCATCAGCTCATCGACCTATGGCAAGGCCGATGGTGGTGAAGTGACTATTCGAGCACAGCAGCTTTTCATTGATGGCCAAAACTTGACTGCAACGGGCATTCATAGCAATGCAGAAGGTGGTACCGGCAATGCGGGGCGCGTTAATGTCAGCGTCGATGAAAACTTACGCATACAGAATGGGGGCGCAATTGCGACATCGACTTTTTCCGAAGGGCGCGCAGGTATTGTTACAGTCAAAGCAAAAAATGTAGAGCTTGATGGTAAAGGTATAGCTACCGGTATCGTCAGCGAAACCAATAGCTATCTGTCCAATGCTGGCGCTGGTGGTGAAGTGAACGTGCAGGCTAGTGAGAAAATAGTCATAAAGGAAGGTGCGACGATCTCAGCTTCGTCTTACACCGCAGGCAATCGCTACAAGGCGGCGTCGGCAGGGCAGATTTTTGTGCAAACTAAAGATCTGTATTTAGATGGACTCGGTGATAGTGGAACAGGGATACGTAGCTTTACCGCGAGTGTTGGCAATGCCGGCAATATCAATATTCAGGCCAGTGGCGACGTGCATATCGTTAATGGAGCCAACATTACGACAGAAACTAACTTCACCGGCGCTGGCGGCAATATTGGTTTGAGCGCTAAAAATCTGACAATTGATGGTTTCGGTGATGGCAATACTGGCATATACAGCAATGTTGGAACACAAGGCGTCGGCGATGCCGGTAATATCAATATCCAAATCAATGAAAACTTAAGTCTGCAAAATTCGGCGAGAATTTCAAGTTCTACCGATAGTTATTGGAAGGGCTCTGCGGGTTCAGTGCAAATAGAGGCGCGCAATATTGTCGTGAAAGGATCGTTAGATCCTGCGCTGCCGCGCACAGAGATTGCGAGTGCAGCTCATGCTAACGACTATGATCGCTATTCCACTGGGAACGCTGGTTCGGTTACGGTGAAAGCTGTGGAAAGTTTGACGCTACAGGATGGAGCAGGCATTTCGTCGAGCACCTACTACAAAGGAAGTGCCGGTACGGTGCAAGTTGATGCGGCTAGGTTGTCACTGCTAGGGAACGCCAGTATCAGCTCTGATGCGGGTGAATTTTCGTCAGGACAAACTGGCAACGTTAGCATCCAGGCAAGCGATACCCTGTTGATTGATCATGCACGGCTATCGATTAAAAACCAAGCGACCGTAGCAAGGCCCGATAAAATTAACATCAGCACTTTGCAAGTAAAAGCGGAGACATTCACACTTGACCATGCCGAAGTCACTGCGGCAGCGAGTGGTAATATTGCCGCCAGTCAGATTCAGATTGATTTTGGGAAGCAGATGCGCATGTCACCCTCTGTCATTACCACCAGCGCTGTTAGTGGTAATGGTGGGCGTATTCGTGTCAGTGGTCAGGGCGCTTTGATTTTGCAGCAATCGCAAATCAGTACTTCGGTCACCGGAGTGGAAAATGGCAATGGTGGAAATATTGAAGTGAGTGCGCCTATCATGGTTATGAATAGTGGCGCAATACAAGCGAACACAGCCGCGTTAAAGGCCTCTGGTGGCGACGTACAGATCAAGGTGAGCGCAATACTGAGCAGTGGTAACCGATTGAGTGTGGGCGGTTCTCCACGTTTGTTCGATCCTTCCCGCTTGCAATATAGCGTGATTCAGGCGGCTGCCGCAGATGGCGTAAGTGGTGTCATTTCTCTCGCTTCGCCCCCTTTGGATTTGAACGCGAGCTTGAGTAATCTATTCCCGCAAGTCATGGATAATAGTGAATTGAACGCAGATTTTTGCCGCATTGGTAATAAGAGTTCTATGACACTACTCGGGCGGGGTGGATTACCATACAGTATAAAAAATTTGGCGCGGCCGTTCTAAATTAAGCCCACCGTGAACGTGCTGAAGCTTGTCACGGCAATATCGTTGAAACAAATAACGAAACTAACCGCGAAACTTAAAGCGAAAATGATACAGCGAATGAAAGTAGCGCAGCGTTTGCGAGTGACTTCAAATCTAGGCTCTGCACTGGCGCGCTTGCGTTTGCATCGTGTTGGCCGCTTGATGTGGTGGATGCTACAAATTGCAATCCTGTTAGGAATAGCTGCTGTTCTCACGCATACCCGTTTGGGACAGAGCATAGACTACGCGCTCTACGATAAACAAGTAGAACTTAGTCGTCAGTATTTTCCCCAGACCGTTCAAGTCGACCCAGTGATTGTGGGTTTGGATGAGGCCTTTATCGACAGTATCGACGAACCGCTGAGTTTGAGTCATCAACATTTGGCGCGCGTATTGGAGATTATCTCTGCATCCGGTGCCAAGGTGATTGGACTCGACATCGCATTGCCTGAAAAACGTTTTGAAACTTTGGGTTTGAAGACTGATCCAGAAATGGATTTGCATCGTCGCCTGTTGCAAGGCATGCTTGGTACTATAGCGCAGTCAAAACTGGTGGCAGCGAAGGTGTGGGATAAAGATGCGCATCATTTTAGAGAATCGCAATTAGATTATTCTGTGGTACTGCAAACACAAGCAAGTGATTTTCAGTCATTGGCCTCGGCCCATGTTTGTGCGGATCTTGATGGCAAAATACGTCGTTTCCCCGATCAAAGATGTCAACCTGATCGCTTAAATATCAGTCTTGCTAGTGAGCTCGCGGCGGCCTATGGCAAACGTCAAGACTGGCGGGGCAAGATTAATTATCGCCTTGGTTCAACATTTGCTTACCATTCAATGAGAACGATACTGCAAATGGATGCGAGACACGATGAGGCCGGTTTGCGCGATTTGTTTGAAGCGAAGGTAGTATTGATCGGCTCAACTCAGGATTATGTTGATATCTTGCATCTGCCCGTGGCGATGGCGGATTGGCTGCCAGAATCGCGCATGGTGCCTGGCGTAATAGTGCATGCGCAGGCGCTGCGTAGCATGCTCAACCAAGGACTGATAGCAACGGTCGATTCGTGGCAAGTATCAGTATTGTGTGCGCTTGTGGGTCTGTTCTTATTGGGACATCGTATCGCGTTGAAGTTGTGTATGGCTACGATCGTTTTACTCAGCCTATACACCTTGAATGCTGGTTTATTTCTAAACAATATCTGGTTGCCGCTGTCGCCGATATTGATCACTTTAACTTTAGCAATTGCCTGGAGTGTCAGTGTACAGGCATGGAAACATTTTATCGATAAGCAGAAACTAGCCAGGGCATTTACCGGTCGCGTCAGCCCGCAAGTGATGAATGCTATTATGCACGGCGAGGTCGGCGCGATGCAGCATAGCCGAAGAGAAAAAGTATGCGTCTTATTTTCTGATGTTCGCAATTTCACCAGCATGTGTGAACATATGCCTGCAGAGCAAGTCGTTAATCTTCTTAATCGTTATTTTGCATTAATGGTTGCAGTGATACATCAGCATGGCGGAACCGTGGATAAGTTTATTGGCGATGGCTTGATGGCATTCTTCGGAGCGCCCAACACCCTTGCTCATCCTGAGCGGCAAGCCCTGTTGGCGGCAAGAGAGATGTTGCTAGCGCTGCAGGATTTCAACCGTGAAATTGCTGCTCAGGGTTTTTCAGAATGGAAAATTGGCATAGGCCTACATACGGGGGAGGCCGTCATAGGAATATTGGGATCAGAGGAACGCCATGAATACACGGCGATTGGCGACGTCGTGAACACCGCTGCTCGACTGGAAAGTATTTCTAAAAATTTGCAATACCCTATCATTGTTTCCGATGTGGTTGCCGCTGCGGTTGGCGACGATCCTAAGCTAGTGCCACTGAGCGAACAAGCTTTGAAAGGTCGCTCCCCTATTGCCGTGTTTGGTTCAAGTGCTTAGCAATAGTCAACATCAAATATTTTGATCTTCTTTAAAAGTAAAGTGTCTTATGAAAAAATTAGCGCAATGTTTCTTGAGTGCTTTGATATACATCTCTGCCATGAATGTGTCTGCACAGCAGGCAAACAGTAACAAAGAGCCGAGCGTCGGCATCGTCCTTGATTTGCAAGGGCAGGTAAGTGTGCTGAATCAGGCGCAAGGGCGCAAACTTCAACTTTTAAGTTATCTCAAGCAAAATGAACAGATTCAGTTGGAACAGGGAAGCAAGTTATCTGTATCTTTATATGCCAATCGTTCTGTCTATCGATTTGTTGGACCCGCTCTCATCATGGCAGAAAAGGATCAGATTAAATTGCTTAAGGGCGCGGCACCTGAAGTGAAGCAGGTGAAAGAAAAGTTAGTTGTGGGGGCAGAGTCTAGCCAATTATTAACGGGTGCGATTCGTATGCGTCAGTTGCCACCGAAAATCGCTGTGTTGACTCCTGAGAATGGCGCATTATTGTTGCACCCACCCAAAGACCTAAATTGGGCAGCAGTTGAAAAAGCCACCTACGATATCCGTATAGTTGATGAAGATGAGAGCTTGATCATTGAGGCACAATCGCAGAGCAATAGCTGGGTTTTACCATTGCATTTGAAGTGGGTACCAGGCAAAGCATATAAGTGGAGTGCGAGCTTTGTTTCTGAACGTGATGGTGGCCGTTATATGGCTAGTGGTGAGTTTCGCCTGATCGATACCTTGTCCCAGATGGAGTTGGGAAAACTAAAGCCGAGCGAAGACGCAATGATTGAAGAGTGGGTGTTGTATGCCGCCCATTTGGAAGCCAAATCCATGTTCCAGGAGGCACGAGAAGCTTGGAAGAAAATCGCACAAAGTCGCCCTGATTTGGAGCGCAAAAGAGACAGGAATCCATGACCATGGTTCAGAATCGGACTTGGATAGACGATAGGTGCACTGTTTGAGTGTCGCTGAGGTTTCAATGAGTCATGACGACTTGAACCAAAGTTATGCCAACGTAAACTGATCGCGTCACTCAGCGCGCGATCACCCCGCATTTATTCCTAGCTCTCGTGTTGGTCCGGATGGTTAATATGAAAATCGATAATCACCTGACCGCTGATTTTTTTGACAGTGCCGTTACGACGTAAAATGGTCGCCGTTTTTTCGGGCACATAGTATTGCTTAAGATGTATATCCACAGCTTTGCTATGAAATGCGTCGTTGACTGTTTTGTTTACACGTTTGAGCAATTGACGTTCTGCGACAGTCGCCACACCAAGGCTAAAATCTTCCCCATAGTTAGACTCGTTACTTAAGCCATTGTCATATTCTTGATAAAAATCTGATACCGTTTGATGGAAGTCTCGGCGGGTAGTGACGAAGTAGCGCGTGCTGGTGTCGGGAAAGAAATTACTAACGATATTGTGTTCGATCAATTCCTCTGGATCTGTGCAAAGCACTTGTATCCGTTTGTCGCTTGATTCGATCACGATCCATTCATGGCGTTCTACGAAACTGCGCTGAAAAGTTTTGGTGAGCAAGGGAATACTGCGATCAGCACGATAGGCTTCGTAGTCGAAGCCATAAAATTTTGCTAGTGCCTCGCCTATACTTCTTAAAGATACTTGGAACTCATCAACGAGGATATTCTCCAGATCAAGGCCTTTACGACGCGATGCACTAGTTGCCAGCGCTAATTCAGGCGCAGAGAGTACACCATCAATGACCAAATGATCGTACTTGCTACGAACCATAGGCGCAGGCTTTAAACGCTTTTCAAACGCGACCGCCAGTGTCTCACAGACTAGGCGCATGCCGTCTTCCATGATCGCAGAAAAATGATCACCTTCACAGGTATTGATCAATTGCAATACACCGAGTATTTCGCCGCTGGAGGCATTGACGATGGGACCCGTCAACATTTGTTTGGTGCGATAACCAGTACGCGAATCCACTTTGCTACGAAACTCTAATTTCGGGGTGTACTGCGCCAACTCGTTCGCGTCGTAGACATTGCGAATATTGATCAGTTTTTTGGTGAGGGCCACGTATCCGGCAATGCTGCTGCCAGCGATTGGCAGGGTGAAATCTTTAAACAATTTCAAACCTGTTTTGACAGTGGTTTGAATTTCGAGCTTAGATTCTGTGACTGCGTATAAGGTTAAGTGTTCTGCTTTGAATTGATCACGAATCGCATCAGACAGATCCAGCATAATTTGCTGAACATTGTCAGTCGCATGGATTTTATTGGTGATGTCCTGCAGAGACTTCAGGAATGTTAATCGATGAAACAGTTCATATTCTTCCGTATTCGCTCGTTGCATTGCTAACTTTCTTAAATGAGTAACCAACTTTTTATAGCTAACGAGTATAGCCTAAATGTGCTGCATAAGCCTGTGGCGGCTCTTAAAAGTAAGGCATTTTTCATACCGATTTAGGTGATTTCAGTTAAAATAAATCTCTCTGGCAACATCTTAATTGCCATCACTTACTTGTCTGTTTCCATCGGGAATTTTCTTTTGCATCACAGATCTATGTTTGCCCTAATCTTGAGCTTAGCCAATGCTTACCTTCGGCAATCCGTGTGACTAACATAGAAGACACCAGATCGCCGTTGGCATTGAGCAAAGTGGCGATAGGGTCGACCAGTGTGCCAATTACCATCGCAACGGGTAATGCTTGTTCCATAGGAAAACCAAAGGCGGTAATTGCAAATACCTCGCCTATGTAACCACCATTAGGGATGCCACCTTCTACAATCGAAACAAGGACAGTGATCCCCAAAATCGCTACCAGCATGGTAGGCGCAGAAAAATCTTTTCCAAACATTGCGAATAGCAAAGCGAGTTTAATGATAGAGGACATACTGGAGCCATCTTTATGGATAGGCGCGCCCAGTGGGATCACGATGTTGCGTACATAATCAGGAATATGCATTTTTTCTGCTGCTAATAAATTTGCCGGAATCGTCGCTATGCTGCTGCAGGTACCGACTGCAGTTAGTGCGGGCGTCAGATTATTTTTCCAGAAAATTTTCAATCCTAATTTGCCTGCAGCCAAGTAGGCATACAGGCTAAAGAAAATCACAAAGTAAGCAGCGCAAGTCACGTAATACAGCGCTAAAGGCTGAACATAAACACCTAATAACTGAGGGCCAAACACACCAACCTGATAAGCGAAATATGCACCTAAACCCAGTGGCGCGATTTTCATAATCAATTCGAGTAGTTGCTTCATCACTTCATTCGCCGAATCTAAGAAACTCGCAAACGCTTTGCCTTTCTCTCCTGCTCGCAGTGTTGCGAATCCTACCAAAAGAGAAATCAAGATCAATGCCAGCATATTTTTACGTGCCATCAGTTCAAAAAAATCATTGACTGTTAACACCTGTGTGATACTGGTGCCAGAACTGTGATTGCTGTTGGCTGGATTGTCTAATAAGGCTTGTTGTGCCATCGTACTTAGAGTTGCGTCATGGGCAATCGGGAAGACTAACATCACTGCCGCCATAACCGCGGCAGAGATTAAAACAGTAGCTAGGAAAACGCCACTGACGATGCCAAAGAGTTTGCCGAGGCTATCCGTTTTTTGCAGATTCGCGATGGAAGAAGCAATCGTAAAAAATACTAAAGGAATGATGGCGGTGAATAATAAATTCAGAAACATATCGCCGATGAATTTGATATGCTCGACTTGATTGCCATAGATAAAACCAACCAAGCTACCGATGCATATTCCGCCTAAAAGTAGCAAAATGCTGGCGTAATTTTTTAGCAGACTTGCGGGTTTTTCAGTGACGATAATAGGGGTAGTCATGTTCTGCAGCCATATGGTTAGATGAAGCGTTAACGCTTGAACGATCTTATCTTAACCGAAATAGTGAGCGCAGTTGTTGTATGCAAATTGATCGAAACAGATAATTATCTGGAGGTCACAAAAAAGCCAGACTCTGCATAACAAAATCTGGCTGATTCCTATTTCGTTTATTCGAAAATACAGGTTTGAAAATAACTAGTTGCAATTAATTTCTAATTCAATTTTGCAGGCACGTCTACATCACAAATACTAAAATCGCCGCCTTTTTCATGACGTTTTTTTTCGATTAACTTTTCTAAGACTTTACCGCTCATGACTTTAACTTGAGGACGTTCGCTGGTAGGCAGGTCGGCTAAGATTCTGACGGTTTTCATGATATCGGGATTCGCCGGAGGTTCGCCATGGGTGATGTTCAGCAGAACATCCATGCCTATGACGACACGCCCAAATACGGTGTAATCGCGATCCAGGCGACGGCTGGCGTCGAGCATGAAATACAGTTCGCTATTGGCCGAGTCGCGTGGTTCGTTGCGCCCCATGCCAGCAACGCCAGGGCAGTGCGCGCCCCAGCTGCGCAACATCCCATTTGATTTGCTGATGGTATCGGTGATAGGCAAAGATTGTATGGGCACGCTGCCGAGAAAGCCTGTTGCTGCATCGCTGCTCTTACTGGCAAATACATCGACCGCTTGATAAGGTAGTTTGAACATCATCTCTGGTGGCAGATTCGGATAGGCTGTGCCGCCGCCATCTTTATTATTGGGGTTGCCCGTTTGCGCTACGAACTTAGCGATCACACGGTGAAATTGCAGACCATCGTAGGTTTTTTCACGTGTCAGTAATTTGATGCGCTCAACTGCTTTGGGCGCCATTTCGGGGCGCATTTCTATAATCATACGACCTTTGCTGGAGTCGATGACCAAGGTGTTTTCTGGATCGAGATGGCGCCAATCATCGGCGGCGTAGCTACTAGCGGCAATGCAAGTGCTGAATAAAGCGACGGAGATGTAGCGAGTTAGTTTCATGTGAATTCCTTAGGCTGATAGGCGTGAGTTATTGTAAGGAAGCCTTGCGTAGACAGCCAGTGATTTCTGTAGGTGGTGGCGTGCAAAGGGTGAAAAAATGGCTAGTGTGGTTTCATACTCGTTGAAGCCACGCTAGCCATTCTTTTCAGATAAAACGTTTAATGCAATTGTGGCGCTCGTTTGATGGTCGCACCGTTAGCACTGACCACCGGATCACCACGCATCTTAAACATGTGGACGACCTGAGTTAATGCATGAGCTTGTTCTTGCATGGCGCCCGCTGCTGCAGCAGCTTGTTCAACCAGAGCTGCATTTTGTTGAGTGACATCATCCATTTCGTGGATTGCCGTATTGACTTGCGCGATACCGGTTGCTTGCTCGTCTGAAGCTTTGGTGATTTCTTCCATGATTTGGGTGACGTTTTCTACGCTCTCCAAGATTTCTTTCATGGTGTCGCCAGCCTGATCCACCAATTGCGTACCAAGCTTGACGCTTTCCACTGAGTCACCTATCAGCTGTTTGATTTCTTTAGCGGCACTCGCTGAGCGTTGTGCCAGGCTACGCACTTCGGATGCCACTACGGCAAAGCCACGACCTTGTTCACCCGCACGTGCAGCTTCGACCGCTGCATTCAGAGCCAAAATATTGGTTTGGAATGCAATGCCATCGATCACGGAAATGATGTCGACGATCTTCTGTGAGGAGGCATTAATCACACTCATGGTATCGATCACTTGATTCACGACGGCTCCGCCTTTGACCGCGACGCTAGAGGCAGACGCGGCCATTTGGTTGGCGTTGCGGGCATGTGACGAATTTAAATTCACTGCATCGGTTAAGGTCAGCATAGAGGCTGCAGTTTCTTCTAAGGCACTTGCCTGACTTTCGGTGCGTGAAGATAAATCCATATTGCCGCTGGCGATTTCAGTCGATGAAGTCACAATCGATTCCGTACCTTTACGTACTTCGCGAATAATGTCGCGCAAACTATTACGCATGCTGAAGATGGAATACAGCAAGCTGGTTTGATTTTTGGCGTCGAGTTCAATATGCACGGTCAAATCGCCCGCTGCAATCGCGCTGGTAATATCCATCGCATATTGTGGTTCGCAGCCCAATTGCTTGGTTAAACCTCGTGCGATAATTAAGCCTAGTGCGAACAACAATAGAGAGACAATAGCGACGATAACTAGAATTTGTATCGTACGTTGGTAAACGATGGCGTCGATAGAGTCTATATAGACGCCAGATGAAATGATCCAAGACCATTGCGCATTGAGTTTCACGTAAGCGAGCTTTTCGACGGGAACCGTGCTATTCGGTTTTGGCCACATGAATGAGACAAAGCCCGCGCCTTTGCTTTTTGCTATATCGCGCATCTCAATGTAAAGAGCTTTACCTTTACTATCTTTTTTATCCGAAAGATCCTGTCCTTCCATCACAGGCAAAATGGGGTGCATTAACATCTTTGGCTGGGTGTCGTTAATCCACATATAGCCATTCTCACCAAAACGTAAAGTCTTCACCGCAGCCAATGCTGCTTGCTTGGCATCAGCTTCACTCATTTTGGATTCGGTGACTTGCTTTTGGTAATGCTCTACTAGTGAGTTTGCTAACTCAACCGTGTGTTGGATGCCTAGCTGATGTTCTTTTAGGATTAGATTTTTTTCTGTGACAACAAAAAACACGCTGATAGCGATGATACCCAGCAACGAGCTGAGTACCAGCGCACCCAAACGTTTGCTGACATTGATTCGATGAATGAGGCCTAGGCCGATCATATTGCTCTCCTGAAATTGGTCATAAAGAAGACTCTCAAACACACCTGAATCAGGCGACCAACTTCGTTTGGTTGTGCCTCGTTTGAAGGTATCTGTGGTCTTATTGGATTAGAACTGGGAGCTTTTAGGCCTTGTAAGTCTTTACGCGTTTAGTTCGAAGATCCTGCGGACAAAATGCTATCACGCAGGCGGCGCTTTACTAAAAGCATTTCGAGATAAACCATTGTTTTATAGCAACAAATTTGGTGAAATATTGAAAACTTGCCAGATCTGGCGTGGGTCTGGCAAGAAATGTATGATTTTCAAATACGGCTTATGGTCGGTTCCTATGCCTTTTTTCGTTTGTTCCGAGTATTGCTACCGACGCCTACCGCGGTAAAGATAGCGAGCATTTGAAATAGACCTATACAGGCAAAGACCCAACTCGGATGATGTGCGTCCATTATGGCGCCGAATAGTGCTGGTGATACAGCCAGACCGATATCGAGCCCCGAATATACAACGCCATACACACGGCCAGTTGCATTCTTAGGTGAGGCAGCACGGATCAGAAGATCACGAGATGGGCCAGCAATACCTGCGCCCAAACCAACCGCGCCCATCATGATGACGGCCATACTGCCTGACACCCAACCGGTCGAAAGTAACAGAGCAACAATCGCAGAAAAAGAAAATGCCACCGTAATCGTGCGGTCATGATCGGTGGTTTTGGCTGCGATAAAGCCACCCCAAATCATGCCGGCAGCGGAGGTCAGCATGTAGGCAGTGTAGGCCGCAGTCGCCCAAGCTAATGACATGCCATACACATCGCGCAAGGCGGTCGCTGAGAAACTTTGTATGCCGCCGATTCCCATAGAAATCATGAAGAAGAATAAAAAACACATCCACACTGCGGGTAGGCGGAGAAAATGAAACAGACTGTTTTCAGCGCTATTCACTTCAGTGTTGTTCTTTTCTGCGGTAGTTGCTTGTGGTTTCGGATCGGTGTGTAAGAGGTGGCGATAGCTAAATAGTATTGCCAACACGATCAGCGGTAATGCAGCGGCGGCCATTAAAGCGATACGCCAGTTGTAGAGGTTGGCCAGTGTTACCAAAAACACGGGCGCTGCCGCCCAGCCCAGATTGCCACTGATGCCGTGCACAGAAAATGCGTGACTCAAACGCTGCGTAGTAACGCACTTATTGAGGATGGTGTAATCGGCTGGGTGAAACACACTATTGCCTAGGCCGGCCAACATAGAACCTAGCATTAACATCGTATAGTTCGGTGCAACCGCCAGCACGACTGCCGATAACGCGAGGCAGCTAATGCCAAAAAATAGAACAGCTCGGGCGCCAATCTTATCAACGACGAATCCTGATAAGGCCTGGCCGATACCAGATACTACAAAAAATGCGCTCATCAGCAGACCAAGTTCTGCATAAGACAAACCAAATGCTTCCTTGAGCCATGGAAACAGCGGAGCCAAAATCATATGGAAGAAATGTGAAATACCATGCGCCAAACCAACTAAGCTGATCACCATTGCATCTTGCTTCATGCTGTTTGGTAATTGTGTGTGTGTTTGGTTGGCGGTGATGCTAGTCATAATTAATTGCTTTCTGTTGGCGCTTATCGCGTGACGGGAATTTGACGTGTTTGAGGCGAATCGGGTGTTAGATACCTTGAGCGTGCTTGGACTAAATCGTCGAAGTCCAGTGCTTGTTAATTGCGATTACATTTATTTAAAGTAGTGTAAGTAAAAATGGCTCGTCTGTTTTAAGATAAACAGTCATAATTTATTCTAAATGCGCCAATTCTCCGCTTTGTCACCCCTTGCTAACATAATTGGTAGCTAATCCAGTAAGTAGCTTTTTAAAAATCATTATCAAAAATGTTGCAAGTACCCATTACCCATACCGGTTCACCGCCTGTTAGCTTATCCCCAACGCCTGCACGTCCGGTACGTGTAGTGGCACGCGACCTCGGTGCTGATGAATTACTCAGTGCTCACCAACACGACTGGGGGCAGGTGACTTATGCGATTGATGGTGCGGTCCAAGTAAACGCTAATCATCAAACCTGGTTTGTCCCGCCACAGCGAGCTATCTGGATTCCCGCTCACGTTGTGCATGAGGTGCGAACGCTAGAGCGTGCCAAGTTAAGAGCCATTCACATCGAGAAATCGGTGCTACCTATCAGTGGTGACGAGTGCGTGGTGTTGGAGGTGTCAGGCTTGATGCGCGAACTAGTGCGCTGTTTGACAGACTTGGAACTCTCACAAGATTATCAAAAAGGTGATGTCCTTCATGCCCAACGTGAAGCACATTTGGCTGCCTGCTTATTGGATGAATTAGCTCACGCCGCGCCTTTACCCTTGAACGTGCCTATGCCACGGGACAACCGCTTGCGTAGCTTGTGCGAAATCTTAATTGCAGAGCCAGCCTCCCAGCTCAGTCTCTATGACCTCTCAAAACAAGTCGGCGCATCGGAACGCACCTTAGCGCGATTATTCCAGAGCGAAATGCAAATGAGTTTTGGGCTGTGGCGTCAGCAAATGCGGCTGGCACGCGCGGCACCTCTGATTGCAAGCGGGAAACCCTTGTCTGTGGTGGCAGCAGAACTGGGTTATGCGAGTCAATCGGCTTTCTCTGCGATGTTTAAAAAAACCTTCGGGCAATCGCCATCACAATTCTTTAAAACTTCTTAACATAGTTTTGATTAGCTAAATTGAAGCGGGTTTGAGTATGTTTAGCTTGTGATTAAGAGGGATGCTCCTCCAGATACTTCCTGAGAGCGATTTTAAGAGGCTCGATAAATTCGCGCATCTCTGCAAACAAAATTGTGGTGTCGTCAAAGTCGTTTTGTTTTCCTTTAAGTTCCAGCGCCTTCGCCAATGCTTCGATAGGCTTGGCATTAAAGTTGCCGACCAGGCCTTTGAAAGTATGAGCACTTCGGTACAGTAACTCGGCATTCTTATCTTGAATAGCCGATTGTATTTCCTCAACTTGGCTATCGCAGCCTTCCAAAAACATAGGAGTGATAATTTGTATGATTTCTTCATCACCGCCTAGCATTGCTTTGGTAAAGTCGAAAGCATCTGTACTTAAGCTTAGTCCCTCATCCAAGGCATTCTCTGCAGTTGACAATGTTTGCTCGTCTGCTTGAGTCTTGATTGTTTTGTGTGATGCAATTAGCGTAATAAGTTCTTTTAAACTTTCTGATTTGATCGGCTTTGATAAGTAGTGGTCCATGCCCGCTTCAAGACAACGTTCTCGGTCGCCTTGCATCGCGTTTGCGGTCATCGCGATAATCGGAATGCGCTGTTCTAGTGGTTCCAGGGTCCGGATTATTTGCGTTGCCTCTATCCCGCCCATCTCCGGCATTTGCATATCCATGAGTATGAGGTCGTAGGGGGTAGTAGTCGCACTTGCGGAAAATTTTTCAATGGCAATTCGTCCATTTTCTGCGATATCAGGGATATGCCCCCATTTTTTGAGAAGATTGATAGCAAGTTTCTGATTGATTGCATTATCCTCTGCGACCAAAACGCGCAAGCGCGGCTGCCCAGCGTGCGTATCATTGGCAGCTAAATTAATATAATGAATAGCACCTGTAGCGACCCCTTGGAACACGGCATCGATGGCAATCTGTAATTCTTGTTGACTGATGGGTTTGCGAATGTAACCGGCAATGCCTATAGATTCACAGCGTTGGGCATCATCTTGCGATGCTGCGGACGATAGCATCAGCATTTTTGCGCTACCAGACAGTTGCCGCTCGATGATTTGTGCTGCAAGCGTAAAACCGTCTATTTCAGGCATGCAGGCATCGAGTAGAATTAAGTTAAACTGCCGCTGAGTCTTGGTGTATTGCTGTAGCATATCCAGTGCCTCTTTGGCGCCACTAGCCACTTCGACATTCATTTGCCAATTCAGTAAAGTGTCGCGAATGTAGCGTTGATTGATGGCATTATCATCGACCACCAAGGCACTCAATCCTTGTAAATGCATGGCTTGTAAAGGACTCCTGCTTGCGGAACTCACGCCAAAATCGGCTGAGAAATAGAAGCAACTGCCTTGATCAACTTCACTCTGTACTTGCAATTTTCCATTCATCGCTTGTACCAATCTAGATGAGATGGATAAGCCTAATCCGGTACCGCCGTATTTGCGGGTAGTTGACGCATCGGCCTGACTAAATGGTTGAAAGATTTGAGCTAGCTTAAACTGCTCTATACCTATACCTTGATCAGTTACTGAGAAATGGATGCGCGCGGTATCATCAAGCAATTCAACCAAATTGATGTCGATCGTGATCGTACCCTGCTCGCTAAACTTAATCGCATTGACCAGTAGATTGCTTAGAATCTGGCGAAGTTTTCCCGGATCGCCAATCAAAATTTCAGGTAGCTCAGGATCAATCTGATACACCAGTTCTATGTTCTTTTTGTCCGCCCGGATTGCAGACGCTTTGAGCATCGTGGCGATGAGTTCGCGGATAGGAAACTCGATTTTTTCCAACGTGAGTTTGCCGGACTCGATTTTTGAAAAATCCAAAATGTCATTGATGATAGCCAGCAGTGAATCCGAGGACACTTTGACTAATTCCAAGTATTCACGTTGCTGAGGTGCGAGTTCAGTATCCAAAGCTAACTCTGTCATGCCTATGATGCCATTCATTGGGGTCCGAATCTCATGACTCATCGTGGCTAAGAATTCGCTCTTCGCTTTACTTGCGTCTTCTGCGCCTACTTTGGCACGGATTAATGCTGCTTCGAATTCTTTCCTGCTTGTGATGTCACGGCAGGAGCCATAGATGCTGCCATCCGGTAATAGCGCAGCGTTCATTTCCACGGGCACCGATCCACCCTCTTTTTTGAGTAAGTGTATCTCTTGACGGATAAATTTTTCAGACTGCAACCTAACGGTGAATGTCTGTTTGGAAACGGCCCGGTATTGTTCTGGCAGTAGTTCGTAAATGCTGGTTCCAATCAATTCTTCACGAGTAAACTTCAGTAGATTTAGTGCCAGGTCGTTGACGTAGATCCAACGTTCGTTTTTGTCAGCGACAAACACCGCGTCAGCCGCATTATCCAAGATCATGCGTTGTTTATGCTCGCTGTCGCGCAGCGCTTGGTCGGCGGCAAGTCGAGTGCTAATATCTTGGAACGCAGCGACGGATCCTACAATTTCGCCATTTTCAAATATGGGGGAGGCGACGATGGAGATAGGAATCAAATCTCCAGAACGATGCCGGAAATATTCCTGATCCGAACGGAATACCTGACCTGTACTTACCGCACTGTTAATCGGACAAGCTGCGTGTTCTAGATATTGACCATCCGGTGTTTTTGAGTGAATAACTTCATGCAGATTCTTACCATGTACTTCACTCAATGGCCATCCTAGAATTTTTTCGGCTTCTGGATTTAAAAACGAACAGTTTCCTGCCGCATCTAAGGTATACACACCTTCGCCCAAGGTATTCATGACATTTTGCAATAGTTGCTTGCTGGCCTCGATAGCTTCTTTTAACAAGCGTTCTTGGGTAATATCAGTTCTGATAGAGATGTATTGATAGGGTTTTTTATCTAAGTCGAGGAAAGGGACTATCGTTGCGTTTGTCCAATACATGCTGCCATCTTTGGCGCGATTGCGTATGTCGCCATGCCAGACTTTACCTTGCGTGATCGTACCCCACATCGCGGCAAAAAATTCTTGAGTATGTAGTCTGGAATTGACAATACGGTGATTGCTTCCCAGTAGTTCTTCACGCGTGTATTGGCTTATCTCGCAGAATTTATCGTTCGTATAAATCAGATTGCCGGCGGCATCCGTGATGCTGACAATGGCATGTTGATCGAGCGCGAACTGCTGATTCTCAATGGCCGCCAACGCCGCTTGTAATTCATCGCGGGTATTGAGTATTTCACTTACCAAGCCTGCTAAAAGTGTACTGATATTTTCCAGACTGTCTTCGTCAGCCAGACGTTTCCCTAATTGCGCGAGCACTTCATTCGTCGTTCTGCGCAGGGTTTGCATGACATGCTGGCGTAATTCCGCTTCATGTCGCAAAGTTTGATTAGCTGCCATTAATTCGTCGGAACTTAGCTCCAGGCTACGTTTGCCTAAAGCTAAGTCCCGGTCAGCTTGCTGATAGGCTTCATCTGCCTGGGCGAAAAAATGTCGTATCCCTTTTAATGCAGTTCGTGCCGTATCGCTTAAGCCACTTGCTTCGGTAAGGTTTTCAAATTCTGCGAGCACTTCTGACAGCTGCTCTTCACTTTGAATGCCGAGTAAGCGTTTGTATTGCCTTAACGATAGTTTGTGTGGCATTAAACACTCTCTGCTAGATACGTGATCGTCATAGTTTGGTTATGGAGACTGCAAGCCTTAAGTTGATAGCCGGGACAAATTTCGCCATTCGAGTAAAAGCCACATACCACGGTGTGCTCGCCCAAAATTTCTTGTACCGCTTCAACTTCCTCATCGACGCGGCCGCCCATGACTAATTTACGTCCCACGCAACTCACCAGTAAACCCAAGGCTTGACCATCTTTTTGCGTTACGCTGTCGATCGTCGCATTCGCCGCGATTTCAGCACCATCCACCAGATCATTGGTATGGGCGTGCATCAACCTTAAATAGCCTTCAGGATTGATAACACCCGCCAATATCAGACTGCCGTCATCTTCATTGACACCCAATATGGTACGAATTTGTCCTAAAGATTCTTGCGCATCGCTCAGCATTTCAAAGGGGAACAACAGACCTGATCCTGGCAAGTCTTTGGCATATTCACCCAAGTATCGTTTGTACACTGCTAATGCGGGTTCACCATCCAGTTCATATAAAATATTATCGATACAACGAGTCACTTTGCGGGTCGGTCCAAACGGCTTCCAGCCGCCAAAGCTGCCGTGAGAAAATATTAATTTTTCGCCAAAAAAGCTGATGCCTACAATACTTGAAGTCGAGACGCCCGCATTTGAGAGTGTGTAGGTTTTAGTGAATGCACCGTCGTCGCCAGCTAGTCCACCTGTAATCGGTAAAGTCTTACCCAAGCGATCAACCATACCTTCGATCATCGCGCTGCCGTTAATATCGACGCCCTGACCGAAAACAATGACGGCTTGTGGATCGCCATTTTGTAATTGTTCTGCGAGTAATTGCCCGGCATTAAAGGAATTATCCATCCCCTCAATGGCGGCGGTCGCTACTTTAAACGTGGTCGAGTTGAAACGAATCGCGCTAACTACTGTCGTGTGGCTCAGTACGCCTGAACCGACGATCTCGCCGGCCGTACTGCAGCCAACTCGCTGCGCATGGGGAAAATACTTTTCGAGTGATGCCGCCAAGATAGGGTTGGCAAAATGCTCGGTATAACCAAACACCAGTACCAATTGGGGATCAAAGCTGGCTAAATCTGCTAGCTTGTCGATATCTGTCTTGAGATCTTTGAGTACCAACTGAAGTATTTCCATTTTGTCCCTCTTTCGGTTTGAATTGGATGGATGACCAGTAAAATTTGTAAGCTAGATTCAATAAGAGCCAAATGATTTTGTGTCTTCGCTTGCCTCTTGATAGCGTTCTTTAATTTCCATGACTTTAGAGAAGTCGAAGAAAAAGGCATTGATGCACTGCGGATCAAAGTGTTGCCCGCTACCTTCTTTCAAAAAATTGACGGCACGGTCGATGTCCCACGCTGGTTTATAGGGACGCTCCGAAGTCAGTGCATCAAATACATCCGCTACCGCGACTATGCGCGCAACTAAGGGAATGTCATTGCCAGACAAACCTTGAGGATAACCGCTACCATCGAATTTCTCATGATGGGACAGTGCGATCAACGCCCCCATTTGCAAGGTCTCTGATGCACTGCCATCGAGAATTTGATAGCCAAGGCTGGCATGAGTTTTCATGATGGAAAATTCGTCAACGCTCAATTTACCTGGCTTTAGTAAAATATGATCTGGGATACCCACTTTGCCGATGTCATGCATAGGCGCGGCTTCCAGAATCATCTGCTGCATCTCTTTGGCTAAACCGAGATGTTCTGCTATCAGGCGAGAGTAATTCGCCATTCTTACGATGTGGGCACCGGTTTCCGGGTCACGTGAATCGGCGGCTTTGCACAGACGCAAAATGGTTTCTTGTTCTCGCTCGCGAATTTCTAACGTGGCTTTCCGAACTTCCGCATCGAGCCAGCTGGCACGGTTCTCCAAATAGCGCTGGTTGCGTCGTAATGCCAGCATATTTTTGGTGCGCGCTAGGAATTCAATTTTATCAACGGGCTTGATCAGGAAGTCATTGGCGCCGACTTCTAAGGCTTCGTAGCGCAAGGCCACCTCGTCATTAGCGGTTATCATGAGCACCGGAATATCTTGGCAATGCGGGAACAGACGAAACTGACGAATAAATTCTATGCCATTCATCACTGGCATCATGTAATCGACCAAGACCAGATCAGGCGTTTGATCTTGGCACCAGTCAAGTGCTAAGTGGGGGTCGAGAAAGCTGAGGGAAGAACAGTTCTCAAGTTTTTCCAGTAAACGACAAATCAGTAGCACATTAATCTGTGCGTCATCGATGACCAAGATTTTCATTTCCATTGAACTGCTCCGGTAACCATACTATAAATTGAAACAGTATCGCTTTAACTACGAAGAACTCAAACCTTGCTAACTACTGAAAATGATAGCCTAAATAGGCCACGTTTATCGATGGTGAGCGAAAAAATTAAGAATGTTTTTCAAATAGTGTCTTTTTCTGATTAGCAAGAAAGTCTAAGCATAGAATACAGCTTACTAATCAACTTGTTACTTGAATTATGGTTAATTTTTTTGCTGTTTTTTGCCTTTGATGTGCGCATGCATACTGATAGCTACGCAAACTGCACCGAGCATAATAATCGTGCTGTGTGAATTGGTATGATCTTTGATTAAGATGAGATTTGCTACGCCTACACTCATTAACACGATAGCCCAAGTCAAAAAGCTAAAACGGCGCAAAACGAATACGGAGGCGGGTTGCGCATACCAAATTAGACCAAGACTAATTACTGGCAAAATCAGTAAGACGTTGGTGGCAAGCTGACTAGCTTTCAGCGGATCTGCCATGAGCGCTAACAATAACGGTGAACAGGCTAAGCCGGTCATCATGGACAAAATCAAGGAAACGATACTCAAGAATAGTTTTTCGCGCAGCATAATAGGGTGAATTAAAAAGCAATAAGCCTCAAAAGCAGGTAAGCGCAGCATCCTAGCAAAAAAACGTTGGATCTAGGAGATTTCTTCTTGTGGCTTGAAACAACTAGAGCAAAAAATTAAGAAATCAAAGCTAAAAATAAAACTCAATACGGCTCAAACGCGATGTTCGCTTTTTGCAACTGTTCGGTGATGAGTCTCTTCCAAGCGCCGCTTGGTGACCATACTCGAGCTACAGACTCGTAAGCTAGCTCTGGTTTTTCGTGTCCAAAGATGACGCGATACAGAAACGTCATACTCGAAGCGCGCATATTGACCTGGCAATGGACTAATAATTTGCGATTGCGAAATCGGTTCATCGCATCGACGAACGCATCGAAGTCCGCTTGTGTTGGGTTGCCAAACTGTATCGGTATATTGACGAATTCCATGCCCTGACGCCGGATAATTTCTGCTTCGCCGGGAACCGCATCGGATGAAGTGGGCGGTGCCAAATAGATCAGGGCCTCAAATCCTTGTTGTGACAAGCTGCTTAGCGTTTCTAAATCAGGTTGCCCCGAAGTGAATAATCGAGTTGAGATTGGTACCACGTTCGGCGCTTGAATTCGTGTCTCTGCGGCCTGAGCAGACCGACACACCGGAAGACAAGTGCCTGACGTGAGAACGAGAAAAATTCTACGGCGCCGATTGAAAAAGGTGTGCATGAGTTGAGCCTAAGTTTGTTTGCAAAGCAGGTACCAATTTACTTCTCGGATTCACGCATTGCGGCATCTTTTTCTCGTTGGCGTTTACGGCGTTTTGAACGCAGTATCGCTGCCGTACCCGCCCGATACGGATCGACGTGAAAGGGAAAGCGTTGCTGCGCCATAAAGCCTTCAGGCATGTAATCACCGTATACGCCGTAGTGTTCTGGAAAACCTTTCTGTCCTTTGATCGCGGTACCAAACAGATGATCGAGGAAAGAAAAATGGGCAGCGTAATTTTTATCGATGGCGATATCGTCAGACGAATGATGCCAATGATGAAAGTCAGGGGTCACGATTAAATACTTCAATGGCCCCCAATTGACGTGCACGTTCGCATGATTAAACACGGCCTGAAATCCAACCACGATAATGTAAATATCCATCACCGATTTTTCAAATCCCAGTACATACAAACTACCTAATACCAAAACACGGGTCGCGATTAATTCCAGCATATGCATACGCGAGCCAGCCAGCCAATCCATGGTCTTGGTGCTGTGATGCACGGCATGGAAACGCCAAAAAAACGGGACCTCGTGATAAGCACGATGCGTCCAGTATTGCGCCAGATCTGCGACAAGAATACAGAGTAAAAGTTGCGGTATGAAAGGAATTGCTTGCACCAGCTCTTGCGCCGCAGGAATAGCAATCCAGCCAAAAATTTTGTGAATCAAAAAATTGACGGTCAATAGAGCCAAACCAATAATGAAATGATTGACCGCAAAATGCACCAGATCAGTCTGCCATTCTTTTCTAAAAATAGGCTGTCCGCGATACAGCGGCAATATTTTTTCTAGGCCGACGAAGATTAAAGTCGAGCCTAACAAATCTAAAATAAACCAATCCAGACCGATGTAAGGCGTGTGATCAGGAAAGTCCGCAACGGGGACATGGGAGCCGCCAAGCGCCAGACAAGCTAACACTAACAGCCCTGCCACACCATTAATACTGCGTGCGCGTTTAAGCAGTAAATTCACTAGACTGATTGAGCCTGAAAGGACCAAGGCGGCAAACATTAAATGCCGGATTAAGTCAGGTGAATACTTTTGGCGTAATTCTGGTGTCGTTAAGTACTGTGGGAAGTGAAAAGCTAGCACGCCTAAGAAACATAAAATTGCAAGGCCCAATGCCCAGACGCCGCTGACGATGCCATAACCTTTCTTGAGTTCGCCGTCCGCCGTCATTAGCTTGGCAGTATCTTTAGCTGCGCTGGTGATTACTTTGACCGGGCTGACTATTTTCTCTGTACTGTGTTTCTTCTGCATAGTTTTCTCGTGATCCTATGTTAACTAAGTCGTTTTTGTTTTTGTCGCACAGTATAAGTGTTTAAAAGGCAAAACAACAAAACTACAAAGAAATAATCAGCTTCGAATTTAATCCCTATTCAAATAAGTGATAATCAAACCGATAATCGAATCGAAAGAGTAAGCGAGATCATTAGTCAGCTGCATGTAATGTTTTGTCTCCGATTGCAAACGACGCACGTTGAATCCGTCCATCAATTACTTCATAAATACAAAGCATTTCTATCGTACCTTTGCCCTCGGGGAAGTTACGTGTGATCAGCTCGACATCGGTGACCATATTCCCCACGACCATACGGGATATCAGCTTGGCATGCAGATCAGGCTCAACAAAGCGCGACAGATAACGGTCACGCATTTGTGCGTGACCGGATGCCAGCATTTCACCGTGTAAGGTAAATTGCTCAGCGTTAGGCGCATAGCTAGCCATTAAGGCGTCGATATCTTTACTGTTGTAAGCGTCGAGTTGTCTTTGTACGACGGCAAGGGGTGAATTTGTTCTCATGGTGGGTTCTTCTAAAATTGTGTTCGTCTGCTTTTAGACAGTTGGAACAAAGTTTTACGCGGGTACTTGCCAGGTTCGACGTATGCGTTCAATGAAATTGAATAGTGTGATCGCAAAATAGATACCCAAAGCGCTCCATCCTAGGTAACCCCCTGGTAACAACGTACCAAAGCTCGTGAGGCGTAGCAAAATGAAAGCGGAGCCCAGGCATAATAGAATTTCGCTTAGACGTATTGATAAGCTCTGTTCTACTTCAGGGCGGAAAAAAGCGAGAAGCGTAAAGAGAACCGGCCAAAAAAAAGCAACGCCATTAGTCAGCGTCAATAGCGCATCGTCTTTGTCCATGCGCGCCGCAAAAACAATGCCGTCACTTTGTCTCACCTTGGCGTTCTGATTACTTTGGGTTGGCGGGTCTTTACTGATATTTTGTTCTGGTGTTGAACATTGTGACAGAGGCAAAAAGAAGGCGATCAATAAGCCAAGTGCAGCCAGACGCTTTAGAAATTTAAGTGTATTCAAAATGTGCTCCTTATTGATTTTTTTGGTGAGCTATCCACAATCAAACTATTCCCAAAAAATACCCTCGGGTAATGGCCAGTTGCTAAACTCAAAATGCAAAACACGTCGATTGCCGGGAATGATACTTTTATTTGATGCATGCAGCAAATGCGGACGCATGACGAGCGCTGCTCCTTGATTTGCTTCACAATAAAGCGCTTCATTTGCCGCCACGATGCCGTTGATCTGTTCGGGCGATAATAGCCCTAACTTATGGCTATCAGGAATCACTTTCAGACAAGCGTTTTCTTTCGGTGTCGCATCCAGATGGATCCGTATCGTTACCATTCCCTCCAAGACTGCTAACGGTGGCTGCACGTGTAAGCTGCCGTCCTTGACACTCCAGGTACGCCAGCCGGCTGCATCAAATTGTTTGGAAACTGAAACGGTTTTGTCCTGATGCCAGCTTACGTACCAGTTTGCTGCGGCTGATTTATTAAATAGGATGGCTCGCACTAAAGAGGCACCAGCAGGTAAAAAAATCTGAGACTTATTTTGAAATTCGGTGCTATTTAGATAGTCCGCGATGGTAGTCAATTTTTTATTGATGTGTCTGACGCCGCTATTGATACTCAGGTTCGTGGATTTTTCGATTTCGCTAACGATCATTTTCAGCCAATGCTGAGAAATAAAATTGTCGACGAGCTCAAATCCATTTTCAAAAAAATGCATCGTAGGCTGCCCTCTGTTTTTCGGCGGAAGAATCTGGTGAAAGAATTCGTTTAATCATCTTTGTTGTAACGACTTAGAGATGATTTTAGCTGTGCCAATAATTGTCGTGTGAGTGTTTCATTAAAATGAGACGAGCGAGGATTCATGAAGCCGTGATGCGACTCTTGGATGATGCTGCAGTCAACCTGCGAGCTGACCAACTCGGTTGCCAGTTTTTTTGGCTCGAAGGAGGATTCATGCTCGGCAAAAATAAGAGAAGTCTTGCAACGCGGGATAAAAGATACGTGGTCTCTAATTCGAGAACCATAAAACAACTGAGCGTAACTAGCGGGATGACAATTTTGACTGGCGATGTGTAGCCATAGACTACTTGCTCCAACACTAAATCCAATTAGCAAGGCAGGTGATTGCCCTACCGCTTCTGCAATTTTTTGTTGGTAAGTTACGAGACCATTTTTAGCATGGAAGACTGTCACTGCTTCTTGCTCTGTGTTGTAGGGACAAACATCTTTGTTCCACGGCGACAGAAATTTAATCTCATCGCCATAATCGTGAAACAAGGCTTTCAGATCATCGTTGATGCCATGTATATCACTGGCGACTATGATTTGCATATTCAATTGCCCTGGGAACGTCGTAGTGTTTGAACTCTGTGAATAACTTGTTCGTCATTCAACATGTGTACGAACAGATTTTTTCCTGTCTTTGAGAGATGGGTAATCTTTAGCATTAAAAAAATTTACTGCTCGTTATATTTCTTCAAAAGTCTAAGAAAACTTTTGTCCTTCTTCATATCCTCTAAGGCGCTATTCCATTGAGCAACGATGGCAGCATCGGTGTTTTTTGAAACAGCAATATACAAGGAATTTTTAAACAAATCGTAGGCTAGTTTGACATCTGATGCCTGGTAGCCTGCTAACTTTGCTGTAATGGAGACCCCTTTTTTTGCGTCGGCGTAGGCGGCGATGCGGCCTATCATTAATTTTTTAAAGCTAGAAGCGACTGAGCTGGCTTGATCGAGATTGGTGAAGCCTAATTTGCGCAGAGTTTGGTCGCGGATGTCGTCTCGATACACGCCAATTAGGCCAATTTTTTTTGCGTCCTCAAGCTTATTAATTTGAATGGATGAATCCGCTTTGATATACAGACCATATTCTATAGTGAGGATGGGGCCTATCCATTGATAGAGCTGTTCTCGTTCTGGTGTCCGCGCCATTGTGAACAGGAAACTATTGGGCTCTTTGTTCAGTTTGTCTATCCCGCGTGACCATGGAACGACCTGGATGCGATCTCTATTTCCAATACGTCTTTGGATTTCTTGTACAACTTCAACAGTCAATCCGGTTAGCTTTTTATTTTCGTCATAAAACTGCAGTGGCTTGTCGTCTTCGCAGTATAGGGACAATACGGGTGTGGCGGGACTCTGCGCACTCACTTGCGCATTCAAACTTAGTAGGCTGGCCGATATCAGGAGATTTTTTAGTAGGCCCATCATTTAGCATTTATCTGGACTCTTGATCGGTAACATACCAAGATCCATAGAGATACAGAATTAGTGAAGCAGAAGCAAAGGAAGAAGTCGTTTTGAAGCAATTTCCATTACTGTGCGGTGTGCTTGGGGGATTAACTATAGCTAAATTTTTTCTGATAAGCAAACTTTCAGGTTTTAATATACATCGCGTCGATAGAGGCCTTCTTCACGCATGCGTTCTAAACCGGCTTCTCCCAAGATATCTCGAAGTGCTGCATCGACACCGCCAGCCATGCCTTCTAGGCTACCACAGACGTAAATAGCTGCACCTTGTGCTACCCATGTTCTTAATTCGATAGCTTGTTCGCGTAGTTTATCTTGCACGTAAAGGCGTTGCGTTTGATCACGCGAGAAGGCAAGGTCCAGTTTGCTTAAGGTGCCATCGGCTTGCCATTCTTCGATTTCTGTTTGGCAGAAAAAATCCTTACTCCGATTACGTTCACCGAAGAATAGCCAATTTTGATCCGCGCCATGTTGTGCGCGATGTTTGAGGTGTGCGCGTAATCCAGCGATGCCGGTGCCGTTACCAACCAGGATGAGTGGGCAATTATTGACCGGTGAATGGAAGCTACGGTTGCTGCGCAGGCGCAAGGCTATCGTGTTGCCGATATCGGCGTAATGGGTGAGCCAGCCTGAACCTAGCCCTAAGCTGCCATCGGCTTGCTGCATTTGACGTACGATGAGTTCGACCGCACCGTCTTGTGGGATGGATGCGATTGAATATTCTCGGTGTGGTAAGGCCTGATCACTACCTGGGCGACGTGGTAGGATTTCCGCGATGTCGCCTGCTTGCCAACTACTAGCTGGAGTGTCGGCGCTTGGTTTGATGCGTAGTTGATAGACAGGATTCCCCTGACTATCAGGATTGAGTAGGCGTCGTTCGCTCAATATCCAATTTTCGTATTCCGCTTGATGCCAATCAGCGAGGTCGGTGTGGCCACTGAGCACGCCCAGATGGTGTTGCCAATGGCGCAGTGCGCCGTCGTCGCCGTTATCCACTTCTACTGTATCGAACAGGGTTTGCGCACCTTGTTGATGTAGCCAGTGATCGAGTTGATGCCCGAAGGCGCAGTACGCTTGGTAGTTGCGGTCGCCTAGTGCGAGCACGGCGTAGTGTAGTTGTGTGAGTTTGAAATTTTGCCCCATCACATTGCGGGTAAATGCGGCGGCGCTGTCGGGGGCATCGCCTTCGCCAGTGGTGCTGACCAAGAACAGAATTTTATGTGCTTGTTGTAATACTTCGGCATTAAGTTGACTGATGTTGCAAAGTCGCGTTTGCATGCCGCCTTGATGCAGACTGTTTTGGGTTTGCGTGGCGAGTTGTTCGGCATAGCCAGTTTGACTGGCGTAGACGATGAGAACTTGTTCTTGGTTGATGCTGCTTAAGTTCACATCGTTCTGATGACTGGATTGATGGGCGCGTTTGTGCCTGACTTGTATCCAGTAATAGAAGAGGGCATAGCTGATCAGCAAGCTGAATGCCGTGCTTAGACGTGCGGCGCTAATGCTCAAGTGTTGATCTAATGGTGCGAATAGGCATACCACGCTGATGCTTAGGGCTATCAGTAGTAGAGCGTTTAGTCTTAGTTGTTTTTCTTGTGACTGCATTTTTTTTGGTGAGTATAGTTTTTTTAGCTTAATAATGCTGGCGCTGGTCGGGGGTGGCCCGACGGCCACTCACTTTTCTTGCTTCGCCAAGAAAAGTAAGCAAAAGAAGGCGACGCAGGTATCGCTGCACTTCGTGTGCCCAATTGTGCATAACAAAAAATGGGAAAGCCATGAAACTCGCCTGCCCCTTGCAGGGCGCATCTACGCTTGCACGCTTAGATCGTAACGCAGGCAATGTGCTTGCACATTGAAACCCCTGCTCAACTTCAGACAGCAAGGCTTTCTTTTTCCATTTTCTGTTACACACAATTGGCAGCGCTACATGCGATGAAAACGGTGGCTCGACGGCTAACCCGTAGCTATGCTTTTGCGTCACTGTTTCATTCATCTAAATCCTCTTCCATCATCGCAAGAAACGCAGGACTCATGTGTTGGCTGTAGCCATTTTTTTCGCGCACGATAAAGCGTGCTGCGGCGTGTAGTTGTTTGGCGTAGCGCATGCCTGCTTCCAATCCCATAATGGTCATTGCTGTGGCAAGTGCGTCGGCGATCATGCATTCCGGGTGCAGTACGGTGACTGAGGCGACACCGTGTTGTACTGGGTAGCCAGTGCGTGGGTCTATGCTGTGTGAATAGCGATGGCCCGCTACTTCAAAATACCTTCTGTAATCGCCTGAAGTGGCGATGGCGATGCCGTGCAGGGCCGCTACACAGACCGGACTGCTCGATTCTGGCAGGTTTTCTAACTCTACCCACCATGGCTGTGCATCTGGTTTGCAGCCTAAGCCACGTAGTTCGCCACCTACTTCAACTAGATAACTTTTTATGCCTGAATCTTGCAAATAGCGCGCTACTTGATCTACGCCGAAGCCTTTAGCCGTCGAGCATAAATCGAGGTGGATATTGCCGGGCTGCAGGGCGCTATGATTGTCCGCGTTGAGTCTTATTTGCCGCCATTGAGTGAGGTCTAGCGCATGTTTGATTGCTGGCGCGTCAGGTGTCGTACTTACTTTTCCCAGTGGGCCGAAGCCCCATAAGTTGGCGAGATGTCCTATGCTCGGGTCGTAGGCGCCTTGGGTCTGTTCAGCGACGAATAAGCTATGTTGTAATACTTTGAAAAAGTCTTCTGGCAGCACTTGCCAAGTATTGCCCGACGCTCGATTGAACTTACTAATGTCAGAATCAAACTCCCACGGGCTCATCTGTGCGACGACTTGATCTAATTGCGCTTGTATTCCGGTTTGTAGTTCCTCGCTACTGAATTTTGTATCAGCATAGCACTGTACCTGCCAATGAGTTCCCATCGTAAAACCACGCAGATCCAGATATCGCATGCCAGCATCAGGCATGCTTGGTTGACTCATGTTGAGCGGGATGAGTACTTGTCTTTGATCAGGGATAGTGGAAGTAAGCGTAGTCACAAGGTGTTAGAGGAATGGCTGTAGATGAAAGGAAGTAGGCATTAAGGATGATGCAAATGATGATGCCAAGGAATCCTGCGCGCCGGTAAAAAGAGTGCGGCGGCGCGCTGTGACTCGCGGAAACTACTGTGGCATGACTTCTAAAGTCGCGATGTAGCTGGCGCGACGTTCTTTAGCAGCGGGGATCGCTGCTTTATTGTCGCTAGTACGAGCTTGCAGCCAATACATGCCTGCGCCTTGCCAGTTAATTTTGATTTTTCCGTCAGCGTCGCTGGTATAGGACTGTTCGCCTAATTTCTGGCGATATCGTGCGCCGCCTGCAATGACGGTGACTTTTACACCTGCGACAGGTTTACCATCTAACAGGAATTGGAAGCTAGCTGGTTCACCATCAACGATGTCATTCGGATGCGATATTGCTTGTAACTCCAAACCTTTTCCGTTCGGTTTGAGTGCGGTGTTGTTGGGATTGCCGTTGGTGACAAAGGTTTCGATACGGCTTTGGTTTTGGAAGACTTGTAATTCTTCTGCATTTGCAGGCACTTCTTTTGCAAAATTCTCTGCACTGCCGCGCCAGCGTTTCGGCGCACCGTTTTCTTTGTAATTAGCGATCAGCATATCGTTGACGATACTCACTTTGTAGGTGCCTTGTAGATTGGCGCGCAGGTCGAAACTATTCCTTAGCTTACCTAAAGCAGTGCTTTCTGGTTTGACGATGCTGCCGTCGGCCGCAGTAATAATCAGGTTGTCAATGCTAAGCGTATTGTGGTCGAAGTAAAATAAATTTTCACCGACTGCAGCATCAAAAGTAATCAGTGGCGCGTTACCTGAGTTTAGGGTCATGCCAGGCAAGATAAATGGACGGTCGGCTTGAGCGTTATAGCTCACTAGTAAAGTAGTGCACAGAGCAAGTGATATGGCGATAGGAAGGGCGATACGTTTCATGATGAAATCCTTAGACTTGTATAGAGTAGGGAGATTATTTCTTAACCTGAACACTGACTTTGCCAAGTTCGTTGCTGCCTTGTGCTGTCACTGCTGGACTCTCTTTGCCACCCCATTGAAACGGAACTTTCAAAACTTCACGGCCTCCACCTTCACGAGCGGCTTCGACGATTAAATTGTATTCGCCAGCAGGCAACTTTTCTAAGGCAGCACTATTGCCCGAGAAGTTCACCGTATGTTCGCCAACTATGCGGGTTGCTGCGCTGACGCCATCAACCGGTAATGTCAATTCGCGGCCTGTACGACGCCACCATTGACGCAAGTCCTTAAGCCATTTGACACCTTGGTTGTTATTCTTTTTGACGTCATACCAGACTTGCAGATTTGCTGCCATCGTTTGATCTGGACGCTCGATCCAAAGTGCGACATAAGGTTTGTGATATTCCGCGACATCGAGTTTGGGTATCTCGACTTTGACCACAAGCTCTGCAGCCATAGCGGAAGAGCCGAGTAAAGTGGTGATAGCGAAGGGGAGAATCTTTTGCATAAGTACCTCGTCAAGGAGCGATCTAGTTAGTTGATTTAAAAATGAGTAAGTAAGAAACGATTAATTAAGGAAAACAGAAATCAATGGATAAACATGACGGCCAATAGCATGGGTGTCAGCAATCCCAGTACGACTAGTGGCCAAGTTAAGGCTCGATTATTGGCATGCATTTTTAGTAGAAATAGGCCAGTAATGCAGAAAATTAAACAAGCTACAGCGAAGACATCAATAAACCACGACCACGCTTTGCCCGTATTGCGGCCTTTGTGCAAATCATTGAGATAGGCAATCATGCCGCGCTCGGTTTTTTCGTATTCCATGGCACCGTCTTCCAGATTGACTCTTAGCCAGGCATCGCCGCCTGGTCTGGGCAGCGCAATATAAATTTCTTCAGGTGACCATTCTGCGACTCTGCCTTCGACATCAATTTTTTGATTTTGTTCTAGCCATTGTTTGACGCTGGCCGGTAATTCTTGATTCGCGCCTTTTTTTGTACGTTGCGGGACCTCTTTTACCAGTTGGTTTACGAGCGAGTTAGGCAGCGTGGCTTGTTTTTTACTGATAGAGGGATGAGCTTCGATATCGCCAGCATGGTTTAAAGTGAATCCCGTGACGGAAAACAAGATCATGGCGATCAGGCAAATAGCAGAGCTGATCCAATGCCAGTTATGTAAGTGTCGTAGCCAAAAGGCGCGTTGTTGTTGAGGTGTGGGCACGTTGTTTTTGTTCTGAAGTGTAGTTAAGATTTTTTGTGACTAAATATTTTTACTGGCAAATAAGTTTGCTTAGCGTTGCTGCGAAGTTATAAACAATATGTGGCATTTTATTTGAGAAGCATTCGTATTCGAACGAATCTTGGCAATTGTTTTGTATCACTTTGTTACCCTAAAGTGAAAAGCGTAAATCGACTTTAGGTTTCCGCCCACATACGAACTAAGTTGTGGTACTGGCCCGTCAAGCTAAGCACTTCGGCGCTATCGCCTAATAGACCCCGTAAAATTTGTATATTTTGATCCATCTCAAACAGCATCCTGCGGCGCGCATCGTCACGTATCATGCTCTGCGTCCAAAAAAAGGAGCACACTCGCACACCGCGTGTCACCGGCCTGACTTGGTGCAGGCTGGTTGATGGATATAAGATCAAATCGCCCGCAGGTAGTTTCACCTCATGCGTGCCATAGGTATCGACGACCTCTAGCTCGCCGCCATCATACTCGTGCGGGTCGCACAAAAATAATGTGGAAGATACGTCGGTCCTTAATTGATGGCCTGCGCTATCTCCAGCATTCGGTAATTGCCGTACTGAACCATCTACATGCAAACCATAATATTCACCGCCCGCATAGGCATTGAATAGTGGTGGAACGATACGTAAAGGTAGGGAGGCTGAGAAGAAGAGAGGGTGTTTTTTTACAGCCGCTAAAACGATTTCCCCTAGTTCTATACTGACTTCCGCGTGCTCTGGCAATTGCCGGTTTTGTTTGACTTGTGCCCCTTGTGCTCCCACTGTTTGCTTGCCATCCACCCAGTCTGCCGCTTCCAGGCGGCTACGCAGATAGTTGACTTCTTCAATACTTAGTACAGCAGGAATGTGCAGCATCATGATCGATATTTTTTGCCAATTGAGTGAGTAAGTGTGTCGCATTGTAATCAAACTCTCCCGATAAGTAAATAAGAATCATTATCATTTAGTTCTTGCAAATCTAAATGAGAACTATTATTATTTGGATAGATATTCGTTTAGCCAGCCACAGATACTGCCCCCCAAGTAGTTTTCCCCAGCCAGCCCTCTCTCATTATTCTGTTCTAATTTATTTTCTCCGGAGAAATTCTGTGGTAATTATTCGTAGTCGAAAACATTCAAAAAACGCAGTTCAAATAAGTCAAACACTGTTCACTTTGGCTGCACTAGTTGCACCTTTATCTGTTCATGCACAACAAGGCACGCCAGCAAAAACGCAAGAAACCGCCCAAGAAAAATCTAAAAAAGAATCAGCGCTACCTGAAATAAAAGTACAAGGCTCACAAGATGTGCCATTTAAGGCCGATGTATCTAGCTCCAATAAATTGGTAAAACCATTGTTAGAGACACCGCAAATGGTGTCGGTGATCAAGAAAGAGCTGCTGCAAGAGCAGGGCGCTTTCAATATGATGGATGCTTTGCGCAATACGCCGGGTATCACGATGCAATTAGGCGAAAACGGCAATACTAGCGCTGGTGATACCTTCCAGATGCGAGGTTTCGCAACGCAGTCTTCTGTGTTTGTCGATGGTGTGCGTGATCTTGGTGCTGTGACACGTGATACTTTTAACGTAGAACAAGTTGAAGTGGTGAAAGGCCCTGCTGGCGCGGACGTAGGTCGTGGCGCGGCATCTGGTTACATTAACCTGGCATCGAAAGTACCAACTTTAGAAGATGCGATTAGCGGCAGCGTTAGCATCAATAACGGCAACAATAAACGTATCACGGCTGACATAAATCAGAAAATTGGTGACACAAGCGCGGTACGCCTGAACGTATTCAAACAAGCGGGCGGCGTAGCTGGGCGCGATCAACTAGAAAATAATGGCTATGGTATTGCGCCATCAATCGCTGTAGGTTTGGGCGAAAAGACGCGTGCCTATTTCTATTCGCAACACATACGCCAAGACAATGTGCCTGATGGCGGCATCCCAACGGTTGGGTTGAAGGGTTTTTACAATGCCAATGCAGCGCTGATGGCAGCACCTAAAGTGCGTTCCAAAAATTACTACGGCAGCGTTAATGATTTTGAAAAAGTAGAAGCCGATATGGCGACGGCGAAGTTCGAATTTGATCTAAGTGGCAACACGGTTTTGCGCAATGTAACGCGTTATGGTCAGTCATCCATGAAGCGTGCCTTGACAGGTATTTACAGCTTAGCGGCAACAGGTGCACAAAATACGTGGACGGTCAGTCGCATTCGTCAAGGACTTGATCAAAGCAATGATATCTTTGCCAATCAAACGAGCCTCAATAGCAGTTTTGATGCAGCTGGCTTTAAGCATAGTTTATCTGCGGGCGTTGAATTATTACAAGAGCGCCAAACCACAAATACGATGGCTGTCGCAACAGGTACTGTAGTTCCTGCCGCCAATTTATATCAGCCTGATGCCAATACAGTGTTACCTGCACTAGTAAAGAATGGCGCGAGCAGCGACGGTCAAACTAAGACTGCCGCCTTGTATATATTTGACGCAATTGACGTGAATGATGATTGGCAATTGAATACCGGTTTGCGTTATGAGCGTTACAGTACCGAAACAAAATCTGTGAGTTTGTCTACTGCTACAGCTAATCCCACTTTACCTGTTGGTACCTTGATCCCAGCAAAAGTAAACAAAAACGATGATTTGCTGAGCTGGAAATTAGGTACAGTGTACAAGGTCGCAAAAAATGGTCGCTTGTATGGTGTTTATGCGACTTCATTGACGCCACCAGGCAGCGCTAACTTCTCTTTGAGTAGCGCAGCGAATAATGTTAATGGCCCACTCGCAGATCCACAAAAAACGACTAACTTAGAACTCGGTACTAAGTGGGATTTGCTAAACAAATCTTTAGCGTTCACGGCGGCTTTCTATCGCACGGATAACACCAACGAGATCGTTCAAGTCGATGCGGTGACAAACGTCTTCTCTCAATATGGGAAACGTCGGGTTGAAGGTGTCGAACTTGGTTTGGTGGGGCAGGTCAATCCCGATTGGCAAGTCACTGCAGGTGTTGCAACGATGAAGACCAAAGTATTGCAAGGTTCAACGGGTAATAATTCGGCAGGTGCAGCAGCACGTTGGTCGCCTGATTTAACAGCCACTTTGTGGAGCAGTTATAAAGTGGCACCAAGCTGGACAGTCGGTGGCGGCCTTCGCTATACCTCTGAACAAAAACGTATTGTTGATCCTAGTGTCAATGCTGCCTTGCAAAACCTACCTTCGATTGCATCGAGCTGGGTAGCGAGTGCGGTGATTGGTTATCAAGCAACACGCAACTTATCTTTGCAATTGAATGTGAATAATTTAACCGATAAGGAATACGTGAGCACTTTGAATAACAGCGGTGCCCGTTACACCGTCGGTAGTCCACGTACGATCGCATTGAGCGCGAACGTATTGTTCTAAAATTATTAAAAAGGCGACGACAAGCCCACGTCATTGAATATGACAGGCTTGTCGTTTTACGTTTACATAGGCAGGTAATTAGGTACACAATGCTCCAGCGTTTAGCGTAGTATTTTGGTGTTCTATTGTGTCGTGAAAACTTCGAAAAATCAGGAGAAATAACATGGATAATGTAAAGAAACAGCAGGCGATTGATGCACTCAATCACATTATGGAATTAGAGCTTGCCGGCGTGGTCAGATATACGCACTACTCGTTGATGGTGTATGGCTATAACCGTATTCCCATCGTCTCATGGTTGAAAGGGAATGCCGATGAAAGTTTGGCGCACGCCCACAAAGCGGGTGAATTAGTTACCTTGTTGGGTGGCCATCCTTCATTAAAGATAGGCGCACTGTTAGAAACAGAGCAGCATGATATTGGCGACATCTTGCGCGAAAGTTTGGATCTCGAAACCACCGCTTTGTCGGCATATTACGCCCTGCTTAAAATCGTCGAAGGCGGCTCGGTTTTGCTAGAAGAATATGCGCGAGAAATGATCGTGGCAGAAGAGTTGCATTTAGATGAAGTGAATAAGATGCTGCGTCGCCCTGGCGCAATTGAAGTGTTTGAAGCGAGCTGATAAGCTTTGGCAGAAAGCGAATGTGGTTCAACATCAATTGACACCTAACATTCGCTTTCAAGATACTACGTTCAACTTTATTTTTCAGTCGAGCTCACTTCTTCAGTGATCTGTTCCAATCCTCGGGCGAGCGACGACACGCTAGGGTTCTCTACAAACACGCAGCGTTTGCCAGTGCGCTTACAAAATTCTTTGACGCGCCAATAAGCATTGTGGCTGATGCAACCGGTCTGACAGATTACTAAATCGGCTGCGGCGAGGTTGCTATCGAGTAAGCTTTGATTGTCTTCCATGCCGCCGTCGTGATGGGAGAAGCGACCGCCCACGCGTTCAATCAAATCGCGATAGCTAGCGACATTGCCGCTGCGACCACCGACACACAGTACATTTTTTTGCTGCAATTGAAGGGTGATGGGAATAGTGCGGTGTCGCTGTGTTTGTCTCGTTGTGTTCACGCTTGATTGTGTATTGTCGTTGGCGACTTCGGGCGATTCTGGTCTGTTATTGTGAGCTAGCTTGTATTTAAGTTCTCGAATCTTTTGTTCTAATTCGGCTTGTCGTACAGTCATGCGGTCTAATTTGTGCTGTAATTGTTGGTGACTGACTTTTTCAGTTGTTTGCTGTTTTGGACTAGCATTTTTTAATGCCTGTAAATCTGTATTCAGATAAGCGATGATGCTGTCTTTACTTATGCACTCGGCGCGCAATTGAACCGTGTGACGTTGTAGTTTTTCAATTTCCAACGCTTTCTCTTGCATATGCCGGGTGTGTCGTTCCTGGTGGCGCGCGATCTCTCTGGCAAGGATGGCGTTTTCTTCTAGTATCGCATTGAATCGAACGATATCGGCACGTACGGTTGCGCCGGCCTGATGTTGCAACATGTGCATATCGCGACACATGCCTTCCTGCAAACCAATGTCGCATAGAGGATGTGTGAGTCCAGCCCAGAACGCACCCGCCACATCACCTTGATAGATCGCCTCCAACCATAATTGAGTTACGGCGCTGACCGTTTTTGCTGCCCGAAATCGTTTGATCGTCAGTGCATAACGCTGTTCCAAATCGTCTTGTAGCAACTCAGAAAGCCGATTGCGATGGCTGCTTTCAGCGATGGCACCTACATGAATTTCGTAGTCATCCGCTTGAGCCAAGCCGCCGGCAGCTTTGCCTACTAGACGGCGCAAGACCGCGAGCGGGATACATACACCGATCACAGGGCAGTGTGTCTCTCGCGATAGATCCCACAAGCGACGGCGGCGCGAACCAAGTGGTTTTTCTGTGTGCCTGTTTTCGCTCTGCTGTTGATGACCAGATTCATGTTTGTCGCACATGGTAAGCCTCCTTTGCTGAAAAAGATTAGTGAACTTTGTCTGACGTGCGGGAATAGATGTTGTCTTGCATAAGCGCCTCGTGTAAGGCGTTGCTAGGGGCGCGTAGATCATCCACTTGGTTTGATTTATCGGATGAGAATCTTTGTGCTTGCTCTATGGTGGCTTTTGCTTGCCTCACCATCTTCGCTAATTCACCGAATGCCTCAAGATCGAAGCGCATAGAGATGGATTGTAGAGAAAGGTGAACCACGCCACATTCGGGGCAGATCATAATTTCGCCAATTTTACTGTTGGCAATACTCAGGTGTTGGCAGGTATTGTTAGATTGCGCTTGCGTGGCTGATGGCTTCATGGGTAGAACCTCGGTAAAAGTAAATTGATTGAATTTATTGAGTGCTTGATAGTGGCTTAATGAAAATTTTTAGACTTACTATTTAGTGAGAATTAGCTTGCCCAGTGAGGTGCATCGGAAGCGATACAGCACACCGTTGTGTTCAATTTCAACTTCCTTGTGACCCCGCAATATGTCTTTGCTGGAAACCCTCAAAACGGGAGCCAATTTTGCAGATGCTATTGAAGATTCTTGTGTTGTTTTATGTTTGTCTGCGAGATTCATAGATCAGGTTTTATGAGTGGTAGTGATGGATATCAGGAAGCCCTGATAGTCAATTATAAATGCGAATCATTCTCATTTACAAGTTAAATATAAGGGTTTATGGAACTTTTATGTAGTTAAATAGCGAACTGATAGTCGATACTCACGACGACCGTTGTATGCTGCTAAGTGCTTGATTTTCATAAAAACTGAACTGAGCGCTG
Organism: Undibacterium sp. Di24W; assembly: GCF_049340325.1. Taxonomy (NCBI): domain Bacteria; kingdom Pseudomonadati; phylum Pseudomonadota; class Betaproteobacteria; order Burkholderiales; family Oxalobacteraceae; genus Undibacterium; species Undibacterium sp. Di24W. The sequence continues at coordinate 55,529 of NZ_JBMPOP010000005.1, forward strand.
CTAGTTCTTTGAAGGAATGAATACTTTGAAAACGAAACATTTTCTTTTGCAGCCAGACGCACCGGATCCCAGAGATCACTCGTTTCAGGCTCCCTCATTGATCCTGCCTGCGCGGGTCGACTTGCGCCGACATTGCCCACCTGTGTTTGATCAGGGCTCACGGATTGGTAGTTGTACCGCGAACGCAGTTTGTAATGCATACCGTTTCAATCTGATGCGCCAAGCGCGAGAGCAAGAGCTTGCATTGCCGGCCTATCATCCTTCGCGTTTGTTTTTGCATTACAACGCGCGCGCATTGGCGGGTAAGCAGCGTCAAAACAAAGGCGCGCAAATTCGTGATGCGATGAAAAGCGTAGCAAAACATGGTATTTGCCGCGAAAGCGTTTGGCCGTATCGAGCTTATCAATATGCGACCAAACCTCCACGCCATGCATATCAACAAGCTTTGGATTATCAAAGCATCGCGTATCAACGATTGCGGCATGAATTGGATGAGTTGAAAGCATGCCTGGCAGAAGGCTTTCCTTTTGTATTTGGTTTGACGGTGTATAGCGCGTTTGAGAGTGCGCAGATGACTAGTCGTGGTGTTTTAAATTTGCCGAAGAAAGAAGAAAGCAAAGTCGGGGCTCATGCCTTGTTAGCAGTTGGCTACAACGACGAAAGCGAGCGATTTGTGATTATGAATTCATGGGGAAAGAGCTGGGGGCAGCAAGGTTATTTCACGCTACCTTATGACTATTTGATGCAGGAAAAAATGGCGCGCGATTTTTGGACTTTACGCGCGGTTGAACTCGGATCGTAAATCCTCAACGCGAATACAAAAAAAAGCACCTCACCCACACTTCAAATTCACGCGCCTCGCGGCTTGACGTGCTCGAACACTCAGATGAAATTGATCTGCAAGTAAGGTGCTGTGAAGAAAAGGGTAATGTCGCGCGTTCCTGTTATTAAATTTCTGTCTGTCAATAAGATGGATGGATTAATCGCATCCCGGCCATGGATGTGCGAACACATCCGCCACGCACCTTCCGTACGTGACTAGACCCTAAGACTGCGGAAAAAATAAAGAAAATAAAAAAGTTTGATTGAGTCAATCAGCCTGATTAATTCCAAACACAACCATCCGCAGTGTTTTATATAGAGATCGACAGGCCGGTATCCGGGCTCGTAAGTTTTGTTACATCGCCTTCCCAGTCCATAGACCAGTGGCATCGTTGATGTAACCACACTTACTTACCGTTGCGGAGGCAGCAGGGGCTTGGAGATAGTATTTCCTATCTTAACCACTTTCCCGTTTAACACGATTCAAGATAATGAAGCGCGCACCTGTTACAGAAAAGTGTAACACAGCACTTTAGTGATCGTGGTGAAATTTTTTGATGTTTCGACTTGGCTTTGACTTGTTGCGCGTCAATTGTGTAGATGATGCCCGGGGAGCACATCGGCATTGTTGTTGATAGTAGGGCGGTTATAGCCCGCCCTACAATTTTATGTTTGAAACAAAACGATTTTTACTTCTGTGCTTGCAAATCTTTCGCGACTTTTTCAACATCGCCCATGACACGCAATAAGTTGCCACTCCAGAGTTTGGCGATTTGCTCTTCGGTATAACCACGACGTACTAATTCTAAAGTAACGTTGAAAGTTTCACCTGCATGATTCCAACCATCGATACCGCCACCGCCGTCAAAGTCAGAAGAAATGCCGACGTGATCGATGCCGATTTTTTTCACTGCGTAGTCGATATGGTTGATCAGATCTTTGACTGTTGCACGTGTTGGAGGCGGGAACTTAGCATCAACCTCATCAAAGCGTTTTAATATCGTTTGGCGTTGTTCTTCGCTAAAGCCGCCAACCGGGCCACGACGAATGCCAACAACAGAGACGTTGCCAGGTAAGTTAAATTCATCACGCACTACTTTAATGGCGGCACGGCGTTCCGGTGAATCTGTTTTCAAATAGCTGTTAAAACCAACGATTTGGATCACACCATTGTTAGCTTTCAGTGCCAGCAATTGTTCATCGTCCATGTTGCGACTGACATCGCATAGAGCGCGTACCGATGAATGTGACGCGATGATAGGCGCTTTGGTAATTGCGAGTGTTTGCATCATCGATTCTTTGGATGGATGAGAGACGTCCACCATGATGCCCCACTTGTTCATTTCACTGATGACCTGCTTTCCGAGCGGCGATAAACCATTCCATTTCCAACCTATGGCTTCGCCGGTATTCGAATCGGATAATTGGCTATGACCTTGATGTGCCAGTGACATGTAGCGTGCACCGCGTTCGTAGAATTGTTTAACGCGTTTCAAGGCGACTTTTTCGTCACCTAATGGATAGGCGTTTTCTACGCCGATTAAAGCGATTTTTTTGCCTTTGGCATGAATCCGTTTGACGTCGGCAACACTGTGTGCAAATTCAATTTGACTTGGAGCGAGCACCGTCGTCATGCGATGTATGCCTTCAAACATATTGACGGCGCTGTCGTAGGCACGTTTATAGCCAGCGGGTTCAAAGGCATCCGCTTCAGTGGATTGTCCGGTGTAGACGATAAAAAAGGATGCGTCCAAACCACCAGCGATCATCTTCGGCAGGGTGACTTGATTCTCTAAATCTTGTGAGTAATTACGTGAAAAACCGAAATTGTTAATATCGATATCATTATGCGTATCGAGTGTGAGTACACGTTTGTGTATCGCTTTCGCTTTAGTGATCAATGCTTCTTCGCTGGAAGCTTTGGTATTCGCTGGTGTCGCGTAGCTAATCGCTGTCATAGGCACGCTGGCGAATAGCGCACCGACGAGTACAGCGATAGGGAGTTTGTGGCGCAGGCTTAGTCTCATAGTGTTCCTTTTTGATGTTGTAGTGATCCGGGCTTATTTAAGCTAATTAACTATTTTTTTTACACCGTCCCCATTCGCAACTGAAAAAACAAGAGCAAACAGGTCGGGGATATCTTGATCCAGAGCGATAGACCAGCCTTCAGTGCGAAGGTTCCCTCAATTTTCTGCCTTATGCAGTGGTCTCTGTGCTGACTTTATCCCAGTCTTGCTCATCGTCGTAACAGCACATCCAATTGACTGTCTGATGCCATTCTTTGACCATGGTGCTATCCACATTACCCGGGCTAGGCTTGTCATTCAATTGCGCGTGGCGTACAGCCCAATGCAAGCGATATAGTAAGTCAGACCAATCCATAATGACGTCTTTGCGACGTAACTTGATTTTGTCTGTCAGGGGGATTGCTGTTGCTGTCATTGCGCCTGAAGCACTGATTGCGGGAAAGTATTGCAATATCGTTTCGCTTTTGATGGGTTTGCTGCTAAGGTCAATTTTGTCGAGCAAGCCTGCGCACCAGGCTAGAAAATGAAAAGCGTGCAGACGATCAAAGAATGGCTGATGGTTTTCCGTATTGACGCTAACTTGTGTGAGAAACGCAGTCTCTTGTGCTGATAAGGCTTTGAGCAAGTCATGTTGACGCAGATATTCGTAGATTGCGCGAGTTTGATTGGGGCGGTCGCTCAATGCAGCTTGAGAGACCGCCCACAGTGCCCATAGCCTAGCTTCAACTTCCTGTTTGCTGCGCAGTGTAACTTCTTCATCGGCCTCAATCACATGTAGTTGCACATTGATCCGTATGCCGCGTTTATGGAGTTGCAGTTCGGAAGCTTCTTTTCTGAGTTCTGGCGTCATGGATGCCTATCAATTTCTAGTGAATGCAGGATTATGACACTGCAGCGGCGATGCTCCAAGGCGGATCGGCATGTTAGACTTGCGCCTTCTAGTTTTCACCTTATACAAAATCTATGAACGTCGTTATTCTTGCAGCCGGCATGGGCAAACGCATGCAATCGAATCTCCCTAAAGTGTTGCATCCCATTGCTGGTAAAGCAATGCTGCAGCACGTTATTGCGACGGCACGTCAATTGCATGGCAATAATGCTGCGAAGATTTGTGTTATTTATGGTCATGGTGGCGAACAGGTGCCAAGCGCGGTAGCGGCAGACGATATCGCTTTCGCGAAGCAAGAGCCGCAATTGGGTACGGGTCATGCTGTGGCACAGGCGATACCGCATCTGGATGACGCCGTGCCCACTTTGATTTTGTATGGTGATGTGCCTTTGACACGCAATACGAGTCTGCAGCGACTAGTTGCGGCGGCGGGTGCGGACAAGTTGGCAATTCTAACCGCGCACATGGCTGACCCAACGGGTTTGGGGCGCATCATTCGCGAAGAGGGAAAGATCCGCCGTATTGTTGAACAAAAAGATGCGAGTGAGGCAGAGCGTGCCGTGACGGAAATCAATACTGGCATCATGGTCGCGCCGACAGCTGCATTGAAAAAATGGTTGGGGCAACTCTCTAACCAAAACGCGCAAGGTGAATACTATTTGACCGACATCGTTGCCAGTGCTGTGGCAGATGGCGTCGCGGTAACGTCGGCACAACCGGATGCGATCTGGGAAACCATGGGTGTGAATAGCAAAGTCCAATTGGCTGAATTAGAGCGCGTACATCAAAAAAATATCGCTTTGAATTTGTTAGAGCAGGGCGTGACTTTGCTCGACCCAGCGCGCATTGATGTACGCGGCAGTTTGATCTGTGGTCGTGACGTTACGATTGATGTCGGTTGTGTATTTGAAGGGCAAGTTGAATTGGCGGATGGCGTTAAGATTGGTGCACATTGCGTGATCAAAAACGCCAAAATAGGCGCGAGCTCCGATGTCAAACCCTTCTGTCATATCGAAGATGCCATAGTCGGTGAAAAAGGTCAGATCGGGCCCTACGCTAGGCTGCGTCCCGGTACAGAATTGGCAGAAGACGTGCATATTGGTAATTTCGTCGAAGTCAAAAACAGCCAGATCGCCGCTCATAGCAAGGCGAATCATTTGACCTATTTGGGTGACGCAACGATTGGCAGCCGCGTCAATGTTGGCGCTGGCACGATTACGTGTAATTACGACGGCGTGAATAAATTCCGTACCGTGATTGAAGACGATGCTTTCATCGGCAGTGATAGTCAATTAATCGCCCCAGTACGTGTTGGCAAAGGAGCGACGCTAGCTGCAGGAACCACCTTATCTAAGGATGCGCCTGAAGGTAAATTAACGGTATCGCGCGCCAAACAAATTACGGTGGAAAGCTGGCAGCGACCAGTCAAAATCAAAAAATAAAGAAAAGTATACGGGTTGATGCGCAGGCGCTTCACTCGCGGATTTACTTTGTGGGTAGTTTGCTGGGGATAATGGATTTTGATTCTTGCCACTAGCCAGGGGGAAGAATATCCCCCTAGTCAGACTGCTTTCATAGTGCTCAAATTTGCTTTAAGCGAGACATCTGTTGCATCTCAATGAGAGTCGTCTTAGCTACAAGATTTACCAGCGATTTAACGATGTGCTGGTTTTGACTTCTGATTTGTTGCTGATTTACTGCTTGTATTTATGAATCTGACTACTGCACATTAATTTCATGACTGCTATCAAACTTATAAACTTCACTGCTACTTACTGCGATCAATAAACCTACAAAATTAGTTTGTAGAAGAATCGAAGAAGTAAGCCGAGAATGCAGCAACAACAGCGACCATCGTTACTACTAGTTGGATTTCTACGAATGCGTTCAACATAATATTTCCTTTAAAAAGATAAGTTAATTTCATTGTTTGTCGCTACTTTGTTTGCTTTTGGCTTGCATTGCTGCGACAGGTAGAATCATATCAATACAATAAATATAAATACAATTTTGATTTGTAATGTCTACCATTCATAAAATGTATATCTTGTCATCGTCAAGAAATAATTTGATATAAGAAGGGGTAATTTGAGGATTTGTTGCGAAGGTGAGACAGGAAAAAGGCTTTTTTGACAGATTTTTGAATTTTTTTTACTTAAATATAATTAAGCGCTCATCGCTTGGGGCTGCAGCCTATTTTCTTGTCAGCGATCGCGCAATTTTTCTAACGCGAAAAAGACCGCCATGGCATTTCTTATCATCAAATACATCTGATGACGACTTAGGAAAATGGTGTTTCATTTGGTGATTGCCTGCGAGATCAGCAAGAACACAATAAAAGACCAAAAGATGGTCAATTAGACTTCAGGTAAAACCACTTGTGTTTCGAATTTACTGCGCGAAATTGAAAAGAAGCTGCGCACATTCCGCACATTCGATTGCGTCGCAAACAAGCGATGCGCCAAGGCGTTGTAGGCTGCCATATCGGCAACTTGAATGATCACCACAAAATCAGGTCCTGGCGATACTCGATAGCATTGTTGTACTGCTATTTCCTTTGCTACCAATTGTTCAAATGCGATTTGATGCTCTGTCGCTTGATGGTCTAGCGTGATTTCAACGATAGCGGTCAAGCCTGCGCCGACTTTTTCTGGCGACAAAATCGCGACTTGTTTGGCAATCACACCTTCTTTCTTCAAGCGATACACGCGACGCAGGCAAGTTGGTGGTGATGCATGGACGCGCAAGGCTAACTCTTGATTGCTTAATGCGGCATCGACTTGCAGAGTCTGCAATATACGTTTATCTAAATCATCTAAGCTAATCATGGGATTTCCTTCGGTACGGTAACTGCAGTTATGACTGAATATTGCAAATTTAATTGAAAAGTGTAATAAAAATTCACTGATGCTTGTTGATGAATGATTTAACCATTAATTAAATAATTTTGGAAGAAAATTTCATTTAATCTCGACTAGCATGCTGTTATACGTCAATTCAGACGCAATTCATCTTTCAGCAGAGGTCTTTATGTGTGGCATCGTCGGCGCAGTAGCACAACGCAATATCACTCCTATCTTGTTAGAAGGTCTTAAGCGTCTCGAATACCGCGGCTACGACTCTTGTGGCGTAGCCTTACATGTCGATGGCAAATTACAGCGTTCACGCAGTACCTCTCGCGTAGCAGAATTGCAGGCGCAGGTTGAGCAAACTGGCTTAGCGGGTTTTACCGGTATCGCTCACACCCGTTGGGCAACACACGGAGCACCATCGTCAGCCAACGCGCATCCACACTTTTCCCGCAACGGTGACAACGCGCGTATCGCTTTAGTCCACAACGGCATTATCGAAAACCACGAAGAGCTGCGCGCCGAATTGACGCAAGCAGGCTATGTATTTGAAAGCCAAACCGACACTGAAGTCATTGCCCATCTAGTCGATCACTTATACAGCGGCGATTTGTTTGAAACCGTACAACAAGCCGTCAAGCGTTTAACCGGTGCGTATGCGATCGCAGTGTTCTGCCGCGACGAACCACATCGCGTGGTTGGTGCGCGTCAAGGTTCTCCATTAATTGTAGGTGTCGGCAAAGGCGAAAATTTCTTGGCCTCCGATGCGATGGCTTTGGCAGGTACTACCGATCAAATTATTTATTTAGAAGAAGGCGACGTCGTCGATTTGCAATTGCAACGCGTGTGGATCGCGGATGTGAATGGCAGACAAGTCGAGCGTGAAGTGCGTACCGTACATGCGCACACTGGTGCGGCAGAACTCGGCCCGTATCGCCACTACATGCAAAAGGAAATCTTTGAACAAGCACGTGCTTTGGGTGACACTTTAGAAGGCCTCACCAATATCATGCCTGAGCTATTTGGCGACAAAGCCTATCGCGTTTTCAAAGAGATCGACAACGTCTTAATCCTCGCTTGCGGCACCAGTTATTACGCAGGGATGACGGCGAAATATTGGATAGAATCGATCGCCAAGATTCCTGTCAATGTTGAGATCGCGAGTGAATATCGCTATCGCGACAGCGTGCCCAACCCTAAGAGTTTAGTCGTCACCATTTCACAAAGTGGCGAAACGGCAGACACATTGGCCGCACTCAAACACGCTCGCGAACTCGGCATGCCGCACAGCCTAACGATCTGCAATGTCTCGACCAGCGCCATGGTGCGCGAATGCGAGTTGGCTTACATCACACGCGCTGGCGTTGAAGTCGGCGTGGCATCGACCAAAGCATTCACCACACAACTCGCGGCCTTATTTTTGTTGGCATTAACTCTAGCGCAAAGCAAAGACCGCTTAAGCGACACACAAGAACAAGAGCACATCAAAGCGCTACGACACTTACCAGTCGCGATCACCGCAGTCCTCGCACTTGAACCACAAATCATCGCTTGGGCAGACGAATTCGCACGCAAAGAAAATGCCTTATTCCTAGGCCGCGGTCTGCACTACCCAATCGCACTCGAAGGCGCATTAAAACTCAAAGAGATTTCTTATATCCACGCTGAAGCGTATCCAGCAGGCGAACTCAAACATGGTCCATTAGCGCTAGTCACCAAAGACATGCCAGTAGTTACGGTCGCGCCAAACGACACGCTGATCGAAAAACTCAAATCGAATATGCAAGAAGTCCGCGCCCGTGGCGGTGAACTCTACGTCTTCGCCGACGCCGATTCTCGCATCACCCCAAGCGAAGGTGTGCATGTGATTCGTCTACCTGAACACTACGGTATGCTATCTCCGATTTTGCATACGGTGCCTTTGCAGTTGCTGGCGTATCACACGGCGTTGGCGCGGGGGACGGATGTGGACAAACCTAGGAACCTAGCCAAGAGCGTGACTGTGGAATAAGTTTGGATGCTCATAAAATCACTTATGTTTCGTCGGAATAAAGTTCGAAACTTAACAATAAAGTTCGAAAAATATTCCCGCGTAACATAGTTGTAAACTGTTTATTAAAGTCGTAAACCCTAAATTACAGTCGTAAACTAAAAAATAACTTTATGGTGTGGCGGTTTTGTTAACCTAACTATTGGAAGAGCACAGGAAAATTAACGCTACAGGAGACCGTTAAAAAATGTGCTCTCTCTATCTCTCTCTCGGGTCTTACTTAACGAGAGCTTGCCAAACATCGTGGTGTTAACTTAAAACTGATTCGGGCACGAGCTGTTGATGCCAGCGCGAAATTGAACCAGTATGCTAAAAATGACCGACCCACTCGAGCTCATCTAAAGCACCCATCGGACATGTGTTTAATTGCATCAAATAAACCACCGATTTGCACCGTAAACCTGCCATCTGTTTGTACATTAAACCAGCCCTACTTTGGCTTCTTAAGGTAGCCACTCATTTCAATCGAAAACTTCTTCATAAAGTAAAACGCGGTTGAGTGGCTGTTTATCGGAATCCTGGCAGGCTGGTTTGGGGCGATAGTTGACATTCGCATTTTTGGAACGAGCGCATATTTTTAGGCTCTTTGGAGAAATTGCATGGCTGCTTTACTTCGATGTTTTTTCACAGCTTTTTATCAGATCATGGGTAGCCGACTAAAAAGAAATCGAACCTACAAGTTCTTCAATCAATGAGTTGTGCAACACCACCGCGAAGGACAGGAATAACCTCATGCTCAAACCACGGGTTATTGCGCAACCAACGCTGATTGCGCGGGCTTGGATGCGGTAGCGGCAACATCGCTGGCCAATGCGTTTGCCATTCTTTGACGATGTCTGTAACGCTTAGATTTTTACTAGCTTGCGCGTGCCAATGCATCGCGTAGCTACCGATCACCAGCGTCAGACGTATGTTGGGCAAACTGTCGAGCAGCCTCTGGCGCCACTGCGCTGCGCACTCCGGGCGAGGTGGCAAATCACCGCCCGCCGCCGTGCCGGGGAAACACAGACCCATCGGCAGGATTGCGATACGTTGGTCATCATAAAAAGTGTCGCGGTCGATACCCATCCAGTTGCGCAAGCGGTCACCGCTAGGGTCGTTAAACGGAATGCCGCTTTCATGCGCTTTTTTTCCCGGTGCCTGGCCGGCAATGAGTATTGTCGCTGCAGGATTTAATTGAAAAATTGGCCGCGGCCCAAGCGGTAAATGCGCTGAACACAAGGTGCATGCGCGAACTTCATCCACCATTCGCGCGAACGTGATTGGGATAGTCTTGGCGGAAGCTGGCTTACTCATTGAAGGCATATTTTGTGGACATATTGAGCGAAATTTTTGCAGGAAGACAGCCGCCCAAACGGGGCGGCTCGCATAAGATTACAGCTCTTGCGGTTTTTTAGATGCTATTTTTTTCCAATTTTGATTCGCATCAGCGATACGTCCTGAAACGTTTTGCAACCAGATCGAACGCGTTTTGGAATCCAGATTCAAATACAGTTTGCCATCAACAATATCGAACTGCTCAGGATCGGCAACAAATTTTTTGCTGACTGAGACACCAAAAGCGCAATAGCCACCAAACTGCGGAAGAAATTTTGCGGGTGTTGCCTCAAACGTTTTCTTGTTGTCGTCAGTGGCAAATTGATATGTGACGCCGTCGACAACCGCGACATGATGCCCATTACCGCGCTGCGGTTTTTCCTGCGTATGATAAGACGTCAAATCGTAACCGCCCGCACCAATAATGTTATCGGTGTTGGTATCCGCAAAACTTGGAGCCGCTGATGCAAAGGCTAACAATGCGGTCAATGCAAAAATTGATTTTTTAATGATGGTCATGGTTTTTTTCCAATCGTAAATGTATAAAAAAGAATTTGGTGACGCAATAAATTACGCTGCTAATTGCAACGCAACGACAGGGAAGTCGATGTCGGTACGTGCCACGTTGTTGGTGTAATTAGTCAAAGTTGTGGCGACAACGTTGACAATGATTTCCAATATATCCGCCTCAGACAGACCCGCGTTTTTGAATTGATCAAGTGTTGCCGGATCGACGTGACCACGCTGTTCAACCAGTGCTTTAGTAAAACCTGCTATGGCACCAGCGCGCGTTTCACTACCATTGCCAGCGCGTGCACTCAACATTTGTTGCGCATTCAAGCCGGCATTTTTACCGAGTAAGGTATGCGCGCTCACACAGTAGTGGCAGCTGTTTGCTTGCGATGTGGCCAATGCAATAATTTCGCGCTCGCTTGCAGATAAGGCACCGTTTGCGATTGTTTCATTCATCCCAAGCAAGCTATTTAATGCCGTCGGAGATTTTGCCAAGGTGGCGAAAAGATTGGGGATCATGCCAATTTTTGCTTTTACAGCATTTAATGTGGCGGCGGTAGCTGCGTCTGCATTGTTCAAATCGAGAGTGGCGATATAAGTCATGATGATTTCCTTTTTAAGTGATCGTTCGAAGGTGAACGACAAGGCAAAGAATAAGTTATACTCAAGTTCGATTGTTAAACAAAAATCTTCATTTGCATGCGAATCGTCCAAAATGACTTCTGACCCGCTCACACCGCTGCTTGCGCATTTCAAAGCAGAAGCACGCTTGTTCTACGCCGGAAACCTCTGCGGCGACGCCAACTTTGGCGCTGAATATGGCACTGGTTTTTTGCATTTACTCCGTGCCGGCAGCGTAAAACTTCATGACACAACGGGGTATGCAACGACATTGAATGAACCCACGTTAATTTTTTATTCGCGCCCGCTCAATCATAGTTTTCAGACAGACCCGAACAGTGGTGCTGATCTGGTTTGCGCCTCGATGCACTTCGAACATAAGGCATTCAATCCGATCTCATTTGCACTGCCGGCGCGGTTTGAATGTCCATTAAGCGCTTTCAAAGGAGCCGATGCCTTACTTGGTCTACTTTTTAGTGAGGCCTTCGATCAAAAACCAGGGCGACAAAATGTGCTTGATCGTCTTTTTGAGGTGGTGTTAATTGACGTGCTGCGTATTGCACTATCAAGGCAAGATGCCGAGCCTGGCTTGTTCCGTAGTTTGCTGCATCCGCAACTGAGCAAAGCATTGACGGCAATCCATGCAAACCCGGCAACCGAATGGTCAATCGATACGCTAGCCAATCTGGCGGGGATGTCACGCAGCAGTTTTGCGGTCACGTTTAAAAATGAAGTCGGAGATACTCCAGGAAATTACCTCACACGCTGGCGCATCATGCTGGCACAGGCAATGATACGAGAAGGTGTGCCATTGAAACTGGTGGCCGAAAGGGTGGGCTATGCAAGCCAGGCAGGATTTTTGCGCGCGTTTAAGATTGTAATCGGCGAATCCCCGACTACGTGGCGCAATAGGTTGGTGGAGTAGTCAGTCAAGTTAATTAAAAACGACGCTCGTAGTAAGGAAAAGATACTATCCTATGCCCTACTAGAGGTCGTCACTATTGCAAACATCAAAGAGAAATCGCCCAATCAGGCAAGATTTGATTAGCGTAAATCTCTAGAGTCTTATCTAAACCCACAAGTATCATGCCACCGAGCACAATGAGTAGATAGCCCAACACCATTTTGGCACTCGCCACACGGCTGAATAAGCCTGGGCGAACTCGCTTCAGCACCTGCCCTGAAACAAACGCAGCCAGCAGTAAAGCAGAGGCCGTGCCGATACCAAAGGCGAACATCACTAAGAATGCCATACCCATGTCTTGGCCTATCGACGCGACAGCAATTGCCGCGCCCAAGGTCGGACCAACGCAAGGCAACCATACTAAGCCTAGCAGCAAACCGACGCCAAACTGTCCAAGACTATTTGAGCCATTGCCAATATCAAAGCGACTACTGAGCATGGACATCTGCTGATTGATCCAATCGGCTAAAGGTTTGACTACCAAGATCAAGCCCACCAAAACCATAAGTACGGCCGCGACGGAACGGAAGGCATCCGGGTTTAAGCCCAAATTGAGCAAGATAAAGGATAAGAAAGCACCCGCGATGGCGAAGGACAAACTCAAACCAAACGCCAAATAAATTGGCCCTAAGCGACTTTGACCACTGGCGGAGGTCATCACGATCGGCACCAAAGGCCAAACACAAGGCGATAAGATACTAAGTACACCGGCTACAAGGGCGATGGTGATGGAAGCAAATTCGAGTGGCATAAAATTAGTTGTAGTTATAGTCGATGGCTTTGATGATCTCGGCAGAAATCACTTCAACACGCGTTTCAGCAACCGCGAACCAGTGTTGCTTGTTGCCGCGATACAGTAACAAGGTGGACTGACGTGGCGCACGGAATTGACGCACGACGTCTTTACTCTTGTCATAGTCGACTTCTAATATGATGAATTTTTTATCAGGATTAGCAGCGCGGAATTGTTCAAATACTTTTTGCTGTTGCTTGCAAGTTGGACACCAAGGCGCATAGATATCAATCAACACAACAGCACCTGAGGCTTGCAATGCATCAAAACGCGCTTGCGTGAACGGCTCTTTGTCTAGAGCATAGGCATTGGAAAAAACGAAGAAAAGCGCGAATGCGGAAAGGATTTTTTTGAGGAAATGGGTCATATCAGTCTCATTCAATAGTAAGGGAATAAATCGATGCAACTTTGTCATCCAATCATGTTCTTAATTGGGAGCGACTGTGCGCATTCCCGATTGGTCGAGCCATTTCATGAATCCTTACAGTGAGCTCAAGTTTATTTATAAATGACAAATTTGCACCCAACACATTTTTGATTTGATCGGTGTCTTAGTGGAGAAATGAAATACTCATAAAAAAATTCTCCGATACATCGAATAAAAGACATATTGGAGGGTAAGCTTGGGCTTAAGCCTGCGACAAAGTACAACTTTGATAGTTATTCCGACACCAATCGTGCAGGGGGAACTGATTGCCCTATCAAGAACACTTTCGAACAAGCTTATGCCTTACTTGGCCTGCTTTTTATGAGGATTTTGATGAAAAACCGGGGCGAGTAAATGTGCTTGACCGGCATTTTGAGGATGCATTGATTGACGTCCTACGTATCGCAGTAACAAAGCAAGATACCGAGCCATCCTGCCCAATACCTTACTCGAGGTCGTCAATGTCGCTGAAGAGTAAGTGCCGACTAAATTGGCAGCAACTTTGGCAGTTCGCAATATGACCGATGTTTTACAAAACTCGGCGTGCGTTTGGGGATTACAAATGTGATTGATTACGCCTTTTTCTCCAGACGAATATCAATTTCACGATCAACAAATTGCCATTCTTTTGTCGCTCGCAATTGCGCAAGTAATTGATTGAATAGTTCTGTATGTTCCGGGGCAAATTCAAACCAGGTTATAAAATCAAATGGTTCACCAAGATCACGCGAATGGTGTAATTGCCGGGCGATTTCGGGAAGATAGCCTAGGCCAATTTCGGTGTGATGCGATTGCTCTTCAAAAATGGATCGTCGTTCGTCCTGAGGCATGGCCCACCATTGCGCATTTTTTTTGATAGGAATAAGCGCGGCACACACTGATTCTTTTCGGTTTAAGCCTTCCTGTGCGGCCTGAAGTTTTACAATTTCATTTCGATTTGCGTAACGGACATTGCTGGTAAAACCCTGCAATGCCCAAACACCTTGTTCGGTCAATTCATTCGGTGGCGAGTTGATGACTTCAATCCTCGGCACCGATTCAAGTGGTGATCCTGTAATAGTATTTTGGCTGGTGACATTCCACTGGCCGACATCACTTCCGACAAATGAATAAAAATTTTTCATCGAGTGTTCTCCTTGTATGACCAGTGCGGAGGCGACGGGATCGTGGCTTCATCATATTAACGAAACGATAAAACGTCAATTGCAATTCGTTGTCAATGCAGAGGCAACGTGCTCGACAAACGCTTTAACCTTTGCCGAGTGCTTACGTTCAGGTGGACTCACCATATGGATCGGCGCTGGCGGAGATTGCCAACCAGGCATAACACGTATCACCTCGCCATTCGCCAACTCAGACTCGAAAAGCCATGTCGGCGAATAGCCAATGCCCATCCCGGTGCTAACTGCATAACGGATCACCTCACTACTATTCGTTTGCAGACGTCCCCCAACGCGAAGTGTCTTGCGAGTGCCAGTAGGCTCAGAGGCTCCAGCGACCGCTTCGAAAGTCCACATATTACGTGTGGCCAGTTCGGTATAGACAATGCAATTGTGGCTGGATAAGTCTTCCGGATTCATTGGTACATTGAGCCCTTTTGGCAAGGTCTTTAAGTAATCACGATGCGCCAATAGCATACGTTGAGAAGTGCCTATGCGGCGAGCGATCAACCCACTGTCAGGCAACTCGCCGATACGTACCGAGACATCCATTCCTTGCTCAACCAAATCGATAAATCCGTCATTGAGTCGCAAGTCGATTTTTACACCCGGGTGAGCATTCATGAATGAATTCACTAAAGGCATAAGTTTAAGGCGGCCAAATCCTACCGAGGCGGCTACTCGTAACCAGCCACTTAGCTGACCTTCGCCTTGGCGCAAATCGGATTCAGCCTCGTTGATCTCTCCCACAAGCCTGCGTGCCTGCTCGAAATAGCGGGTGCCCTCTTCTGATAACGAGAGCGATCGCGTTGTTCTGATTAACAGCTTGGTGCCCAATTCTTTTTCCAGAGCAGCCACCTGCTTACTGATCGCGCTTTGAGTCGCCCGCATTTCGTCTGCTACCGCCGTAAAGCTGCCTGCTTCAACTACACGCACAAAAGTTTTCATTGCCGAAAGCTTATCCATGACGTCTCCATTTATTCCATTGCCGACTAATTGATATGACCAAACACAGTCTATATCAACTTTTCGAAATGAGTCATAGTTCATGCTCTTAACAACCAAACTCGACAAGGAATCAATATGAAACAACCTACAGTACTAATTACCGGTGCGCTTACCGGCATCGGCCGAGCCACTGCCATCGCTTTTGCGAAACAAGGTGCCAATGTGGTCGTCAGCGGCCGGCATGAAGAGGCGGGTCAATCTCTCGCAGTCGAACTACGAACACTTGGCGCAAACGCAGAATTCGTCAAAGCGGATGTCGTTAACGAAGTCGATGTCAGCAACCTTATCGAAAAGGCAGTCAGCCTTTTTGGTCAACTAGACATCGCCGTGAACAATGCAGGCACCGAAGGTGAATTAGGTCCAATCACCGGACAAACGGCAGAAAACGTACATGCGACATTTTCGACCAATGTTCTCGGTACGCTGCTGTCTATGAAACACCAGATGCGCGCAATGCAAGCGCAGGGACACGGCTCTATCGTCAACCTCTCTTCCATTGCCGGAAAGGTCGGCGTGGCAGGTGCATCGGTCTATGTTGCAAGCAAACATGCAGTGGAAGGCCTAACCAAAAGTGCCGCATTGGAAGGCGCCGCGTTTGGCGTTCGTGTCAACGCAATTGCGCCAGGACCGGTCCAGACCGACATGCTCGAACGGTTTGTCGGTCGGGATGAAAGCCAGAAAAACGGATTCTTGTCAGGCATTCCATTAAAGCGTGCCGCAACTGTCGATGAAATTGCTGAGGCGATCCTCTTCGTGGCGTCATCCAAAGCCACTTACCTTACTGGCCAATCGATCGCAGTTGACGGTGGCTTCACCATTCAATAAACCAGACTTCTAAATTTCACTCTAGCATTTTCACTACCCACCAGGAAATCATCATGACTATCATCAATGTACCAACCCGCGAAGAAGTATCTGCCACCAATCAAGCTATTTTTGATAACCTCAAAAGTGCGATCGGCATGGTGCCCAATCTCTATGCCACATTTGCCCATTCCGAAACCGCCTTGGCAAGCTATATGACTTTTCAGAATGCCAAAAGTAGCGTATCTGGCAAAGCGCGCGAGGTCGTCAATCTCGTCGTAAGCCAGGTCAATGAATGCCGTTACTGTTTGGCCGCACACACCATGCTCAGCAAAATGGCAGGTTTCACAGACGAACAAATACTCGAAATCCGTCGTGGTCGCGCCAGTTTCGACACCAAATTTGACGCACTTGCACGCCTGGCAAAAGGAATCACTGAAAGCCGTGGCCACGTCGATCAAACTCTAGTCCTCGAATTCTTTGCCGCTGGTTGGACGAAAGAAAACCTGGTCGACGCCATCGTCATCATCGGCGACAAAACCGTGAGCAATTATTTGCACTCGACAACCCAAGTTCCTGTGGATTTTCCTGCCGCCCCCGAGCTCGCCTAAACGAACCATCGAACCATCGAACCATCGACCTATTATTGGAGCGCAGCATGAACAACACAACACTCACAGCTTCAGCCGTATCACAAACGGGTGAAGCGGCAAGACTTGCAACAGGATTTGCTGTCGGGTTGTTGGCGGCCAGTATTGGCGCGCTCTACACGGTTTATGCCAGATGGGGAATTGCACGAGGGCTCTCGTCGCCCGATTTGACAGCACTGCGCTTTGGAATTGCAGGACTTGCCCTATTGCCTGTGCTATTGACCGCCTTGATCAAACAACGCACTGTTTTGTCCAAAAAATGGCGTGTCTGGCTTGCAGTGTCAATGTTGGCTGGAACGCCATTTGGCTTGCTTATGTTTGGCGCGCTTCAGTTCACACCGTCTAGTCATGCCGCAGTATTTCCCTTTGCTGCGATGAGCGTGATGGGAATGTTGATTGGCGCTTTAGTACTGCGAGATCGAATTACGCATAGAAAGGCTTCGGGCATTGCTGTTGTGGTATTTGGTCTGGTGTTGGTGTCGGGAATCGATCAAGCAAGCTTTACAAATCAGACGTTGATGGGAGATGCGATGTTCATCGCAGCCGGAACCTTGTGGGCATACTTTGGTGTTCTTCTTAGAAAGCATAGCCTTGATCCTTTGCTTGCCACATCAGTCATCGCGTTTTCAGCACTTGTCACTTATGTCCCCGTTTACTTGTGGGCAACAGGGGCACAAGGTCTGTTCGAAGCAAGCAGTGAGGTATTCTGGACCGAAGCGTTGATCCAGGGTGTCATTGCCGGAACCGGTACGCTTTTCACCTACGCCAAGATGGTATCCATCCTTGGACCAACACGTGCGGCTGTATTCCCTGCACTGGCACCGGGTATCGCGGCGCTCATTGCGTGGCCCATCCTAGGGCACAAGCCAGGCAGCTTTGAAATCTTAGGATTGATCATCGTCATCGCAGGGCTCCTCTTTGCAGTCACTGGCGTTCGTAAGAGCTAGTTCTGGCAATTTTTACTTCTTTCAACTATCAGGAATTCAATATGCAAATCGAGACATTTCTCTCAACTGAACTCGCAGCCTATAAAGCAGGTTTCGCAAATCGTGTCGCGCCAGAACGCCTCGCAATGATGGAAGGCGCAACGACCAAACTCAAAGAAACTGGCATTGAATTAAGTGCAAAAAGAGTTTGCGATAGCGCGCCTAATGCGACACTACCCAACGCGAAAGGCGAATTGATCAATCTTGAAAACTTATGGAAAAGCGGCCCGCTGGTTGCTATATTCTATCGGGGAGCATGGTGCCCATATTGCAATCTGGAGCTGCGCGCCTGGCAAAAGCACATCGCCGAACTGAGAAAGCTCGGTGCAACATTGGTGGCAATCTCGCCCCAAACGCCGGATAATTCGATGAGCACGGCAGAAAAAAATGAACTTGAGTTTTCTGTTCTGAGTGATTCCGCAATGGAAGCAGCAAGGGGTTTTGGCATTGAATTCACGCTGCCACCAGAACTGGTGGAGTTGTATGGTTCTGTTGGAAATAACCTCCCTGAGCTCAATGGCAATGGTCAATGGGTACTGCCGATCCCCGCGACTTTCGTCATTGACCAATCGGGCACCATTCAATTCGCTCACGTGGAGGCCGATTACCGCATTCGTGCAGAACCCGCAGAGGTAATCAGCCTGGTTCGGTTACTGGTGTCAAGTGCTTTGCCAGATTGATAGACCAGTTTTTTTGTGCTAATTTGTCGAGATAAAATCATCGACAATTTTGCTGCCAACCTCAGCAGAATTCACTATCTTCATTCCTGACTAGGTGTTACGTTAGGTTAGGCGGCGCAACTAGCAGGAGGTGTCGGCCGCCGTATTAAAGCAATGTCGGCGAAATAGCGCCAGAGAAGGAAACGGCAGCAATGCCGGAAAACATACACATCAATTAAAACGGGCGTGTTCGCTTAATATTTGAAGAGCGGGCAATCTCCTTTTGGTCCTTGAGTTTTTTCAATCCAGTCGTGACTGACTCTTTTCAGTTTCTCAGAAACATTCGCAAGAATGCGTGTTTTTTTACGAATTTAATATACGTTTATTGAAAAACGAATTTCCCCATGACATTGCTGTTTACGACTTTGCGATATGTTCGTAATTTGCAAGTGTCTTAAAGCCATCATGGATATTAGATGGCAGTTTGCGACTATATTTCACGGGAATACATACGGAATTTGTGGTTGAATCGGCGGTTATGATTCCCTCTGTTATATCTGTTTTGAGGCAGGTATAACAAAAAACAGCAAGGCATGGCGCGGCTTTTGAGAGGTTTGGAACTTTGTTGATGAAAATTTAAGGATGTGTTAACGTCGTTTTTTTCACTTTAAAACAAGTTAAATGTATGATTAGAGTTGCGAAGACCCTTGTATTTTCAGTCCTGCTGCTTGCGCTCGGCTTTGCGGCTGGAACTGTATATGGATTCTGGAATGGGCTTGGTGCGGGGCTTTTACTGGATTCAACGCCAAAGGGGGTATTAGCAGCGTCAAATCTCAAGGCGATGGATGCAGAAAATTACAAACCGATTCGCCTGCTTTTGGAAACCGATGTCAATCAGGCGCTGGCGTCCTATTCTTTGCAACAGCAATCGTGGTGGTATCCGGCATTTAAAAATGGATACCTGCTGATCGATCCGGATGCTAATCGTGATTACATCCGACGAATAGCCAACTACAGAATGAGTCATCCGTTCTCGATAGACGAAAAGATGTTCGACCACGTCCCTCCGGAAAAGTATGCGTTTAAATCCGAATATCAAGACATGGCGATCGGAATGCGAGAATACAAACACCGAGTGGAAGAGGCCGTGAAACTTTATGCGGATAAATAATTTAACTTGTCGTTGCACGCTTACGCCTTTGGCGTAGGTGAACTCAGCGTTAGGAGTCAACAGATTGCGTTTATTTCAAATTGTCGTTCTTGGGCTCTTAATGCCATCTATCGCAAGCTCGGCTGATTCATGTGCAGCCAGATATGGCCTTGATGGTGATTCCTGCTTCTGCAATGAAAAAGTTCGGAGCCTTTCCGTGCCGACACCCACTGGATTTTCTCTCGCTGCTGTATGCAACATGACCGATATTAAAGATGGAAAATCGATTGCATTAAAATCAGCCAAGTCATTGCCGGCAGAACGCTTTGATATGGGAAATTACCTCTATAAGGGGCGGATAACCCTAACAGGAAAGATCGTTAAAGCATTTGACCCTATGGCCGATTATAGTGTCACTTTTTATCCTATCGATCGCGCTCCAACTCGTACTTCCACTAAGAACCAATCTCGCCTCCAGGAATTTTCTCAGCTCGCAAATTTTTTCCTAATCGAAGATGGAAAGAATATTGGCACTCAGAGTCTTGTAGTGACTGAAAAAGTTAGTTGGTGTTCTGTCGCCACCATTACCGTGCATGAGATTAATATCTATGTTGCCGATACAGAAGGGGAAGGTCCCTATGCAACAAAATACGATATCGTACGCCAAAGTAAGTTTCGGAAATGTTGACTCCGATGTCGCCGCTCAAGCTTGCAAGCTGCGGCCGCCGTGCGCTAAGTGATAAAGGCGCTCAGCACAGGTTGCTCAAGGCTATAAGTCAAATCAGGCGCTTAGAAAAATGGAGTCCTTATGAGTAAAGTTTTGCGTATGTTAATCACGTTCACTGCCATCGCAATTGTGTTGTGTATATTTGTGGCTATATCAAAATTAGGTAATGCGGCAGCACCTGTTTTGCTGCAGTTTGCTCAAGATCATCACATCGCGCTGAGTGGTGCCACTTTTCTTATGATCTCGGTTGCTGGTTTATTCATATTTAAAAAGACGCGCCTCAGTCGATAGATCTCTCATCAAGAACCTAGGTACGAATAGCGAACGCGTGTTCGTACCAATGCCGTCTTCAGTATAGATCCGAAAAGTTAAAGTGAATGTCCATGTTGGGCTTCACTTTGTACAGTCACAAGCTGCATTTGATTTTTTTGTGCAAGCCCAATTCGGAGGTTTTCAGGATGTTGCAGTGATCAAGTGACAGCTATGAAAGGGAATCTATGCTTGCTAACTCGACATAGAGGTGAACAGCGCGGAGCGCTTTCCTTGTAAAAATAGCCGTCACTTTCTCGAAACTAAAAAGCTAATTACTTGCGTATGCTAGCCAATTCACACAAAACAAATGCATCACAAAAATCACTTTTAAAAATTCCTGTTCAAAAATCGTCTTGTGTGAAATAATTCGTTCATAAAAATGATCGAAGTTTTGATCGAATGAATTTCACAAAAGGAGATCTCGCATGCAAACCAACGAACCGGGTGATATACCAGTCAAACAGCCCATCTCTTTTTTTTGGAGTGCTGCGCCCTTTGCGATCATCATTCTCTTGCTCGGAATTGGTGCAGGAGTCTATCACCTTAACGTGTCGGTACTATTACTGCTCAGTGCCGCCATAACCGGCTGCATTGCGCTGGCGCATGGGCTGAGCTGGAAAGACATGGAAGCGGGGATCGTCGATAAATTGGCGACTTCTATGCCGGCTTCTTTGATCTTGACCTCGGTCGGTGCTTTGATCGGCGCGTGGATGTTTTCGGGGACGATTCCGATGATGATCTACTACGGCATCAAAGTCATTCATCCAGACTACATCGTTGTTTCTTCCTTTGTGATTGCGGCCATCGTTTCGACCGTCACCGGTACTTCTTGGGGCTCTGTCGGTACCATAGGCGTCGCCTTAATTGGCATTGCTTTCAATCTCGGTGCGCCGTTGCCGATGACCGCGGGAGCGATTGTTGCTGGTGCTTACTTTGGTGACAAAATGTCGCCATTGTCAGATTCGACCAACTTGGCATCTTTAGTCACCGGGGCGAATCTCTATGAGCATATTCGACATTTGCTGTACACGACCTTGCCTATCTTTTTCCTCTCCATCGTGCTGTATAGCGTGATGGGGCGCGTCTCGCAAAGCGCTGTGTATGTCACACCCGCCAAGGTGCAAGAGAATCTGAATGCACTCGAACACATCTACCAATTCGGCGCGATGAGTTTCGTTTTGCTGATACCCGCGTTGATCGTGATATTTGGTTCCATACGAAAAATGCCAACCGTTCCTGTGATGTTGTTTTCCGCTGCGGTTGCCTTCCTGATTGGTTTGTTCGTACAAGGGTTTGCATTCAATGATGGCGTCAATGCCTTGGTCAACGGATTTGACTTACGTATGATTGAAGCAAAAATAGCTCAAGTTGGTTTGACCTTACAAGACATTCCCGCAGACATTAATCGACTCCTGACACGCGGTGGCATGATGTCGATGATGAATACGATGTTGATCGTATTCTGCGCTTTTGGTTTTGCGGGAATCGCCTCCAAAGCAGGCATGCTAGAAACCATACTGCGAGCGATCACGAACAGGGTCAGCTTAAATCGGGGACCATTGATACTATCAACGGTAGTCTCTTGCATCATCATTGCTTTCACAACTGGCGCTTCTTACCTCAGCCTGATTATTCCTGCAGAGATGTTCGGCTCCGCTTATCGCAAGGCGGGATTACATGCGGTCAATCTGAGTCGAACCGTAGAGGATGCCGGAACCGTCGTTGTGCCTATCATCCCGTGGTCTATGGCGGGCATCTACATGTCCACACAATTAGGCGTCTCCGTGATCGACTATGCACCCTACGCATTCCTTTGCTATGGCTGCTTCATCTTGGCGGTGATCTACGGATTTACCGGTATCGCTATTCGAAAGATAGACGACTAAAAGGATTAGTGAGATTCCACACACTTTTCCGAACGAACTTTTATTTACAGAGGCAGATAATGACTTACACTTTAGCCATACACGGTGGCGCTGGCGTAATACAAACAAGTGGTGATGAACAACCGTATCACCAAGGACTACGACAAGCACTCGAAGTGGGACAGTCGATTTTGAAAGCAGGCGGTACAGCGATTGATGCTGTGGTAGCAGCGGTCGAAGTACTCGAAAATCATCCTTTATTTAATGCTGGTCATGGTGCGGTATTTACTGCTGATGAATCTCATGAGCTGGATGCCGGTGTCATGGATGGCAGCGATCTGAGCGCGGGTGCAGTCGCAGGTGCTCGCCATATTAAGAATCCGGTTCTTGCTGCGCACGCAATGTTAAAGGATAGCCGTTATGTACTTCTGTGTGGCGAAGGCGCAGATCAATTCGCGCTTGAAGCGGGTTTGCCACAAGTGAGTAATAGTTATTTTTCGACTTTGCATCGCTTACATCAGCTACAAACCTTACGTGCGAACGATCCGAGTCAAGTCGCTCTAGATCATTCGGTCGCGACAGCAGGGATAAGCAAAACAGACAATGAAAAGAAATTTGGTACGGTAGGCGCGGTAGCGCTCGATCAGCACGGGCATTTAGCTGCAGCTACTTCAACAGGTGGCATGACGAATAAACGTCCTGGTCGAATTGGTGACACGCCTTTAATCGGTGCTGGCGTCTATGCTAACGATGCCAGTTGTGCGGTGTCGGCGACGGGCACTGGTGAACACTTTATCCGCGCTTGCGTAGGTCACGATATTCACGCTCGCATGGTGTATGGAAAACAAAGTTTATCGGAAGCGGCTAACGCCACTGTGTTTGAAAATCTGAGCGCAATTGGTGGTGAGGGTGGCTGCATTACGGTTGGACACGATGGCAGTATTGCCATGCCCTTTAATTCTCGCGGGATGTACCGAGGCTGGGTAACCGAGGATGGCGAGATCGAGACGCGAATTTTTTCCGATTAATTCCTCGCTAGACAAAAAAAGGCTGCACATGTTTGGTTCTAATTTTTTAAACAAATACCTCAACCGTCAGTTCGAACGCTCTAGTGCGATTGGTAGTTTCACTCTTTGTGTGCTGTCGCTTAGTGCTTGCAGTACGAATCAAGAATCAAAACACGTAGTCCTATCGAGTAATCAAAATGTGACGCAGACTAACTATGGCGATGTCAGCAATGTGATCATTGGTGGCGGCATGCGCAGTTGCTCTAGCATGGGTTCCAAAGAGTTTATGCAAGAAGCGAACAGCCGTTATTGTCTGCAAGGGTGGTCGAAAATTCTTCGAGAAGACATCGCATTTACTGGATTGAAAGCGAGTGACGTTTCATTTGAGCCAGCTATCACACATCCCGCATTTAGCTATCGTATCGACGCCAGTAGTATAGAAAAGATACGCGCATTGTCTGAACAATTGATGGCAAAGCAGATCAAAGACAAAGTCATTGCAAAACTGATCCAAGTTCGGGAAGCCAAACCCGAAACGGCCTTATCTGGCATGAGCTGGAAAGCGCTGGTGGATCTACTGGCGTCACAGGATATATCGCCCGCGATTCAGCTAAAAAATGAACTCTCTACCTTGGCGCACTCAGCCTTACGTCACAGTTTGGTAGAGCCTCTAGAGACAGCAACTCAACCACGTCTGCTCCAAGCTCGTAGCGTGAAATTTTTAAGCGATCGCAGTAGCAGTGCCATCTATCAAACCTTTCTGGAAGCGACCCAGCGCAAAGCTGATCAAAAACAACCCGGTAGTAAGCCTAAAATCGGCATTGTCACAGCCTCAGCAGAAAATCCATTCAATGATCGAGATA
Source organism: Undibacterium sp. Di24W (assembly GCF_049340325.1). NCBI lineage: Bacteria > Pseudomonadati > Pseudomonadota > Betaproteobacteria > Burkholderiales > Oxalobacteraceae > Undibacterium > Undibacterium sp. Di24W. The sequence continues at coordinate 79,992 of NZ_JBMPOP010000005.1, forward strand.
TCAGTTATTACGCATTCAAATCTTTAGGTGCGGACGTCGTTTGGTTACCAATCGAAGGAGGTTTGCGACAAGCTATTGATCAACAACTTTGCGAGTTTGCCCCGATCTTTTATGCGGACTATGCTAACCGTGGTTCCTTGCGTGACTATTCCCACATGGATCTTCTGTATCCTGACTTAGCCGCACAACAAATCGCGTTTTGTAAAAATAATGCAAGTGCCTTAAATCAAGAGTTGATGAAGCTCGATGGTATCTTCTTCACAGGTGGCAACCAGACGCGCCATCTGGAAAGCTTCATCACTAAACAGGCTATGTATAGCGTGTCATCAAGCGATGGCGTCTCGGAACAACTTCGACTACTGCGCAAGCAATATGCTGAAGGTCGCTTAGTCGTGGCTGGCAGCAGTGCTGGCGATGCGGTGCAATCAGGTGGTCAATGGCGAGGTCGCCCTGTCCCTATGATAGGCGGTGGTGATAGCGTAAAAGTGTTACGCCATGGATATGGACAAATTGATGGGCCTGAGCCAGAAGCGCCTGGTGCTAAAGGTAGCTTTGCCAAAAATGGCGGTCTAGGTTTCTTCCGATTCGGCGTACTAGATTCGCATTTTTCGCAACGTGCTCGTGAAGCAAGGCTAGTGCGACTAGTGGCCGATAGCGGTGTCGATTATGGTTTTGGTGTCGATGAAAATACAGCCTTGGTCGTGCACGCTAGCGCTGCAGATGGATCGCATCATATGCGTGTGGTGGGTGCCGGCGGTGTATTTGTGGTAGATGCACGGCAGGCAAAACTTCAATCTGAAAAGCTGGCCGCGTTCAAGATTGAAAACATCATGATTCATTATCTGAATCAAGGCGATAGTCTCACCATGACTCAAGCTGGTGATTTACAGGTCCAACTGTCAAGCGATAGCAAAAAAAGTAGTCAACCCATGATGAAACAAGCCATTACGGCAGAACGCATTCAAGACTCTGGGAGCTTTCGTTTTCTAAAGCTGATTCAGAAGATGGGCGAGGACGGTGCTGATAAAGGTATTGGTTCTACAGGGCGCGAACAAAATTCTGATGCATCTGAATTTGCACTGACAATACGACGCACTAGTGACAGCGAATTGCGCATCAATACAGAAGGAAATCTAAGTTACGCTCGATTAAGGCTAGACATCGCGCCTTACCCAAGCAATGGCGTTGTGATCGATAATACACTTCGATGAGTAATTAGAACGCTAAACGAAACTACTTGGAAATAGCGTGAGTTTGGACACGCCCACCAGCTTGCATCAGACCCCGTAAAACGGCACAATATGCCTCTGCGTCGCCCCCTATTTGCACACACTCAACAGAAAGCGTATCGACCATGTCGATTCAAAAAAAATCCAGCAAAACAAAATCAACATCAAGCCCTGTTAAGGACAATGCAACACACCCATTTGATCGCATTCGCGAAGGTGCACGTGATGCATCTCCAGCACTCACCGTGGTTGCGCAATGGATGTTGCGCCACACAGCACAAGCAGCAACATTAAGCATAGAAGACGTTGCACAGGCATGCGGTAGCTCACCAGCAAGTGTTAATCGCATGGCGCGTGCCGCCGGCTATGCTGGCTTTGCGGATCTGAAATCGCAACTCGCCTTGGTCATGCGAGCAACCATCGACCCTATCGAAAAATTGCGCGATGAGAAAGGGAAGAATATACTAGGCTCAACCGCGCAATATGTCGAAATGGGCAAAGCGAATTTAGAAAAATTAAATCACGAAAATAGTGCTGCCGACATTATCGAGGCTGCCAAATTGCTGTCCACGAAAGGTCGCATCTACGTTTTAGGATTTGGTTTAACTAGCCATGTCTGTGGCTGGTTCGCGGACGCATTGACGCCTTTCAGTCATTCTGTGTCGGCCTTAAGCGTGAGTGGTGGTACAGAACAAAGTGCGAGCCGCATGAGTACGATAGGTAAGGGCGATGTGTTGGTGGCGATGAGCCTACCTCGCTATTCTCGCGATACTGTCCACCTCGCCAAATTCGCTCGTGATCGCGGGGCCTCCGTCATTGCCATCGTTGATTCTCATGCTGCACCCTTAGCCAACGAAGCCGATTTGCGACTATTTGTTTCAGCCGCGCATCCGGTTCTGCCTTCTAGTTATGTCGCTTTGCAATTATTATGTGAAGGTCTGGTCGCTGAAGTCATGCGACGCAACCCTGCCGCCGTGTCGATGGCGGCAGAATTGACAGAATCTGTTTCCTTCCAATTGGGTACGACGATCTAGTTGCGTGGCGAAAGATGTATGCCAGCGAGCATACATCGCACTGAGCCGCCCGCTAATTCGATAGTCGGTATCGCGATTGGAAGTATCTGTGCGGATTTTTCGATAATTGCTCTTTGTTCGGGAAGTAGGCTAGCCGCGGCTCTAGCCGACATCGCCAAGATCCTTGTGGAGTGCTCCGGTGCTTTGGTATTGAGTTCCAAGGCATTGCCTGCGAATTCATTGATTTGCGCTTCCGTCAGTGCAATCACTTCTCTGCCTGTTTGCTGCAAACGATGCACCATTTCATCACGGCGCAATGCATCGGGAATCATGTCCAATGCGACTAAGGCAAACTCGGTGGCGATACACATGATGACATTGGTGTGGTACACAGGGCGGCCATGCATATCGGTGGAATGAAACGCCATAGGCTCAAAATTAAAATGCGTGCAAAATCGTTCCAGTGCGACCGGATTGGCACGATTAGAACGTGCCGTATAGGCGACGCGATCAATATGATCGAGTACCATTGCGCCAGTACCTTCCAAGAATAGTCCATCATATTCGAGGCCAGAATAGTCAATCACATCTTGTACACGATACTGAGACTTCAGCATGTCAATCACATCGGAACGACGTTCGCGGCGACGATTGGGTGAGTACATCGGATACAAGGCGATATGGCCACCAGCATGTGTTGAAAACCAGTTATTCGGAAAGACCGAATCGGGCGTTTCGTTTTCACTAAAGTCGTCAAATACATGCACCTTCACGCCAGCTGCTTCCAACATGTTTGCGGCCGCAGTGACTTCATCTCTGGCACGGATTGCTATTTCTTGTGCCGATCGTGTTTGATCAACACTCTGAAAACTATTGTCTGCGGCAGTTTGTGGATTAGGACAAAAATGATGGGGACGTATCATCACCACAGCATTTGGCGCCTGTATCGATTTCATGCGAGTACCTTTCTATAAAAAATTAAAATCCCTACATCAACTCTACAACAAAAAAAGAGAACGCGAGCAGGCGTTCTCCTCTTTTTTATCACGTAATGTGGGCGTGTTGAATTGTTACTTGATAGCGTAGGTCATACTGGCATAGACATAACGTCCAGTCGCATCAACACTCTGGTCAAAGCCACGGAAATAGCCGGTTTGATTCGATACGTTGGGCGCTTTATTAAACAAGTTAATCACACCTACATTCAAGCGCAGCTTGTCGAAACCTGTATAGCCAAGGAACAAATCATAAGTGCTGTATGAGTTCACATTTTTTGCTGCGTAGCTAGGCGTACCAACGGGTTTAACAATGGCAGCACCTGGCATTGGCGTGATGATGTAAGCCAAAGCATCTTGGTAACGCGACTGGAATTTGTTCGTCCAGCCCAGATTCCATTTCGCGATGTTCCAGTCGATTGATACTTGATGCTTCCATCTCGGCGTTGGATAAAGATTGGCGTAAATACCGAGGTTATTCATCATCGGACCATTCTTAACCAACTGCTCCTCTGTCTTGGTTAAATAGGTACCACTCAAGCTCGTTCGCAATTGGCCATAGTCGTCCAAACTTAATCGATGGCTAACGCCGAGATCGAAACCAGCGACGTTACGTTTACCCTGGTTGTCCATAGGCAATAGTATGTTTTCGATCAAACCTGGTAAATTTGGAAAGGCCGGATCAGTCGGAAAACGTGTGATGTATTTGTTCAGGTAGGCAAAGTTGGACGCAATTAAGGTTTCGCTCAAAGCAGAAATGACATCGTCTTTCTTGATATTCCAGTAGTCTACTGAGACAGTAATACCATAGCCTGGTGCGACTACGGTGCCAAGCGAAAATTGCTTAGACGTTTCTGGTTTAAGGAAGGGATTACCACCTAACAAAATAGGGATAGGCCCTGGCTTACAACCTGGACCCACATTGTTCACACAGCGTTGTGGATCGGTATAAAAGTTCGAGGTCGATGCATTGCTCGGTGACGCACTCACGTCTGCTAAAGAAGGTGCGCGGAAACCAGTACCAGCGGAGGCGCGTACGACAACCTCTTTCGCTGGCTGCCAGCGAATCGACAACTTCGGATTGGTGCTACTACCAATATTGCCACTGTCGTAGGAGTCATAACGAACGGCTAAGTCCGCTTCAAGAGTCTTAGTGATAGGAACATGCACCTCAGAATACAAGGCCTTCACTTCACGCGAGGTCGCAGTGTCTGGTGACGAGGTGATATTATTGAGCAAGCCGGACTTGGCTTCCGCAGATTGCGTATCGGATAATTTCTCGCGACGCAATTCAAAGCCGACGGCAACGGCGACTTGTCCAGCTGGCAGTTGAAATAACTCCTTAGACGCGCTACCGCCAACGCTATCTGAGGTCGCACGACCTGTACGTCCCGCTACTTTTTTCGCCTGTGTGTCTTCCATCATTTTCATCACTTCTGGCGTGTTCTCTCCCCACAAGTTCACCACACCCGAGGTAATCAAAGGACCGAGTTTGCTACCGTAGACGAAACCGTTGTTGTATTGTTCGGTCGTATTCGACACAGAATGATTCCATGCCAGGCTGTAATCCCACCCAGCAATTTCACCTTCTGAGCCAATCACGAAGCGTTCTTGTGATGTGTCCTGAACTCGTTCCCGTTGGCCAAGTGGTAAGAGGCGAACCGAGACAAAGACATTCTTATCCGTAGGGGTTTGTGTGACTATGCCTGTCTTTGCATCGACATAGGTTTTTGGAAAAAATGGTCCATCTTTAGGATAGAACAAAGCAATCCGAGGACCGTTTGCGGTCAAACGATAGGAGGTAAAAGTAGCAGGAGAAATTCGATAGTAGGCTTCGTTCTTAGAATAAGCGGCTTCAGCGAATAATCGATGTTTCGGCGTGATCGCGAAAACAGCCCGCGCAAAAGAATTGAGCTTAGTCGATTCTGGAATCAAATCGGCAGTAGCCTGATAGTCAAATTGGCAGAAACCATCAAACAGCACGCTGTAGGGCGGCGTACATTTGCCATTATTCGTTGTGGCACTACCATAGACTGGACTCGCCGAGGTGGTAGGGAAAAGGTTAGCGGGCCAACTTGTGGTGGACGGTCCACTCGTGCCGAGCTCGGGATGCAATGCCGTCTTTGACCATTCTCTTTGTACTGCACGCAGTTGTGCCGTCTTTTGGAGTTGGACTGAGCCAAACACGTTAAAACGGTCACTCTCAATATTCCCAAAGCCAGCGGACGCACTCACTTGTTTGCGATTGCCGCCACCGTCTTCGTAGCCACCTGCTCGCGCTGAGATTTGCGCACCTTGATAATCTTTACGCGTGATGAAATTGATGACACCTCCGACCGCATCAGCACCATAAGTTGCGGACGCACCATCTTTCAAAATTTCCACACGTTCTAATGCTGCCATAGGGATAGAACTCAGATCCACGCCTTGACCGCCAAACGCATAGTTCGCCATGCGGCGACCATTCAGTAGCACCAAAGTAGACGATACGCCTAAACCTCTCAAGTTCGCACCTGAGAAGCCACTGTTCTTTTGCGTGTCCGTGTTTTGTGATTTCTCTTCTATGCTGCCAACGTTGGCAGAAATCTGCGCCAACAACTGTTCCGCCGTAGTGGTACCTGATCTTTCTATGGCTTCGCGGGTAATGGTTTGTACCGGCAAGGAAGTCTCGAGCGCAAGGCGCTTAATCGATGTCCCAGTCACTTCCACTCTTTGTGTCTTATTGACTTCTTCTGGTGGTGTACTTGTTTGCGCGAACGCTGGCAATGCGTAACTCATGAGTGTCACTAGCCCGAAAGCGACACGCACTGATTTTGTCATTGGGCGCATAGCCATGCTTTGTAAATCGTTTTGCTTTTTCATTGCTCTTATCTCCTGTTTTATTGAAATCACATCAACTCGCTAAAGCATGACAAGCTAAGCGAGTACCTTGTTCTTCTATTCCGCTTCAAAAATTTTGGGCAAAAAGATCCCCTCTGACGACTAGGCCAGAATTTTTTCATCGCAACTTGAGGGAATCGTTTTTTCTTGCTGCTGAAACCCGCTTGACTCAAATCCGATCCTGATTTTGCGAAATGCGAGTCAGGATTTTTTAGTGAATCAATTATTTCATATATTCATATTTTTGAATAGTTTTTTTCAGAATGTTCAGGGTGACGATATTTTTGTGGTTTTTATGTCTTTGTTCGCTATGTAAAAATTAGCTCAGTATTCGATTCAAATAGGGCTACTGTTCGGCGCGCCGTAACAAAGAGAAAAAACGCTCTTGAATTTCATGACTTACTCGGAAGCAAACGAATAATTGTGGGGACGTATATATTCCCTCTCCCGCAAGCGGGAGAGGGTAGGGTGAGGGGAGTTCAGAAACTGTACTGCCGTTTCATGTGACAAACCAGTGCAGAAATGGCGTTGTTTAGATTTCTAAATATCGTTAATCTAATCTGATACTCCCCCATCCTCGCCCCTGCATTTTCAACTCGGCGCTTGCGGTAGACGGGAAGGGGATGACCTTTTTCAAGGTACAAACATTCAGAATTTTGTCCTGTTTTGTGACAGTCAAATACGGTGCTTTTGCCCAACTACCCTCACCCTAACCCTCTCCCGCAAGCGGGAGAGGGAATATTGATACCCGCCATTTATCTAGGGTCTTGGGAGCTCGAACTACGAGATATCAATTTCAAGTGACGCGCAGGTCTGATTGCAGACGCACTTCCCTAAAGTAATTAGCTCGTCACAAATGTTGAATATCGTGCTTCGTCAGCACAATTGCTGCGATCAGCTTACTTGTAAATGCTTGGTCGAAAAAATAAAATTTAAGTGAGGAAAAATAATGAACAATGAAGTTGAAAACCGAAAATTTGAACGTACCCAGTTCTTCTTAGTGCAGAAAGAAAAAGACTTTTTGCCGGTCTGGGTATTCAAGCCAGAAGCGAATCCTAGCGGTATTGCGGGCGTGTTAATCGACGTGAGCGAAGGTGGCCTTCAAATTCTCATGCAAAAAGTAGAGCCAGTCAAAGGACAGCGATTTGAGATGTTATTAATTAATCAGATAGGTGGCGACGCGGCTCGTTTGCCACCAGGTACGATTGACTTGGTGTGGAGCGATGATATTGGTAGTACGTACACTAAGTGTGGATTTACTTTTAGCTCATACTCAGATGAAGAAATCGCCATGTTGATAGCGCATAACAGCGATGACGGCGATAAGTTTATGCGATGTATTTTGAGAGAAACGTCCGTCGTTAATCCTACTTTGGTATGATAAGAAGTTCTCTTCTCAACTAGGATAAATATGTTCTCATGGCGTTGGTTCTTCGTTGCAGTAATCCTTATTGGTGGTTGGTATCAATATCAACAACGCGCACAGAAACCGATATACCATTCGAATGGTGTTTTGGTTCAGCGCGACCCTGTGCAACACATGCTTGATCGTGGTGAGATCTGGCAGAAAGATAATTACACGATCAAGGCTTTAGCAGACTTCGATATTGAGGCGCGAGTCTTGTCTAAGGAACTGTATTCCAGCGGGCGCGAGGCAGATCTGTCTCCGGTGGATTTAGCCTTGGGCTGGGGATCGATGTCTGATTCTGAGGTCTTGTCCTCTTTGAGTATTTCTCAGCGCAATCGCTTCTACTTTTATCGCTGGGAAAATCAACCCCCGCGCCCACCCTCAGAGATCGCTAGTCATAGCGCCAATATGCATATGATTCCGGCGAATGCGCAGATCGAAAAAACATTGAAAGAAGTGAGGTCCGGGCAGGTGATCAGATTGCGCGGAAAACTAGTCGCAGTCAGTGCGCCCGACGGCTGGCGCTGGCAGTCTTCGCTGACGCGCGAGGATACGGGTGCGGGTGCTTGTGAATTAATTCGAGTGGAGAGTGTTGAGGTGCGCTGAGGTAGATAAAAAACTAGTCGCACGCCTCTTTTCTCGACTCTGTTATACCGAGTAATGAGGCGGTATAACAAATTTCAGCTAGGCTAGATAAGCCTTTCAAGAGATTTGGAACTTTGTTGCTTAATTTTTATTGCTATGTTAACGTCGGTTTTTTCACTTTAAAACAAGTTGAACGTCATGGCACATTCGAAGAACATTGCGCCCCATGGATGGTATGTTGCATCGTACCTGATCAGATTCATAGAGCTTGAGGAAGAAGGGAACGAAGATCCTGAGAAGCGATTCGTCACCTGGGAAAATACAATCTTGGTCAAGGCCGCGAGCATGGACGAAGCTTACGAAAAGGCCGTGAACGTGGCCGTGAAGGAAAATCAGCCGTATAAAGGCGGACCAGACGGTATAGACGTTCAATGGGTTTTTGAAGGTATCACAGATCTTCTTCCAATTTACGAAGAGCTTACTGATGGAGCAGAAATTATGTGGGCGAAACATGCTCCGCGAAAGTTAAGTAATATTCGTCGACGTGCGCGGACAAAAGATGAGTTTCAAAAATAGTAGCAGACTGACGTTAAACATGTCATTCGAAAACGACTCGCGAATATGCGCCTTTTTAAATTTTGCTGATCTGCGCGTGCGCATTTCAACTCGACGTTAAGCGTCTCCCGCAATGAGCGTGCAACATTCCGAAGTAAATCAGCCATTGGCGCCTGTGTTGCTTGGGTCGGTCGCTACTGCTCTTGCAGCGTTCAGATTGCCGGGCACATCATCAATTTAAGGGAATGATTCATGTTGATCCGTATTTTTTGTTTGTTGGCTGCCATCGGCATGTTCGCCCTATCCTGGGGATGCTATGTCGAAAACAAAGCATTTCGGTTGTACGGTGTGAAAGCGCAGCTGGCGCCAATAGACAGCTACATCGAAAAAACCAAGGTGTACAAGCGAAAAAAGGAGAGCCCGTTCTTCGACAACACTTCCAAGGAATACAAGAGCAAGGGTATTTCAACGTATTTCGTGACGGCAAATAACGAGCGCATTGAGGTTTCCTCCAACGTCCCACAGTCGATCGTCGAAAGAATGATCAGTGGACAGGACGTTTCCGTTACCTACGTCTCGAACAATCCCAAGCTGATTCGATATGATGACCACACGGCCAGTACAATGGGCGCCGCAATTACCGGCATCGTTTTTCTGCTTGCTTCGCTCTTTCGCTGGCGCAGAAGTTGATTTTTTCGTCTTTGGTGGTTTGAGCATTTTATGCTCGGTGAACCTTGTGCCTAACCCGGCGTTCAACCTCGCTCCCTTCGGTCGCTGGATGCTGCGCGATAAAGCTGCACAGCGCCGGTTAGCTCTGCGTTCGTAGGCACATGCGTTGGTTTGAACTCGCTCTCGCCACGGTTTTGGGCGCTATATTTACTGCCTTCCATTTCCTGCCTGGACCTTGGTGCGATCCAGCACCTGTTCGTCCACTCGCTGGAATCTTTGTCGTTGTGCTCACTATGTTTTACCTGTACCTTGTGGACGACGAGCGCCGCCCTTTGGTCGGTGTTTGGCATCGGATAGGTGTTGGTTCGGTGGCGTGTGTGATTGTCGCAGCTATCGCAAGCGGTTCATGCGAACTGTATGCGTTGTTTGCGTTTGTTGGTGCATTGCTTGGGTTGATCGGCTTTCGATGGCTGAAGCATGTACCCTTTTAGTTACGTACTAAATATTTCCAAATATTCTTAAAAACTAACACTAAAAATGTCCATAGATTCAGCGAGCGCTTACGATCACCATGCTAAAGCGTTTTTACGCGCGCGTGACCAATCCAATATTGGTGCTGACGTTGTTGCGCAATGGTGTCATACGCTCGGTAAAGATGCTCAAGTTCTGGAGCTTGCTTGCGGCGGTGGTTATCCGATCACCCGCGTACTGCACGAAGCGGGTATGCGATTGTGGGCGATTGAAAGTTCACCAAGTTTAGTTGCCGAATTTCAGCGTCGTTTTCCGGATGTGCCAGTGCAATGCGCCAAGGTGCAGGACAGCGATTTCTTTGGGCGGAATTTTGACGCTGTGGTCGCAGTAGGGCTGATGTTTTTGTTGAGCGAAACTGATCAAGCCGCATTGATCCATCGTGTTGCGCAAGTGCTGTCGCCGGGTGGGCGCTTTTTGTTTACTGCGCCGCTTCAGTCATGTCAGTGGGTCGACCTGATCACGGGAATCCCATCGCACGCTTTGGGGCGAACAGCTTACGAAAAAAATTTTCATTCTGCTGGATTAAGTTTGATCGCAACTTATACCGACAGTGGTGCCAATCATTATTATGAGGCTCAGCGTATCGCTTGATGCGAATAGGATTTAAGGCATCGATTGTCACAGCGTATTGCATTCATCTTTCCTGCCTTTATTCCCGGCGGGTTTTTATTCGTAGTAAGGCTCAATTGAGTGCGTCGTTTTGCTGCGAGCGCTCTACGGCTAAATCTAAAAATGAGCACACTCTATGTGGCGCGCGCCGTCCCTCACGATATACCATATGAATTGGTAAATGCGCCGGTTCGAATTCACTGACGGTTCGTGTCACTGCAGGCTTGGACATAGCCGATTTGTACACTGACCGGAAAAACTCTGGTTTTCGGCGACGGCGAAAAAAGCGCTAATTGGTTGAAATTTACGGACATTATTCCAGTAAATGAAATAGTTAATTGGTTTTGGCAGTGATTCTCTATCTCGAACAAAGTAAATATAGTGTATCCATTCGCTGAACAAGCAGCGAAGACCAGAATCCTAAATCATTTACCTCAGAAGGAAATCATCATGTCCCGTCTCGCTATCCCTACCGTTGATAATGCCGTCGAAGCGTCGAAACCTTTACTTGCTGCTGTACAAAAACAATTGGGTATCGTACCTAACCTGATGAAACTGGTAGGAAATAGCCCCGCCGCATTGGAAGGCTACCTGTCACTTAATGGCGCCTTGGCTAAAGGCAGTTTGAGTGTGCAATTGCGTGAGCGCATTGCTTTGACGATTGCTGAGTATAACGCTTGTGATTACTGCCTCTCGGCGCATGATTATCTGGGACGTAATGTCGCCAAAATTAGCGCAGGCGAAATCGATGCAGCGCGCGCAGCACGGTCAGAAGATGCACGTACCGAAGCTGCACTACAGTTTGCTCTGCGCGTTGCTCAGTCACGTGGCCGCGTAAATGATGTGGAGCTTGCCACTTTGCGTGCGGCTGGTTTTGATGATGCTGCGATCATTGAGATCGTTGCCAACGTGGCGGTCAATGTACTGACCAATTACATCAATAACGTCGCGTTGACGGATATTGATTTTCCGGCGGTACACGCCAAAGCGGCTTAATTCCTATTAGTCGACTCGCCGTATGCATATGCGAAAATCAGGTCGCCAGTCAATGGCGGCCTGTTTGAAGTTCATTTAATTTTGTCCAGGAGCTTTTATGAATCTCGATAACGCTGTAGAAACCCATGCACAGTGGAAAACCAAACTCCGCACTGCCATTGTCAAACACGAACAACTCGATTTGGTGACTTTGTCGCGTGATGATTGTTGTGAACTGGGGCAGTGGTTGCATGGTCCAGGAAAAAATAGTTTCGGACGTTTAGCTACCCACAGCGATTGTGTACATAAGCATGTGGTGTTTCATCGCGAGGTGTCTAAAATAGCGAAAGCCGTCAATGCCCAACAATTCGATCTCGCCGAGCGTATGCTTAATGCCGGAACAGAGTATGCACAGGCTTCGAGTGCCTTGAGTGTTTCTTTTTTGCGCTTACGTAAAGAAGCGGGGATTTGAGTTTGCTTCTGTCTATTCAGTTAACACTGATTAACACAGATGTTTTGGATGGGATGAGCCGTGAATAGGATCATACAAAGGGGTATCGTAAAATGAAAAAAATCGCGTACACCAGTGATATCGCTTTTACGCCTGCGGTGAAAGCCTTACAGAATCACAAAGGATCGCGTCAGGCCTACGCACGTATGGAGCAAGGCGGTTCTTGGGAGTCACTCATTACAGAAGAATTGTAAAGATTTATCGCTCAGCAGACCAGTTTTTATATGGCGACGGCGAATGCGGACGGTCAGCCATACATACAACATCGCGGTGGGCCAGCGGGATTCTTGCGTGTGCTCGATGAGCATACGCTGGCGTTCGTAGATTTCGCTGGTAATAAACAATTTATCTCGCAAGGTAATTTGAGTGAAAATTCCAAAGTACATTTGTTTTTAATGGACTATGCGCACCGACAACGCATCAAAATTTGGGGTGAAGCGAAGCTCGTCACTGATGATCCCATACTAACTGCGAAACTCATGCCTGCGCATTATCGAGCACAGCCAGAACAAGTTATTCTCATTCAGGTTCATGCTTGGGATGCGAATTGCCCTCAGCATATTCCTGTGCGCTTTGATGCTGAGCGTGTGAAACAGGCTCTAGACGCTAAGGATGAACAGATCAGGCAACTCAAAGCCGAAATAGAGCGCCTCCAGCAAAGATAGGACCAAGGGTCTATTAACATTTTCACCCTCAAAATTCAGCGCTTCCGCAGGATCATGGATAACGGCTCTATCGGAGTAGGGAACCTGACAGACTGTATTGGCGGTCGATGACACCAAAAAATTCTGCATGCTATAGGTTATCTACGCGTCCTTACTGTCAAGTACGTGTCGTTAAATCTGGCGCGCCTGTGCTTGAAATTGCAAATCCTTCCCCCCCCAGTCTAATTTGTTTTTGCTCGACATGATGATGTCTGAAATGAATGGCTCTCAGGTTGTGACGATATTGTGGCAACATGCTGGCACGAGAAAAATTACTGTTATTTTTGTCACGTCAATGGCCGCCGAAAAAAATGACGGATATTGTTTGTCGCTAGGTGCGGTTGGCTACATCACCAAACCTGTCTGGCCGGCATTGTTACTCGTCTCAGTATGAGCGCATTTAGAACTCAAAGCAGCGCGCTACTGGCTGGCTGATAAAAATGTGTATCGCGATGCTGAAGTGCAGATGCGCAGTTTTTTTTGTTTGCTTGAGCAGGAAAATCTGGATGCCGTTAAGTTCTATATTCAAATACAGGTCTGCGTCGCGAGTCTTTTTCCAAAAGAATCGAAGCATTTGACAATCGCGATTGACAAGTTTTCATTTAAAGAGGCCTTGAGTATTATTCGTAATGAGATGAAAGTCGGCGCTGTGGACCTACCCTGAGTTTTTAGACACTTTAGTTGACGAGCAGGGAGAGTGGTTTTCCTCTTTCCGAAATAAGCCGAATGCGGCTATACTTCCGCCCCTTGATTCAAATGCGCACTGCTACTCTTGGTTATTTTTGAATTTAGTGCTCTTTAGCTCTGAATTTTGCTTGAGTGCAATAGTAAAATTAATTTTGGGGTCATTTAAACCAGCGATTGCAGGTAGATTTTGTGAGCTATTGGGTCTTAGTTGGTAGGTTTGTTGGAAAAATACCTCTTGTAGCGTTGGCCGCGATGATTATTGCTCGCGTCATTGCAGGTAATTTTGTCGGTGATTAAAAATGCAGCGATAATGCTTAGGTATTAGAGATGTATTGGTGACACATTAGTGCCTACTTAGTGTCAACTTATTGTCTTATTTAGAGTCCATAGCAACTAGAAAAAAATTGGTAGCGATCAGCTCATTTTTTTCGTCATAATCAACTAAGCCTTATCCAGACTTAGTTGATTTTTATTTTTTTAGATAGGTAAACAAATAATGAAACCATATCTCGTCGGTATTACCGGAGGTAGCGGAAGTGGTAAAACAACTTTTATCAACTCCTTATTAGCCTCCATGCCCGAAGGTAGTGTTGCCTTGCTGTCTCAAGATAATTATTACAAGTCTATCGATCAGCAATCTCAAGATGAAAATAAGATTGAGAACTTTGATATTCCATCTTCTCTTGATCTGGAGAAGTTTTACCAAGACGTGTTGCGTTTACGTGATGGCGAAAGTTTAAAAATTACGGAATACACGTTTAATAATGCAGACGTCGAGCCCAAGATTTTTCATATTCCAGCAGCACCTATTGTTTTGCTGGAGGGTATTTACGCACTACATAACCCAGCTTTGTATGACATCATCGATCTGAAAGTTTTTATCGATGCAGAGGAGCATCATCGTCGCTATCGCCGCGTGCAACGTGATGCGGTAGAACGTGGTTACGATCAGGATGATGTTATCTACCGCTTGAGTAAGCACCACCAGCCCGCTTTCGAAAAATACATTTTGCCACACCGCAGTAATGCCGATCTGGTGATTCCAAATAATCATGGTTTCGATAAAGGTTTAGACATGTTGAGTGTGTTTTTGAAATCGAAAATAGTGGCTTCTTAGTCCTATTTCTGTACCACCTCACTTTAAACTGCAAAACAAAATTGGTTTGAACAAGGACGCTATGAAACCGCAGATCGCCGTTGTTGGTAGTATCAATATGGACATGGTTTTCAAGACACCGCGTATGCCGACGCCAGGTGAGACGCTGATGGGACATAGTTTTCATCAGGTGCATGGTGGTAAAGGTGCGAATCAGGCGGTTGCGGCAGCGCGCATGGGCGCTGATGTGGATTTCGTGGCAAATGTCGGCGACGATTTGAACGGCAAGAGCTGTTTGCAGGCGCTGGCACAAGACGGTATCCAGTTGCAGCATGTGCGCGTGGTGCCTGAAAGTGCGACCGGCGTTGCTGGTATTTTGTTGGATGATGCGGGTGAAAACTGTATTGTATTAACAAATGGAGCAAATGCTCTAATGAGCTTGGCAGATATTGACAACGCTAGTAACACTATTGCTAAAGCTAAGCTGTTATTATGCCAGCTCGAAACGCCACTCACCACCGTACTGCATGCGATTGATTGTGCGCAGCGGGCAAAGGTTAAAGTGGTATTGAATCCGGCTCCCGCGCAAAGCTTGAGTGATGCGGTGTTGGCACAGGTCGACTACCTGGTAGTGAATGAGACAGAAGCAGCTCTATTGAGCGGCTTGCCCGTCACTGATGTTGCTAGCGCTGAGTCGGCAGCGGCACTATTACGCGAGCGCGGTGCTCGGGTTGTGTTACTTACTTTAGGTGCCTCTGGCATGTGGGTTGCCGCTCCCGATGGTGCTTATTTTTT
The DNA here is from genome assembly GCF_049340325.1 of Undibacterium sp. Di24W. NCBI lineage: Bacteria > Pseudomonadati > Pseudomonadota > Betaproteobacteria > Burkholderiales > Oxalobacteraceae > Undibacterium > Undibacterium sp. Di24W. The sequence goes on from NZ_JBMPOP010000005.1 coordinate 95,234, forward strand.
ACCGGCCTTTAAGGTCGAGGTGGTTGATACCACTGCTGCAGGTGATACCTTTGTGGGGAGTTTTGCAGTCGCTATTGCCGAAGGTAGGGACTTACGCGCTGCGTGTATGTTTGCGCAAAGTGCGGCAGCATTGGCAGTGACACAACTTGGTGCACAAACGTCAATACCGTATCGGGAAGCAGTTGAGCGGCAGTTACAGAAACAGTGATTGCCTTTATAATTTCGGGTTAATTAAGTCGCCTACAACCGTCAGATTTGCTAACAAAGTAAAGCTGGCGAATCGAGCTAATCAAGCTAATCAAGGTATTTTGGGAGTCGAGCAAATATGAAACTGCGTTCATCACTACTTTTCAGTGTTTTACTTTCTATGTCAGCAGCGGCATTCGCCGACCAGCCTAAGTTCGCTTTGGTGTATGACGCCGGTGGTAAGTTTGACCGTTCGTTTAATCAGTCAGCCTATGAGGGCGCAGAGCGCTTTAAAAAAGATACAAAAATTTCGTATATAGATGCGCAAGTGATGAGTAATGCGCAGGGCGAACAGGTGTTACGTAGCCTGGCTCGCAAAGGTGTAGATCTGATTGCCGCGATTGGTTTTACCCATGCACAGCAAGTTCAGACCGTGGCAAAAGAATTCCCTAAAACAAAATTCGTGTTGGTGGATGGCTCAGCCTCTGGCGCGAATGTCAGCTCTATCTTGTTTAAAGAACAGGAAGGTTCCTATTTAGTCGGCGTGGCAGCGGCTTTGGCGTCTAAATCCAAAAAATTGGGCTTCATAGGTGGTATTGATATTCCCTTGATTCGTGCATTTGTTTGCGGTTATACGCAAGGTGCAAAGTCGGTCGACGCTAAAGTAGATGTGGCACAAAATATTGTCGGGACAACCGCAACTGCTTGGAATGACCCGGCCAAAGGCGGTGAGTTGGCGCGCGCACAGATGGAGCGTGGCGTTGATGTGATTTTTGCAGCGGCGGGTGGAAGTGGCATGGGCGCACTGCAAGCAGTTAAAGAAAAAGGCAAGATGGCAATTGGTGTTGACTCTAATCAAAACTATTTGTTCCCTGGCGTAATGCTGACCTCTATGGTGAAACGTGTTGATAACGCGATCTACGACAGTTTTATGCAAGTAAAAAACGGTACGTGGAAAGCCGGTGTCTCTAATCTGGGTCTGAAAGAAGGTGGTGTGGATTGGGCTTTAGATAAAGATAATCGCAGCCTGATTACGCCGGAAATTGAAAAGCGCGTGAACGCCGCAAAGCAAGATATCTTGAACGGTAAAGTGAAAGTCATCGATTACCGCGAAGCCAGTCGTTGCCCATTGTAAAAAAATAAGGCCACAGCACCTGTTGCAAACAGGGCTGTGGTTTTTTTATTCTGAAGCATTTCCTGTGACTCTACTTCTCCTATGCTCGTTTAAGACAAATGATGGGCGGGGAAGCTCAAACCCTATTTGACAACATGTCCACAGCAGTAGAATTTCGCCAAATATCAAAGCGTTTCGGTCAAGTACTAGCGAACGACGCCGTCAGCTTCTCGATTGAGCAAGGGACGATACACGGCATTATTGGTGAAAACGGCGCAGGCAAATCGACGCTGATGAGTATCCTGTATGGTTATTATCAGGCAGACGCCGGTGACATTCTGATCAACGGCACGGTGCAAAGCATACGCAATAGTCATGGGGCCATACAACTCGGCATAGGCATGGTGCATCAACACTTCATGTTGGTCGAAGATATGACGGTGTTGGACAATATTATGCTGGGTATGGAAGGTGGATTTCGTCTGCGTTCGCACCGTAGCAAAATCGCCGCAGAGTTGGTCAAATTATGTGAGGATTATGGCCTTGCGATTAAACTTGATGCACGTATCAATACACTGTCAGTTGGCGAGCAACAGCGCGTAGAGATTCTAAAACAGCTATATCGCGATGCAAATATTTTGATTCTGGACGAGCCGACAGCGGTCTTGACGCCTCAAGAAACTGAAGCCTTGTTTGTGATCCTACGCCTGTTTAAACAGCAGGGTAAAACCATCATCCTGATCACCCACAAACTCGCTGAAATTTTGGCGATTACCGATGAAGTGACGGTGATGCGTGCAGGCGCTGTGGTCGCTGCATTACAGACAGCGAATACCAATCAAGAAGACCTTGCGTACAAAATGGTGGGGCGCAGCGTTGCTACTGAGTTGCCACGTAAGCCATTGGCACAGGGTGACGCCGTACTGCAAGTTGAAGATTTGTGTTTGCAGAACGCGCTGGGCGTGCATTTGTTGAGCAGTTTGAATTTTTCCGTAAGATCCGGAGAAATCGTTGCGATTGCAGGTGTCTCTGGGAATGGTCAATCGGAGTTATTGGAAATACTGGCGGGCATGCGCAATGTGAACGGCGATAAAATTGCTGGCTCCGTGCATATCAATGGCTATCAGCCCAACTATCACAAGAAAGATACGACGCTGGCTGCGAAGCTACGAAAATTGGGTGTGTCACATGTGCCAGAAGATCGCTTGCGCGATGGCGTAATTAAGGATTTCTCTGTATGGGAAAACATTCTGCTTGGGCAGCAGACCGAGCAGATTTATCTGGATAAGAAAAAATGCGTCGCTGCCAGTGATGCTCTGTTGCGTCAGTTTGAAGTGCGCCCTTTGGACTCACATCTGCGGTTGTCACAACTGTCTGGTGGCAATCAGCAAAAAATTGTCTTGGCACGGGAAATTGCTGCACAACCTAAATTGATGTTGGTCGGGCAACCGACTCGCGGTGTCGATATCGGCACCATACAACGCATCCATACTGAATTGCTCGCCTTGCGCGATTCAGGTGTGGCTATCCTCTTAGTTTCAGCCGAGTTGGAAGAAATCCGCGCACTGGCTGATCGTGTTTTAGTGATGTCAGGTGGACGTATTACAGGCGAGTTGAATATCGCTGATTACGACACTACGCGCATCGGTTTATTGATGGGTGGATTGCATAAATGAATTCAGAATTACCTCGCTGGGCGACCAATATCGCGCTGCCTTTGTTCAATTTACTTTCCGCGATGCTGGTCGCTGCGGGCGTGATTTACTTACTCGGCGAAAGCCCTCTCGAAGCCTTAGGTATTTTGCTTAAAAGTTCTTTGGGCAATATTGAAGGCTTTGGCTACACCTTATTTTACGCGACGACGTTTATCTTTACTGGTTTGTCAGTGTCGATCGCGATGCAGGCGGGTTTGTTTAATATCGGTAGTGATGGCCAGATGTATTTGGGTGGCTTAGGATTAACTTTGGTGATGCTGCAATTCGATGCTAGCTTACCAGCATGGATATTAATACCACTGGCATTAAGCGCTGCGGCTTTGTTTGGTGCTGCCTGGGCTTTCTTACCCGGTTATCTGCAAGCTAAACGCGGCAGTCATGTAGTGGTCACCACCATCATGTTTAATTTTATCGCCGCATCGTTGATGAACTTTATCATTATTACCTACATGATCCCTGCGGGTGAACAAAATCCAGCCAGTCGCGTGTTCGCGGAAGCGGGTTGGTTGCCACGGCTGAACTCTTGGATACCGGGATTTGGCGATACTCCTTTGAATCTGACGTTCATCGTCGCTCTGTTGTGTTTAGTTGCTTATGGCGTATTGGTCTGGCGCACGCGCTGGGGATATGCATTGCGTGCCGCGGGTAAGAGCTCACACGCGGCGCTGTATGCAGGTATTTCTATTTCGACGGTCATCATTGTTACGATGCTGGTGTCTGGCGCATTTGCGGGTGTCGCCGCGATGAATATGCTGGCTGGTTCTATGCATTATCTGAGTTTGAATTTCACTAGCGGTGCAGGTTTTATCGGCATTGCCGTGGCGTTGATGGGGCGTCAGCATCCTATCGGTATTTTTATGTCGGCATTGTTGTTCGGTATCTTGATACAAGGGGGTTCTGATTTGTCTTTGGAGAAATCCAATATCCCGCCTGAGACTTTCGTTTTTATTCAAGGCTTGATAATTTTATTCTGTGGTGCAATGGAAAATATGTATGCACCTGCTTTGTCACGTGTACTGAACTTGTCACGCACATTGAAGGCTAAGGGAGCAAGCCATGTTTGAAGATTTCCATGTCTCTAGTATTTTAGTCGCGACTATTCGCAGTGCGCCCGTCTTATTGTTTGCGGCATTTGCGGGTGTATTTGCCGAGCGTAGCGGCATCATCGATCTGGCGCTGGAGGGCAAAATGCTGGCATCGGCTTTCGTCGCGGCTGCATGCACTTTTGCCACTCAAAATCCTTACCTTGGTGTGGCGGCAGGCATTTTGGTGTCTTGCTGCATAGCGCTCTTGCAAGGCTATGTGGCGATCAACCAAAAAGGGAATCAATTGGTGTTTGGGATTGCGATTAATATTGCGATGTCCGGTTTAACTTTCGTCTTGGCGCAATACTTTTTTCAGCTCGGCGGCCGTAGTCCTGATTTGGGTGCAGCGCGCTTCCCGGTATGGAATTTTCCTTTTGCAGATTGGTGGTCCACCATACCTGCGTTGAATTGGTTGCTCGGCAAATTCTTAGGTGGTCATACCGTCTTGGTGTATCTGGCTTTTGCCTTGATTCCTTTTTTGCATTGGTTCATCTATCACAGCCGTTTTGGTTTACGTCTGCGTGCCGTAGGGGAGAACCCGCATGCTGCCGATGCGGCGGGTATTAATGTTGCGCAAACTCGCTATTTGGCACTGCTATTTGGAGGCGTTTTATGCTCGTTTTCTGGTGCCTATTTAGCGATCGTACAGAGTGGATTCTTCTTGCGTGATATGTCTGCCGGTAACGGTTTCCTGGCATTGACTGCGATGGTGTTTGGTAATTGGCGACCATTACAAACGGCTTTGGGTTGTTTGATGTTTGGCTTCTTTGCCGCTTTGCAAATCCAGATGGAAGGCGTGGCTTTCCCTGTCGTTGGTCAAATTCCTGGTTCCTTGATCCAGATGTTGCCATTCGTGGTAACGGTTGTCGTGTTGGCTGGCGTGATGGCGAAGTCGGTAGGGCCGAAAGCGCTGGGCGTACCGTTTGTAAAGTCGCGTTAGCGACGAAGTTTCCAATAATGAGATTTCCATATAGAGATCTGTTAACGAGAATAAATCTGCGAAATCAATTCAGCGAAATTAATTCAGCGAGACCACTATGTCACATAAAGTAATTTTCGATACTGACCCAGGCGTTGATGACGCGATGGCTTTGTACTTCGCGCTGGCCCATTCTGAGATCGATATTGTCGGTATCACGACCACGTTCGGTAACGTTACGGTGCCGCAAGCGACTGCGAATGCACTGTATTTGACGCGTATCGCGGGTTATGAAATTCCCGTGGCGGAGGGCGGTGCATTGCCTTTAATGAAAGCGCCAGGTAAGCCGCCAGGCTTTATACACGGCGATGATGGTTTGGGCAATTTGCCTTCACGCGTTGCAGTTTCCGGAAAACCTGAAGCGGCATCTGCTGCCGAATTCATCGTTAACATGGCTCGTCAATTTCCAGGTGAAATCACGATCGTGGCGGTGGGTCCTTTTATTAATTTAGGTTTGGCATTAAAGCTAGAACCACAGTTGCCTAAGTTGATTAAACAAGTGATTTTGATGGCTGGTACTGTGGTCGAGCCAGGGAATGTTTCGCCAGTGGCAGAGGCGAATGTTTGGAATGATCCACACTCGGCTGACTTGGTGTTTACGGCGGGTTGGAATTTGACCATGGTGGGTTTGGATGTCACTCATCGTGTGGTCATGCCGTCCAGTTATTTTGCTCAATTGGCGCAGCATCATCAGCAGCATTTGGCGATGACTACCTTGCAGCATGCAGTGAATTTTTACTGCGATTTCCACCTCAAGGCGCGTCCTGAATTAGGCCACGCTTGTTACGGTCATGACATTCTCGCTTTTGTCTATCTAGTCGCGCCAGAGCTGTTCCAGACCCAAGATGGTCGAGTGCGTGTGCAACTCGACGGCATGGGCAATGGACAAACCATGATGGATAGACTGGGTGGCACTTTGACTTATGCCCAACCCGGTTGGGAACTTAGTCGTCCCGAGACTCGTGTGTGCTTGCAAGTCGATACGGCGCAATGCCTCGCGCTGATTGAAGGCACGTTGGAAGTGAACTGGTTGCGTGCGCCACTGGTATTGTGATTTTCGGTTTTGTATTAATGCGGTTTTAGAGAGTACAAGGAGTTCGCGATGTTAATTACACCTGTCGATTTTACCAGCCCAACAGCGGCCAAAGATTTTGCAGAAAGTTTGCATAATACGGGCTTTGGTGTGCTCACCAATCACCCTTTATCGCAACAATTATTAAACACAGTGTATGCCGAGTGGTATCAGTTTTTTCAGAGCGAAGCGAAACACAATTACGCTTTTGATCCGCAAAAATATGATGGTTATTTTTCGCCCGCGGTCTCTGAGACTGCGAAGGGAAATACCAAGCGTGATCTGAAAGAGTTTTATCACATTTACCCTTGGGGACGTTATCCGACCGAAGTCTCGGACGCTGCGCGCCAATATTACGCTGAGGGGGCGACACTCGCTGCGACCTTGCTGCAATGGGTTGAAACCTATACGCCAGCCGATGTCAAAGCGAAGTATTCCATGCCTTTGTCGCAAATGATCACCGGTAGTGAACAAACTTTATTACGCGTGCTGCACTACCCGCCACTGCAGGGTGATGAAGAGCCTGGGGCGGTGCGTGCGGCGGCGCATGGCGATATTAATCTATTGACTATCTTGCCAGCGGCCACCGCGGCGGGTTTGCAAGTGGTAGGCAAGGATGGACAATGGCATGATGTGCCGTGTGACTTTGGTATGTTGATCGTTAATATTGGTGACATGTTGCAAGAAGCATCTGCTGGCTACTACCCATCGACTATTCACCGCGTGCTAAATCCAACTGGCGCAGAGGCAAAAAAGTCGCGCGTTTCCTTGCCGTTGTTTTTGCATCCACGTCCTGATGTGGTCTTATCAGAACGCCATACCGCCGGTTCGTATTTAACTGAACGCTTACGAGAATTGCATTCTAAAGTTTAAACTTTATGCGTGGAAAACCACATTCTGATCGTATTCGAAAGTTTCCTCTAAAAAAAAATCCGACTGTCATAGTCTTGAAATAAAACTGCGTTCAAATGCAAGGCTTTTCGCAAAAATATCGATACTTGCGACAAAATTTTTTATATTAAAACTGTTTATTTTCCTTGGGAGTACTACCTATGAACAAGCAACAAAAGTTTCGCTTGACGAAACTTGCCTTTAGTCTGGCTGTCGCACTATCTTCCGTACCTGCAATGGCGCAAAACACGACCTCCGGTATTGGTGGTGTAGTGACTAGCAATATCGGTAAGCCAGTGGTTGGTGCGAAAGTGACGATTGTCCATACTGAGTCTGGTTCAGTTAGTAATACGGTGACGGATGCTCAAGGGCGTTACTTGACACGCGGTCTGCGTGTTGGCGGTCCTTACACCATCACAATTACACAAGATGGGATCACCGAAAAGCGTGAAAATGTGTTCATCCAATTGGCTGAAACCTCGAATATCGATGCTGTTATCGGTAGTGCGGTACAAGTCGTGCAAATTAATGCAAGTAGCGGTAATTCCGAAAAGTTTAATAAAGGTACGATGGGTACAGGCACGAATATCGGCGCGCGCGAATTGGCTGCTTTAGGCTCGATTCAGCGTAACTTGGCTGATTATGCGCGTACTGATGCACGTATTTCACAAACCGATAAAGAGCGTGGTGAAATTTCAGCCGGTGGTCAAAACTCACGCTACAACTCGATCACTATCGATGGCGTTAGTATCAGTGATACGTTTGGTTTAGAAGGCAATGGTTTGCCGACTGCAAAACAGCCGATTTCAATTGATGCAGTTCAATCCGTGCAAATTAACGTCTCTAACTATGACGTGACACAAAAGGGCTATACCGGTGCCAATATCAATGCGGTCACCAAATCGGGCACGAATAATTTTAAAGGTAGTGTTTACTACGTTTTCCGTGACTCCAAGTTAGTGGGTCAGCGTTATAACGCATCTAACGATACTTACATTGATGCGCCAAAATTTAAGGAACAAACCAAAGGACTTACCTTTGGTGGCCCTATCATTCAAGACAAATTATTTTTCTTCGCTAGTCTTGAGCAATTAAATAGTACTCGCACAGCGCCATCCTTTGGCCCAATCGGTAGTGCACAAACTAATGTTGGCATTACACCATCTGCCATTTCTAGCGCACAGAGTATAGCGAAAAGTAAATACGGTGCAGATATTGGTACTTCCGATATTCCTGAAGGTACCGAACTGGTGGTGAAAGATAAGTTGATCAAGATAGACTGGAATATCAATGATGATCACCGTGCCAATTTCCGCTATTCAAAAACTGAGCAGAAAGAACCAACATTTGCAGGATTCTCCACAAACGGTTTGTCTTTGAGTTCTTATTGGTGGAGTCAAAATAAGAATGTTGAGTCGATGGTCGCGCAAGTGTTCTCTGACTGGACTCCAAACTTTTCAACTGAATTCAAAGTGTCTTCACGCGATACTGATAGCATCCCTAAAAACAACGCGACTTTGCCATCCATTGGTCTGAGTTTTTCAGGTGCTTTACCAGCGGGTTCCCCAAGTACGATTAGCTCAGGCACTCGAACTTTGAGTTTTGGTACAGAAGCTAGCCGCCAAAATAACGTCTTGCGTACCAAAACCGCCGATTTATATTTCGGTGCTAACTGGAATATCGGCGACCATGAAGTGAAGTTTGGTGGCGACTACAGTAGCAATAAAGTCTATAACGCGTTTTTGCAGAATGTTAACGGCACGTACAACTTCAATTGCACCAATATTACCTCCACGACTTACTACAGTTTTGGCGCGATCAACTGCAGTACTGCTACCGCAGCCCAAGTTGAGGCAGCCGTGCTAGAAAACTTTAGCCGTGGTCGACCAAATAGTTATCTGGTTCAAGTGCCAGTTGACGGTGGTTCTTTAAGTAATGCGATTGCGACATTTACCTTGAAGAATGCAGGTGCATTCGTTCAAGATACTTGGAAGGTTAATCGTAATCTGTCGATCATGTATGGCGTGCGTTTAGATGCGCCAGCAATTAGTGAGCGACCATTAAGGAATGTCGCGGCAGCAGCGCCTATGGTGGCTGGCGTTGCAGCGACGAATGTTCGTCAGTCTGGCGGATTCGGTTTGGATAATACGCAAACTATTGATGGTCAAAATTTGTTTCAGCCACGTTTTGGTTTTAACTACTCACTCGAAAGCGCACGCTTGACGCAAGTGCGCGGTGGTCTGGGCTTATTCCAAGGCGCGGCCGCCAATGTCTGGTTAGCCAATCCATTCTCTAATACAGGTGTGGCAACGAGAGTGATAGGTTGTGGCACATCCGGTTTCGCGGCATGTCCAACTGTCGACGGTACGTTTAGCATGGATCCAACCAAGCAACCAACTAACTTCCCAGGTTCAACTCCTGCTGCCAACGTCGATTTCTTGCAACCAGGTTTGGGGCAACCAGCGGTATGGAAGGGTAATTTAGCATTTGATCATCAATTACCATGGTTTGGCTTGGTGTTCGGTGCAGAGTATTTAAACACTACCAACAAGCAAGGTATTTACTACGAAAACTTAAACTTGGGTACGCCAACTCAGACGGGTACCGATGGTCGTCAATTGTTTTACACGCCGCAGGGCTATAACCCAGCTTGTTGGACTGCAATAGGCGGTACAGTAACTACTGGTAATTGTACTGGTTTCCGTGCCAAGGCCTTGAGTAATCCTAATTACAACAATGTCTTGATGGCGGCAAAAACAAAGAAAGGTGGCGGTAATTTAGTGACTTTGTCTTTGTCTAAGCCTATTTCAAGCGGTTTTGGTTGGAATGCTGCTTATACCTACACTGAGGCGACTGAAGTGAACGGTTTGACGTCATCCGTTTCTAACTCTAACTGGGCAGCACGTTCGATTCTAAATCCAAATGAGAAAGTCGCTTCGAACTCGGCTTACTTGGTGAAAGATCGTATCAATCTCAGTATGACTTTCCAAAAAGCCTTGTTTGATAATCTGAAGAGTACCTTCGGCGTATTTTATGAAGGTCGTAGCGGTAAGCCATACAGCTGGACAGTCAATAATGATATGAATGGTGACGGTGTTTTTGGCAATGACTTAATGTATATTCCAAGAGCTTTTGGTTCGGGTGACGTGGTGTTCCGTGGTGATACAGCGACGGATAAAACCAATGAAACCCGTTTCTGGGATGTTGTGAAAGATAATCAAGAATTGTTAGGCGCTGCTGGTGGCGTGGTGAAGCGTAATGCTAGTTTTGCTCCATGGACCAATAGTATCGATATGCGTTTCACACAAGAGCTGCCTGGACTCTACAAGCAAAACAAAGCGGTCTTGATTTTAGATTTGTTTAACTTCGGTAATTTGTTAAATAAAAAATGGGGTCGCATTAACGAAATTGGTTTCCAAAGTGGTGGTGGACAAGCTCGTAGTTTTGTCGATTTTGCCGGTTTAGATCCAAATGGTAAGTATATTTATAACGTCCGTCCATCGGTGGAAGGCTACGACACTCGTCAAGTCAAAGGCGAATCTCAGTGGGCCATCCAAGCTACTTTGCGTTATGAGTTCTAATCACTGATGAACTCAAAAAAAACGGTTGGTGGTAACACCGACCGTTTTTTATTGGGAGCAATGATTTAAGCTTCCTAACTGGATATAGTAGCGCCATCATCGGTGGTGATATGATGATAGACGCTTTAAGTCTGCCAATTTCTTGGCAGATTTTTACCACCAACCAATGAATAAAGAGCGTCTGTGATACGCAAAACTATGCAATTACCGAATTACACCTGGTTCCCGTTTGCTCGAACCGTCCTTAGCCTAACGCTTACTTGTGGCCTGCTAGCATGTGCCACGCCACAGGTGCAGCCTATCGTCGTGAATATAGTGGCAATCAACGATTTTCACGGCCACATCGACAAAGAAAAATTTAGCTTTACTCGCGCCAAAGAGCCGACTGCGCAGACGGTGCTCGGTGGCGGTATAGAAGTGCTGGGTGCTAATTTGCAAGCCTGGCGTAAAGAAGATAAAGATCTGTTGTTCGTTGGCGGTGGTGACTTAATTGGCGCTAGCCCGGGCATATCATCACTGTTTGCTGATGAACCAACCATAGATGCTTTGAGTCAAATGGGCTTGCGTGTTAGTGCATTGGGTAACCACGAGTTCGATGGTGGTTTGCAAGAATTGAAGCGTCAGATCAACGGCGGCTGTGATTCACCACGTCCGGAGAAAGCCTGCAAATTTAATGGCGAATTTACCGGCGCGAAATTTTCCTATATCGCCGCGAATGTGATTGATACGGCCAGCAATAAGCCCATGTTTCCTGCTTATCATATTGAGCAAGTGAAGGGCGTGAAGATAGGCTTTATCGGTGCTGTCTTGCGTGAAACGCCGATGATGGTCGCTAGCGAAAACGTAAAGGGTGTGCATTTTATCGATGAAGCAGAAGCGATCAATCGCAGCATCCCTGCCTTGAAGGAACAAGGCGTGAAGGCGTTTGTCGTTCTAATCCATGAAGGCGGTACTACGACGGAAGCCTTCGATCAACCAGCCTGCTCACAATTGAAAGGGCCGATTGTCGACATTGTGAATCGCCTCGATCCCGCGATTAAGTTGATCGTCAGTGGGCATAGCCATACAGGATTTATTTGTAAAGTGGGTGACAGAACGGTGACGCAGGCGCAGAACTATGGACATTTGTTGACACGTATCGCATTAACACTAGACGGTAAAAGCCATCAAGTGACCAACATCGAAGCGCGTAACATCGTGATGGAAATGCCCACTGCACCTGTGCCTGAGGAATTGAGCGCGCTAATGACTAAGGCCAGAGAAGGCAGTCATGCGATTATTACTCAGCCTGTTGCCCGTCTGGCTGTACCCGTATTGAGCCGGAAACTCAATGAAGCAGGTGAATCACCTCTAGGTAATGTTGTCGCTGATGCACAGCTTGAAGCCGTAAAAAGTTTAGGCGTGCAGATCGTGTTTATGAACAATAAAGGGATACGCGCGAATCTGGAAACGGTCAGTAATCGTGTCAGCAATTATGGACAGATATCCACTGTACTTCCATTTGGAAATACCTTGGTGTCGATGACCTTGACCGGCGCACAAATCCGAACTTTACTGGAGCAGCAAGTGTGGCTTGATGATGAGTCCGTAGACGGTAGAAACGTCTTGCAAGTGTCCGAAGGATTTACGTATGTATGGGACAGAAAGCGTCCTCAGGGACAACGAGTCTTGGCTGAGAGTGTGAAATTGAACGGTGTGGCGCTTGTTGACAACAAAGAATATCGCATCGCTGCGAACAATTTTATTGCTGGCGGTGGTGATCGTTTGCCGATATTTGCGCAAGGCACGAATAAAGTCGATACTGGCATAAAGGATCTTGATGTGTTCTTGGCCTACGTCAAAGCACGCGATCAGGCTGGTTCTCCTGTTGGTAGTGAGAGCGCTGCTGGTCGGGTTAAACGAATTAATTGAATTTGAAAGCCAAATAAAATGAAAAAAATTAAATTACTCCTTGTATTATGCGGCGCACTTGCTTCAGTCAATGTCATGGCCTCGGGCGACGAAGGTCATAAAACTGTTGGTGCAATTGCTGATCGTTTGTTAAAGGGCACCAATGCGGGTGCAAAAGTGCAAGCCTTATTGCAGCCAGGTGAAAGCTTACAATCGATTTCAATTTGGGCTGATTGTGCTAAGGGTACATTTTGCGGCCCGCAAACTTCAGAAATGGTGGCATTCGGGATTCAAAATCCAGCACACGCGGCCTACCATTACACCAACACGCCAGTACAAAATAAAACCTATGTGGCAGGCGGTGTGGGTACCACAGATCACGATATCGTCCAAACCTTGAAACAAGCGATCGCGGTGTTACAAGGGAATGATAATGAGACTACTAATCCTCATCGATTTTCACCACGTCAGGCGCTGTTGATGATCGCTCATTTGGTCGGCGATATTCATCAGCCTTTGCATGTAGGTGCAGCGTATATCAATAGCGAGAATCAATTCGTTACGCCACTGAGCAAACAACAGGTCGACGGAGTGACTATTTTTGATCTGCAAGGTGGCAATAATCTGTTGTTAGAAGATATCAAAACCTGGACTATGCGTGATCAGGAAGCCTACAAACGCGAACAGGCGGCGGCTAAAGCAGAGAGCGCAATGGCCGATGCGGAAAAACCAAAACGTGTTGGCAAACCTTTGCATTTATACTGGGACGTCACCGTCGTAGAAAATGTGATGCGTAATCTGGGCGCGCGTTCAGTGCAGGAACTGACCGAAAAATTGATGGCGAATTCTGCTGTTGCTGCAGCCAACAATGGCGATCCAATTACCTGGCCAGAACAATGGGCGAATGAAGGTTTGGGCTATGCAAAAATTGCTTACGCCGATATCGTGGCGACAGAACGGATTAAAATCACCAGCCGTCGTGGTGTGGAATTTTCTTCATGGTATACCAGCTTGCCAGCTAACTACATAGACAGCAGCACCGAAATTACACAGAAACAGCTCAAAGTCGCTGGCTATCGTCTAGCGGCATTACTACAGAAAATTTGGCCTTGATTTGTTCGGGATTCAGCTCAGGATTCAGCTCAAAACCAGAATAGGGAAAAGCAAATGATGAAGAAAATTATTGCAGCATTTTGTATTAGCGCCTTCGCGCTGCCGATGGCGACTGCCTATGCAAAAGATGATGCAAAAGATGATGCTAAGACCAAACAAAATCTGCAAAGCACGCGTCAATATTACGCGCAGTTGATTGCGGGTACACCGGGTGCACAAGTGCGCTTGGCGGAATTGAACATGCTGATGACGATGCTGCCTAAGGGCGGCGATATTCATCATCACTATACGGGTTCGGTGTATGCGGAAACCTACTTGGACTGGATAGGCCAGCAAGGATTCTGTGTTTATCGCGAAAGTGATCTGGCCAACAAGCAAGAAAAATTTCGTATCGAAACACGCAAAGCCTACATCACAGAAACGAACAAAACTTGTCTCATGGCCGATGCTATCCGCAAAGACAATGCCTTCTATCGCGAGTTGATTTCAACTTGGTCCGTTGTGGATTTTGATAATCATGTCCATCCACAAGTCGCGCCGGATCAACATTTCTTTAATACTTTCGGCTACTTTTCGCCTATTTCAAAGTATTCGACGAATCAAGGTTTGACTATCTTGAAGCAGCAAGCTAAAGCAGAGAACCAGCAATATTTGGAGACGATGCTTAAGAGTGCGCCGATTACCGACCACCCAGAATTTTCTGCCAAGATCGATGCTTTGCAAGCGAATAGCAGTAAAGCAGAGATGCTTGAAGCCTTTGGTAAATTGGCAGATTTCTTAGCGCAAGATGCTGGCGCGCAAAAGAAGATTGCCGACTATGTACAAGAGACTATTAATGATGCCGCAGGCATAGATGATGCCGACTTTACTTTGCGGATTCAGACTTATGTGTCGCGCAATAGTGCGCCCTCTAAAGTTTTCTCAAGCCTATTTGCCGCTTTTGCAGCTAGTCAAAACAATCCGCTCATCGTTGGTGTAAACATCGTCGGTGCTGAACACGCCTTGGTGGCGGTGCGTGATTATAATTTGCACATGCAGATGTTTGCTTTTTTAAAGCAACGTTTCCCCAAAGTGCGTTTGTCTTTACATGCAGGTGAGCTGGTACTTGGCATCGTGCCACCTGAGCATCTACAACACCATATGCGCAGCGCGATACAGATCGCAGGTGCGGAACGTATTGGTCATGGTGTTGATATTATGCATGAGACGAATCCAGATCAATTACTAGCCGAACTCAAAAAGCGTAATGTCGCAGTCGAAATCAATCTGACTAGTAATGATTTTATTTTGGGCTTGAAACAGCAAGCACATCCGGTTGCTATGTATTTACGTCATGAGACACCTATTGTGATTAGTAGTGACGACGCAGGTGTGTCTCGTAGTAACTTAAGTCGTGAATATTTCTTGTTTGCCAGCCGCTATACGCCATCCTACGACACACTAAAGAAGACGGTGTACAACAGCATCCGCTATTCCTTTTTGAGTCCGTCTGATAAAGTGATTCAATTACGTCAATTGGATCAGCGCTTTGTTAAATTTGAAGCGGCTGCTGCTAAATTGGCGCTGTCTGCGAAATCGAAGTTTTAAACACGGTGACTAGCAGGATGACTTAAGTTTGCTCAACCTAACAAAAAGATGGGGCAACAAGTAGTATTCAACAAAAACTAATCAATAAGACCACTCCATTCGTGCATTCGAATGTGAGTGGTTTTTTTTATGTCTATCGGCCTTTGAACTTATCTAGGTTTGCTGTGGTCAATCTTATAGACTAGCGCAAGTTGTTATCAATTAAGTATAGACGTATAATTAAATGCTTTAAAGCATCTTTTTTAAGGGCTTTAGACTATATCATTGAGCTTCGACTGGTCGTATACCACTTAGTGCCGCGTTGCGCGTCTTATGCTTTTTATATTGCCTACTGAGACTGGAGCTTGCACGAGTTTTTGGGTAATTTTGATTAACAAAGTATAAGGAAAAAATGAACGCTCCCGTCGCAACACTGTATTTTATATCCGTGGGAGTGTTTGCCTTAGGCTCGTTTCAGGCGGCTGTCACAGCACGTAGTAGTGCTTATGGCAAAGCTTGTTGGGCGTTTTCTGCACTGTGCTTATTTTTCGCGCTATTTCAACTGGCATGTGGTGCCCAATATTCTGCAACCAGCTTGCAAGCTGCCTTGTCCGCCCATAAGTGGGTCAATTTCTTTTCTGTCTTATTGATTCCACTCATCTGGTATCTGGTTGCTTGCTTGGAGCTCAAGCCTAGCTCTTTCCGCGCCTCCTATGTGGTGGGCGCTCTATCAAGCATAGTACTTTTGGATAACTACCTAAGTCCGTTTGGCTTTCGTTTCGTGCAAATATATCCGGATGCGTTGACGGTACTGCCTTGGGGCGAGCAAATTTGGGTGCTATCTGGTGAGCCAAGCTTGGCATTCCGAATCACACGATTGTTAGCATTAGGCTTGATCATTTACACGATGTTCTTCTCGTTCAAAATTACACGATTGGGAGAAAAGTCGACCAGTCGCTTGATCCGTCTGGCTTTATCTTTG
Source organism: Undibacterium sp. Di24W (assembly GCF_049340325.1). Taxonomy (NCBI): domain Bacteria; kingdom Pseudomonadati; phylum Pseudomonadota; class Betaproteobacteria; order Burkholderiales; family Oxalobacteraceae; genus Undibacterium; species Undibacterium sp. Di24W. The sequence goes on from NZ_JBMPOP010000005.1 coordinate 111,408, forward strand.
TTGCTGGTGGCAGGTGTTTTAGCTAGCTTGTCTGATAGCGGAGTGCTGAAAATACCCTACCTCGGTGGGTTTAGTTTCTTAATTTTAGCGTTTTCATTTTCTGCGCTGGTCGGTAAGGATGTGTCTAACCGAAGGATAGAAGAACTTGAGCTTTACAGTGAATTGCAGCACGAGATAGAAGGTAGAAAAATCGCCAATCAGAGGATAGAACATGTCTTAAACAATGATGTGCTGACCGGATTGCCGAATCGTGCTGGTGCGCTAATTGGCTTGCAGGCCATGCTTGAATTAAATCGTACAAATCAATCTAAATTAGGTGTTTTTATTTTTGATGTTGATCAGTTGAGCATTATTAACGGTACTCGTGGCTATAAAGCAGGGGATCAGCTATTGGTCGAAGTGTCACAACGAATAAAAGACAGTGTCAGGGACAGTGACCTGATTGCACGACTTGGAAGCGGTCGGTTTGTGGTCGGTGCAACTGGATTAAAGACCGAGCGTTGCGTAACACTGGTGTATGAAAAAGTCTCAGGTGCTTTGGCGTCGCCGTTTTATATTGAAGATAGTTTGCTGAGTATTACGTCTAATACCGGGGTTGCGGTGTTCCCCGATAATCTGGGGGCTGATGAAGATATTTTGGCAGCAGCGGAGCTGGCGTTGCATGATGCAAAGAGTTGCGGCACGGGTAAGCTAAGATTTTTTCATCCCTCTCTAAAAGAGAATATCCAGCAAAGAATTGATTTTGAAAGCGCCTTAAAAGAGGCGCTGGACAAGAAACAATTTTTTCTCTGCTATCAACCTCAGGTGTTGGCATCGAATGGCAAGACAGTGTGTCTGGAGGCATTGATTCGTTGGCAGCATCCTGTCTATGGTTTGGTCATGCCTGATCGTTTCATTCAGTTAGCAGAAACCATGGGGATTATTGCCAACATTGGTGCCTGGGTGATTGATCAAGCCTGCGAACAGTTGGCACACTGGCGATCCATGGGGTTCGCTGAACTTAGAGTGGCGATTAACCTCTCGGCACAACAGCTATTGGTCTCTGATTTAGAAGAAACCGTATCCGCCTCCTTGCAACGCTATCAGTTATCGGGAAGTGATATCGAACTGGAAATTACCGAATCGGTATTAATGCAAGATCCTGAGCGCTCGATAGAACGCTTGGGCGCTTTGCGCCAGCTAGGCGTGCGGTTATCAATTGATGACTTTGGTACAGGCTATTCGTCGTTGGCGTATCTACGTGTCTTACCCGTGCAAGCATTCAAACTGGATCGTGGCTTTGTTTGGGATATGGGCAAAGGCGGCAAAGGTTGGGAAATCTGCGCTACCGCAATCGGTTTAGCCCAGAATCTGGGTTTGGAAGTGGTCGCGGAAGGTGTGGAGACGGAAGAGCAATGCCAGCAATTACAAAGACTGGGTTGCCACTTATTGCAAGGGTATTTGTTTGCTAAACCATTGACGGTAGATGCTGTACCGCGGTTTCTTGAATTGTCTTTACATGAGTCAGCAGCGTTGTTTACCTCTGATAGCGAGTCAGCTCCCATACTCAATCTGCTGTAGTGCTTGCGCTTGCTTTTTTCTGGTCGAGACCCATCTTGATTTCAGGCACAGCTCAAGCAGGACGCTGCATGCAAAATTTTTGCGTCGCATCGATCATGAAATAATCCGCTGCACCGCCGCCCCGTAAGACGTGCTGAGCCGCCGCCGTGTCGTAGACGCCATCTGTGAGCGAGTTCTGTGCGATGTGGACGCCGATCACTTCACCGAGGACTAACCAGGATGCCAATTTTCCGCCATCGGCTTGTTGCAGTTGAATGATCTGAGTCAGTTTGCATTCAAAGCTGACAGGGCTTTCTAGTACCCGTGGTACCTTGATGAGGCGTGACGGCGCAGCGTGTAAGCCAGCCAACTTGAATTCATTGATGTCTGCTGCGACTGTGGCGCTAGTTTGATTCATCGCCTGTGCAAGTGGTCTGGTCACCAGATTCCAAACAAACTCGCCCGTTTCCTGAATGTTTCGTAAGCTGTCTTTAGCCCCTAAACTGGCAAAGCCAATGATGGGTGGTGTGTAATTAAACGCATTGAAGAAGCTATAGGGGGCAAGATTGATCAAACCCTCTGCGCTTTGGCTGGAAATCCAGCCGATGGGGCGCGGTCCTATGATGGCATTGAATGGATCATGAGGCAGGCCATGCCCAGCACGTGGTTCGTAAAAGTAGTTTGTGTTTTGTGTCATTGGGGATCTTAGCGAGAGAATTATCGTTATGTGGCTTGTCCGAAACGATAAATTGTATCAGGCTAGATCGCGGTTATGCTGTGGCGCCGTGATGTGCCACGCCACATCTCTGAATATTAGGAATTCACGCAGACTTGATTAGAACCCAAGTTAAAAAAAGCGTCAGATTAAATTTTAATCTGACGCTTTTTTTGAAGAGGGTGATCCTAAATCTCTTATATTTGATCCGGCATGCGGAATTTGGATCGGCGATCACCCATTAAACTGCGGATCTCTTTAATGCTAATGCCAGATTCTTCATGCATACGTATCAGCAATGAGGGACCGACCGGCAAGATTTTGTGACGGATTTTGCTAATCACTGGCGGTGCTACTTCTAACGCACGAGACAGCGCCGCATCGTTCTTAATACCCAAGGTTTTGATCAGGGTATCAAGCAGCGTATTAGGGTCGTATTGAAACTCTTCTGAGCTTGGGATGTCGAGGATGTTAGCCATGGAATATGTTTTATCCTATTTAAATGGGTTAAACAAAAAATGTTGATTTTTGATCAGATTTAAAACTTGAATCTAAGCTTGAATCTATGACTGTACATTACACTTGAGGACAATATACAAAGCGCCCTAAAGCACTCATTGTGAATTTACGACTTGTGATTGTTCTTACTTCAATGTATTCAAGTAACGCTAATAATGCAAGGTAAATTATTAATTTTGGTTGATCCGATAACGGGTAATTTGTTTTCAGATCTGCAATCACCTTATCTAGCCATCTTTATCTGGATTAGATAATAGTGATTACATATACACTATTCTAGAAGTTTTCGGAAATATCAATTGTGAAAAATTGTCACATGATTTTGATATGTGCAAAAAACCACGGATCAAGCTCGCTAAGATCCGCGTTTATTGGCTAACTTCTTGCAGAATGGCCTAGATCGGCAGCAGACTAGGTGGCCGCCCTTGCAAAATATCCTCGGTACGAATATGCACTGCAGCTTTTGATTCAGGGTGCGTCAAAATATAAAAAGTGTTGTTTTTAATCGCCGCCATGACGGCATCTGCCACCTGCTTTGGTGCGATGCCAGCTTCGACTGCTTTGCTTATCGCCGCACCCGTTTTCAGGCTGACTTTTTCTAGTTGCTCTGGCTTGCTGCGATCTTCCGCATCACGATGGCGTTCTGCATCGATAATTCGGGTCTTCACCCAGCTTGGACAGAGCACAGAGACGCCGATTTTTGATTTGCGTAAAGTCAAGTCGTGATACAAGCCTTCGCTTAATGTCACCACGCCAAATTTGCTCACGTTGTAAGCAGCCAACGCCGGTTCTGATACCAGACCTGCCATTGACGCGGTGTTGACGATGTGAGCTTCCTCGCCATTTGCCAGCATGCGCGGTATGAAAGCACGCAGCGCGTGGGTCACACCATATAGGTTGATCCCCATAATCCATTCCCAGTCTTTGGCAGTTGTCTCCCAGGCGGATTTGGTAAAGGCGACGCCGGCGTTATTTACCAATAAATGCACATTGCCAAACTGGGTAAATGCACGCTCCGCCAAGGCCAGAATTGCACTTTCTTGAGCGACATCGGTAACGACGCCTATCACCTCACAACCAGCGTCGTGAAGTTCCGTCACGGTTTGGTCCAACACCTCGGCACTGATGTCGGCCAGGACCAGCTTCATTCCTTCTGCTGCGGCTGCGAGTGCGATGGCCTTTCCTATGCCTTCTGCGGCACCAGTGATGACGGCGACTTTGCCTTGTAGTTCTTGCATGCTGTTCTCCGGTTCTTGGATCGTGGTTTGATGTTGTTATCGATAGCTAAGTAATTCTGGCCGCTGATGAATTTCTAAATGGGCTGAGCAATTCAAATAATTCAGGCTGACGCGGGTGCTGCCAGTGCGTAATCTGCTCACACCGCTATTGAGTAAACTGGCATTGAGATCAAAAATGCGTTGATCATTAATCCCGATTATGTCTTGTAGCAAAGCTGAGATAGTGCCGCCCGAGGTAAAGATCCAGTAATTTTGTTGTTCATCCTCGGCGTCTTCTACCTTCAGGAGACGCTGTAAAGCAAGTCGGCAACGCCGTTGAAATTGCGCCCAGCTTTCCTTGTAGTCTTCATGCTCACCGCTGATCCAGCGATTGACTGCTGCCGCGAACATGAACTGAAACGCGCGCCTTGGATGGGGATGATTGTTGAATGATTGTTTCAACGCACGAAAGTCGGCAAATTCAGGATGGTTTCTGAGCAAAACATCTTGATGATCAAATTCATCAAAGCCAGGATCGACGATCCAATCCGTTTCTGGAAAATCGTCTGGCGAATTTCTAAATTGCTTCAGGCATTGTTGTGCGGTTTGACGATGACGGCGGTTACTACCCATCACCACTTGGCTAACTGTTTGCCCGCTTTGTTTAAACCAATCGCCTAAAAGGCGTGACTGTTCTTCACCAAGCGGCGACAGCTGGTCATAATCGTCAGCATCAAAGCTGGCTTGACCGTGCCGGATTAAATAAATATGGCCCATATCTCCTCGACTTACAAACGTGAGGCATTGATCAGGCGCAGGCAACGCTGTTCCAGATAATTACTCAATTTGCCAAAGCCAGAAAACGCGGGATTGGTGGTTTGCCCATGGAAGTAGCGGTAGTAAATTTGTTGCACGATCACCGCTAAACGGAACAAGCCAAAGATAGCGTAGAAATCGAAATTATCGACGCGGTACCCAGTTTTTTCACCGTAATAATTGATCACTTCCTGGCGAGTTAACATGCCGGGCAAGTGGGTCGGTTGACGCCGTACCGATTGAAACACCGGATCATCGTCAGCCTGTACCCAATACGCGAGCGTATTTCCCAAATCCATTAAGGGATCACCGAGCGTCGCCATTTCCCAATCGAGTACACCTATGACTTCGGTCGGATTATCCGGATTCAACACCACGTTATCAAAGCGGAAGTCATTGTGGATCAGGCAAGTGGCAAGATCTTGCGCAGGCATTTTATCCTGCAGCCATTGCATCACGCTTTCAAAGTCACCGACATCATCGGTTTTTGCTTGACGATAGCGTTCAGTCCAACCTGAGACTTGGCGTGCCACATAACCCGCACCTTTGGCGATGGATGCTAATCCCGCTTGCTGATAGTCGATCTGATGTAGCTCTATCATTTTGTCAATCACGTTCAGGCACAAACGGCGCGTGTCTTCGGCAGTTAATACTAAATCTTTTGGTAGATTCTGGCGCGGAATAATGCCATGTAGTCGCTCCATGACATAGAAGTCACAGTCCATGATCGCAGGATCACTACAAGTCGCGATCACTTCGGGCACATAGCGATACACTGGTTTCAGTGCGCTCATGATCTTTGCTTCGCGCAGCATGTCATGCGCTGATTTGGCGCGATGTCCAAACGGTGGTCGGCGCAAGATTAAATCGCGCTTGGGATAGCGTAGTAAGTAAGTCAGATTCGACGCGCCACCGGCAAATTGTTCTATCTCTGGTTCGCCGTGCAAAGCGGGTAAATGATCGCGTATAAAGACACTGACTTTTTCGCGGTCAAGCTCTTCTCCGGCGCGTACGGTGGATGCGGTATCTAACAGGGCAGTCATAGTGATCGTATTCTTCGTATTCTTCGTTTTCTTTAACCGGAAATGCCGAGGCGCTGGGCTTGTTTTTTTAATTCAAGTTTAGCAATTAAGCCGCGATGTACTTCATCCGGACCATCTGCGATGCGCAGCACGCGCGCGTAGGCGTACAAAGCGGTCAGTGGAAAATCGTCGGATAAGCCTGCACCACCATGTATTTGCATGGCCGCATCGATGACTTGCGTTGCAACGTTTGGCGCAATGACTTTGATTTGCGAAATCTCGCTCATCGCCCCTTTGACGCCGACGGTATCCATCATCCATGATGCTTTCAAGGTCAATAGCCTTGCCTGCTCGATCGCCATGCGCGCGTTGGCAATGATGTCACCATTGCCGCCAAGTTTGGTCAAGGGTTTGCCGAAGGCGACTCGACTCATTGCACGTTCACAGAGCAGTTCTAAAGCAAATTCAGCCGCGCCGATTGCACGCATGCAATGATGAATCCGACCTGGTCCTAAGCGTCCTTGAGCGATTTCAAATCCGCGTCCTAAGCCGCCGATGATGGATGATAAAGGCAGACGCACATTGGTAAAGCTGACTTCGCCATGGCCATAGGGTTCGTCTAGTGTGTGGAATACTGGGAGCATGCGTTCTATCTTGACGCCCGGCGTGTCTATTGGCACCAAGATCATCGAATGCTGTTGATGCTTATCCGCGAGCTTGTCGCTGAGACCCATAAAAATTAGGACTTTGCAGTTGGGGTGACCAATGCCAGAACTCCACCATTTGCGACCATTCAACACCACTTCTTCACCTTCCAAAATTGCGGTGGCGGCCATGTTAGTGGCGTCGCTGGAAGCGACATCGGGTTCCGTCATACAAAACGCCGAACGAATTGCACCCGCCATCAGTGGTTTGAGCCAGCGCTGTTTTTGTTCGTCTGAACCGTATTTGACCAGCACTTCCATATTTCCAGTGTCGGGCGCATTGCAGTTGAAAACTTCTGGCGCGATCATGGATCGACCCGTGATTTCCGCTAGAGGCGCATAATCAATATTCGACAAGCGTGCGCCATCTTCAGGTAAAAACAGATTCCATAACCCAGCTGCTTTCGCCTTGGCTTTGAGTTCTTCCATGACGGGCGGTTGCTGCCACAGCGTCCAATCCGAACCACCTCGCAATTGCGCGGCATAGGTTTTTTCGTTGGGAGCGATATGCTCTTGCATGAATGCCTGCATACGAGCAATCAGCTCAGCGGCGGTGTCGGAGTGGGCGAAGTTCATGGTGCGCTTTCGAATGGGTGAAGTGCTAGTGCCAAGTTTGTTGTAGCAGCATACGGTCTAGTACTTAATTATTCAAATGAATAATATGAATGTGACATAATTCATTTTATGCATATATCTCGTACCGATCTTAATTTGTTTGTCGTCCTTGATGCCATTTATAGCCAAGGCAATATCACGCGTGCTAGCCAGACTTTACATCTTAGTCAGCCAGCGCTCAGCCATGCCCTGGCGCGCTTGCGCACCATGTTTGATGATCCCTTGTTTGTGCGACAAGGGGCTGTCATGGTACCGACGCCATTTACCCGCAGCATCATCACGCAGGTACGCCAGGGACTGCAGCTGTTTGAAGCGAGTTTGCAAACTGAGCAAAGTTTTAATCCCATGCAGACGCAACGTAATTTCAATTTGGGATTGCGTGATGTGTTTGAGGCGACGGTTTTGCCGCCTCTATTGCAAAGAATCATGCAACAAGCACCGGGCATTAGCATTGCCAGTATGCGGGTGGATAGACGCGAAATTGAGCCTGCACTCAGCAGCGGCAATCTTGATATGGTGTTAGAAGTACCGATTCCACTGTCAGGCAATATCCGCCAACAGCGCGTATCGCGTGATCGCTTGGTTGTGCTGTCGCGCAAAGGACATCCACAGATGCCGAAGAAAAAAAGCCTCCCACTCGACCTCTCGACTTATTTGCAGCAAGGGCATGTATTGGTGTCATCGCGTCGTCAGGGCATGGGTTTGGAAGATTTTGAATTAAATCGTGAGGGGCTGCGGCGCCAGATTAATTTGCGTTGCCAACATTATTTTGCAGCTTGTCGCGTAGTGAGCGAAACCGATTTGTTGCTGACCATGCCAGAACAATACGGAAAAATTGCGAATGCACAGTTTACGAACCGAATTGACCCGTTTCCCTTAGCAACACAACCCATCGATGCCCATTTGTATTGGCATGTGAGTGCAGAAAACGATACTGCGAATGTTTGGTTACGCCAGCAATTGATTGCATTGATGAATGGAGCGTAAGCTCTTGTCGAATCAAGTAATGATATTAAGAACTTCTTAATCTGGTTCGTCTGCATGTCCCGCTTCACACCGTTTTCGATGTGTAATTTTGGAGTATTCTCAAAATACTTCCTGAGTAATCTGTGATTTAAGTTAAAGAAATAGTTGGGAAGCGTGCAAACAATAAATACAAACACCACATAGAAATGGAGACATCATGGCTTTTCTTGAACTATTGGCAAAGGAACGGACGATTGCCGGCAAAGGCTTTAATCGTTGGTTAGTGCCACCAGCAGCATTGGCGATTCATCTGTGCATAGGTATGGCGTACGGATTTTCTGTGTTTTGGTTACCTTTATCGAAAGCCATAGGCATTAAAGACCCAGTCGCCTGCGCCAAGGACATCGGTATTTTGGCCGAAATCTTTTCCAGCAATTGTGACTGGAAGATCTCCATGCTAGGTTGGATGTATACCTTATTCTTTGTCCTGCTTGGTTCATCGGCCGCGATCTGGGGTGGATGGTTGGAACACGCGGGGCCGCGTAAAGCGGGCGTGGTGTCTGCATTGTGTTGGTGTGGTGGTTTGGTGATTTCCGCGTTCGGAATTCACACACATCAAATCTGGCTGATGTGGCTGGGTTCAGGCGTTATTGGTGGCATTGGTCTGGGTCTTGGTTATATTTCTCCCGTATCGACCTTGATTAAATGGTTTCCTGACCGGCGCGGCATGGCCACCGGCATGGCGATTATGGGGTTTGGGGGTGGTGCCATGATAGGAGCGCCATTAGCGAATAAATTGATGACGTATTTTGCGACCCCGACATCAGTCGGCGTGATGGAAACTTTTTTGGTGATGGCAGCGATTTATTTTGTATTCATGATGGGTGGTGCCCTATCTTATCGTGTTCCGCCGACTGGCTGGAAACCAGCAGGTTGGACACCTCCGCCCGCCAGTACCAACGGCATGATCACGCAGAAACACGTCCACGTTAGCCGAGTCTGGGGTATTCCTCAATTTTGGTTGGTTTGGGGCGTTCTTTGTCTGAATGTCTCAGCAGGTATTGGTATACTCGGTATGTCTTCGCCTTTGTTGCAAGAAGTGTTTGCTGGACGCTTGATTGGTATCGATGTTGCGTTTAATGATTTGAATGCAGCGCAAAAATTGCAGATCGCTGCGATTGCGGCCGGATTTACCGGCTTACTTTCTTTGTTCAATATTGGGGGGCGTTTTGTATGGGCGTCGATGTCCGATTACATAGGGCGTAAAGCGACTTACTTTGTATTTTTCATCTTGGGATTTTGTTTGTACGCAGCGATCCCAAGTTTTGGGCACGCAGGAAGTTTAGCCTTATTTGTTGGTGCATTTTGTATTATTCTGTCTATGTATGGCGGCGGCTTTGCAACTGTACCCGCGTATCTGGCAGATTTGTTCGGCACCCAAATGGTTGGCGCGATTCATGGACGCTTATTGACAGCTTGGGCAACGGCGGGCGTGCTCGGTCCGGTGCTCGTCAATTACATCCGTGAATACCAATTAGCACACGGTGTGGCGAGGGCGGACTCCTACACCATCACCATGTATATTTTAGCCGGCATGTTGGTATTGGGATGTGCTTGTAATGCGCTGGTTCGTCCAGTCGCTGATAAGTATTTTATGACGGAAGCCGAGTTGGCAGCCGAACGCAAGCTGGCGCATGATCGAGCATTAGCCGCAGAAGTCGGTACCGCTGGTGTCGTTGGTGGCGAAGATAATAAGCCTTCCAGTCCTGTGTTGGTGATAGCCGCATGGCTGGCAGTGGGTTTGCCCTTAGCTTGGGGTGTACTGATGACGCTAGAAAAAGCGGTGGTGTTGTTTAAATAGACGCAGTGGCGGATCATGTGCATGATCCGCCTGTGGCAAAATTTGTGTAGAAATGAGCGATAAAAATAAAAACAGAAATAAAAATAGAAGCCGAGAAAAATAGGATCTGATAATGAGCAAAGTAGTGATACCCATTCATCCAACGAAGGATGCCGAAAAAGCAGGCCCGATTCAAGGTGCAAGCAAGCAACGCAAGCGCGAAGCACCGAAAGGGCGCCGGGTCGATCCGCAAGCCTTAGCAGAAGTACAGGCCTTGTTGGGAGATGCTCCGCGCACAGCAGATTTGCTGATCGAACATTTACACAAAATTCAGGATCACTACAAAGCCTTATCGGCAGCGCATTTAGCGGCACTGGCACAAGAATTGCGTCTCGCGCAAACTGAGGTGTATGAGGTCGCTACCTTCTATCATCACTTCGATGTGGTGAAAGAAAATGAAACCAAGCCTGCTGCCTTGACGGTGCGAGTTTGCAACGGCTTATCTTGTGAAATGGCGGGTGCTCAACGCCTGTTAGACAGATTGCCCGCCCTACTCGGCGCAGAAGTTCGTGTTATCGCCGCACCTTGCGTTGGACGCTGTGAGCAAGCACCCGCAGTCGTTGTTGGGCAACATGGCATCGCACAAGCAGATCTCATCAAAGTCGAAGCAGCGGTGCAAAGCGGGCAGCTGAGTGCAGAAGTCGGTGATTACTTGGATTGCGCGGCTTATCAGGCTCAAGGTGGTTACACGCTGTTAAAAGAATGTGTGAGCGGCAAACGCGAATTAGAGAACGTTTTGCAGACCATGGAAGATTCCGGTTTGCGCGGACTTGGCGGCGCGGGCTTTCCGGCTGGACGCAAATGGCGGATTGTTGGCGCAGAAGCAGGGCCGCGTTTGATGGCGGTGAATATAGATGAAGGCGAGCCTGGCACGTTCAAAGATAGATTTTATCTGGAACGCGATCCGCATCGTTTTTTGGAAGGCATGTTGGTCGCAGCTTGGGCGGTCGGCATCGCAGATATTTATATTTATCTGCGCGATGAATACCATGCCTGTCGCGCTATCTTAGAACAAGAATTAGCCTTGTTGCGCGCAAGTCCGCCTATCGCCAATATGCCAACGATACATTTGCGACGCGGTGCTGGCGCCTATATTTGCGGGGAAGAATCCGCAATGATTGAATCGATAGAAGGTAAGCGCGGTATTCCCCGTTTGCGCCCGCCGTATGTGGCGCAAGTCGGTTTATTTGGACGCCCCACGCTGGAACATAATTTTGAGACCTTGTTCTGGGTGCGCGATATTTTGGAAAAAGGTGGCGTTTGGTTTAGCGCTCAGGGGCGCAATGGTCGTAAAGGTTTGCGTTCATTCTCGGTTTCTGGACGGGTAAAAAATCCGGGTGTGAAACTGGCACCAGCGGGAATTACGATACAAGAATTGATCGATGAATATTGCGGCGGTATGGCCGATGGCGAAATATTCTATGCCTACCTGCCAGGCGGTGCATCGGGCGGTATTTTGCCAGCCAGTATGAATACCATCCCGCTCGATTTTGATACCCTGCAGCCTTACGGATGCTTCATCGGTTCTGCCGCTGTGGTGGTTTTATCGGAACGCGACAGTGCGCTGAATGCAGCGCGTAATCTGATGCATTTCTTCCAGCATGAATCTTGCGGTCAATGTACACCGTGTCGTGTGGGCACCGCTAAAGCGTCAGCGCTGATTGCGCAAGATCATTGGGACTTGCCTTTGTTGGCAGAGCTATCCACGGTGATGCGCGATGCCTCAATTTGTGGTCTGGGGCAAGCCGCGCCTAATCCTGTCGATTGTGTGGTGAAGTATTTTCCGCACGAGCTCAATTCAGTGAATCAGTAAAGGCGACAAGACTATGAATGCAATTACCCGCAGCCAGATGGCAGAGATGGATGTTCCTACTGTAAATTTCAGTTTGAATGGTAAAGAAATCACAGCGCGCAGCAATGAATTGCTGATAGAGATCGCTAAGCGTGAGGGTGTCGAGATTCCCCACCTATGTTATCGGTCCGGCATGGAAAGCGTCGGCAATTGCCGTGCTTGTATGGTCGAGATCAATGGTGAACGGGTACTGGCACCGAGTTGCTGCCGTTATCCTTCCAATGGCATGCAAGTTGTGACTGACAGCGTACGTGCAACCAACGCGCAAAAAATGGTGCTTGAATTATTGCAAGCGGATATGCCCGAAACCAGCTACACACGCCATAACGAAGTCGATCTATGGGCAGAGAAATTACATGTGGGTAAACCCCGCTTCGCCGCAGCGGAAAACCGTGTGCCAGTGCCACAAGACGCCTCGCACGCAGCGATCACCGTGAACTTGGATGCCTGCATACAATGCACGCGCTGCCTGCGCGCTTGTCGCGATGAACAAGTGAATGATGTGATAGGCATGGCGTTCCGTGGCGATGCCTCGAAAATTGTGTTCGATATGGATGACGCGATGGGCGCATCGACCTGTGTCGCGTGCGGCGAATGTGTGCAAGCTTGCCCGACAGGCGCTTTGATGCCGGCGCGTGATGCTGCTTTGACCGTGCCTGATAAGCAAGTGGAATCGGTTTGCCCTTATTGCGGCGTTGGCTGCCAGCTCACCTATAACGTCAAAGACAATCATATTTTGTTTGTTGAAGGTCGTGATGGCCCGGCGAATCACGCACGTTTGTGCGTGAAAGGCCGTTATGGTTTTGATTACGCGCATCACCCACATCGTTTAACGGTGCCTTTAATTCGTCGTCCAGAAGCCCAAAAAACTGGTGACTTTGTGATGGATCCAGCGCATGTGATGGAGGTATTTCGAGAAGCGAGCTGGGAAGAAGCCTTGGCATTCGCGGGCGGTAAACTCAAACAAATCCGCGATACCAAAGGTAAAAAAGCGCTCGCCGGATTTGGTTCTGCCAAAGGCAGTAATGAAGAAGCCTATCTGTTTCAAAAACTGGTCAGGGTCGGTTTTGGCAGTAATAATGTCGATCACTGCACGCGCCTGTGCCATGCCTCATCCGTCACAGCACTGTTAGAAGGCATAGGCTCCGGTGCGGTATCCAATCCCGTGATGGATGTGACGAAAGCAGAGGTCGTGATTGTGATCGGTGCAAATCCGACAGTGAATCATCCAGTTGCCGCTACTTGGATTAAGAACGCGATAGAAAATGGCACTAAACTAGTGGTGATGGACCCGCGCAAATCGGATCTGGCGCGCATGGCACATCGCTATTTGCAGTTTAAGCCTGATACCGACGTCGCACTGCTCAATGCCATGATGCATGTGATCGTGCATGAAAATTTGGTCGATAAAGACTTCATCAATAGCCGCACCATAGGTTATGCAGAATTAGAGAAGAATGTTGCTGGTTACAGTCCGGAATTGATGGCGCCGATTTGCGGCATAGCTGCTGACACCATCCGTGAAGTCGCTCGCCTATATGCGACATCCAAAGGCTCGATGATCTTGTGGGGTATGGGTGTGTCACAACACGTCCATGGTACTGACAATGCACGATGCTTGATCGCGCTGGCCTTGATGACCGGGCAAATCGGCAAACCGGGCAGTGGTTTACACCCACTGCGTGGGCAAAATAATGTACAAGGTGCATCCGATGCCGGTTTGATTCCTATGATGTATCCCGATTATCAACGCGTCGATAACGCCGCTGCACGTGCCCGTTTTGAGCAAGCTTGGAACTTGCCAGCAGATACTTTAGATCCGCAACCAGGCTTGACCGTCGTTGAAATCATGCACGCGATTAAGCGGGGTGAAATCAATGGCATGTACATCATGGGTGAGAATCCTGCCATGTCCGATCCTGATGCAAATCATGCGCGCGAGTCTCTTGCTGCGCTCGATCATTTGGTGGTGCAAGATATCTTTCTGACCGAGACGGCTTATTTAGCCGACGTGATTTTGCCCGCTTCTGCCTTCCCCGAAAAAACGGGTAGCTTCACGAACACGGATCGCTTGGTACAAATGGGACGTCAGGCGATAGATCCACCCGGACAAGCGAAACAAGATTTGTGGATCATCCAGCAAATGGCGCAACAACTTGGTTTGAATTGGCAGTATCCCAACGTGGGTGCGGTGTTTGATGAAATGCGTCACACCATGCCGAATATTGCCGGCATTACCTGGGAGCGTTTAGAGCGCGAACATGCGGTCACTTACCCTTGTCGTCACGAAGGTGATGCTGGTGAATCGGTAGTGTTTACCAAGGAGTTTCCGCGTGAAACCGGACGTGCGCGATTTGTTCCTGCTGACATCATTCCCGCCAACGAGCGTCCTGATAGTGATTACCCTATGGTGCTCATCACAGGTCGCCAACTCGAGCACTGGCACACCGGCAGCATGACGCGTCGCACCGCGGTGCTGGACGCGATTGAACCCGATCCCGTCGCATTGGTGCATCCGCTTGATTTGGCAGACATGGGTGGGCAACCTGGCGATATCGTCACAATCACTTCACGCCGTGGCGAAGTCAGTTTGTATGCCCGCGCCGACGATAGTTCACCGCGCGGTGCAGTGTTTGTACCGTTTTGTTATTACGAAGCAGCGATCAATAAACTCACCAATGCCGCACTCGATCCGTATGGGAAAATTCCTGAGTTTAAATATTGCGCAATTAAGATAGTGTTGGGTGGAACAGAACCCGTGCAGGGCAGTTATGGCGGTGGTCAGGTGTTGGCGAAGTTACAGCAAACAGCCGCGACACGAAATTGAAACCCGTATTTCCAAAGATGAAGTAATGACGAACAGGTACCGCCCGCAGCTATCCTCCAGCAGTATTCACCTCACGCAAGACGTCGAGGTGATGGATGAACACGGGCGTAGTTCAGTGATAGCGATTCCTGCGGAACGGCCTTTAACGGTTTACATCGATAAGCGCGAATTGGTGACTTTAATGACTTTAGGCGCCAATCCCGAAGCCTTAGTACTTGGCTATTTGCGTAATCAACGCTTAGTGCGCAGCTTGGACGAAATCATCTCGGTGCAAGTTGATTGGTCAGTCGATGCAGCGGCAGTGATTACTCGCAATGGCATTGCCGATATCCAAGAGCGTACCGCGAAAAAAGTCGTAACCACCGGATGCGGTCAAGGCTCGGTGTTTGGCGGGCTGATGGATGAAGTTGATACCTTAGTCTTGCCAGCGGACGCCCAATTAAAGCAATCGGTGCTGTACCGTATCGTCGATACCATACGCACTCAACAATCGGTCTACAAACGCGCTGGCTCGGTTCATGGCTGCGCCTTGTTTTCTGATAGCGGTGAGCTGCTGTACTTTATCGAAGATGTCGGTCGGCACAATGCCGTCGATGCGATTGCCGGTTTGATGTGGCTGGATGAGCTTATCGGCGGCGACAAAATTTTCTATACCACTGGACGCCTGACTTCAGAAATGGTGATCAAAGGCGCGCAAATGGGCATTCCGTTTTTGCTCTCGCGTTCAGGCACCACCCAGATGGGGCATATGGTCGCGCAAAAGCTGGATATGGCCTTGTTGGCACGTTGCAGCGGCAAACATTTTTTATTGCTAAGCGGCAAGCATCGTTTGGTCTACGAACCTCATATATTGGATGCGACGCTCAAGTTGGCTTGATAGGCAGCCTACTAAGCAGAAAAATCCACCATTTAATTGATTTGTCATACCTATTACATCTCGACTATGCAATATGCTGGCTGAATGAAGCCTAAATCGATATTTAGTTAAAATTTATCGAAGTCATAAATTTAATTGAGTTGATCTATCGGTCTCTGCTCTCTAGAATCAAATCCATCGCAGTTCCAAATTTGTTGTTGAACTTACTTTAGAGCTTATTACAGGAGATTGATATGTCGAACGAAGCTAAATGCCCTTTCAACCATGGCGCAGCAAAACACGCAGTTGCCGCAGGCGCACCGACGAATGCTAGTTGGTGGCCGAATCAACTAAAATTAAATATTTTGCACCAGCATTCACCCAAGTCGAATCCTATGGGAGAAGATTTTGATTATGCGACAGAATTCAAGTCGCTGGATCTGAATGCAGTGGTGGACGATCTCAAAGTATTGATGACCGATTCGCAAGACTGGTGGCCAGCCGATTGGGGACACTACGGCGGCTTGATGATACGCATGGCATGGCATGCAGCGGGTACTTATCGCGTGTCCGATGGTCGCGGCGGTGCAGGTACAGGCAATCAACGTTTTGCCCCTTTGAATAGCTGGCCAGATAACGGCAATCTCGATAAGGCACGTCGTTTGTTATGGCCCATTAAACAGAAATACGGTCGCAAGATTTCATGGGCAGATTTGTTCATTTTAGCCGGCAATGTCGCCCTAGAATCCATGGGCTTTAAGACCTTTGGTTTCGCTGGCGGTCGTGAAGACATCTATCAACCAGAGGATGATATCTACTGGGGTTCAGAAACAGAATGGCTCGCAACCAGTGACAAAGCAAATAGTCGTTATGCTGGCTCAGTCGCAGGCTCACGTGACTTAGAAAACCCTTTGGCAGCGGTGCAAATGGGTTTGATTTATGTGAATCCAGAAGGCCCGGATGGCAATCCTGATCCAGTCGCTTCTGGTCGTGATGTACGTGAAACTTTTGCACGTATGGCGATGAACGATGAAGAAACGGTGGCTCTGGTGGCGGGCGGTCATACATTTGGTAAAGCGCACGGCGCCGGCGATCCAACTTTGGTTGGTCCAGAACCAGAAGCGGCAGGCATAGAAGAGCAGGGCTTGGGTTGGATCAATAAGTTCGGTTCCGGCAAAGGTGTACACACAACGACGAGCGGTATTGAAGGTGCGTGGAAACCCAATCCTACGACGTGGGACAACGGCTATTTCGATATGCTGTTCGGCTACGAATGGGAATTGACCAAGAGCCCGGCAGGCGCGAAACAATGGGTGGCGAAAGACTGCAAACCTGAGCATTTGATTCCTGATGCACATGACGCTAGCAAGAAACATCCGCCGATGATGACGACTGCAGATCTATCTTTGCGACATGACCCCGCTTACGAAAAAATTGCACGTCGTTTCCATCAAAATCCTGCCGAATTTGCAGACGCCTTTGCGCGTGCTTGGTTCAAATTGACGCACCGTGACATGGGACCCGTTGCGCGTTATTTAGGTGCCTTGGTTCCAAGCGAAACGCTGATTTGGCAAGATCCGATTCCTGCTGTGAATCATGCTGTAGTAGATGCAAACGATATCGCTGAATTGAAAGCGAAAGTGTTGGCATCAGGCCTGAGTATTTCTCAATTGGTTAACACGGCATGGTCATCTGCATCGACTTTCCGTGGCAGTGATAAACGTGGCGGTGCGAATGGTGCGCGTATCCGTTTGTCACCACAACGTGATTGGGAAGCGAATCAGCCATTGGAATCAAATAAAGTGTTAGCGAGTTTAGAAGCAATTCAGCAAGAATTCAATGCGGCGCAATCCAGTGGTAAGAAAATCTCTTTGGCGGATTTAATCGTCTTGGCTGGTGCAGCGGCAATTGAGGCGGCAGCGAAAAAAGCGGGACAAGATGTACAAGTTCCATTCGCTCCAGGACGTATGGATGCATCGCAAGAGCAAACGGATGTTGAATCATTCGCGGTACTAGAGCCAGCAGCTGACGGTTTCCGTAACTATGTGCGTGCTGGTTTAGAGAAGCATGCAGCAGAGCTACTGATCGATAAAGCGCAATTGCTGAATTTAAGCGCACCAGAAATGACGGTGTTGGTCGGTGGTTTGCGATCTTTAAATGCAAACACAGGCAAGACTCAGCACGGTGTCCTCACTCTGCGTCCAGAAACCTTGAGCAATGATTTCTTCGTTAATCTGCTGGACATGAGCACCAAGTGGCAGCCATCAAGTACTGCAGGCGTGCTCGAAGGCCGTGATCGTCAAAGCGGCGCAGTGAAGTGGACAGGCACCACGGTCGATCTGGTGTTCGGTTCTAATTCACAATTACGTGCTTTGGCCGAAGTGTACGCAAGTGGCGATGCGCAGCAAAAGTTTGTGAATGATTTCATCGCGGCTTGGAATAAAGTGATGAATGCAGATCGTTTTGATTTGGTGTGATTGAAGTAGTGGAGAAGACCGAAAAGTAGGGCGGGTGCAACCCGCGCCGCCAGAACGTGGAGCACCCCAGTCCGACCTATGTGGGGCGCGGGTTGTACCCGCCCTACAAATCCTAAGATCTGCAAAGCCCGGCATATCGAGAAAGTCCAAACTATATTGCCGGGCTTCGCTTTACTCAGCGTTAAGCTACGCTGGTAGTTTCAAACTGTGAAGGCAATGGCAACAATCGTTCCAAGGTCTCTCGAATTCTCAACAACTGCGGATCATCCGACGCCGCATTATCGCTGGTGTCATTGATGCAGAAAAAAACCAGTTCACCAAAGCGTTCGCTTAAATCAGTAAACTGTTGTTCGGCATCGCTATCTCCACTGCAGATGTAGCGATACTCAATTTCTCGCAAGTAGGCGAGGCCCCGATGCAACATCCAACGTGGCACTAGATCGGGCACGATAGGTGGCCGCTGCCAATCGCGAAACACGGTTTGCCTGACTTGTTCAAATAGATCCGGCGCTTCCTTTTCTAGCTCTAACAACACGCTTTTCAGCATAGGGCGCGGTGCGTGCGCAAAGATGCGATGCACGTGTTGGTAGAGCGGATAACGTTGTTGTAACCAATGCTTGGACAAAATAGACGCATTGACCAAGGCGGTCTCATCTTTTTGCAACGTGCCGTAATCAGGGACTTGCTCTTGTTCCTTAAACACAGCAACACCATGTTGTCCAAACCAGCTCTCCACATTAACAGGCGCACCAAAAAAGACATCGTCATTCAGATAGATAAATCGTTCTGATAAACCAGGTATGTGATGCAAATACGATTCAATATGACCCGAATCGAACACGGGTAATGCGGTGCTAGGAATAATACTGGCGTGATCGATTAGCGTAATACTTTCACCTTGTCTCAACCAATCTGGCGTCTGACCGTCAGTGACCAGATAGATATGCCCATGCTCAGGAAAAAATTTTTCCAAGGCACGCAGATTAAATCGCAATTCTTGATTGTCACGATAACGTCCAGCGACATCGCCATATACCGCCAGTTTTTTGCGCTCGACATCAGTGGAGTTAAGAATCGCATCCTGCCGTTTGGCGAACCACACCGGATCTGCGCCGTCCACCCACAGGTAGACGATATCTATTTTTTCTTTGGTTTGATTCACAGTGTGCGGTGGGGCAAAGGAGTCATCATGTAAGCAGCATGGCAGCTTAGACGATTTATGCAAGGGTTTATTTAATTTATAGCATTGTGCTTGAGCCTGCACTTTACCTGAAAAAGAGAAATGCAGTTGGTAATGAGTGTATTTCGGCAATACGCCAGCGTCTCAGCCAGTTGCATTCAAAAAATTTGAATGACGTCATCAAATTCATTCAGTCTATATGCGCTTCGCTAAGCGCATAATCTCTTCCATCGCATCACGTGATTGCCAGATAATCAGGATGCCTTAATTTAATTCAACAGGAGAGAAAAAATGCTGACTTTAAGAAAATCTCAAGATCGCGGACATGCTGATCACGGCTGGTTGAAAAGCCAGCATAGCTTTTCATTCGCTAATTACTATGACCCAGACCATACTGGCTGGGGCAATCTCTTAGTGATTAACGAAGACCGCATCGCACCAGGCACAGGTTTTGGCACCCATGGCCATCGTGACATGGAAATAATCAGCTACGTATTATCTGGCGAGCTCGCCCATAAAGACAGCATGGGGAATATCAAAGGAATTCCACCTGGTGACGTGCAACGCATGAGCGCAGGTACCGGTGTGCGTCATAGCGAATTCAATCATGCGGATGGACAGCAAACACATTTTCTGCAGATTTGGATACAGCCAAATCGTCAAGGTGTGGAGCCTGGCTATGAACAAAAAACTATACCACCAGCGAGCAAACGCGGCGCACTGGCATTAGTGGCATCACCGGACGGTGCGGGTGATTCCGTATCAATGACAGCGGATGCCGCTTTGTATGCAGGTTTGTTTGATGGCGATGAACAAGCAGAACTGACGCTCAATCCTGCTCGTAAAGCCTATGTGCATTTGATTCGTGGCGAGTTGGAAGTGAATGGGCAACGCTTGAGTGGTGGTGATGCCTTACGCATAGAAAATGAAAGCCATCTAAGGTTTAGCAATGGTCACGATGCAGAAGTCTTGGTGTTTGATTTAGCCGCTTAGATTTTGTAGGGCGGGTGAAACCCGCGCCGCACATAGGTCGATCAAGCTTGCACTACAGTTTGGCGGCGCGGGTTGCACCCGTCCTACAATTTCGCAGCTTTAACTTAATGGCAGTGGTGGTTCATTTAGGCTCTCACCAGAATAAATGCACAAAAAAAATCACATCAATAATACAGAAATATCGATATCAATTTAAAAGGAATTCACCATGTTTACGCAATTACAAAATCCATTCTCACTAGTCGCCCGATTATTACTCGCAGCACTATTTTTACCAGCAGGCATCGCCAAACTCACCGGCTTTGAAGGCACGGTAGGCTATATCACTTCAGTTGGATTGCCTGCGCCAACGCTGGCCGCTGCTGCCGCTTTGATACTCGAAATCGCGGGTGGCATTGCACTGATCATAGGTTTAGGCACACGCTTCGCAGCACTCGCCTTAGCCTTTTTCACCTTGGTAGCATCGTTCATTTTTCACGCGTATTGGGCAGTACCAGCGGACCAAGCTTATGTAACGCAATTACTATTCTTTAAAAATATAGCAGTAGCGGGTGGATTGATGGCATTGGCAGCGTTTGGTGCTGGCGGCTGGAGTTTGGATGCACATCGCAGTGCAAGTGCATAATATTGAATTGAATGTTGAGTCGCTTTCCTGATTATCATTTCTGGAAAGCGAGTCATTGAAAATGCCAATCACTGAACAGTTCTGGCACTTAAAGAAAAAATTGCCTACCTATTTCATCGACCTTCTGGCGGTTCCCAAAGTTCAACCTTGTTTCCTTCCGGATCGATCACCCAGGCGAACTTACCGTACTCAGATTCGTCAATTTTATCAAGCACATTGCAGCCTTCTTCCTTCAACAGCTTGACCAAAGCATGCAAGTCTTGCACCCGATAGTTGATCATAAAAGGCGCAGAACTAGGCGCAAAATAATCGCTTTCTTGCGGATTGATTGACCATGCGGTCGTACCCGCTACGGGTTTGCCATCCTCATTTGTCCAATCAAAGGCAGCACCGCCCCAAGTTTGAACGTCAATGCCGAGGTGCTTCTTATACCAAGCGTGCATTGCAGGCGCATCCTTAGCCTTGAAAAAGATACCGCCTATGCCAGTGACTCGTTTCATATGATTTCCTTAGTGTGGTGGGTGGGACTGTTATTTGAAACATAAATCGGTAGTACTTCCGTATTCATGGCGGATTGATATCGTCGTGCGTGAGTGGAAAACGAAAAATTCGAATTGGTACAGGATTCGGCAGTTCTCCATAAGTGAGTTCGCCATTGACTATGCTTTGCTTCCACACCTTGTTACTTTCAATGGAGACTTCTATGGAATCAATTGTGCTCTTTAAAGTGATTTTAGGTACGGGTTCTTTATACCAATTGATCCAATTGGTGACGCTTTCCGATGCATCAGGATAGGACTTGGTGTCGATTGCGGCCTTATAGAGAAGCTCACCTTTCTTATTAAAGACCACCAGATGATACGGATTCCAAACTTTTATATTTGATATCCCAACAATGTAGTTTGAGTCAGGCGTAGCCCAAATCACCGTCAATGCTGGAACAGGTGATTTGAACAGAATGTTTCCTGACTTTTTATCAGATACTTGAATGTAAGAATAAGTGTTCAGGCTGCTGAACGGGTTCTTATCAGTACTAATCATCGCCCATCTGGCATCTCTATTTTTCTTGGTAGACCAATCATGCCAATGGACGATACTGATGTCGGACGTTTCGAATTGAATTTTTTTGATCTCGGTGTATCCAACTGAATCACACCAAGCGGGTGCGCAATTAGCGAAAAAAAGAAAGACTATGCAAATTAATCTGAAGTAGTTCATGAACGCTTTGATGATGAGTTAAGTGGTTTCATTTCTTAAGGATGGTGAACTGTTTTTCATTGTCATACCCAGAAACGCCGACTTGATAGTTTTTCAAACATACCAATCCCAATAGCAATGGAGGCAGGGTGGTGATAAAAGTTAAATCTTCAAATACGAGTGGAAAGTCAGTATGTGGATTAGGTGTATGAACATATAGCGCGTCCGAACCTGGATCTGATGGATTGATAGAAACAAAGATTTGAAAGGGTTCTTCTTGTTTTGTGAGTTCGTTGCGTACCTTGGAAAAAGCTCTCATTAATGGTCGGATATGTTTTCGGTGCTCTAATCTACTCTGTTCACCTCGACTATCCCAGTCAAAGTGCTGGTGCCAATGATTACACCAGTTTTCACCAGAGATATCGACACGAAGCGTGCGAGCTTTTTTCCAAAGCTCTCGCCAATACTTGAGATCATCTTTTCTTTTGTGCATAGATTTACCGTAAGCCTGTCGTGTGATGGGAATCCGTGTTTGCTCGCGGGATGGATAATATCGTTGCTTCTCTAACGAAAGCATATTTATTCATTTCCTTTATTTCTGTCTAAAGTCTTTAGGGCTTTTCTTGCTGCTGTCGACACGAGTCCATCAAACGTCGTTTTTTCATGATCTGTGAGGACAAGATGCTCTAAGATTTCGCTGGCTTCATTGAAATTTGAAGAACCTATTCCTCGCGCTGCGTAATACCTAACATTTGGATTTTCTGATAATACGCACTGTTTAAGTGAGTTAAAACCAGCTTCGCCCATTTGAGCTAACGCATTCGCTATAAAACAAGGACGTTCAAGCTGGGTACTTTTTAAGGCGCGAAATAATATTGCCACGGATTCGGCACCACCTATGTGTGATAGCAAATTTGATGCCGCTTCCACGACATGCTCATTGTTGTCGTTTATAAGTATCGCTGCTAACTTGATTGATTGTTGGGATGCAAAGCGATTAAGCTTTTCTATGGCAAGTACTCGAACGTACCCGTCGGGATGAGGTAAAAACTCCCAAATGTCGGTTTCTGTGTTTGCGCTCTCAAGCGCTTTAAGTGCTGCATGGCGTTCTGTATTGTCGATCATGTTGACTTGTTAAATTTAAAGTGAATGGCTCGCGCCTCGAAAAAATATGAAGAAACGCCAATTTGCACGCGCTTCTCGAAAAAACCAATTATCAATCAACTTCATTCGCGGACACCTGTTCTAAATTTTTCATACACGCTCCATGTAGGGTCGGCTGCTGTATGTATGTCAATTGGGAATGCGGCTTTTTTCGCAAGAGCTTTGTTTAGCCTAGAGAAAAATTCTTTCTCAGACTTTACGTAATAAGTCCACTCACGTAAATTTTCTCCTGTCGATACAAGCGCTAAGGTCGCAAGGCTATCTTTTTCCAAAATAGGCTGCAAGGCATCTTCCATAGCATCCATTTGTTGGCGCTCTGCCATCGATGGCATCCCTTTTTCTGATTGATATTTCCATGCGATTATTATTCGATTGGGTTGACTATTTCGATCGAAGCCAGAAGCAAATTTCGAAACATAGCGAAATATGATTACTCTACCGTTACTTTTATTCGATGAAGTGGCCGTTGACCATTCTTGTGCTAATGCCGCTGTACCCAAAAAACAGCCTATTAATAGGAGAAGAAGCTTACTTTTCATTAGATAAATAACTTGTCTTGAGCAGAAAAATCGAAGTTAACATATTCGTAAAATAATAACAATAAAGTTTTACGTCTTTGAGATCCGCATCGGACTTTGCCGAACGCTCTTGTTTCTAGAATCCTCTGTATAACAGAATCGACCAAAGAGATACTAGTCTGATTTCACTTGCCTCTTCATTTCCTCACATCACACCAAAGCAAAACAAAACCTAACGCCCCCTCAAATTCAATGGCATCATTCAAATAATTCGAATCAAACACACCACCATGAACACAAACACACCACGCGATGTTTTAACGCCGGCCTCACTATCCATGTTACAGGTGATAGCCGAAACGGGCAGTTTTGCTGCGGCGGCGCGTAGCTTGAATATGGTGCCTAGTGCGCTGACTTATAGAGTTCGACAAATTGAAGATGCGTTGGATGTTTTGCTGTTTGATCGTAGTTCGCGGCAGGCGCGCTTGACTGAGGCTGGGGCGGAGTTGTTGCGTGAGGGACAGAATTTATTGGTGGAAGTGGATGCGATTGCGAATCGGGTGAAGCGGGTGGCGACCGGTTGGGAGCCGCAATTGACGATTGCGATTGATAGCATTATTGATCGCAGTACGGTGATGGAGTTGTGCGAGCATTTTTTTAAACTGAATCCACCGACTAAATTGAAACTGAGGGCCGAAACTTTATCCGGCACTTTGGAAGCCTTGATTTCAGGGCAGGCCGATTTGTCTATCGGTGCGGTGATGGATGCACATGCCAAAGGTGGTTTGCAACGCGAGTTATTGGGTAGTGTTTATTTTGCGTTTGCGGTGGCACCGCATCATGCTTTGGCACAAGCGCGTGAACCTTTGTCAGATCAAACGATACGTGCACACCGGGCAGTCGCGATTGCGGATAGCGTGCAGCGTGGCGCGAGTATGTCGATAGGTTTGTTGAGCGGACAAGATGTATTCACGGTCGCTGATTTGCCAGCGAAACTGGATGCCCAGGTGCGCGGTTTGGGCGTGGGATTCTTACCGACTTGTGTCGCGCAGTCTTATATTGATACGGGACGCTTGGTAGAGAAAAAAGTCGAGAGGGCGCAGCAGCGCGTGCAAAGTTATTATGTGTGGCGGCAATCAACTAAGTTGCAGCAAGGGCGGGCTTTGCAATGGTGGTTGGATCAATTGCAGTCACCGGTGACAAGGGCTGCTTTATTGGGTGTGCATTTACCCTCTCCCGCAAGCGGGAGAGGGCTAGGGTGAGGGTAGTTCAGAGATAGCAAAGTGCTTGAATGGAAAAATAAAACAAAAAATGACGTATGTATGGGTTCTATGGGTTTAAAGATGTTCCTCACATCTGACAAACCCTCATCCCCAGCCCTTCTCCCGCTTGCGGGAGAAGGGAGTTTGAAACCTAGTTTAGCTAGAGAATTATTCCGAAAAATTGTGCCTGCCCAGGAGCGACAATTAATAGACTTGCGGCTCTTTGACTTATGCGAATTTTTACGCATATCGTGCTTTAATTGTCGCTTTAACTATCGCCTTTTAAACCAGCCCAGCGCGGTGCGAGTTGGTGTTCTATGCTGAACAGATCGAGCACTCTGGCTAGACTGTGATCGACCATTTCTTCTATCGTGGCAGGTCGGTGATAGAAGTTGGGGAGCGGTGGGAAGATGATGCCCCCCATTTCTGTTACGGCGGTCATGTTGCGCAGATGTGCCAGATTGAATGGGGTTTCTCTGACCATCAATACTAAGCGGCGGCGTTCTTTCAAAACCACATCGGCAGCGCGTGTGATCAGATTGTCGGCAAAGCCGTGTGCGACTGCTGCTAAGGTTTTCATGGAGCAGGGCGCGATAACCATACCATCTGATTGAAAAGAGCCGCTGGCGATGGTCGCGCCGACATCACGTACTGCATGCACGACGTGTGCCAACGCTTCGATGTCTTTGCGTTTTAGATCTAATTCTTGATGAATATTCAAAACCCCGGCATCCGAAATCAAGAGATGACTCTGTATGCCGGGCAGGTTTTGTAAATGCTGAAGCAGTCGCACGCCGTAGATAGCACCCGTCGCACCAGTAATGGCGACGATAATGCGTTTCTGTGCGAGTGGCGTGTTCATAGACTTGTCGTACTTGTGTAGCGCTTAGCCTTTGATCAGGGCTTGCAATTCGCCGCTTTCATACATTTCATTCATGATGTCTGAGCCGCCGATGAATTCGCCATTGACATACAACTGTGGCACTGTTGGCCAGTTTGCGTAGTCTTTGACACCTTGACGCACGACTGGGTCTTCTAATACGTTGATCGTGACGATATTTTCTGCGCCGCAGGCTTTCAATAATTGAATAGCACGACCAGAGAAACCACATTGTGGAAACTGTGCAGTACCCTTCATGAACAGCACAACAGGGTTAGTCGTTACGGTTTCTTTAATCCAAATTTGAACGTCGCTCATGATATTTCCTTAAAAGATAGATCGATGGCCGCCATTATAAAGGAAACTGAGAAAACCCTGCGTTGGCAGAAGAACTAGGTCGGATTGTCGTGATTGCTACCAAAAACATTGAGAGCGATGAAGTAGGGTGCGCCGTGCGCACCATGTTTAATTTCCTACCATCGGTTATCCTTGCTCAGCCATTGGTGCGCATGGCGCACCCTACGGGTTACCTCAGGCTTATTGAGGTAGGTGTGGTGTTTATGGAATTATCTAATTGCTATAGTAGTTTTCGTATCTGACTTTTTGTACGCAAAATTTCGCGTCTTACCAATACCATTGACGCCCAAAAGCCCTCGCTTCGTCGCAAAGAACACTCAGCGCCTATAGTCTTGACTACGATGCAGACCTACCCAATCACTCAGGAGGTTTTATGAAAATCGTATCAACATTCATTAGTTTTGCGGCTTTATGTTCCGCACTGGCAAGTGGTGCGGCATCGGCGGGCGATCTAAAAGTTGAAGTAAGTGGTATCACGGAAAATAAAGGTGAGGTCATGGTGGCGGTCTTTAATCAAAAAGGGCAATGGCTAAAACAGGCGCTTGTTAGTAAGAAAGTCAGTGCAAACGGTAATAAAGTTGTGGTGCAGTTTGATGGTCTGCCAGATGGTGACTATGCGATTTCTGCGGTGCATGATCTGAATAGCAATGGTCGTCTCGATAGCAACCCTATCGGCATGCCAACTGAACCGTATGGTTTTAGTAATGATGCCGTCGGTAATTTCGGGCCACCAAGCTTCGAGAGCGCCAAGATCACTTTGACTCAAGCGCCGCTTAGTATTAGCGTGCGTGTGAATTAAGGAGCCTCGCCATGAATCGCCGCCACTTCTTACAATCTTTCGGCGCTGCCGCAGCAACAGCAGCAACGTCGGTCGCAGTACCTGCTTGGGCGCAACAATCCGGTACCGAAAGCACTAGCTATCGACGTGCTCCTGAAATGTTCAAAGCGAATCCTAGGCTCACTTGCCTGCGCGGATTTCAAGGCCAGGATATTGGCTGTGATGGCGCATGGATAGAAGGTAAGCTACCAGCTGATTTGCGCGGTGACTTTTATCGCAATGGCCCTGGTGTGTTTGAACGTGGTGGGCAACGCTACCATCATTGGTTTGATGGAGATGGTTTGGTGCATGCATGGCGTTTTGGCGATAAAGGCGTGTCACATCAGGCACGCTTTGTACGTACTAAAAAATTCGTCGCAGAACAGCAGGCGGGTGAATTTTTGGTACCTGCTTTTGGTACTGCGATCAAACCAAAAATCCCTTTGCGCTCGTCAGACACGATGAATACGGCGAATACCAATGTCATTCGTATGGATGGGCGCTTGCTCGCTTTGTGGGAAGGTGGTTCTGCGCATGCGATGGATACACAAAATTTAGAAACCCAAGGTATCGTCAACTGGGCACACGAATTGGCCGGTATGCCGTTTTCTGCGCATCCAAAAATGGAAGCTGATGGCAGCTTGTGGAATTTCGGTACTATGATGGGAAAAATCGTTTTATACCATTTTTCACCACAGGGTAAATTGCTAAAGCATCGCATCATGAATGCGCCTAGTACCGCCATGGTGCATGATTTTGCCATCTCGCAAAAGCACATGATCTTCTTATTTTCACCTATCAGTTTGAACATGGATGCGGTTCGTTCTGGCAAGAGCATGGTCGATGCGATGGAGTGGAAAGCCAAGGACTCCGTCAAGATTATGATCGTTGAGAAAGCCGACTTCAGCCGATTCCGTATTTTAGAAATACCTGCCTTGATGGTGTTCCATTTTGGGAATGCTTGGGAGGAAAATAATGTGATTCATGTTGATTTTGTGAAGAGCGATAATCTGGATAATTTCCATACTTGGATGCCGAAAATTATGCTCGGTGAAGATGTGGTTTCTGAGCCATCAAGTCCTGCGTTTTTACAAATTGATTTGAATCGCAATAACGTTAGCTTGACTGAACGCAGCGAGAATTTAGAATTCCCGCGTGTTGATCCGCGCGTGGTCGGACAAAGAAATCGTTACATTTATTATCCGATTGCGGTAGAAAATTCCACCAATAATGCACTCAATGGTGTGATACGTTTGGATGTTGAAAGTGGCAAAACAGATAGCTTTAGTTTTGGTGCGAATTGCCGCTTGGAGGAGCATGTCGTCGTCCCTAAAGCTGGTTCGACAAAAGAGGGCGATGCATGGTTGGTGGGTGTCGGGTTTGATATTCCACGTCAAACCAGTTTTGCCAGCGTGTTTGATGCGCAGAATCTGGCGGCAGGACCGGTAGCACTGGCGCACTTACCGTATTGGTTGCCGCATTGTTTCCATGGGAATTTTTATGCAAGTAGCTGATCTGGGAATGTTGCTCGTCAATTGAAAAAAATCGGGCAAGCAGACTAAGTTCTGCTTGCCCGATTTCTTGTCATTTAAGTTTAAGACTAAGAACGCAATTTAGCAAAAGCCGATGCCATTGCACTATTCACTGGTGTTGCTGTTTGACTGTGTTGGCTTTGATTGCGGTGTTGATTCAATCGCTTCGCATCGTCCCTATCCGCACGTTGCTCGGGTTTGCTACCGGCTACTGGTGCTGAATCGGTCAGGCGCATCGTTAAAGCAATACGCTTACGTTTTTCATCGACTTCTAATACTTTGACTTTGACCACTTGGCCGGCTTTTACGACGGTGTGCGGGTCTTTGACGAATGTATTCGAGAGCGCTGAAATATGTACCAAACCATCCTGATGCACACCGATATCAACGAAGGCACCAAATGCCGCCACATTGGTAATCACGCCTTCTAGGATCATATCTGGACGTAAATCTCTGATCTCTTCGACGCCGTCTTTAAAAGTGGCAGTGGTGAATTCTGGGCGTGGATCGCGGCCTGGTTTTTCTAACTCTTTCAAAATATCGGAAATCGTTGGAATACCAAATTTTTCATCGGCATACTTGGCGGGGCTTATCGCTTTTAACAAACCAGTATCACCGATGATAGCCTTCACATCTTTCTTGATATCGGCAAGAATTTTTTCTACCAGTGGATAGGATTCAGGATGCACCGCAGATGCGTCGAGCGGATTGTCGCCGCCCATGACGCGCAAGAAGCCTGCTGCTTGCTCAAAAGTTTTGTCACCCAAGCGCGGCACAGAGCGCAATTCTGAACGTGATTTAAACATGCCTTTGGCATCGCGATAGTTCACGATACTTTGCGCGACACTACTGGACAAACCCGAGACGCGTGCCAGCAAAGGTGCGGAAGCGGTGTTAACGTCAACACCGACCGCATTCACGCAATCTTCGACGACCGCATCGAGTGATCGTGCCAATTGAGATTGACCCACGTCATGTTGATACTGACCAACGCCGATTGATTTTGGATCGATCTTGACTAACTCTGCCAAAGGATCTTGCAATCGGCGGGCGATAGAGACCGCGCCACGGATGGTGACATCCAGATCTGGTAATTCTTTAGAGGCAAATTCGGAGGCTGAATAGACAGACGCACCCGCTTCAGAGACCACGATCTTGGTCAGCTTTAATTCGGGTTTGAGCTTGATTAAGTCTTGCGCCAGTTTGTCGGTTTCGCGGGAGGCGGTACCATTGCCGATTGAGATCAGCGAGACATTATGTTTCGCTGCCAATTGCGCCAACACATGCAAAGATCCGTCCCAATCATTACGTGGTTGGTGCGGATAAATGGTCGCATACTCCACCACTTTGCCGGTCGCATCGACAATCGCGACTTTGACGCCAGTGCGTAGTCCAGGATCGAGACCCATGGTGGCGCGTGGGCCCGCAGGCGCTGCAAGCAAGAGTGCTTTTAGATTGCGGGCAAATACATTGATGGCTTCGACTTCGGCGGTCTCACGCAGATTCGTCATAAGCTCGGTATCGAGATGCATGAAGACTTTGACGCGCCATGCCCAACGCACTGTATCGCTCAACCATTTATCGGCAGCACGACCTTTATTACTGACACCGAAATGTGCTGCGATACGACTTTCGCAAGGATTCAAAGGCGCATCCCATTTTGGTTTTTCTTCTTCGGTATCGAGGCGTAAAGTCACCGTTAAAAATTCTTCGCGACGACCACGAAAGATTGCTAATGCACGATGTGAAGGGATCGTACCTAAAGTTTCTGAGTAAGCGAAGTAGTCGCTGAATTTCGCACCAGCTTCTTCTTTTCCCGCGACGACGGCTGTTTCAACGATGCCGTGATCGAGCAGATATTCGCGGATAGTATGCAGCAGTGTTGCGTCTTCGGCGAAACGCTCCATCAAGATTTGGCGTGCGCCATCCAGCGCGGCTTTGACATCGGCAACGCCCGGATTGTCGCCGTTCGCGGTGGAGAAGGCCGGTTTTAAATAGGCTTCTGCGACAGTTTCAGGAACTAAGTTCGGATCTGCTAATAAGGCGTCAGCAAGTGGTTGCAAACCTGCTTCAACCGCGATTTGTGCTTTGGTGCGGCGTTTTTGTTTGTAAGGTAAATACAAATCTTCTAAACGTGTTTTATCTTCAGCATGGTGAATCGCATCGAGCAAGACCGGTGTCATTTTGCCTTGTTCTTCAATCGAAGAAATAATCGCCGCGCGACGGTCTTCCAATTCACGCAAATAGCGCAAGCGTTCTTCTAATAAACGCAATTGCGTATCGTCCAGGCCGCCCGTGGCTTCTTTACGGTAACGGGAAATGAAAGGCACGGTCGCGCCTTCGTCCAAAAGTGCCACTGCGGCAGCAATTTGTACAGGTTTAGCGGCAAGTTCTACGGCAAGACGTTGTTCAATGGAAGGCAACATAGGTGGTAATAATCAATATAAAAAATTCAAAGTGAAATAAGCTGATCGCTAGGGTTGTTGCTCAATTAAGATGAGGTAAGCTAACTGAAGGTCAGCCCAAGC
Source organism: Undibacterium sp. Di24W (assembly GCF_049340325.1). Classification (NCBI taxonomy): domain Bacteria; kingdom Pseudomonadati; phylum Pseudomonadota; class Betaproteobacteria; order Burkholderiales; family Oxalobacteraceae; genus Undibacterium; species Undibacterium sp. Di24W. Next base: position 142,486 of record NZ_JBMPOP010000005.1, read on the forward strand.
AGGTCAATCAGCCCGTGATCATACGCAATTTGCGCGTTTGTGCCAGTCTTGACAGATGAGAAAAAAGGGTAGTAGTGAGGGTTTTATCCCGTTAATTTCGTAAAAATGGAGGTATTTTTCTTAACGTCACTTAAAAATGCCCAACTCATCCCTAAATTGTTATTAATTAGAGTTCTTGTAAATATCTGGATAATTAATTTCCATCATGATTTCTGGCTTCCCTAGTGCTTGAAATCCCCATTTTTGATACAGACCACGTGCATTTGAGCTGGCCAACATAAAGCGCCGCAGACCTTGTAACTGCGGATGATCCATGATGTTTTGTATAAGCTGCTTGCTTAGGCCGCGACCTTGATATTCGGGCAAGACGAACACGTCCATCAGATAAGCAAAAGTCGCATAGTCGCTGACCACGCGGGCGAAGGCGATTTGCCGACCGTCCTCATAGCCGCCGAAACACAGCGAGTGTTGAATCGAAGTTTCCACCAGAGCTCTAGGAATATTGATGGCCCAAGTGCTTTCTTCAGAGAGGAATCGATGAATAAGCGTGATGTCCAGCTTCGCTCTGTCGTTTGAAATTTCCATGTCGTGTATTTTCTAAATACTCAATTGCCTAAGCGTCCACCGCTGACCCGCAAAATACCTGCTATGTCTGGCCAGCTTTGTACGTCCGTAAATCCAGCGGCTTTTAATAAGGCTTGCACCTCATCGCTTTGGTCATAGCCGTGTTCCATCAGCAGCCAGGCATTTTCGTGTAGGTATGGTGGCGCGCCGTCTATGATTTTGCGATAGGCAGATAGACCATCGCTATGATCAGTTAAGGCATCAATCGGCTCAAAGCGTAAATCACCCTGACTTAAATGAATATCGTCTTTGACGATATAGGGCGGATTGCTAACGATAGTGTGGAATTTTTGGGCGGGGATCGCACTATACCAGTCGCTTAAGTGGAATTGGATTTGCGTATTTGCTGCTAGTAGTTGAGTCGCATTAAATTTGGCGACAGAGAGTGCCGCAGGACTAATGTCGGCGGCATTGACCTTGATCTGTCGGTCTTGTGCTGCGATCGCAATCGCGATCGCACCTGAGCCAGTTCCTAAATCTAATAGATGGCCGGCGTTCGCCGTACGCTCCAGCGCCAATTCGACTAATAGTTCGGTATCAGGTCTGGGAATCAAAACATCCGGCGTGACTTTGAAAGTTAGTCCGAAAAATTCGCGCTGCCCCAACAAGTAGGCGATAGGCTCGCCTGCTAGCCGTTGCGTGGTCAAGTGATTTAACTGTTCTAGCTGTTCATCATTCAAGTACAACTCGGATTGCGTAATTAATTGCACCCTGGTGTAGCCAGTCACATGACACAGCAACATACGTGCTTCTAAAGGTTCGAGTGGTGATATTGCCTGAACCTGTGCGATTGTGCATGGCGAACTAAAAATACTCATCCGCGGATTTTGCCAAAGAAAACGCGTTCTTTTTTCTTACTAATGATCAAAGCAAAAGAAGCGAAGATAAATACGAGAAACCAAGTCAATGCCCATGCCGGGATGGATAAGCCTAAGATAGGATCATAAGGCGTCTCGCATAAACCATTGGCTTTGAACATCACTGGGAAAAGTTGGGCAATGAAGAAACTATTCATGGGGCCTGAAAGCGGATCCGCGCCACAAGAGCCCATAGGTTGGGCGATTGCCCATAACTGATAACCCGCGACACCTGCGCCAATCAAACCGAAAACCGCACTGGCAGCCATGCTTTTACGTTGCAGATTTGGGAATATCAAAGCAAATACGCAAGCTAAGGCGATTAAAGCGAATGCATAGCGCTGCATGACACAAAGGGGGCATGGCAGCATATCGAGCACCAATTGCAAATACAAGGCAAAGCCGAGCAGACCGCTACAAGCGAGAATAATCAATATCAGAGCGGCTTTGGTACGATTCATGGCAATAGTCTTTACTTTTGAGATGCGTTAAAAAATGCGTTAAAAATCTAAAAAACGGCGTTACGCCATCGAGGACGTAAGGATACTAGAGATACCTGATTTGTTGCATGTGCAGGTCGAAAAAAACTAAATCTTGTTGATCATGACCTTTAAATCATCAGAAAGTTCCTGCTCGCGTGTCTGGCACAAGAATCAGAAGCGGTCTATCATCTTGGTATTGCCGTATCTATGCTAACCATGCAAGCCCTTGCATCTTCATACCAAATATAAGGAAGTACTATGTCTAGCTCTGTCGTTCGCGCCGTTTGTCCTCATGATTGCCCAGATACTTGTGCCTTATTGGTGACAGTGCAAGATGGGGTGGCGACGGAGGTTAAAGGCGACCCTGACCATCCCAGTACGGGCGGCGTACTGTGCACCAAAGTGGCACGTTATACCGAACGTACTTATCACCCTGATCGCTTGTTGTATCCACAAAAACGGATCGCAAATAAAGGTGAGGGCAAGTTTGTCAGAATATCTTGGGAAGAAGCCATTACGACTATTGCTACGCGCTTAAAGGAAATAGCGGCACGTAATCCTCTGGCGATTATGCCTTATAGCTATGCCGGTACGATGGGGTTGGTGCAGGGTGAAAGCATGTCTGCGCGCGTCTTAAATAAACTGGGCGCTTCTTTTCTTGACCGTACGATCTGCGCCTCAGCGGGCGGTACTGGTTATAAGTACACCTTGGGTGATCGTATCGGCACAGATGTCGAACAAACACAAAATGCGCGCCTGATTATTATCTGGGGCGGCAATCCTATTGCCTCAAATTTGCATTTTTGGACACGCGTGCAAGAAGCAAAACGCAATGGCGCAAAAATTATTGCGATTGATCCTTATCGTTCTTTGAGCGCTGAAAAATGTCATCAACATATCGCCGTTCGTCCTGGTACGGATTCCGCATTGGCATTGGGTATGATGCACGTGTTGATCAAAGAAGACTTAATCGATCACGACTATATCGCTCAATACACTTTGGGATTTGAACAATTAAAACAGCGTGCGGCTGAATGGACGCCTGAAAAAGTCGCTGCCATCTGTGGCATCACGGCAGCCGAAGTCGAGGGCTTGGCGCGCGATTATGGTGAAGGCGCTCGTCGCGGTGAACCTAGTTTGATACGTATGAATTATGGCGTGCAGCGTGTGCATGGTGGCGGTATGGCGGTGCGTAATATTTGCTGCTTGCCCGCATTAGTGGGCGCTTGGCGTCACGCGGCAGGCGGTGCTCTATTGTCGTCTTCCGGTGGCTTTGTTAAGAACTCTGATGCTTTAGAACGTCCTGATTTATTTCCAGCGGAACAGGCGAGTCGCACGATTAATATGAGTGATATCGGTAATAGTCTTTTGCACCCAGGCTCTGCCGAGTTCGGTCCTAAGATAGAAGCGGTGCTGGTCTACAACTCAAATCCGGTCGCGATCGCGCCTGATTCTTCTGTGGTGGCTCAAGGGTTTGCACGTGAAGATTTATTCACTGTGGTCTTGGAACACTTTCAAACCGATACCGCGGATTACGCCGATATTTTATTACCTGCGACCACACAGCTAGAGCATGTTGACGCCCATAGCGCTTATGGACATCGCTATATGATGGCGAACAACGCTGCGGTGGCGCCTATGGGTGAAGCGAAATCGAATGCTGAGATCTTCCGTTTGCTGGCGCAGGCTTTAGGATTTACCGATCCCTGTTTTGCAGAATCGGATGATGCGATCGCGGCACAAGCCTTCAATTTTCAGCATGCACGTACTGAGCATACCAACTGGGAGCAATTGAAACAGCAAGGTTGGTCGAAACTGAAAATGCCCGATGCCGCTTTTGCGCATGGCGGCTTTACCACACCTTCAGGTAAATGCGAATTTTATAGTCGGCAAATGTTGGAAGATGGTCTAGATCCTTTACCTGCGTATATTCCACCTTACGAGTCAGTGGTCAGTAATCCGGAATTGGCAGCAAAATATCCGCTGGCGATGATTTCACCACCCGCACGTAATTTCTTGAACTCGACTTTTGTGAATGTCAAAAGTTTGCGTGATACAGAAGGCGAACCTCATCTCGATATTCATCCAGACGATGCAGTACAACGTCAGATTAAAGCAGGTGACATGGTAAGAATCTTTAATGATCGCGGTAGCTTTGTCGCAAAAGCGCGTGTCACTGAAAAAGCGCGCGCTGGTCTAGTGGTCGGCCTGTCGATTTGGTGGAAGAAGTTTGCTTCCGATCATAAAAATGCCAACGAAGTGACAAGCCAAAAGTTAACCGACATGGGTGGAGGTCCAACTTTTTATGATCTTTTGGTCGAAGTCGAAAAGGCCTGAGTCGCCTAAAGATAGTATGTTGCAGCGCAAAATTTCCTAGAGCTAGTGCTCAGTTTTTCTTGATTTTTCGAGGCTAATTTGCACGAACAATAGTCAGAGCGAGAGCCTTGGTGTATCGTGTTGCTGTACAAATTTTATCAAATTCTATGAACTGTGATCGCTAGCCTAATGAGCTTTTAACGCTATTTATTTCACAGGTAATTCTCATCATGTATTTTCATAGATTAGATTGACGAGCAAAATTAGCAAACAAGGGTCAACATGAATTGGCCAATAAATTAAAAATGGAGACCGCATGAATACTATCGTGAGCGCAGACAAATTTTGGCTTAAATCCTATCCGCCAGGCGTACCGGCGGAGATTGATGTTACTCAATATAAATCCTTGGTTCATCTGTTGGATGAGGCGTTCAAGACCTTTGCTGACCGCAATGCCTATGTCTGCATGGATAAGTACATGACATACGGTGAGGTCGATGCCTTGTCGAAAAAAGTCGCAGCTTGGTTGCAAAGCCGTGGCTTAAAGCCTGGTGCCAGAGTCGCGATCATGATGCCGAATGTGCTGCAATATCCGGTAGCTTTGGCGGCGGTATTACGTGCCGGTTACGTAGTGGTCAACGTCAATCCTTTATACACACATCGCGAGCTCGAGCATCAATTAAAAGATTCTGGCGCAGAAGCAATTTTTGTTTTAGAAAATTTTGCGATTACTCTAGAACAGGCGATAGCCAATACCGATATCAAGCATGTCGTTGTGTGCTCTATGGGTGAAATGCTGGGCGGGGTCAAAGGTGCGATTGTGAATTTGGTGGTTCGCCATGTGAAGAAATTAGTACCAGCGTTTAATTTGCCAGGCTCAGTGACTTTCAAAGAAGCATTAGCGCAGGGCGGTTCCATGAAGTTTCAGCCTATGGACGCCAAGTTAGATGATGTCGCGTTCTTGCAGTACACCGGTGGCACAACTGGCGTATCCAAAGGTGCCGTGCTCACACATAAAAATGTGGTTGCCAATGTACTGCAAAATCATGCTTGGTTAAAGCCGAGTATGGATGCGCATAAAGGAACGCCACAATTAGTGTTTGTCTGCGCATTACCGCTGTATCACATCTTCGCTTTGACGGTATGTAATATGGTCGGTACGCGTATCGGTGGTTTAAATATTTTGATTCCTAACCCACGTGATATTCCAGGCTTCATCAAAGAGCTTAAAAAATACAAGGTGAATGTTTTCCCTGCAGTGAATACCTTGTACAACGCTTTGTTGAATAATCCAGAATTCTCCAAGACAGATTTCTCAGGCTACTTCTGCTGCACAGGTGGCGGTATGGCGGTGCAGAAGGCCGTGGCGGAAAGATGGAAAGCGGTGACGGGCTGTGCCATTGCAGAAGGCTATGGATTATCTGAAACCTCGCCAGTGGCAACAGCGAACTATGCTGACTCTAAAGAATTTACAGGCAGCATAGGCCTGCCAATTTCTTCAACCGAAATTGCTATTCTAGATGATGACGGTAAGCCAGTACCTTTGGGTGAAAGCGGTGAAATCGCCATCCGTGGCCCGCAGGTGATGCTAGGCTACTGGAATCGTCCTGATGAGACGGCTAATTCATTTACACCAGATGGTTTCTTCAAATCCGGCGACATCGGTATTATGGATGAACGTGGTTTTACAAAAATTGTCGATCGTAAGAAAGACATGATTTTGGTGTCGGGTTTCAATGTGTATCCAACTGAAATTGAAGGTGTTGTTGCTGGTCATCCCGGCGTGTTGGAGTGTGCTTGCGTCGGCGTGCCAGATGAAAATTCAGGTGAGGCTGTGAAATTGTATGTCGTCAAGAAAGATCCGGCTTTAACGAAAGAGGATTTGATGGCCTTCTGTAAGGAAGAATTTACTGCTTACAAGAAACCGAAGTACATTGAATTCCGTACTGAATTACCAAAGACGAATGTCGGTAAGATCTTGCGACGTGCTTTACGCGATGAGGCAAAGAAGGCTTAAAGCGTTAAACAAAAAAGAGAGCTTCGGCTCTCTTTTTTTATGCGCGATCTACTTTTGAGTTTTGCTATTGGGTTCTTCTGGTAAATATTTCTGCTGAATTTTGAGGAAGGTCTTGTCTTTCTTCATGCTCTCTAAAGCGGCATTCCATTTTTTTATCACGGCGGGATCCGTATTTTTTGAAGCTGCAATATACAGTTCACTCTTAAATAACTCGAAAACAAGCTTAACGTCGTTGACAGTATAGCCAGCGGTTTGTGCTGAGCTCTGTACACCAAGTCTAGAATCGGTGTAGACAGGAATACGTCCCATCATTAATTTTTTAAAACTAGAGATATTGGAACTTGCACGGTCTAAATTATTAAATCCTAAGCGAGTTAAATTTTGATCGCGAATATCGCCGCGATAGACACCGATCAGAGGAATTTTTTTTGCATCTTCTATGCTATTGATTTCCAATGTCGAGTCTGCTTTGGCATACAAACCATAAACATTCGCCATGATAGGCCCTATCCATTGGTACAGCGATTCGCGTTCAGGTGTGCGAGCCATGCTAAATAGTAAGGTGTTGGCATTGTTATTGATCTTATCGATCCCACGCGACCAAGGAACGACTTGAATCGGGTCGTCATTATTTACCCGCCTTTGGATTTCTTTGACTATTTCCACAGTCATACCAGTTAGCTTACCGTTCTCATCAAAAAACTGTAGAGGGCGGTCTGCTTCGCAGTACAAAGATAAGGATTGTGCAGAAGCGAATGCGCAGAATAAATTCGCGCTAAGGAATACAAACAATGCAATGCGTCTATAAAAAACTGACATGCTCTTCTTCCGCCTTGTTTAACTATGACAAACATTGCTAGCCGTGGCTAGGCTTGTTTTTGAGTGCGTCAATCATGTTAATCGATAAAGACAGCATCATTCTAACTATAAAGAGTCAAGTTTGGGGATTTGGCGTGGTTTGCGGTGTCCATCTGTCGCCACATAGGTCAGAGTCGCTTCGGTCACTTTGACGGTGTCTGCTTGCAGTCGATTGCGCTCTGCATAAACTTCCACTGAGACAGTGATGGAGGTATTGCCGACTTTGACGACTTCCGCATAAAAAGATAACAAATCGCCGACAAATACTGGTTGTTTAAATAAGAAAGAATTTACCGCAATGGTTGCTACCCGACCGTTGGCTCGCCGTGCGGCCGGGACCGCGCCGGCAATATCGACTTGCGCCATAATCCAGCCACCAAACACGTCACCGTGGATATTGGCATCCGACGGCATAGGCATAACACGAATCGTCGGCATGGAATTAGGTAATGAGGTTTTGGTGCTATCTGTCATGGCTTTCTCTCTTAGATCGATTGAACGCGATACAATCACAGGAATACTTTTTAAAGTTACGAGTCTGATGATTGCGCCGCATTAGTTGCATCGATGGGTAGTGCTGATTAGTAGTGTTGAATTAGCACTTAAATTTCAGTTAATTATTTAGTTGATAAAAAATGCTTTAGCGCAATAGAGACCAATGATATAACAAATCCTTTTTTGATGGTAATCCATGCGTCGCGACTCTCGCCCTTCCTCCCCAGCTAATCCCAGTGCCGTGCGTGGCGACTGGTCTACCGTTAAAACTTTATTACCTTATTTGTGGGCTTACAAGTGGCGGGTTTTACTTGCCCTAAGCTTTTTGGTCGGTGCCAAACTCGCCAATGTCGGTGTACCGCTCGTCTTGAAGGAGTTGGTTGATCGCCTGACGATCAATCCATTAAGCCCAACGAGCTTGATGGTCCTACCGCTTAGTGTATTGATCGCTTATGGTGCTTTGCGTTTGTCGACAACCTTGTTCACTGAGATGCGCGAGTTTGTGTTTGCCAAAGTCACACAGCGCGCGGTGCGCACTATTGCGCTGAAAGTCTTCCGCCATTTGCATGCACTTTCATTGCGCTTTCATTTGAATCGCCAAACCGGCGGTATGACGCGTGACATAGAACGCGGGACCAGAGCGATTTCTTCGCTGGTCTCGTTCGCCTTGTTTAGCATAGTGCCGACTCTGTTAGAAATCAGTTTGGTTCTGACGTATTTGTTTGTTAAATATGACAAATGGTTTGCCATTATTACCATCCTCGCTTTAGTCGCTTACATTATTTTTACGATTGCGGTGACCGAATGGCGTACGAATTTTCGCCGCACCATGAACGAGTTGGATTCTAAAGCCAGCACCAAGGCAATTGATTCTTTGCTTAATTATGAAACCGTAAAATATTTCGGTAACGAAGAATATGAGGCGCAACGCTACGATCATGGTTTGCAAAGCTATGAAAAAGCGGCAGTTAAATCGCAAACTACCTTGTCACTATTAAATGCTGGCCAGTCCCTGATTATTGCCACTGCGGTGACTTTGATTTTATGGCGTGCGGCGCAGGGTGTCATTGATCAAACCATGAGTTTGGGTGATCTGGTTTTGGTTAATGCCTTTATGATTCAGTTGTATATTCCATTGAATTTTCTGGGTGTTTTGTATCGTGAGATTAAGCAAAGCCTCGCTGATATGGAAAAGCTGTTTTCTTTGATGGATCAAAATAGGGAAATTGCCGATAAAGAAAATGCGCCTGCTTTGCAATTGCAAGGTCATGTGTCACCAGAGGTCGTTTTTCAAACCGTGAATTTTAGCTACGAAGAAAAACGTCAAATTTTGTTCGATGTCGATTTTAAGATTGCTGCAGGAACGACTACTGCGGTCGTTGGTCATAGTGGGTCTGGCAAATCGACGCTCTCGCGCTTATTGTTTCGCTTTTACGATATTCAATCTGGCGCGATACAAATTGCAGGCCAAAATATCTTGGATGTAACGCAGCATTCTTTACGTCAGGCGATTGGTATCGTGCCGCAAGATACCGTTTTATTTAACGACACGATTGCGTACAACATCGCTTACGGCAAACCAGGTGCCACGCAAGACGAGGTGATTGCGGTGGCTAAAGCAGCTTACATTCACGATTTTATCGAGACCCTGCCGGATGGTTACGATACGATGGTCGGTGAGCGTGGTCTGAAATTGTCCGGTGGTGAAAAACAGCGAGTCGCGATTGCTCGCACTCTACTAAAGAATCCTGTCATTATGGTTTTTGATGAAGCGACCTCTGCTTTAGATTCAAAATCAGAACAGATGATACAAGCTCAACTGAAGCAAATTGCCAAGAGCCGCACCAGCTTGGTGATCGCGCACAGATTATCAACCATCGTCGATGCGCAGCAGATTTTGGTGATGGATAAGGGCCGCATTATTGAGCGCGGTACGCATATCGAGCTATTGGCTTTAGCTGGCGCCTACGCGCAAATGTGGGAAAGACAGCAACATACGAATGTGGTAGCGCAAGAAGAGTAAGTGCGTGTAAAACGGTAGTGTGAATTTGTTCTAATTTTTTCGGCGATATTTATGGAAACCAAATGGCTAGAGGACTTTGTCTCCTTGGCGGAAACCAATAGTTTTAGTCGTTCAGCGGAATTGCGGCACGTGACCCAACCCGCATTTTCACGACGTATACAATCGTTAGAAGCATGGCTAGGTGCGGACTTGATAGACCGCACTTCTTACCCCACAAGACTGACCAATGCGGGTGAGATTTTTTTTGAGCAAGCGATTGCGATGCTGGGTCAAATTAATAATGCTCGTGCCTTATTGCGAGGTAAACGTACTTCGATTCAGACCACCGTCGATTTCGCTGTACCCCATACTTTGTCACTGACTTTTGTGCCGAAATGGCTGACTGAATTGCAGAGTAATTTTGGTGATATTAATAGTCGCTTGCTGGCGCTGAACGTGCATGATGCGGTGATGAGTTTAGTAGAAGGTGGTTGTGATTTGATGCTGTGCTATCACCATCCGCAGCAGCCTTTGCTTCTCGATCCTGCGCAATATGAAATGATTAGTATGGGAACCGAAGCATTGCGCGCTTACGCCCGTTGCGACAAATCTGGCGTGCCAGATTTTGTCCTGCCCGGCACGATAGAGCAGCCATTACCATTTCTTGCCTATGCAAACAATGCGTACTTGGGGCGCATGGTGGATTTGATTTTGAATCAAACCAAACAAACACTGCATCTCGATAAATGCTACGAAACCGATATGGCTGAGGGACTCAAGATGATGGCCTTAGAAGGCCGCGGCGTTGCGTTTTTGCCTGAGTCTGCGGTGCTGCGTGAACTCAAACAAAAGCAGTTAGCTCGTGCTGATGGTGGTGTCGACGCATGGGAAGTGGGGATGGAGATTCGTTTGTATCGCGAGCGCCCGTCAGAGCAAAAATCTGGTAAGCCTGTGGTAGCCAAATTATGGGATTATTTGGCGCAAAAATCGCAATTGGCGAGTAAGTCAAAAACCATACGTTCACAGCGTTAATGGAATAGATTTTGTTTTTCCAGAAATGCAGGAAGTCTTGCATTTCTGGACGCGAGTTTGGCGTAACTTGAGCCTCTACTTAAGCTTATGCACTGCGATCTTCCTTCCTGTTTTTCAAAAATTCTCAGTAACCTCTCAGGCCATAAGCGCCTATAGATCAGAAAATTCCTCCCAGCTCAGACTGTACGGATGGGTACTGAATCGCCCCTCTGCGACGTTTAATTTAAATGATATTAAAGAAACTATGCGTATCGCACATAGTTAGATGCAAACAAAGCATTGGAGACTCTAGCAGCATTTGTCTTAAGATTCGCTGCCTTTCACCTAGGTGAAAAAGACTGTTAAGGCAAAACCAGCGCTCTCGCATTAAGGATTGCGCAAACAGCAAAGCTAATTGTCCAAGACTACTTATTCAAAGAAACGAGACTTACCATGTCTAGTAATCACCAAATCCCGTCCTATCTGACCCCGCATGCGACTGGCCCATGGAATGTATACCTGGAGCAAATTGATCGCGTCACGCCTTACCTCGGTAACTTGTCACGTTGGGTTGAAACTTTAAAACGCCCTAAGCGCATTTTGATCGTCGATGTACCTATCGAACGTGATGACGGCACTATTGCCCACTTCGAAGGCTATCGCGTACAACACAATACCTCACGCGGCCCAGGTAAAGGCGGCGTGCGTTTCCATCAAGATGTGACTTTGTCCGAAGTGATGGCTTTGTCGGCCTGGATGACGATTAAAAACTCTGCAGTCAATGTGCCATACGGTGGCGCTAAAGGCGGTATCCGCGTTGATCCTAAGACTTTGTCACGTGGTGAATTGATGCGTATGACGCGTCGTTACACGTCTGAAATCGGCATCATCATCGGCCCAGATAAAGACATTCCAGCACCAGACGTCAATACCAATGAACAAACCATGGCATGGATGATGGACACCTATTCCATGAACGAAGGCCGCACCGCGACCGGTGTTGTCACTGGTAAGCCAATTTCCCTCGGTGGTAGTTTAGGTCGTCGTGAAGCAACAGGTCGCGGTGTATTCGTTGTTGGTTGCGAAGCTGCTGCGAAAAAAGGCGTGACGATTGCAGGCGCAAAAATTGCGGTGCAAGGTTTTGGTAACGTAGGCGGTATCGCTGCACGTTTATTCGCTGAAGCTGGTTCCAAAATCGTTGCGGTACAAGATCACGGCGGCACCATTTTCCACTCGAATGGTTTCGATGTACCGAAGTTGTTAGACCATGTCGCAACACATGGTAGCGTGGCTGGTTTTGAAGGCATAGAAGCGGTATTGCCTAACAATGAATTCTGGTCAGTCAATTGTGACATTATGATCCCAGCGGCATTGGAACAGCAAATCACAGAAGCCAACGCGAACGAAATCAAGGCCAAGATTATCCTGGAAGGCGCAAATGGTCCAACGACTCCAGAAGCCGACGATATTCTGCGCGACCGTGGTGTCTTGGTCGTACCAGACGTCATTGCAAATGCTGGCGGCGTGACCGTGTCTTACTTTGAATGGGTACAAGACTTCTCTAGTTATTTCTGGACCGAAGACGAAATCAATAATCGTCTGACACGCATCATGAAAGAAGCGTTTAGCTCGGTATGGCAAGTCACGGAAGACAAGAAAGTATCTTTGCGTACTGCTGCGTTTATTATTGGTTGTACACGAGTGCTACAAGCGCGAGAAGTACGTGGTCTCTACCCCTGATAAATCCGATTTTCGGGCGCTGTGCGTTGTTGCTTGTCCTCGCAATACTTGTGTATTGCTGCGGGAAGCGCCTAGCACAGCATCCCGAGAATCGAATTTCTCAATGAAGGAGAATGGATAGCGATAGTAGGGCGCAGCTCGGCGTTGCAAATGCTCGCAATATTGACATATTGCTCCGCCGAAGTTCAAAATTCAGCCTTGATCTGCATCCCGAGAATCAAATTTCTCTTGGCTCAATGGATTCTCGGGCAAGATAAAGAAAAGTTTGTGGTGAGCGGTCGATCCATCGTCCTTGTCGCATGTGGCACTGCCAATTGTGCATTACAGAAAATGGAAAAAGAAAGCCTTGCTGTCTGAGCCGCAGGCGAGTTTCAAGGCTTTCCCATTTTTTGTAATGCACAATTGGGAACCAGAAGGGCAGTGACGCCTGCGTCGCCTTTCTTTGCATCCTTTCTTTGGCGAAGCAAAGAAAGGATGTGGCCGCCGGGCCACCCCCGGCCAGGGGACGTAAAGTTTATCCCATAAAGCTAAAGGAGATTTAAAAGCAGATTAGTACCCTCGCACACACAAACCTCTCAAAGTGTAAAATACCACGGCAATCATTTCCCCACGAAGGAACACCGTGTTCAAGCTGTTAAGTTACATCTTAGTCTTGCTATTCGCAATAGAAGCCAACGCCAACGATACCTTGGCGCGTATCAAAGAACGCAAAACCATCATCATCGCGCATCGCGAAGCGAGTATGCCTATCTCTTACCTGTCCGAAGACAGCAAGCCTATAGGCTATGCGGTAGACATCTGCAGTAAAGTGGTAGAACGCATCAGGCGTGAATTGAAAATGCCACAACTCACAGTCAGTTATTTGCTCGTCAATTCATCGAATCGTTTTGTAGCGATACAGGAAGGTAAAGCCGATTTTGAATGCGGTACCACTGCCAACACTGCCGAGCGCCGCAAGCAGATGGCGTTTTCTATCCCTTACTTTTTTTCTGCAACGCGCCTATTAACAAGTGCGGAGTCAACAATTAAAAATTGGTCAGACTTATCGCAAAAACGCGTCGTCGTGGCGCGCGGCAGCCTTGCCTTGGCTTTGTTAAGACAGCAAACACAATTCAAGTTTTCAGAATTAAGAATAATAGAAGCCAGTACTTCCCATGCTGCTTTTGAAATGCTGCAACAGGGACAGTCAGACGCCTTTGTCAGTGAAGAGGTGGTATTAGCAGGTTTGCGTGCGAGCGCCGATCAAATTCAGCATTGGAAAATCACAGGCGACGGCATAGGCATAGAAGCTCAAACCATCATGCTAGCCAAAGACGATCCCAGCTTGAAAGTCTTGATCGACAAAGAAATCGCCAGAATGATGAATGAGGGTGAACTCAGCAAACTCTATGAAAAATGGTTCACGCAGCCGTTGCCGCCGACAGGTGTCAACTATGCTTTGCCTATGAGTTTTTTACTGCGCGATAGTATGCGGTTTCCTTCGGATAAGGTGTTTAATTAAGTGAGCTAAGCTAACAGTATCTACTCCGCAGTCCTTAGAATGAGACTTCGTGCTTTGTTTATGTTTTCAATCGTTATTGGGTCTGAGAATTTGGAAGCTTCCTGAAGAACTATATCGATCACACGCCATTGCTCATCTGTGTAAGGCTGAGTCGAATTCCAGCGAAGGTTATCAATGAGTGAGTAGGTTAGCGTGTCACAGGCATCGTTCCAAGAGCCGCCCAAATAGGCGCGTAGGAGCCATGCCGATATATAGAAATGTTTGGCGTCATCAGATAGAAGCGGCAAATCCCATACGTGTTTCTCAAATATTTCGTCTGGCAGGGTATTTCCTGAATACGCTAAGAAATCTTGTGTAAGTTCCTTACATTCTGGGCATTGGTGGGGAGCGACAACCGTAGGTTTTGAGACGGAAGTAAACGCTTCAATGATTTTGGTGCGAAGTGAATTCTTGAGCGTATTCTGCATTGTTAGATATTGTTAGCCCGGTAGGTGCGATTAGCTTCGCGTAATCGCACGAATGATCAATTTTTCAGTTGCTAGTACAAACTTCAAGCTTGTGAAAGAGAATTTTTAGGTAATCTTAATTCAAATCTAAACGAAGATGCTAATCGCACCTGCTGCACTTATTATTTTAAGCATTTACGTCGTTCAACAACCAAGCAGGAATGTCGCGTTGTTGATGCAAGATGCGCCAGATGTCAATGCAATTTGATTGCTCAAGATAAAAAATAAGATAAGGAAAATGCTGACAAGGCCAGCAACGCAAGCCAGGTAGGTTTAGCGTATGAGCGTATCGTGGCGAGCCTGATTCTGGATAAGTTTGAATATGTTGAATGGCGGTTTCTAATTCGTCGACGAAATCAAGTGCTGCTTTGGTCGCTTCTTGTTCCATGTAATAAGTGATTATTGCTTGTATGTCTGCATCTGCACGGACTCGGCGAATCACAGCTTTGCTGCTGGGAGGCTTGTTCACGGCCACAATTACTTAGGTTTGGTGCTGTTGATCAGCGAACGTAAGTCGTCAAAGTAAGCTTGATCAAATTGCCCAATCACTTGCGATTCTGCACCTTCTATCAATAAGGCGCGTAATTGTTGCCGCTCTTGATCTTTGCGGATGAGCTCACGCACATATTCGCTAGACGTGCCGTAATGCCCCTTTGCTACTTGCGTATCAACAAAGTTTTTGAGGGGCTCTGGGAGAGAAATATTCATTGTGCTCATGCAGACATCTTAGAAGTCTTGGCAAAATTTGGCAAGATTTTTTAGAGATGCTATTTGCATGTTAACAAGCATTCGCAGCTTTCAATGAGTGGAAAACGCTCAGTCGGGTTCTAAAACGGTAAAATAGAGGCTAATTTGATGTTCCCAGAACAATCATTGCCTCCTCATCGTTTTAGCGAGCTTTTATGACTACCACTTCCATCCAACAACTCACCATCACCCGCCCAGACGACTGGCATCTCCATCTACGTGACGGCGAGGCTTTAAAAACCGTTTTGCCACACACCGCAGCACAATTTTCGCGCGCGATAGTGATGCCGAATTTGAAGCCGCCCGTGACCACGACGGAATTAGCTGCTGCCTACCGCCAGCGTATTTTGGCAGCTTTGCCTGAAGGCATGTCGTTCCAGCCTTTGATGACTTTGTATTTGACCGATAACACGCCGCCCGATGAAATTCGTCGTGCGAAGGACAGTGGTTTTGTGCATGCGGTGAAATTGTATCCTGCCGGTGCAACAACCAATTCCGATGCGGGTGTGACGGATTTGCGTAAGTGCTATAAGACGTTGGAAGTGATGCAAGAAGTTGGTATGCCGTTCTTGGTACACGGCGAAGTGACGAGTCCTGAGATCGATTTATTTGATCGTGAAGCGGTGTTTATCGATACGGTGATGAAGCCTTTGCGTGCCGATATGCCAGAACTCAAAGTGGTGTTTGAACACATCACCACCAGCGATGCCGCAGCCTACGTAGCCGAAGCGAGCGGCCCGATCGCGGCGACAATTACTGCGCATCATTTGCTGTACAACCGCAATGAAATTTTCAAAGGCGGTATTCGTCCGCATTATTACTGCTTGCCAGTTTTGAAGCGCGAGACACATCGCCAGGCATTGGTGAAAGCGGCGACATCGGGCAATCCACGTTTTTTCCTCGGCACGGACTCTGCACCTCACGCTAAGGGCGTGAAAGAACACGCTTGCGGTTGCGCTGGTTGTTACACCGCTTTGCATGCGATGGAATTGTATGCGCAGGCCTTTGATCAGGTTGGCGCATTGGATAAATTGGAAGGCTTCGCCAGCTTCTTCGGTCCTGATTTCTATCAATTGCCACGCAATACCGGCAGTATGACTTTGAAACGTGAAAGCTGGACATTGCCAGAGGAGCTTAGTTATCTCGACGGTAGTCTGGTGCCATTGAATGGTGGTGAGACCATCAACTGGAAAGTGTCGGCGTAAATTTTACGATGACGACGTTTTACTCGACCATTGATTGGTCTCGTCCGTGGTTGAAATCGATTCTTCCTGCTGCAGAAACCATACTGGCACAGGAAAATTGGCGCGCTGCTTTGAATCTGGCGGCTAGTTCTCAGGCTTTGCAGAATCAGTCTGGTCTACCGCTGCAATTTATTCTGCAAGAAGAATTGCCCGAAGGCGTTGCTTATGAAGCTCATATCAACGCGACCGGAAAAGTGCCTACGCGTGAAAATCTGCATGATTTTTTTAATGCTTTGGTGTGGCTGAGTTTTCCTCTGGTGAAGCGTCAGCTCAATGCCTTGCAAGCAGCACAAATTGCGAGCTTGGGAATTGGTAAATCACGTGGGCCAGCGCGAGATGCAGCCACCATTTTTGATGAAAATGCGGCGCTCTTGGTATTGGAAAATTCTGCACGTGGACATGAAATCTTGCAATGCTTGCGTGAGCATCAATGGCAACAAGCTTTCATCGATCACCGACGCGATTTTAGCGAAGTGGTACAGGTCTGGAGTTTTGGGCATGCTTTGATGGAAAAGCTGGTGCAGCCATACAAGGCCATCACCGCGCATGCTTGGGTGGTGTGGGTAGAGCCGGATTTTTTCAAACAGGATTTCGGGCAGCAGGCTGCCCAACTTGATCGTCAAGTGAGCGCGCAATTACAGACGCATGCTTTGACGACCGCAGATTACACACCTTTGCCAGTCTTAGGTGTTCCAGGTTGGTGGACTGGGCAAGATCATGATTTTTATGCGGATCAAACCGTGTTTCGCGCAAAGCGTAAAACAACTTAAGCTCACTTTACCAGCACAAAAAAAGGCGAACCGAAGTCCGCCTAAAATTTGCCCTGCCAGATTATTAGCTGTTGAATTTAACAGCTAATTTGTCTAATTCGCTTAATTTATATATTAAGCCGCGTTGCTTTGCAGTATTTGAAACAACTGATCTTTCAAATGGATACGAACTTTTTTCAAAGTCTCTAAGGCTGCGTCGGCCAAATGTTCTACACCGTTTTCTGCACGATTGATCGCTTTGTCAGTATCTGTGTATTCATCGAATAATTTGGCAAAATGGGCATTCGCCATTTTTAAAGTATGAATCGTGTCTTTGAATTCAGGAAATTCAAGTGCCAGCGGATGATGTTCAACTTGCATAAGTACTGCTCCTTTAGAAAATAGATGCTACCAAATCGTATGAGTTGGATGATAGGTCTATTTGTCTAAAGGAGACCTGATTTAGATCAAAGTACGGCTTACTTTTTACCGTGATGCAACCAAGGTAGCATCAACTCGGTTGTTTCTGCGGCGATGTCGACGGAAGACTCAGCTTGATTGGCTACCGCAGCGCAGATCGCTTCTATCAAACAGAGGACAATCCCTTCGGAGTTGAACTGGGGCTTGGTTTGCGCGTATAAGGTGACGTTCGCAATGGACGCGACTGGTGAGCTTGGGCGGTCGGTCAACGCCAGAATCGGCACTTGACGTTTTTTTGCTTGCCCCACTAAGGTGACCACGTCGCTGGAATAGCGAGGAAAAGAAATCGCAATCACCAAATCACGTTCGGTAAATTTGTATAAGGTACGCGAGACCTGGGCTGGTCCGCCCGTGCCGACATTGGCCTGTACGCTGTCGCAATAATTGGTGAGTGCGTGACACATAATGCCGCCCAGATAGGCGCTGGCGCCGTAGCCTATGATGTAAATGCGCTCAGCATCTAAGATCATTTGTACCGCACGATTGCAAACATCAGGACGGAATTCGCGACGAGTGGCTTCGAGATTGGCAATGTCATCTGAAAGCGATCGGTTGATCACCTCGGTGCCACTTGATGCACGGCCAATTTCAGAGCGCAAGCCCTCTATCGGCGCCAACATGGTCTCGAAACCAGAGACGAGTTCGGCACGAAATTGTGGATAGCCGTCAAAACCTAATGCCCGTGCAAAACGGTTTGCTGTCGCATTTGAAATGCCGACGGCGTCTGCCAATTCATCGATGGACATGGTGGCTGCCCTAAACGAGTTAGCGACGACGTAGTCTGCGGTAATTTTATGTGATTTGGAAAGTGCGCTGTAGTGTTGACCTATGCGCTCGTTGATAGACCCCCCCTGGGTCATTTTTCTCTTTGGACTCATTATAATTTTAGTGATCGTGCTGTCTTTTTTATGGCCTAAGATCTGCGTCATTTTGGCTGCAATTGATGGATAGTTTTTATGTGACTATCTAATAAGAGCAAAAATACCACAGGAATACCGCACTATCAATGATTGAGGCAAATTCTTACGAATAGACTGTCTCATGCGTGCTCATACCATCCATTTGCGTCGATGTGTTCTGGATTATTTAGGGTGGCTTAGTATGAAAAATGGCAGCCTAAGCTGCCATTTGGAATCGTTTGGAGCGATTTCGATTGATACGTTTAGTCTTCTCGCACCCAAATTTGTGTGCGACCAAACATCGGCATACCGATATAACCACGAACCTCTAATTTTTTATTATTTTCTATTAATTTCAGTTTACTGCTGTAGAGTTTGCCATTGGCTGGATCAAGGATTTTGCCGCCACTGTATTCATCGCCATCTTTCTTTATATTGAAAAGGATGGTCAGGCCAATAAAAGGTTGGTCTTTATTACTGCCGTCACATTTGTCACATTTAGGATTTTGATCTTGATCGGCTTCGCGAAATAATTTTTCGATTTTTCCTTGAAATTCGCCGCCAGTTTCGCTGATGCGTACCAAGGATTTTACTTTGCCTGTTTTGTCGTCTATGGTTTTCCATAGACCTGCAGGTGAGCTCTGGGCTGCAGCCATTTGGGCTGCGAGCAGGCTCAGTATGATGAAACCAGATTTGATCAGTCCAGATTTATTCATGTTGTCTCCGAGTTTTATAAAGTTGGAAAAGCTGCTCTTGAATTGTACGTGCTGTTTCTGAGGCAACCCGTAAATTTACTAGAGCGAGAACTTTAAAAGATCTAATTACAACAGTTATTTTCCCTAAACTTTTCTTTGCTGCATGTTTTGGTGCCACGCATTTTTTACGCGGCGGGTGAGTCGCACGCTAGACACTTGAGAGACTGAGGATGCTAGATCGAGTTGTGGACATAACTCCATCTCCCGCAGGCGGGAGAGGGTTGGGGTGAGGGCGGTCGATATAGCGAAAGCGCAATTGACT
The DNA here is from genome assembly GCF_049340325.1 of Undibacterium sp. Di24W. Lineage (NCBI taxonomy): Bacteria > Pseudomonadati > Pseudomonadota > Betaproteobacteria > Burkholderiales > Oxalobacteraceae > Undibacterium > Undibacterium sp. Di24W. Next base: position 162,031 of record NZ_JBMPOP010000005.1, read on the forward strand.
TCTAGAGATCCAAAACACAAACTCAAAAGTAGTGCGCTAAGCCACCATGTTTATCCTCAATCATTTTCCAACACGGTCTCCAACTTATCAAAGGAGCCGGTTCAGCCCATCGTCATACCGCTGCGTGCTTTCATAAATACGTCCAACTCCTCAGCGGCGAACGCACCGTGCTGTTCCCATGTCACCGTCACGCGGCTGCGATTGGGGCCTTGTTCGTTGAATTGCGCCGTGGTCAGCATGGTCTCTGGCCAAGTTGGTGCCATGGGGTGACGAGAGATGTTTTCGTGTTCATCGCAAAACTGCTGCGTGTAGACGAGGCGATTGGGTTTTTCCATTTCAAGTTAGGCGGCGCGACCATACATGTTGACTTTATTCTCGCTACTGCCATTTGTCATCAAATAGAACGAACCGCCACTCACGCCTACCTCTTTGCTGTGTGTAGTCACGGTAAAACCACATGGCCCCCACAGCTGTGCCGCCTGCGCCGGATCAGTCCAAGCATCCTACACCGTGGCTACGGGCGCATCATAAAGAAGCACGAGGTGGATTTCATTTGCATGCGTTTGTGCTTATGGATTTTTGGGCATGCTTTTCACCTTTCTTTTCGGCAGTAATAGTTTGTAGATAGAGGTCGAGGCGATCAAAACTTGCCTCCCAAAACGCGCGATATTGATCCACCCAATCCGCCGCCAGCTTTAAGTTTTCACCATTGAGCTTACAAGGGCGACATTGTGCGTCGCGCGTTTTGGTAATCAGACCAGCAGCCTCGAGCACCTTGAGATGTTTGGTAACAGCAGGCTGGCTCATGTCATTCAGAAATGGTCGCGCCAAATCTGACACGTTCACCTCGCCTTGAGAAAGTTGCGCCAAGATAGCTCGGCGCGTAGGATCGGCTAATGCCGAAAACCTTAAGCTCAGTTGATCTTGCATAAAGTACCGATTGGTCAATTAACCGAATGGTTTAAAACAAGTTTGAGTTTCCGGAGGCGTCAAGAAATTTTTGAGGCGCAAAGTTTTGAGGGCAATGAAGTGAACAAGTCAATGCATACGTTCATAAGGTTTCGTAGAGCGATAACCTACCTTGTTTTGTAATCGTGTGATTTCCTATATAGCCGAGATGTGTTGAAAACATCTTGCCCGTATTCGTTTTTGATGATCTTGAATATCTCTCATAGTCTGGTTTTATGTATTTGATTTATTTACACTTTCCTTTATGATCCTTGTTATTGTTAAATCAAGTCGATCAGATTAATTTTCGATCTTGTTCGTTTAAATTAGAGTTAGCGCCCATGAGTCGTCCTTGGTCAAGGAAGTATTTGTATGCAACGTTGCCAGTTGTTCTGCCAGCGATTTGCTGGCAATTTGCAGAGTTGCTTGCGGAGTTGAATGGATGCTCCATAGGATTTAAAACGATGGGTCCCTGCCAATTTTCGAATACAAAAATGGACATAAGTACCGCGCTTTGGGTCTTGCGCTACGGTGGGTGGACTCTAACTTCTATAGGTGCCTTTATTTCGATGACAGCACTGATTTATGTGTTGATATCCCATATGGAAGTGGGCTTTATGACCGTAAAGAAATGGTTGAGTCAGAGAGGTAACTAAGAAATATCGAGTTTAGACTTTTTCGATTCGGTGTCGCTAACAAGATAGTCGAAGGTGAAGCCTTGAAATCTTTCCTATTTTTATTAGTCTGTATCTCGCGGCTCAACTTGCTTTTGCGAAGGGCACACAAATCCCCATATGCGAAGGGTCTTGTTCCTCCTGCTACTAATTGCGAATTCTTTGGCGGCGTTTGCCGTTACCAAATACGAGCGCAAAGAATGGCTTGATGCGCTTCGCCCCGAAGCAACTCGTCTCGCTGGGCAACCTATACGGTTCCGCGTTGATAAACTTAACCTGGAAGGCGACTGGGCATTAATCGTTGGTTCTCTCATGGCGGCAGAAGGACACATCATGGATTGGAGTAAGGCCAAGGGCTGCTATCCGACTTTAGATAAAATGCTTTAGATAGTCGCGAAAAAGGAAAAAGTAGGCTGGAAGACGAAAGAAATCTTCATTTGCTCGCCCGAACCGCCTTATTGGTATTTGATTCCGAAGAAAGCATTTAAGCGTCCTTGTGGAATTTATGCGGGCCTGGAAATATCTGCCGCTACCACCACGGGGATTGATGACGACACTACCGTTGAACAGCAATGTAAAGCTTACATCGCATCAAAGCGTCGAGCTTTGTGGTGATGCACTTATCGCATAGGAACTTCTCCAATGCGCTGCAGGTGCGATTAGCGTAGCGTAATCGCACCTACGAGCTGATTTCTGTATTTGTTTTATTGAGGCTGTCCTTTATGATCCTTGCTATTGATAAATCAAGTCGGTCGAGTTAAGTTTCAATCTTGTCCGTTTAAATTAGAGTTAGAACTGAATGAACATTTTCCTCAAAGCGCTTCTTGTGACGTTCGTTCTTTTCGTTGGAGGCTTCTTTGTGGTTCCGTACTTCTATTTTGTTTACCCGATCGACTCTTTTTGTAAGGGTATAAAGGACGGCGACAATCGCGAGGAAATTGCGGCTCTCGCTCAATCCAAAGGATTTTTTCCCAAAGTGTGGCAAGGCACAGACACCATCTGGATCTTTAACCATGACCAAGGTACGATGTTTCGACTGGCGTGCTCAGTGGATTTTAAGGACGGGAAAGTGTCAAAAAAAGAGGTTGTGGATGCAGATTGACCTTCTAACTTGTAGTTCGACACCAACGTACAAGTGCGTAGGTTGACGTGGACATTGGGCATTAAGCGGCATTAGACACCAAGACTCTGAGGAAGTTAGGACGACATGAACCAAGCGAAATTTCAAATGGGACGCCTTGATCACGTTCACATCCGCGTGCCTGATCGAGAAGCGGCAGCACAATGGTACGCAGAACATCTAGGCTTTCAACCCGTCAAAAAATACGAATTCTGGGCAAAGGGCTTTGAAGGCGGACCACTTCAGATATCTGCAGATGGTGGTAAGACCATGCTCGCGCTTTTTGAAGCTAGTGAAGGGCATCCAATGATTCCTCAAATAACGGGAATTGCCTTCAGCAGCGATGCGGAAAACTTCATGATTTTCGCACGATCGCTCCCTAATGGAATTGCCAAGCCATCAGGGCAACCACTTCATATCGATGACATTGTCGACTTCGACATGTGTTGGGCCTACGATTTCGTCGATCCTTGGGGTAATAGTTTCGAGCTTAACTGCTACGAGTATGAACGTATCAAGACAGATTTAATCGATGCGGATAGCGTCAACCCATTGCGGTACTGGCCTAGCGATCTGTACGAGCGATACAAGGATGAAAACGTTTAGAATAGGCAATTGATGCCTTACAAAACATTCCGGCGGAGCGTCAAAAAAAACTGCGATTTTTGCTGCGCGCTGAATTCCGATGATGTGCATCAAATCAATACGTACAGGAGGTTTGAATGAACAAGCAAATTGGATGTTTTTCAATCGGTATACTTGTTTCGATTTTTTCATTTGGTGTGGCGGCTAAAGACGCGGTGTCACTTGTGCGACAAGATCAGAAAACTGTTCCAGTGATAAGCTACGCGCCAAAAAGCGCTGTTTGCCATGGTATTGCCATCATTTCGCCTGGGGCGGGAGGGTCTGAAAACGGATACGAATATCTTGGCGAAGCTATGTCATCCCTAGGATATTTGGCTCTTGTTGTAGGCCATCAGGAAAGTGGTCGTAGTGCCTTACGCAAGCACATGCAAGGCAAGGGATTACGAGACGGCTTGTCAGATTTGATAATAGACCCCCAAGCTTATCGCGGAAGGTTCATGGATATTGCGGCGACCAAAGCTTGGGCGCAATCGCGGTGCACCGGGTCTGATTCCGTGTTGATAGGGCATTCAATGGGGGCAGCAACCACGATGATAGAAGCAGGTGCGCTGAACAAGCTCGGCGTAAGTGGCTCTAACTCATTCAACATATATATTGCATTGTCTCCGCAAGGAGCGGGTTCGATATTCCCCCAAAACGCTTGGTCAACTATACATCATCCAGTACTGACACTGACAGGAACACGTGACGACGAACTTGGCGGCGCATCATGGGATACGCGCACTGAACCTTATATGAACATGCCAATAGCTTGTAAATGGTTGGGTATTATCGATGGTGCAACGCACATGAATCTTGCGGGCAAAGGCATGTCGCGGACCACAGAAAAACTGATAGTAGAAACCATCACTTCTTTTATAGATGGCATTCATCGTGGAGATTGCACGAAGACAATTCAAAAACCTGACATAGAAATTAAGTCAAAGTGAGATGCACAACAAGTCGCTCAAACTGGTTCGCAACGTTTTAGGTGCGATTCGCGTAGCGCAATCGCCCACAAGAAATAAGAAACGAATGTATGAATCAGGATTTTTTGATGAATGTTTTGTGTTGTCTGTGATTACAAAACGTCAGTTTAATCGAACACAAAAAATTGGAAGACATCCGTGCGATTACGCTGCGCTAATCGCACCTACTAGTTGATTTTATGTATTGGATTTACCTAGACCTTCATTTATGATTCTTTTTATTTATAAATTAAGTTGGTCGGGTTTAGTTTTAATCTTGTCCGTTTAACTTAGAGTTAGATTGAATCCAATCCGTCCTGCGTCGACAGACTCTCTTTTGCTGAAATCGCGACAATTTGAAGGAACACATCGAAGTGAAATTTAATCCTCCTAAGTCTAGAAATCGTAGCCGACGCCAAATGAAAAAACTTAGGATCTGTGAATTCAGAGAGTTGGTATTCTCGGTATCAATGGAATTGCAATGTGCTCCTACTCACGAGATACTGGATGTGTTTTTTTCAGCGTTTCTGGAACAATTAATCGAATCTCGCGGTCTCTATTATGGTGGTGGCGTGGACTTGGGTTTTGTATACCGTGCGCATGGATCTGCAACCGATGAAGATCGAGCAGCGGTATCTGAATGGCTTTCAGCTAGAGCGGAGATAAAGACTGTCATCGTCAGTCCTTTGCAGGACGGTTGGCACGATGGCGCTCAATATGTGCACTAACAAGGCTATCGACGTGGGAGTCGCCAATGATGACTTCGCGTCTATTTCCAATCTCGGCGGCGACCCCGTCAAATTTGCGTTAGACATCAGATGACGTTCTTCCCGTATAACACAGATTACGAAACATGCTCCTACACTCACGTGTGGTTGCGCGTGATGCATGACACCAAGGAACCAGGGAATGTATCGCAGATTTTGGCTCTGGAGCCTACGTCTTCTCATATCGTCGGAACTCGTATTTCTGAAAGATCAGATCGAATTCGTCGCTCTTCTGGCTGGTTCCTAGAATCCGCTGGACATGTGGAGAGCCGTGACGCAAGGCACCACTTAGATTGGCTTCTTGAAAAAATTACTGGAAAAGAGCTAGCTTTTGCGGAGTTGCGTAATTATGGGTACGAAATAGATATTTGCTGTCGCTGGGATTCAAAATCGGGGCACGGAGGTCCGACGCTAAATCCCAAACAAATGTCAGTACTTAGTAGTCTTGGCATTGAACTGTGGTTCGATATTTATTTTGACTGTGAGGACTCTGATGTCTAGCAGTTGGTCGATCGGACTGGCCCTAATCTCGAAAGGTAAGCAGCACATGCTCTTTGCAATTTTCTTTACTGACAAGCCGGATCTCAGCCACGTCCGTGCTGCGAATCTTCAAGCGCACATTGAATGGCTGGAGAAGAATAAAGAATTCATTCCCGTTGGAGGCTCTTTGCGATCTGAGCCGCAAGCTGCGCCCAAGGGTGGCCTTTGGATCGCCCAAGCTGAATCGAAAGCCCAGCTGGAAGCGCTCATTCAGACAGATCCTTTCTTCGTTGCGGGTTTACGCCAGAGCTACGAGATTCTACACTGGTCAAAAGCAAATCCCGAACGTCAGGCGCTAATTTGATGCTGAGAAAAAGGTGCTATTACGCTGTGCTAATACAACTAAGCGCAGCTACGCGTTACCAAGTAAAGTCATCTGGAATTTGGTAGGCGGCATACGGATCATCTTCATCAACTTCGTTGGACGTTTTCTTTACTCGCACCACTAGCGAAGCATCGCGTTCCTCGATTTTTTCTGCGATAACTCGGGGCAGTAATTCCGTTTTTCCATCCACACAAACGATCATGAGTCGGCCAGCAATCAGATGTTTTTGCACTTCTGCCGATACATAGATCTTGTCGATCTTGGTGCCATGGGTGTAGTAATAAGCGATGTCGCCATTGCCTTTGCTTTGTCGATTGTTCTGCACCATTTGCACAATTTGTGCAAACACGGCTTTTTGAGCAGCGGCCGCATCACGCTGTGCATTGAGCTCACGCGCGCGCTCGGCATTTTTTCTTTGCACCTCAAGCGCAGCCAAACGCGCTTCATCCACGCTTTCACTACCTGTACGGCGCTCGACCTTTTTCTGTTTAGTTTTATCCTGGTGCACTTTCTTGGCTTTGTTCTTATCGACTAAACCCGCTTTTAAAAATTGATCTTGCAATGAAGCCATAGTACTTTTCCATAAAATAAGTGTCGCTGACCCAAGACAAAAATTGTGGATCAATTATAAGCCGCAAGCATAGCAAAATTTCTTATTCTGCGCCCTATCTCAGTGCGATGCGAGTTTTCGCCTTCTCGGAACGTCCTCGTGAGCTCGTGAACATGTGACTCTGCAATTCAGGATCGATCAAATAAAGGAACCAATCTTTTGTGTTTGTAGGCAGACTCTCTTTGATCAAGGTCAAACTGGTGCCAAAAAACTTAAAACTTGAATCACAAAAAAGCGACAGATGGCGCTTACCTGCATAAATGTCGACGGCGAAAAATCGCCTAAGGCTACAATGCTGTTTATAGAAAAAATCAGTGCTAGCTATGCAGACTCCAGAAAACACGAATCCGGCTTCGATGTCGACTTTGCAGCCACGCTCGGTGAGCGAGAACGCGCAGCTGATGCGTATTTTGGCGCGTATTGGTTGGGCGACTTTGATTCTTCTGGCTTTGATTGGCATCGGCGTTGTTGGCTTCTACCTGATTAGCGACAAAACCAGCTGGGAGAATGCGATCTATATGACGCTGATCACGATCTCCACGGTTGGTTATGGTGAAGGCGTGCCACTCACATCATTCGGTGCCAAGGTGTTTGCTGGCGTGATGAGTATTGCAGGCTTGGGTGTCCTGACCTTTTTATTCACTAGTTTGACTGTTTTTTTTCTTGAGAAAGATCTGGATTATTCCCTGCGGAGACGACGAATGGAAAAACGTATTAAACAATTGCGACAGCATTTTATCGTCTGCGGCTTTGGGCGGGTCGGTCGTAATGTGGCACATGAGTTGCAAAAGACAGGGCGCCAGCTCGTCGCTATTGATCCTGAACAAACTCACTTCGACGAATTCTTAGATAAGTTTCCCAACCTGCTGTATTTGCATGGCGATGCGTCTGACGACGATCTTTTGCTTGGTGCGGACATCACCGATGCGCGCGGCTTGTTTGCTGTGACGGGTGATGATTCACGTAATCTGATGATCATCATTACTGCCAAGCAGCTGAATCCACAATTGCGTATTGTGGCGCGTTCACATGAGCTGCGTAATGTGGAAAAGATGCGTAAGGCGGGTGCTGATGAAGTGATTTGCCCCGACTTTACCGGCGGCATGCGTATGGCGTCTGCGATGGTACGACCACATGTGGTGAGTTTTTTGGATGAGATGTTGAAATCCGAAAAAAATCTGCGGGTTGAGGAGGTCGCGACACCGCACAATTTCCCTGCCACGCCGATGGGTATGCTGCGGCTTCGTAGCCCGGACTATATTTTGATTGCGGTGCGCGCTGACAATGGCTGGACCTTTAATCCTGATGACGACTACCTGCTACGCGCTGGCGATGTGATTGTGGCGATGACCAGCACCGAAGGACGCGCCGAGATTGAACGTCATCTGTTGGATATGATTCGAACCTAACTGGGAAGCGAGAGGCAATTATGAAATTGTTTGTGAAAGTATTGCTGAGTGTGGTTTTTAGCACCTTGAGTCTGCTTGCTCACGCCGATGATTTTTCGGATGGCGTGGCATTGTATGAGCAGCAGAATTTTCCGGCCGCTGCCGCTGCGTTTAGGAAGGCTGCAGACCAAGGCAAGTCCGATGCACAGTTTAATCTTGGCTTAATGTATTTAAAGGGTGAAGGTGTCGCGCAGAATTACGTCGAGGCGAAAGCGCTGTTCGAAAAGGCAGCCTCACAGAATAATGTCCGGGCTCAAGTCAATCTCGCCCGAATGTACGCAAAAGCCAAGGGGGGCGCCCCCAATTACGGTATGGCTGTCTATTGGTTCAACAAGGCAGTGGAACTTGGGTATGCGGACGCACAGTATAGCTTGGGAGTTTTATATGTGAGTGGGATTGGCGTTTCACGTGACTATGACAAAGCACATGATCTTTTTTTAAAGGCAGCGCAACAAAAGAACGCTAGTGCGCAATATCAATTAGGACTAATGTACTTCAAAGGAAAAGGTGTTGCGATCGATAGAGTTGAGGCTATGAAATGGTTTATTCTTGCAGGCGAGTATGACGACGCCGTGACGTATCGTCGCTATGCCGAGTCGCAAATGAATCCGAAAGAAGTTGAGGAAGCTAAGGCCGAGGCGGCAAAAGCGCAGTGATTGCTTGGTTATCTACCGTGGTTATGTGAGCACTTGAAGTTATGAAAGGCGGGTAGAATGCTCGATCAACTATATACATAGAATAGGCGGTGCGTGTTTTACCCGCTCGACAAGGCTTCAATAGAAAGTAGGAACCATGAAACTCTCATCAAAGATACATCGTTTCTTGCTCATCTTAGTATGCATAATTGGCCTTAATCAGCTTGCTCAAGCCGATGAGTTCGACTATGTGCGTGTATCAGAGGCACTATTCCCGGAATCGCGAACTTGGTTGAATATTGGGCGAGCGCCCACACTACCAGCGTCGCAATTTCAACAAGTAAAGAATAAGCTAAAGCAGAGTTACCTCGCGGCGATTTCGACGTCTGATCCATTTGAAGGACAGGATTGCTCATTCATTCAGCGCTCACTAGAGCCAAGTGAAATCAAGTCGTTTTACCTCCTTGATATCGACCATGATGGCATAGTCGATATTGTTTATATCGGTAGCGCTCAGTGTGCAGAAGGTGGTGCGACTGTCATTTGGTATGGCACTCAGAATGGTTTTGCAGTGCGCTCGCCAGCAGTTTTCCCCTTACGCTTGCTGCGTGTTTCATCTGACGGAGGACGTGCACTTAGTGTGAGTGAGGGATGTTGCGGAGATCCGGTTGATAAGTATCATACCGGTAGTCTATCCAACTTACGTGACGGCGACACCATTCCGTTTCTGCATGACACGGTACTTCCAAGAAGCAGCCTCGATCGATCTTTCCATTTTGTGGCGAGGCGAGAAGTGAAGCTGCGTTTAGCCCCAAAGATAAACGATCAATATGATCAAGGCTTGAGTGAATTCTTAAACCGAGCTGCGTTCGGTAACGTGCTACGAAGCTATTTGAAAAATAGTAAGGGTGTAGCACTTGCCAGTGTCGTTGAGTATGGGCAAAAGTGGTACTTCGTGGTCATGGCAGCGGAGAGTAATGCTCTGGCATCGCACGATCCCTACCTTGGCGTACGTGCAGGGTGGCTGTTGGCGAGCGAAGTCAATGTGCTTGGTCATCATGAACGTTTGTAACTAAATCGCATGGTGGGTGCGATAGCAAGTAGGTTGAGCTGCTAAGCACAACATCTATACCTCGCTTGAAAAAGTGGTCATGTAGAGGGGGGGGGGGCTCAAACCGCGCTGTAGATCGCTCTATCAACCACGTACACAGAGGCTAAGCAGCGAAGGGTGTACCCGCCTTATATGGCTGAAGGTGCAATTAGCGTAACGTAATCGCGCACATGAAGTAGTGAATGGATTTAAGAATCAGGACGCACCTACGCGCAAAGCTGTGTGTGGCTAGGACAGCTAATTTGATTTTCCCCTGCTTTTATTTCGCAACACCTCTATCGGCATATCGCCAAGACTAGAAATTCGTTCGCCTGAATATGTAAAGGAGCTAACCATGGTTGCTGGTGAACCAGTGAAAAATATCAACATATTCTCCGCGTATGACTTATCCACTTCAGGTGCGTTGGGATTTCTTGGATACTCATCGCCAATTTTGTAGTAGACGGTCGTATTCGGGTCTTTCTTTATAAATTCTTTGACGACGGCGGCATACTTTCCATTCGGTAGTTTTTCATGCTTCGCAAGGGCAATGACACTTGCTCGATTGATTTGCTCTTCAGGACTAAGTTCATGAAAAGGAATTTCTTTCACAACTTTAATGTGCTCACCATTTTCTGATACAGGTGTGTTGTTAGTCCACTTCATGTTCGTAAAGAGGAGAAATCCTAGATAACTCAACACCAAGAATGCAACCGAAAACCCCGCTCCAAATATTAATCCATCTTTGAATTTTCTAAGCATTTCAATAGTCCTTGATATTTAGCTATGTAGGGTGGGCACGTTTTTGTGCCCACGCGGAGGTCTATTTTATTTTTCACCTTCATCGACCGTGGGCACGATGAAGCCGTGCCCACCCTACATATCAATCTCATCCCAACTTAGCAAACGACTCCTGCATCTTACTCAAAGTCGCAGAGAAGCCCGCGACGCGTTCTTTCTCTTGTTCGACCACCGCTGCCGGTGCACGTGCCACAAAACTTTCATTGCTGAGTTTAGCTTGAGCCTTATTGATTTCAGCTTCGAGTTTTGCCATTTCTTTCGAGAGGCGTTCGCGTTCTGCAGCGACGTCGATTTCTACTTTCAACATCAGCTTGGTTTCGCCGACGATGGAGACTGGTGCTGGTGAATCTGGTAAGACATCGACGATCTGCACTTCAGATAATTTCGCCAAAGCAGCCATGTATGGTGCGTAGCTTTCCATGCGGGATTTGTCAGCTGTGTTCGCTGGTTGAAGTAACAGCGGTACGCGGACTGCTGGTGATAATTGCATTTCACCGCGCAAGTTACGGCAAGCGTCGATGGCAGCTTTGAGGCCTGTCATCCAATGTTCTGCGGCTTCGTCGATTGCTTCCGCGTTCACCAATGGGTAGGCTTGCATCATGATGGAATCGCCCGCAGGATTCAAGGTTTTGCCTGCCAATGGCGCGACCGTTTGCCATAATGCTTCGGTGACGAATGGGATCACTGGGTGTGCCATGCGCAGCGTGACTTCTAACACGCGTAACAAAGTGCGACGCGTTGCACGTTGCTGCGTTGGGGTGCCTTGTTGTACTTGGACTTTCGCGACTTCCAAATACCAATCGCAGTATTCATCCCACACAAATTTATAGATAGCGGATGCGATGTTGTCGAAGCGGTAGTCAGAAAAACCTTTTTCTAATTCTGCTTCTGTACGTTGCAAGGTCGAGATGATCCATTTGTCGGCTTGTGAATAGTCGAGATCATTGTCTGTTGCTGTGCCAGTGAAACCACAATCTTGTCCTTCGGTATTCATCAATACAAAGCGCGTCGCGTTCCACAATTTATTGCAGAAATTACGATAGCCATCGCAGCGACCTAAGTCGAAATTGATGTTGCGGCCGAGTGAGGCGTAGCTTGCCATCGTGAAGCGCAACGCATCTGTGCCGTAAGCTGGGATGCCATCAGCGAATTCTTTGCGCGTGGCTTTGTCGATGCTCGCTGCTTGTTTTGGATTCATCAAGCCAACGGTGCGTTTTGCCGCGAGTTCGTCAACCGTGATGCCATCGATCAAATCGATAGGGTCTAATGTATTGCCTTTGGATTTGGACATTTTTTGGCCGCTAGAATCGCGCACCAAGCCGTGGACATAGACCGTGTGGAATGGCACCTTACCGGTGAAGTGCGCGGTCATCATGACCATACGCGCAACCCAGAAGAAGATGATGTCAAAGCCCGTAACCAAAACAGAAGATGGCAAGAACAGTTTGCTATCGACCGTCAACTCTGGCCAGCCCATTGTCGAGAATGGCACGAGAGCAGACGAGAACCACGTATCGAGTACGTCGTTATCGCGGTTCAATGCGCCTGTGTAGCCTGCGGCAGCCGCTTTCGATTTGGCTTCTGCTTCATCGCGTGCGACGAAGATTTCGCCATTGTCGCCATACCATGCCGGGATTTGATGACCCCACCAGAGCTGACGTGAAATACACCAGTCTTGAATATTGTTCAGCCATTGGTTGTAGGTCGTGCTCCAGTTTTCTGGTACGAACTTCACTTCACCGTTCGCCACTTTTTCCAGCGCGACTTCGGCAATCGATTTGCCTGGGAAATGCGTGCCTCCTGGAGCTGGTTTGCTCATCGCCATGAACCATTGATCGGTCAACATCGGTTCGATCACGACATTGGTACGGTCACCACGTGGCACCATGAGTTTGTGAGGCTTTACTGATTCGAGCAAACCTTGTGCATCGAGGTCGGACACCATTTGTTTACGAGCGACGAAGCGATCCATGCCTTGGTAAACCGCTGGGCCGTTTTCATTGATCTTGGCATCCAACGTTAAAATGCTGATCATTTCTAAATTATGACGTTGACCAACGGCGTAATCGTTGAAGTCATGCGCAGGCGTGATCTTGACGCAGCCTGTGCCGAACTCTTTGTCGACATAGCTATCGGCGATGACAGGAATCTCACGATCGGTCAAAGGTAGTTTGAGCATTTTGCCGACGAAAGCAGTGTAGCGCTCATCAGTTGGATCAACTGCAACCGCCACGTCGCCGAGCAAAGTTTCAGGACGTGTAGTCGCAACGGTTAAGTGACCGCTACCATCGGCGAATGGATAACGAATATGCCACATGGAGCCGTCTTCTTCTTCCGACACCACTTCCAAATCAGATACGGCGGTACCCAAGACTGGGTCCCAGTTCACCAAACGTTTGCCGCGGTAGATCAAACCTTGTTCTACCAATCGTACGAACACTTCGGTCACGACCTTGGAGCGTTCTGCATCCATCGTAAAGTATTCACGTTTCCAATCGGCAGAAGCACCCATGCGGCGCATTTGGCCGGTGATGGTGGAACCGGATTTTTCTTTCCATTCCCAGACTTTTTCTAAGAATTTTTCACGACCCAAATCATGGCGGGAAATTTTTTGTGCATCGAGCTGGCGTTCGACTACGATTTGTGTCGCGATACCGGCGTGATCTGTGCCCGGTACCCATGCCGTGTTATGGCCACGCATACGGTAGTAGCGTGTCAAGCCATCCATAATGGTTTGGTTGAAAGCATGACCCATGTGCAAAGTGCCAGTGACGTTGGGTGGCGGCAGCTGGATACTGAATGAAGGTTGTGATTCATCGGTAGACGCGGTGAAATATCCGCGCTTTTCCCACTCTGTACGCCAGAAGGATTCGATGTTGGCAGGTTCAAAAGACTTGGCTAATTCCATGATAGTGGCAGACGATAGAAGTTAAAGACCGGGGACTGAGGAAGCTCTCTAATTGTAGAGAGGGTGTCAGTCATTAAGCGAAACCTTTGATTATAAATGAGCATTCGACTTTGCTAGAAAATATCGCAGCTTTTTCAGATTATTTTGTACTAACGACATCAGATTGCGCAGGAATCATCAGTTCTAAATCACGTGACTAAATATTTGACAAGCATAAATTGGCGTGGTGTTTTAATTCTGTCGCATATTCGAATCGAGTTCCAAATAATTACCGTGATGCCGTGGGGTAAATGTTAGGATATGAGATCTATGCACAAAAATAATGATTTAGCATAACTTTGGTTATAAGTTTATTTGCTGGCTTGAAGCGCAATCGGCACTTAATTTGTAACTGATCAGCACCTAACTAGCAAATAAGGTGGATCTAGGTTGGACATAGAGGGACAGGCATACAATGTAAAGTATTGTCTCTCAGGGTTTAAACTAACTGACTCAAAAGCTAACAGCCCACTAGGCTCTGTTTATTCATCGGTTCAGTTAGATTTCGTGCAAGCAATGGCAACGTGGGCAAGGTGATATTCACATGAGGCATCCATTTAATTTGGCTGGTAACTTAGCTATTTGTTCAGAAGACAAAAAATTGGATGCATCAAGTGATGAAAAATATAATTCTTTGTTGCAAATAATCGTACTCGCAGCATTACTTCTAATCGGCAATGCCGCGCAAGCAGACTCCGACCTTACTACAGACATGGCGCGTTTGGATGCCATTCAGGCGGTCGCGGATAAAAACAATGATGAAGGTTTGCGCCAACTCATCGAGTTTAAAAACAAACTGCCATCTAATGTCGATCCTAAAGTGCGGCTCGAAACGCTCAGTATTTTAAGCGGCTTGTACTATGACGCAGGCAAAGGTAGTTTGGGTAAAGAAACCGTCAACGAATTCAATGCGCTGGCAAAGACGATGCGTGATGAAGATGCATTGTTATTGATTGAGATCTTCGATAGTTTCGATATTTTTGATAAATCTGGTGGGGCAGATGCTTTTGCACATTTAGAAAAACTACGTAGTCGTGTCGTTAAATCTAATTCCGCTGGGGTGCAAATGCGTTTCCATAGCACCTTGGCCAGTCTATATAGCATCACGCATAAATTTGACGAAGCACTTAAGCAGTATTTCGAAATGCTGAAATTGACCGAGCGCTTGACGAAACGTCAGGTGCAAGCCCGGATGGGGACTTGGAGCGCGATTTCGACTCTGTATTTACAAATGAAAGACCCGGAGAAAGCCTTAGATGCAACAACTGAAGCATTAGCGGGCTCTTCGATGACCATTGCACCCAAAGCCTATATCGAAATTTGTATCTCGCGCGGTGTGGCCTTGACCATGTTAAAGCGCAATGACGACGCGTTGAAAGAATATCAGACCGCTTTAAAAATAGGTCGCGAGGAAAACTTACCTTATACCGTGGCCTCGGCATTATTTAATATCGCAGATCAATACTTGATAAAGAAAGATTTTAAACGTGCTGAGATGTATGCCCGTGATGCAATGGCGAAGTCCGAGGCTATCGAAGATAAATGGGGTGTGGCAGGCGCCAGAGTGAATGTGGGTTTTGCATTAGGGGGGCAAGGAAAAATTGCGCAAGGCGCGGAATTGGTCAATCAAAGTTTGGATTACTTTAGAAAAATTCATGCCACCACCGACGTGGAAGTGATACTAGGTGAGTTTTCTATGATGTACGAAAACGCCGGTATGTATAAAGAAGCGCTTGCTCTGGTTCGTGAACAGCAAAAATTAAGTGATGAAATTTTTCGATCTGACCGCGCTAAGGCGGTCGCTTTATTACAGGAGCAATTTGACGCCGAGCATCGTAAGAAACAGATAGAAATTTTGGCGAAAGATAACGCACTTAAAGATGCAGACATTCAAAATCACCGTTTGCAGCAAATCGTCGCCTTGCTAGCTTCGTTGGTAGCATTGTTAGCAGGTGCTTTTATTTATATGCTGTATCGTCGGAGTAAAAAGCTCAACGAACAATTGCAAGAAGTTAATCTGCAATTGGAATTTCATGCGGTACGTGACCCTCTTACTGGATTACACAATCGTCGTTCGTTCATCGCTTTGATGGCGGCTCGTCCGGGCAGAGTGGAGGTAGAACGTCGGGAAGGCCATGTTAATCCTGATTGCATGATCTTGTTAGATATTGATCATTTTAAACATATCAACGATACCTGGGGACATGCGGTTGGCGATATTGTTCTCAAAGAGGTTGCTACTCGCTTGCGAAATGTGGTGCGGGATGAAGATATGTTGATGCGTTGGGGTGGGGAAGAGTTTTTGATTTTTTCTCCTAAATCTAATCCTGAACAAATTACCAGTTTGGTTGAGCGCGTTTTGATTGCGATTGGTGATACGCCTTTCGCCGTTGGTGCGCAGCATATTCCTGTGACGGTTACTGCGGGTTTTATTTCTGTGCCGTTTTCTGATGTGCCTGAAGATGTCTGCGACTGGGAGCGTGCATTACAGATTGCCGATATGGCCTTGTACCTGGGTAAAACGCATGGGCGTAACCGAGCCTATGGTTTGTCACGATTATTGGTCAATCACGAAGAAGCGATTCCTACTTTAACTCATGATTTAGCAGCGGCGATCCAACATAATATGGTGGATGTCATTGAGGTTTTAGGGCCTGTACAAGAACCTTCCGGCGGGTAATGTTGTCCTTTATCCGCCTAGATACTGCCAAAGAATTTCTTGGATCTATGGTTAAATCTTGCTCAGCTACATTGAAATTTTTTTTAGTAAGGATGGCCTATTTTAAATAATCACCGCTATAATGCGGCGGCAATTCCCGTATTCGGGATGTAGTTAAAGATTGCAGCAGTAATAGTAAAATAAACGATGTAAAACGCTAGGGGTCCTGACAAGCTTGTATCTGTCGGGTGAGAAATACCCTTGAACCTGATCTGGATAATGCCAGCGAAGGGAAGCAGCCAAAGCCGTGATGCCACCTGAATTTAAGGTGCGCCATCGCTTAATTTGGAAACTCCTTTGCTGGCTCCGTGCCATCAATAAAGCAAAGGAGCCAAATGAACGCCAACCCACATTTTTTGTCCGCCACCGCCAAGGTCGACGAAGCCGCTATCCAAGCCTTACCCAATTCTCGCAAAATATATGTGACAGGAAGTCGCCCTGACATCCGCGTACCTATGCGCGAAATCTCGCAAGCGGATACGCCAGCGATGTTCGGCGCTGAAAAAAATCCCCCTATTTATGTCTACGATACCTCAGGTCCTTACACCGATCCCGAGGTGCAAATCGATATTCGCTCGGGCTTAGCTTCAGTGCGCGGCGCATGGATAGTTGAGCGACATGATACGGAAGAATTAGCGGGTCCGAGTTCTGACTACGGCATAGAACGTCTAAATGATCCTAAGCTGCATGAACTGCGTTTTAATCTGCGACGCAAACCACGCCGCGCAATACAAGGCAAGAATGTCACACAGATGCATTACGCCAGGCAGGGTATCGTCACGCCAGAAATGGAATATGTCGCGATCCGTGAAAATATGCGACGCCAGGAGTATCTGGAAAATCTGAAGAACTCTGGTCCTATGGGTGAAAAACTGGCAACGATGATGGGGCGTCAGCATCCTGGTCAATCTTTCGGTGCTTCGATTCCTGCAACGATTACACCAGAATTCGTGCGCGATGAAATTGCGCGCGGTCGCGCGATTATTCCCGCGAACATCAATCATCCTGAAGTGGAGCCTATGATTATCGGGCGCAATTTCTTGGTGAAGATTAATGCGAATATTGGTAACTCGGCAGTGACTTCATCGATCGGTGAAGAAGTCGAAAAGATGACCTGGGCGATACGCTGGGGTGGCGATAATGTGATGGATTTGTCGACAGGCAAACACATACATGAAACCCGCGAATGGATTATCCGCAATTCACCCGTACCGATTGGCACCGTGCCGATTTATCAGGCTTTGGAAAAAGTGAACGGTAAGGCTGAAGATTTAACTTGGGAAATTTTCCGCGATACTTTGATTGAGCAAGCAGAGCAGGGCGTTGATTATTTCACGATCCATGCGGGTGTGCGTTTGCAGTATGTGCCGATGACGGCGAAACGGATGACGGGCATTGTGTCGCGTGGTGGTTCGATTATGGCGAAGTGGTGCCTTGCTCATCATAAAGAGAGTTTTTTGTACGAGCATTTTGAAGACATCTGCGAAATCATGAAGGCTTACGATGTGTCATTTTCTTTGGGAGATGGTCTGCGTCCAGGATCTATTTACGATGCCAATGATGAAGCGCAATTGGGTGAATTAGAGACGCTAGGCGAACTCACACAAATCGCTTGGAAACATGACGTGCAGGTGATGATAGAAGGCCCGGGTCATGTGCCTATGCATCTGATTAAAGAGAATATGGATCTGCAATTGGAGCAATGTCATGAAGCGCCATTTTATACTTTGGGGCCACTGACGACTGATATTGCACCGGGCTATGATCACATCACGTCTGGTATAGGAGCCGCGCAAATCGGTTGGTATGGCACGGCGATGTTATGTTACGTCACGCCGAAAGAACATTTGGGTTTGCCGAATAAAGTTGACGTCAAAGACGGCATCATTACGTACAAAATCGCTGCTCACGCCGCTGATCTGGCGAAGGGGCACCCAGGTGCGCAAATCCGTGATAACGCTCTATCGAAAGCACGTTTTGAATTCCGTTGGGAAGACCAATTTAATATAGGTCTAGATCCGGACAAGGCGCGCGAGTTTCATGATGAAACCCTGCCTAAAGACTCTGCCAAAGTTGCGCACTTTTGTTCCATGTGTGGGCCACATTTCTGCTCTATGAAAATTACGCAAGAAGTACGTGACTACGCCGCGACGCAAGGTATTAGCGAAATCGATGCACTGAAAAAAGGTATGGAAGTCAAAGCTATTGAGTTCGTGAAATCCGGCGCGGAAATTTATAAAAAATCTTAGGTGTTGTGATGGAAATTCAACTTAATGGCGAACCACGTTCTTTGCCATCAGAAACCGACTTGCATAGTTTGATTGCGGAACTTCGGTTAGGTAATCAAGCGATTGCTGTCGCTGTCAATCGTCAAGTGATACGGCGTGCACTGTGGCAGCAACACGCCCTGCGGGCTGGCGATCAGGTTGACGTGGTGAGAGCAATAGGTGGTGGGTAGCATTTATGCGGAACTCTTCTAGTCCAAAAATTACTGTGAATGCACGTTCACTGCGTAAGGAGATGACCGATGTTGAGCGTTTGTTGTGGGCTAGATTGCGTGGTCAACAATTAGGCGTGAAATTTCGCAGACAATATCCGTTCTTGAACTTTGTTTTGGATTTTGTGTGTTTGGAATTGAAGTTGGTTGTTGAGCTGGATGGTTCTCAGCATGCAGATTCCCAAGCATATGACGACTATCGAACCAAGTGTTTGAACGATGCCGGTTTCGTCATTTTTTCGATTTTGGAATAATCAGGTAATTGATGAGTTGGAGAATGTGATGGAAGAGATCTATCGGAAGGTGGATTTGCATAAGAGCAAGTAAATACTGATACCCATCCCCACCCTAGCCGTCCACTGCGCCGCTTGCAAGCGGCTTAGAAATTGGTGGCGCAAAGCGAGCTTTGCGAAACCCCACCAATTTCCCCTAGAAGGGGGGGATGCTCCGGTTCTAATCGTAGTATTAGTCGATGAACACTCCTTCCCCTTCAAGGGGAAGGCTGGGATGGGGATGGGTTTCATGTAGATAGACGAGTAAAAAACCAATTAGGACAAAAACGATGACAACACAAACAAAACCAAACAGCCTGACCATAGCAGGCAAAACCTATAAGTCCCGCCTCTTAGTCGGCAGTGGCAAATACAAAGACCTAGATCAAACCAGACTAGCCACTGAAGCCAGCGGTGCAGAAATCATCACGGTAGCGATTCGTCGCGTGAACATCGGTCAAGATCCAAACGCACCGAGCTTACTCGATGTCGTCCCTATGTCGAAATATACTATCCTGCCAAACACGGCAGGCTGCTATAACGCTAAAGATGCGATTTATACTTTGCAATTAGGTCGTGAACTCCTTGGCGGCCATCAACTATGTAAGCTCGAAGTCTTGGGTGATGAAAAGACCTTGTTCCCGAATATGCCAGAGACTTTAGAAGCCGCGAAAGTCTTAGTGAAAGATGGTTTCGATGTGATGGTGTATTGCAGCGATGATCCGATACAAGCGCGTATGCTAGAAGATATCGGTTGTGTGGCGGTGATGCCCCTCGCATCGTTGATTGGTTCTGGCATGGGTATTTTGAATCCGTGGAATCTTTCTCTCATTATCGAACAAGCTAATGTGCCTATCATCGTCGATGCCGGTGTAGGCACCGCGTCAGACGCGGCAATTGCGATGGAGCTCGGTTGTGATGGCGTCTTGATGAATACCGCGATTGCCGGCGCGCGCGATCCTATTCGTATGGCACGTGCGATGGGGTTGGCAGTGGAAGCTGGTTATGAAGCATTTGTGGCGGGGCGGATTCCTAGGAAATTTGCAGCGTCAGCATCCTCCCCTATGGCGGGTCGGGTCGCGTGAAACCAGCTGTCATGACAGCACAGCGCCCCTGTGTTTTGGTATTTGCCGGACATGATCCTAGTGGTGGTGCTGGTATTCAAGCCGATATCGAAGCGATTGCGGCGCAGGGAGCGCATGCGCTTACCGTGATTACCAGTTTGACGGTGCAGGACAATAATCAAGTGCATGCGGTACATCCGGTTGCGCCAGACATTGTTTCGGCTCAGGCACAAAATTTGATCAAACATTTTACAGTGAATGTAGTAAAGCTAGGCATCGTTGGCAGCTTAGAAAACGCTTTAGTCATTGCGTCGTTAATTAGTGAATTACGATCGAAAAATCCTGATTTATCGGTGGTGTTAGATCCTGTACTGAGCAGTGGACATGGACATAAATTAGCATTGGATGATGCGGTACTTGCGATAGCACCCCTGTTGGAAGTGGCGACCTTGATTACGCCCAACTTGCCGGAAGCGATGCGTTTGGCACCGCATGGTCTTACCGCCGCTCAGCAGGCGACTTCTCTGTTCGGCGGTGCTTGTCGCGATGTTTTACTCAAAGGCGGACATGGACAAGAACAGCAAGTTTGTAATCGTTGGTTTAGTCAGCGTGCTCAATTTTTTGAATTGACTTGGAATTGGCCACGATTAAGCTTCGAGTTTCATGGTAGCGGTTGCACACTGGCGGCCGCGATTGCTGGGCAATTGGCTTGTGGTCACAGCATGGAAAAGAGTTTACACGCTGCGCAGAGTTATACCCAACTTAGCTTGGAACGGGCGTATCCAATTGCAGTCGGACAGTTAATTCCACAACGCCACTTCGTGGCGCCGAAAATAAATTCACTTGAAAGCGACGACAGGGAAACCATAAGATGAACACAACGACAGTACTTCAACATGACTTACGAGGTTTATATTTGATCACGCCAAATTGGGATGATACCGAGCATTTATTGGTACAGACAGAATTGGCTTTGCAGGCAGGAGTGGGTCTGCTGCAATATCGCCACAAAACGGCCTCAAAGGAATTGCGACAGACCCAAGCAACAAAATTGCATGAATTATGCCGTCGGTATGAGGTTCCTTTGATTATTAACGATCATATTTATTTGTGCCTGGATTTGGATGCGGAGGGGATTCATGTCGGCGGTACCGATATTTCTGTCGCACAAGCACGTGCTTTAGTTGGTGCAGATAAAATTGTAGGCGCATCTTGCTATGGTGATTTACAACTTGCGCGCGATGCACAAAAGCAAGGCGCTACTTATGTTGCTTTCGGCGGATTTTATCCTTCATTAGTGAAGCAATACCCTGTGACGACCAAGCCAGATATTATTGTTGCTGCAAAGAATGAAATAACACTGCCGATAGTGGTAATTGGCGGTATGAATGTGGCATTGGCTGGCCCCTTAGTGCATCGTGGCGCGGACATGGTGGCGGCAATTAGCAGTGTCTACAACGCTATCAATCCTGATGAGGTTTGTAAGGAATTTATTGCCCTATTTCAATAGTGATCTGTCATAAAATCATTTCTTGTTGTGTAAAGAACGAAAAAGCTTTGCATCATCCTGTTTCGATTCATTTATGACACTGTTTTGATTGCGATTCCCTTATTTGTTTGCACGCTTTATTGTATGATTTGGGCACTGATTGTCAAAATCAAACTCAGGTTACCAGATGACTCAAGCTACTCCTATGACGCCTGCTACAAATAGCATTCGTCGTTTTGTTTTAGAAATGCGCGGTTTTTCAGATGCAGAAAAAAATATGCTGGCATCGACTTTTCGCCTCACCGGACGACGTGAGATGTCTTACGTTGAACCGACCGAAGGTGAAAGTAGAACCGACATTTATTTAATCAATGCCGATAATCCCGAAGCCTTGAATGAATTGCTGAAACGGGATATCGGTGCGCCAAATGCGCATTCACCTGCGGTGGTGATAGGGCGGGTGCCCGTGGAAACGCCTTGGCCATTTGTGGCAAAACCTATCCATTGGATGCGCCTGTTCGAAAATCTCGATGGTGAAATGCAGCGTGCATTGCGTGAGCGTAGTGCACGTAATAGCGCTAATGAAAATTGGGACGGCGCCACTTTGCGTCGTTCTTCGGATCAAAAAAACACGCTCAGCCAATATGTCATCGAAAAACCAGCGCGCGAAACGGTTTTGGTAGTCGATGACAGTGCAACAGTGCGTGCTTTTATGCGTATTAAGTTATCTCCTTTCCAATTTGATGTCGATTTTGCTGAAACCGGTGAACAAGCGGTTGAAAAGGCGATTGCAAAGGCGGCTGCTGATAAACCCTATAACTGTATTTTTCTCGACATTATGATGCCGGGTATTGATGGTTACGAGGTTTGCAAACAGATCAAATCCAATAGCAATACCAAACAATCAGCGGTCGTTATGTTGACTAGTAAGTCTTCCATCATCGACAAATTGCGGGCGAATTGGTCTGGTTGTGATGCGTTTTTGAGTAAGCCAGTCGGCGAGGATGACCTGCTTGCTACGATCGCTAAATTCTTGCCAAGTGCCCGTGAAAGTCGCAAGGATTGATGTTTTCCTTCCTAAAGTAGATCGCGAGTTCATGGCATAGGCTGAACTCGCTGGTCTATCCCTTCCTTTTTTTCAGATTTTAGCGACGACCATTTTTAGGACAAGCTTTTTTCTGCCATTTGTTTACTAAACCAGATAAACAAGGCTGTCATTAGCTTCTTCAATTGACCTCAATTTTAATCTCAGTTTAAGATCATTCAGAATTTTTCTTAGCTCATTTAATTCGAGCGAGGCTGAATAAGACTGGGACTTCTACTTTCCTTTCCTGTTTATTAAACTCTCCGAAGATCTCCAGATTTTCGGATTATTACTGGTTTTTAGAATGTACCTATGAGTGTCACTATCCGCGATCTGGCAAAAGCGACTGGCCTGTCCTTGGGCACGATTTCACGTGCCTTAAAGAATCAAGGCGGCTTAACCGAGGCGACTCGTACGCGCGTGTTTGATACGGCACGAGCGATGGGCTATGACTTATCCAAATTAAAGCTGGGACGTATACGACGCATCGCCTTCTTGCTGCATAGGCAGCACAATACTTTATCGAGTAGTCCTTTCTTTTCACCCGTACTACATGGTGCTGAGGCCGCTTGCCGCGCAGAAGGGATTGCCTTATCGTTTGTCGCTGTGGGCCCAGCAGAGCCGGTCATGGAGCAAATCCGCGTACATCAACCCGATGCGATTTTGTGTGCAGGTTTTTTTGAGCCTGAACTGCTGCACGCAATACGCGCTTCAGGAAAACCGATGGTGCTGATCGACATGCAATTGCCTGGCTACACCTCAATTAATCCGGATAATCGATTAGGTGGTTATCTGGCGACTCGTCATCTGATCAAGGCGGGTCGCAAACGTATCGCGATGTTGAGCGGCCCTGCTGCACATTACAGCATACAAGAGCGTGTACATGGTTTTCGTAAGGCTTTGTTTGACGCCAAACTACTCGCCAATCCTGCTTTAGAAATCGCGATCCCACATCATGCTAACGAAGAGGCTAGTGTCAAGCGAGCGATGCTAAGTTTGCTGGCTATGTCTCAGCCACCTGATGCGGTGTTTTGTTACAACGATAGTACCGCATTGACCGCGATGCAGACTTGCCTAGAGGCAGGTTTGAAAGTGCCACATGATATTGCGCTGATTGGCTTTGATGATATCAGCGCAGCACCACGTGCTAATCCTCCTTTGAGCAGCATACACGTCGATAAAGAAGCCTTGGGCGCAGAAGGTGTGGAACTGCTACTGCGAAAAACACAGGATGAAGTCATCGAGAAGATACTTGCGGTGCAATTGATGGTGCGAGAGAGCAGTACTGATGAGTTGTAATCCTGATTCACAAAAAAAGAGAAGGAAAACTATGGTAACTCTATTGTCACGCCTGAATATGAAACACGCATTTTTACGAAATTCTATGTCGACCACCGCAGTCAACAAAATGACACTCGCGTCTAGTGTTTTCTTGGGTTTAGGCTTAAGCCTAAGTCTAAGTCTAGGTATTTCGTATGCAAACGCGGCCGACAAGAATAGTCCCGCTGCAGCAGTGAATGTTTTCATTGGCACAGGCGGTGATGGGCATACTTTTCCTGGTGCAACGCGACCATTTGGTATGGTGCAATTAAGCCCTGATACGCAAGTGCGCCACTTCAAACAAAGCTATCCCTGGGCGGCTGGTTATCGCTATGAAGATGACTCTATACTCGGTTTCTCTCATACCCATTTTTCTGGCACTGGTCACTCGGATTTAGGCGATGTCTTATTGATGCCATATAGCGGTGAAACCAAATTAGAACCAGGCTATCCTGAGCGCGCCTACAGCGGCTATCGTTCTCGTTTTAGTCACCAGCAAGAACAGGCTGAGCCAGGCTATTACGCGGTGAAGTTACTGGATCACGAAATCGATGTGGAACTGACTGCCAGCGAACGCGTAGGTTTGCATCGCTATCGTTTTGCAAAAAACGTGGAAGCAAAATTAATAGTCGACTTGCGCAGTAGTATATACGACTACAAGACTAAGAACTTGTGGTCGAGCATGCGAGTAAGAGGTAATACCTTAGTCACCGGTATGCGTGAAACACGTGGTTGGGCGGCTGGGCGTCAAGTGTATTTTGCGATGCGGTTTTCTCGACCATTCGTTAGCAGAGAAATTCATAATCGTGAAGACGCGGTCGAATATCGCGGTTTTGCCGGTCCCGGCGCAGGTGCCAAAGATAAGGTAAAAGTTGAAGGCAAAGCGCTAGTCGCTGCCTTTGATTTTGGCACGCCGGATAATCAAACTTTGATGGTGAAAGTGGCGATTTCGGCGGTTAGCGAAGAGGGTGCTATTGCGAATTTGAGCGAAATGAAGGAGTGGGATTTTGCAGCAGAACGCAACAAAGCGAGTCAGGCATGGAATGAAGCTTTGTCAGCTGTCAGCATAGAAGCGAAACCAGAAATGCGCACTATGGCTTATACCGCGCTTTACCATAGCATGATGGGGCCTAGCTTATTTATGGATATCGATGGTCGCTATCGCGGCCCTGATAATCAAGTACATCAAACCGACAGTTTTCGATTTCATTCTACTTTTTCATTGTGGGATACCTACCGCGCTTTGCACCCTTTGCTAACGCTTATTCAACCCGAGGCACGCAATGCGGATTTTGTAAAGTCATTAGTCGCTTCTCAGCAATTTAGTCCTGAAGGTATTTTGCCTGTGTGGCAGTTTCATGGTTTAGAGACCTGGTGCATGATTGGTTATCATGCGGTGCCTGTCATCGCGGATGCTTACATGAAAGGAATTAAAGGTTTTGATGCAGAGGCCGCTCTGAATGCGATGGTTAAAAGTGCAGAGTACGGTCCGTATGGCGGCTTACAGCACTACATGAAATTTGGCTATGTGCCCACTGACTTGGAACCGGAAGCGGCGTCTAAAACGGTAGAGTATGCCTTCGATGACTGGACGATTGCTCGTATGGCAGAGAAGATGGGCAAAGCTGATATTGCGAAAAAATTCTACACGCGTGCTCAGTACTACCGCAATGTATTTGATACCAAAACAGGTTTCATACGTGCTCGTAAATCGAATGGCGAATTCCGTATCCCTTTCGATCCTACTGTATCGAATTTTGGTAGCGATTACACCGAAGGCAGCGCCTGGCAATATTCATGGTATATGCCACACGATAACGCCGGTTTGCTCGCTATGTTAGGTGGCGATGCGGCCGCTACTTCCAAGATCGACCAAGTTTTTGACGCCAAAGTGGATGAAAAAGTCTATGCGCATATGGAAGACATTTCGGGATTGATCGGTCACTACGCACATGGTAATGAGCCTTCACATCATGTCGCCTATCTCTATAATTATTTTGGTGCACCGTGGAAGACGCAACAGCGTTTGCAGCAGATCGTCGATAGCCAATACCACGTTAAACCTGATGGCTTATCGGGGAATGATGATCTCGGACAAATGTCGGCATGGTTGGCATTCACCAGTTTTGGCTTTTATCCGGTCGCGCCAGGCAGCAATGAATACATCATTGGACGCCCGTTTTTGGATAAGACCATATTGAATTTACCCAATGGGAAGAAATTCACCATACGTGCGGATCATTTGAGTAAGACGAATATGTACGTTGGTAGTGTTATGTTGAATGGCAAAACCTTAGACAAAAATTATTTGACGCACGAGCAAATCACAGCGGGCGGGGAATTGATTTTTTCGATGCGAGCGCAACCTAATAAAAAGTGGGGCAGTAGCAAAGAGGCGCGCCCTTATACGCAAACTCAGTATCAGTGAGTTGGTTTGAAATAGCATTTTTGCTTGACGTTTAGGAAGGCAAGAGACACAAGCCTTGTTGCCTTGGAGAATATGCGTTATGGTGTTTTGGCACGGCGAGAGATTTTTGGATTTATTTTCTCGCTCTTTCTTACACATATTTTTCTGGAGATAGATAATGATGGTGAAAACGCTTTTGGCTTCTAGCATTGCTTCCGGTTTTTTATTATTGAGCGGCACAATGTTTAGTGACACTGCTGTTGCCGCTGATTCTGAATTAAAACTGGCTATCGCCAAAAATTACAACGCTCAGCTCAAACCCTTGTTTGAGTATTTTCACCAAAATCCTGAACTCTCTTTTATGGAGGTAAATACCTCGGCGCGTCTCGCTAAAGAGCTACGTGCTGCTGGTTTTGAAGTCACCGAAGGCGTTGGCAAAACCGGTGTCGTTGCGATGCTAAAAAACGGCCCCGGCCCTTTAGTCATGATGCGTGCCGACATGGACGGTCTGCCTTTGGAAGAGAAATCGGGTTTGCCTTATGCCTCCAAAGTACAGCAAAAAGATCCGGATGGTAAATTGCAAAACGTCATGCATGCCTGCGGTCACGATGTGCATATCACGAGTTTGGTCGGCACGGCAGTACAAATGGCGGCACGTAAAAATCAATGGTCAGGCACCTTGATGTTAGTCGGTCAGCCTGCGGAAGAGCGCGTGGGCGGTGCTGCTTTGATGATGAAAGATCAAATCTGGAAACGTTTTGGCCAGCCTAAATATGCTTTGGCCTTCCATGTTGATGCTAGCTCGGAAGCGGGCA
Organism: Undibacterium sp. Di24W; assembly: GCF_049340325.1. Taxonomy (NCBI): domain Bacteria; kingdom Pseudomonadati; phylum Pseudomonadota; class Betaproteobacteria; order Burkholderiales; family Oxalobacteraceae; genus Undibacterium; species Undibacterium sp. Di24W. Next base: position 189,195 of record NZ_JBMPOP010000005.1, read on the forward strand.
AAATTACTGCCGAAGAGGGCTCTCCGTACTCGGGTGTCGATACGGTAGAAATTATTGTGCATGGCGTTGGTACGCATGGCGCCTACCCGCATTTGGGCAAAGACCCGGTCGTGATCGGTGCGCAAATTGTGATGGCGCTGCAAACCATCGTCACACGCGAAGTTGCGCCGCGTGAGCCTGCTGTGATTACCGTTGGTTCCTTTCATTCAGGAACGAAATCGAACATCATTTCTGACGAAGCTAAGTTACAGTTAAGTGTACGCAGTGAAAGCAAAGAAACTCGCGCCTTGTTACTGTCAGCGATCAAACGTGTCGCGATCAATACGGGACGCGCTGCTGGTTTGCCAGAAAATCTTTTACCTGAGGTATTCGAGCGTGACACACCAACGCCGCCTACCCTCAACGACATTCCATTGACGCAGCGCCTGAAAAAAGTGTGGACAGAAAAACTCGGCAAAGACGCTTTCGCAACACCGAAAATGCGTGACGGCATGGGTGCGGAGGACTTCCCATTCTTCGTCAGTGATCCCTATATACCTAGCGTCTACTTTTCGATCGGCGGTACGCCAAAAGAAGATTTTGAGATCGAGAGAAAAGGTGGTACCGCAGTCCCTGGCCACCATAGTCCGATTTTTAAAATTACACCCGAGCCTGCGGTTAGAGCGGGTGTAGAGGCGACTGTGATTGCTTTGTTGGATTTGATGAAAAAGTAAATCTAGCAGTCACTATATAAAAAATGCCGCTCCATGATGAGCGGCTTTTTTTTGTGACTATGTGAAGTCTGGTAGCTTGCGAAGTGAATGTGATATTTGCTTATGGGTTATTCATCGATTTCATCCAACATCGCATCGCCCAAATGTTCAACATCGCCCCAACTTATCAGCGATAGCCGCCCGTCACGGAATTCAAAACGATTAATACTCGCGTTAAAAATAGTAATTGTACGTTCCGCGTTCAGCGGCAGATTCATTGCCGCGCGATAGGCGCATTCGAGTACGCCGCCGTGGGCGACTAAGGCGATTTTTTGACCCGAAAATTGTTTGGCGTAATGCGAAATACAGGCGATCGTTCGTTGCTGAAATTCACGTATGCTTTCGCCAATGTTCTTGCTGTCATCAGGTTTCGGCGGAAAATGAAAATCAGGGTCACGCAGGCGCCAGTGCGCGTATTCTTTGGGGTAAATTTCTGGTAATTCGCTATACAACTTACCCTCGAAATCACCAAAGCAACGCTCGCGTAATCCGGCATCGATGCGGGTTGGTAAGCCTTGTAGCCTAGCGATTTCACCCGCAGTTTGTATGGCACGTTGTAGGTCGCTGGAGATAATCGCAGTGATTTTTTCTTGCTGCAAACCTGCGGCTAATGCTTTTGCTTGACGACGTCCTTCGGCATTGAGCGGAATATCCAAATGCCCCTGCAATTTGCGCACGGCATTCCATGCGGTTTCGCCGTGGCGTATTAATAAAATTTCGGTCACGCTGATTTTTCTGCTTTGGATTTGGTTTGTAACCAAAAGGTGACTGGGCCATCATTGGTCAATGAAACTTGCATGTCAGCGCCAAATTGCCCGGTTTCGACCATGGCATGTTTGCTGCGTGCCTGCGCAACAAAAAGGTCAAATAATTGTTTACCTAATTCAGGCGGTGCGGCGGGTGTGAATGAGGGACGGGTGCCCGATTGCGTGTCGGCCGCCAAAGTGAATTGCGGCACTAACAACAAGCCACCTTGCACGTCAGTGACGCTACGATTCATTTTGCCAGCTTCATCGGAAAATACGCGATAGCTGAGCAATTTCGTTAGTAATTGCTCAGCGTCTTTTTCTGTGTCATTTCGTTCAGCGCAAACCAGCACCATCAAGCCTGCATTGATGGCACCTATCGTTGCGCCATCGACGACAACACTGGCTTGTCTAACTCTTTGCAATAAAGCGATCATGCGGTCAAAGTCACTTTGGCAAATTTACGCTTGCCGACTTGCAGTACCACTGTGCCTGCTTGTACTTGTAATTGTTTATCGCTGATGACCGCGCCATCAATACGCACGCCGCCTTGATCGACCATGCGCATCGCTTCCGAAGTAGAAGCGCATAGATTGGCTTGCTTTAACAATTGCGCGATACCGACAGGTGCACCGCTCAAGCTAATTTCAACGATGTCGTCAGGAATGCCGCCTTTAGAGCGATTGACGAAATCCGCTAATGCATCTTCTGCTGCTTGCTTGTTATGGAAGCGCGTCACGATTTCTTGGGCGATGGCGACTTTGATATCGCGTGGGTTTTGTCCTTCTGCGACAGATTTCTTGTATTGTGCGATTTGCTCTAAAGAGCAGAACGACAGCAAATCATAGTAACGCCACATCATCTCGTCAGAAATACTCATGACTTTGGCGAACATCGTATTTGCTGGTTCGGTAATCGCGATGTAGTTATTTTTGGATTTAGACATCTTTTCGACGCCATCCAGACCTTCTAACAAAGGCATAGTCAAAATACACTGCGGCTCTTGGCCGTAGTCTTTTTGCAGTTCACGCCCGACTAGGAGGTTAAATTTTTGATCAGTGCCACCGAGTTCCAGATCCGAATGCAAAGCCACGGAATCATAACCTTGCATTAATGGATACAAAAATTCATGTACGGAAATGGGCGTGCCAGCTTTGAAGCGTTTCGTGAAATCATCACGCTCCATCATGCGCGCTACCGTGTATTTAGAAGACAATTGAATCAAACCACGGGAACCGAGTGGATCGCACCATTCTGAGTTGTAGCGGATTTCGGTTTTACTGGCATCTAAGACTAAAGACGCTTGTTTGAAGTAAGTTTGGGCATTCGCTTCAATTTGTTCGCGCGTCAATGGTGGACGCGTTGCATTGCGGCCAGATGGATCGCCAATCATAGACGTGAAGTCACCGATTAGGAAAATCACAGTGTGTCCTAAATCTTGCAGCTGGCGCATTTTATTGAGCACCACGGTATGACCCAGATGCAAATCGGGTGCGGTAGGATCAAGTCCTAACTTGATACGTAATGGCTTACCAGTTTTTTCACTGCGCGCTAGTTTTTGCGCGAATTCGGATTCAATTAAGAGCTCATCGACGCCACGTTTGGTGACGGCTAATGCATGTTGCACTGCATCAGATAGAGGCAATAGGGCGGTGGCGCCTGGCGCTTTGTCAATTTGTTGTGGCGAAGTCATGGTGGTATCTGTTAATAAAATTTACTAATTAGGTTTGCTAATAAACGAATAAATTTGGATATCGATCAAAAAGTTTTGTAACAGCGCTAGCGAAAAAAATGTGCTCCTCGCATAATCGTCAGCTTGCATTATTCGCCATTTGCTTTACAATCAGGCGACTATTTTTCGCCCCGCTTCAAGATGATAAAAAAATAAAAGAAGTGGGTTTTCAAACATTTTGTTTGGTGTCAGATGGTAGCGTCTGACAGCGAAACATCAATTTTAACTTATTGCATGCGATTATCCGATAATTTCCGTCATCTAGCTGCAACTACGAAAGTTAAAGCCCATTCACTTGTCAAAGAAAGTATCGTTAATGTGCGCAGTATGCGTGCATCACGTGTGATTTCTTTTTCCGCTTTATTTTTCGCAGTATGCGCAGTCGGCGCGGTAGGCGTAGCACCTTTAGCCCCCGACGCTTCTAATTTACCTGTCAAAACAATCACTCAAGAGTTGGTATTGCCATCATTAGATGAACAAATCTCCCAGATCGTTTTGCAACAACAGCATTTTGTTAAAGAAGAAAAAATTCAACGTGGCGACACCTTGGCTTCTTTAATGCAGCGACTTGGTGTTGATGATGTCAATGCGACTAATTTCTTAAAGGCAGATCCTGTTGCGCGCAATGTGCTGCAGGCACGTGCCGGAAAGTCTATTCGTGTTAAAACCACGGATGAAGGCACTTTAGAATGGTTACGTGTTGGTCTTGATGGCAACGATAAAGGCGGTAAGACTTTATTGGTGTCGCGCGATGAACATAATACGTTTAAGGCATCAGAGATTATTGAGCAATTAGAACGTCGTATAGAAATGCGTTCGGGTGATATTCAATCTTCCTTGTTTGTGGCAACCGATAAGGCTCTGATTCCAGCGCCGGTAGCAGATCAAATTGTCAAGATGTTCGAAACAAATATTGACTTCCGCAAGTTGCAGCGCGGCGATTACTTTAATGTGGTGTATGAAACTTTTTGGCAAAATGGCGAAATGGTAAAAACAGGTCGCTTGTTGTCTGGTGAATTCAAAAACTCAGATAAATTGTTTCAAGCTGTCTGGTTTGATGAAGGTGCTGGCGAAGGTGGTTATTACAGCTTCGATGGTAAATCTCTGAAAAAAGCTTTTTTGAAATCACCTTTAGAATTCTCCCGCGTCTCCTCCGGTTTCGCGATGCGCGTCCATCCCATTTCAGGCAAATGGAAACGTCATACCGGTATCGACTTTGCGGCGGTTAGTGGTACGCCAATTCGCGCCTCGGCGGATGGAACGATTGATCATGCTGGTCCGCAAGGGGGGTACGGCAATATGGTCATTATCAAACATTGGAACGGCTACAGTACAGCCTATGCGCACATGAGCCGCTTTGCACCAGGCGCTCGCAAAGGGACTCGCGTGACACAAGGGCAAGTGATTGGTTATGTCGGTTCTACTGGGTGGTCAACCGGTCCTCATTTGCACTATGAATTCCGCGTGAACAATGAGCCACGTGATCCGAATACTATTAGTGTGCAAAGTGCAGCGGCCTTGGCCTCACATGAGTTGCCACGATTTAAGGTAGTGGCTGCCGATATGTCGCATCGTTTTAATTTATTGCGCCCTGAACGCAATTCATCGGGCAATGCAGCACGTATCGCGGCACGCTAAATGCAAGACGATAACTTCTAAAATGAGCCGAACCTAGTTCGGCTTTTTTATTCTTAAAATTCGCTTTTGAAAAATATGGAAAATAAATCCTCTACGTTTATCGGCCTAATGTCAGGTACGAGCCTTGATGGTGTTGATGGTGTTCTAGTGCGTTTCGGGGATCACAAGGGTGAAGTTTTGCAGATGCAAGCGAGCTCGCATCAGAGTTTTTCACCCGAGCTCAAGCAGCAGGCTCTGGCATTGCAACAGGCGGCTGATAACGAAATTGAGCGCGAGGCTTTGTTAGCGAACGCGTTGGCGAGTGTTTATGCCGATTGTGTTTCAAAATTATTGAGCGCTGCAAACTGCGAAGCAAGTCAAATACAGGCGATTGGCGTGCACGGTCAAACCATACGACATCGTCCAGACTTAGGGTTTACACGTCAAACGAATAATCCGGCCTTGCTCGCTGAATATACGGGTATAGACGTGGTCGCTGATTTCCGTAGTCGTGATATTGCTGCAGGTGGACACGGTGCGCCATTGGTGCCCGCATTTCATAGGGCGATGTTCGGTCATGATAGGCATTGCCGTGTGGTGGTAAATATCGGTGGCATCAGCAATATTAGTATTCTGCGCGTGAAAGGCCACACTACTGGTTTTGATACTGGTCCTGGCAATGTACTGATGGATGCCTGGATACACCAGCATCAAGGCTTAGCATTCGATGATAGTGGGTCGTGGGCGGCACAAGGGCAAGTTCATACCGCGTTGCTAGAGCTGCTATGCCAAGAAGCTTATCTGCAAAAAACACCACCGAAAAGCACTGGTCGTGATTTGTTTCACTTGGCTTGGCTGATAGAAAAATTGCAGGTATTTCCTGATATTAGCGCTGTCGATGTGCAAGCGAGCTTGTGTGCCTTGACTGCGAAGACGATCGCTGATGCCATACAAACTTATTCTCCTGATTGTGAAGCCGTCTATGTGTGTGGTGGCGGTGCTTATAATAATACTTTGATGCACATGCTCAAAGAGTTGTTGGGAAACATACATTTAGACAGTACGGATAGCCTGGGGATCGCGGCGAATCATGTGGAAGCATTGGCATTTGCCTGGTTGGCACAGCGTTTTCATTTACGCCTTGCTGGTAATCTAAGTGACGTGACTGGTGCGCGAGGTGAACGTATTCTTGGTGCTTTGTATCCGGCGTAATTGAATTGGATTTCGTTTAATTTATGAAGCAGTTTGTATGAGCTTTTTTTTTTGAATAATTTTTATGAGTGAATATTTATGAATAAGTTCGTCTATATCGCCGATCCTATGTGTTCATGGTGCTATGGATTCGGTCCGGAACTGCGTCAATTTTTGCAGACTCAGCCAGACGCTGAATTGGACATTATTCTGGGCGGCTTGCGTGCTTATAATCGCCAGACAATGGATGACGGACAACGCGAAATGATTCTTGAGCACTGGCATAAAGTGCAGCAGGTAAGTGGTCTGCCTTTCGATATGACGGGCTTAAATCGTAACGGTTTTGTGTACGATACCGAGCCAGTGTGCCGTGCTGTGGTAACGGCAAAAATAGTGGCAGAAGACATGCCGAACATGGCGATATTAAATGTATTTCAAGCCTTGCAGCATGCATTTTATGCGGATGCGCGAGACGTGACCGACGAAAAAGTGTTGGCAGAGGTCGCTAGTCGCGCTTTGAACGCGTTTGATGGCGGTGATAGCTTTGACTATGAGAGCTTCTACGAGGTGTTGACCGCGCCACCAACGCGCGACGAAACCCGTCAGCACTTTGAACAGGTGCAACGCTGGGGCGTACGTGGGTATCCAGTTCTGTTGGCAGTGAAAAGTGATGGCCTACATATGCTGAGCTCCGGCTATACCAAGTCCGCGAGTTTGCAAGAGGCCTTTCAACAATTAGCGAAGTAAACATTTAAGAAGAGACGAATAAAATGACAAGTCCGCGTCTGCAAATTGCACCCAATGGTCCAGAATTTTCCCGCATCGTACTTGGCCTGTGGCGTTTATCGTCATGGCAGATGAGTCCGGCACAGCGAGTGGAGTTCTTGCAAGCGGCCTTAGATCTGGGTATTACCACCATAGACCAGGCTGATATTTATGGCGATTACACCAGTGAGACCTTGCTAGGTGAGGCATTCGCCCATACTCCGTCATTGCGTCAGCATTTTCAGATTGTGACGAAATGCGGCATACAGTTTCCTGCGACTTTACGCCCCGCGCAAACCTCGCATATTTATAACACCACAGGTCAACACATCATCGACTCAGCTGAAACCTCTTTGCGTAGTATGCAAATTGAGACGATTGATTTGTTGTTGATTCACAGACCAGATCCTTTGATGGATGCCGACGAAGTTGCCGCTGCTTTCACACGCCTGCATGAGAGCGGTAAGGTGAAATATTTTGGTGTATCGAATTTTACGAATGCCCAGTTTGAGTTACTGCACTCACGCTTTCCTTTGGTGACCAATCAAGTCGAGTGTTCATTGATGCAAATGGCGCCGATTGAAGATGGCAGTTTCGATTTAGCCCAGCGTTTGCGTTTCGCACCCATGATATGGTCAGCGCTTGGAGGCGGTGCTTTGTTTAGTGATCGTGGCGAAGTTGCGCAACGAATTCGCACCTGTCTTGAGCACATAGCCGAGCAACTTGATGTAACTACTTCCAGCGTTGCACTGGCTTGGATATTAAGTCTTCCGAGCCGACCACTGGTTTTGACCGGCTCAAGCCGGGTATCCGTTTTGGCAGAGGCGGTTCAAGCCGCACAACTACGTTTGTCGCGTGAACATTGGTTTGATCTGTGGCGTGCGGCAAAAGGTTTTGACATACCTTAATACCATTTGTGATTTTAAAAAAATACTTTTCAACAAGAATAAAACAGCGTATAAAAGAGCACTGGTGCAGCGTTACTACACAACCCCGTTTATTTAGCTTTGTTGTCGCTTTATTGTGACTCAATGATGACGCATTGTCGATTCATTGAAGGCTTGAATTAGGAGCTTAGTAATTGAAGATTGTCCGATTCTATTTGCGCCGCTTTTTGCGGGCTCAGCGTTTGCCATCGAAAGACCTGCAATTGTGGCGCGACGAAATGTTGTCGGCGATCCTATTGGTCACAGTGTGTCTGGGGGCGCTGACTGCTGTACCGAGCGTCTTGCTGGCTATTCGAGATAAGTTATTTTCGATTATTCTAATCGACGGACTGGCGATCGCTTGGCTTTTTACTTTGTGGCGCTGGCGTAGTCTGAGTTTCGTTGCTCGTAGTTGGAATTTTCTCCTTATTGTTTATTTGGTTGGGGTGTTTTTCCTCTTAAAAGTGGGGCCCGTAAGCCAAATTTACTTACTCGCTGTTCCAGTACTGACTTCTTTATTACTTGGATTACGTCCTGCTATCGCGGTTTTGGTAGTGAACGCGCTCACCTTGCTGGCCGTTGGTTTTTTTGCTGATATCGATTTGCAATTTGATCGTTATCATGACCGGCCGTTTTTGCGCTGGATCATCATTAGTTTAAATTTCACCTTTATTAGCTCTGTTATTACGATTACTTGCGGCGTTCTTCTGCGTCGGTTGGAAGAGTCGTTAAGGAAACAAATGGAGATTAGTCAGTCTCTAAAAGGTGAACAAAAGTCCTTGCGCAAAGCTAATGAAGAGTTACGCTTGATCTCGGCAGCAGTCGAGAATTTAAATGATATGGTGCTTATTACCAATAATGACTTAGGTGCCGAAGGTCCTCAGCTGGTATTTGTAAATAGAGCGTTCGAGCACATTAGTGGGTACGGAAGAAGTGAGGTATTGGGAAAAAGTTTAGATGTCTTGTATGGCGAAAATTCTGATTCGCACGAGATTATTCGAATTCATACCGCCATGCAGAGTCAACAAGCGATTCGTTCCGAAATCATTAGCTATAACAAGGCTGGTAAAGAGTTTTGGTTGGAGATTGATATACAACCCATCAACGATAGCGCCGGTGTATGTAGTAATTTTGTGGCGATCGAACGTGATATTTCTGATCGCAAGAAAGCGGAATTTGATATTTATCGTTTGGCTTTTTTTGATGTATTGACAGGGTTGCCGAATCGGCGCTTGTTGCGAGATCGTATGGGCGTATTGCTCGCCAGTGCCCAACGCACTGGGCATTTTGGTGCGGTGTTATTTATTGATCTTGACCACTTCAAAACGATCAACGACGCGCGCGGACATGCTACCGGCGACGAGCTCTTGATCGAAGTGGCAAAACGCTTATCAGGTCTCTTACGTGAGGTAGATACGGTGGCGCGTATTGGGGGGGATGAGTTTGTGGTCCTGGTCGATAATCTCGATAATCATATTGAGATGGCCAGTAAGATGGCATTATCTGTAGCCGATAAAATCCGAATTGGACTCGCAAAAGATTTTGAAATCGACGGACAAACGTATAGCTCTAGTTGTAGCATAGGCGTTACGCTTCTGCCGAAAGCGGGACAGTCTGTGGATGATTTGCTACGTGAATCGGATACAGCGATGTATCGGGCGAAATCAGCAGGTAGGAATCAGATTGCCTTCTTTGAAGGCGCAATGCAAACCGAGGTTGAGGAGCGCTTGACTTTAGAGCACGATTTGGCCAAGGCGCAGGATTTATGTGAGTTGCAAATGGTTATGCAGGCGCAGGTGAATGAACTTGGCGTGCCAGTTGGTGCTGAATTATTGATGCGATGGAATAGTAAAGACCGCGGACCAGTTTCACCTGTAGTGTTTATTCCACTGGCAGAAGCGTCAGGCTTGATCGTCAGAATGGGAGATTGGGTTATTGCTCAAGCCTGCCAAATTGCTTTGCTATTACGCAGTCATGCATGTGATTTTCCCTTATCGGTGAACGTCAGTCCTAAGCAATTTCGACAAGCCGATTTTGTCGACAAAGTCGCCACCATTTTGGCGCAATATCAAGTAGATGGCTCCTGTTTAATCTTTGAAGTGACCGAAGGTCTGTTCATTGATGATTTACAAGAAACCATTGCCAGAATGTCGAAGTTATCTGCACTTGGCATACGCTTTTCCATTGATGACTTTGGTACGGGGTTTTCCAGTTTGAATTATCTCAAACGTTTGCCCTTGTATGAATTAAAAATCGATAAGAGTTTTGTGCACGATGTACCTGGAGACGCTAATGGCGCCGCAATCGTCGGCTCTATTTTGTCGATGGCCAAGCAATTCGGATTAAGAGTCGTGGCGGAGGGCGTAGAAACTGAGGCTCAGGCCGACTATCTGATCGAAAACGGATGCGATTCATTGCAGGGATTTTTGTATTCGCGCCCAATAGCACCAAGTGCTTGGTTAGCTGCCAGAACTTGAGCTTGTCATCAGATTCGCTGATGTGAGTACTTTGTTGGCCGAACACAGTATAATTCGTGCTTATTTTATGGGCTGGCAAATTTTCATTTATGGCATCGAACAATTCAAAAAAATTAGTCTGGATCGTATTGTCATTGATGTTGGCGGCTGGCTTCTTTGTTTATCAATCATTCAACGCCAAACAAGCCGCACCGTCCCTTAGTTTTACTAATTTGCAGGGAAATAAAACCAGTACTCAAAGCCTAAAGGGCAAAGTGTATATGGTGAATTTTTGGGCGACATCCTGCACCACCTGTGTCAAAGAAATGCCGCAGATGATTGCCAGCTATGAAAAATTTCGGGCTCAAGGATTAGAGTTTTTTGCGGTTGCCATGAGTTACGACCCACCAAACTATGTACTTAATTTTACCGAAACACGTCAATTGCCTTTTCAAGTCGTCCTCGACGTTGAGGGTAAAATTGCGCAAGCGTTTGGTGATGTTAGGCTCACGCCGACAACTTTTGTTATAGATAAGCAGGGCAACATCATTAAACGTTATGTTGGAGAACCTTCTTTTATTGAACTTGATCAACTGCTAGCACAATTACTTAAGCAAGCTTAATCTGATTATTGATTTCATTAAGCTGGTTGAGTTTTATACTTGGCTTTGTGTCTGCTTTTCATCTAAATCATATTTAAATGCAGGCAATGCAGTACTAATTGCGCTGATCTTTCTCTCATCATTTTAAAGTACCCATAGTTTGCATTGTCGCGCGTAGGCCTATTGCGAAATGAGGTCCATTAATTGGATCGTAATTCGTAAAAAAGTCTATCGAAAACTGGCTCTGAATTAAAAAATATTGTTCGAACGAATCCGCAATTTCGACAAGTTTTGCTAATTATTTAGGCAGCTTTTCAGGTAGAATAGCGCTTCCTCGAAATTCCTCCGACTCTCCCAAGGTTTTAACATCGTGCAAATTGGCGCCTATCAGCTAAAGAATAATATTTTTGTCGCGCCCATGGCAGGTGTGACGGATAGACCGTTTCGTCAATTGTGCAAAGATCTGGGCGCAGGCTATGCAGTGTCAGAAATGGCGGCATCCAATCCTAAATTATGGGAAACAGAAAAATCAACACGTCGCACTAACCATGAAGGTGAGATGGAGCCGAAGGCAGTGCAGATTGCTGGTGCTGATCCAAAAATGTTAGCGGAATGCGCAAAATATAATGTTGATAAAGGTGCGCAAATCATCGATATCAATATGGGTTGCCCGGTGAAGAAAGTTTGCAATGCCTGGTGCGGCTCTGCTTTGCTCCAAGATGAAAAACTGGTCGGTGAAATTCTCGATGCGGTGGTCTCTGCTGTTGATGTGCCTGTCACTTTGAAATTCCGTACCGGCTGGGATCGTTTGAATAAGAATGCGCTGCAAATTGCCCGCATCGCCGAATCAGCTGGCATAGCGATGTTGACCTTACATGGGCGCACACGTGCCGACGGCTATAAAGGCGCGGCTGAATACGACACCATCGCTGCGGTCAAAGCATTGGTCAAAATTCCCGTTGTCGCCAACGGTGATATAACGACGCCGGAAAAGGCCAAGTATGTACTAGAAATAACGGGTGCTGATGCGATTATGGTTGGACGTGCAGCGCAGGGGCGGCCATGGATTTTTCGAGAAATAGATCATTATTTGAAAACGGGTGAGCACTTACCCGCTCCTTTGGTGTCGGAAGTGAGTGCTCTATTGGATCGTCATTTACGCGAGCACTATGCGTTTTATGGCGAGTTTATGGGAGTGCGCACGGCGCGCAAACACATCGGCTGGTATGTGGAAGATTTGATTGAAGGTGAAGCTTTCCGCCAGCAAATGAATAAATTGGAAAGTTGTGAGGAGCAATTGGCCGCAGTAAAAATGTTTTTTGATAGTCGACCAACAGAACGGTTACAATACCGCCCCTCCGAGATCAATACGATCGCGGAATTGGGTCAAGGGTCAACGCAAGCTTTGGCTGCTTGAGTCATTTCCCTAACAGCATTTGATGTGAGTCGTGTGCATTATTTTGGTGAAAAGTTTTATTTAGTTTAACCCTAGAATTCCCGGTAGTTTTTTAAAAGAGGAATTCATTAATAAGAAGAAAATTCAGTATGAGCAAAGAAAGTATTCAAGAAGCCGTCCATAAGAATCTGGAAAAGTATTTCCGTGATTTAGGTGAACAACCCGCTTCAAATATTTACGATATGGTGGTGTTAGCGGTTGAAAAACCAATGTTGGAGATGGTCATGACACGCACCGATAGCAATCAATCTCAGGCTGCAGACATGCTAGGTATTAACCGTAATACCTTGCGCAAAAAATTGCAGCAACACGGTCTTCTTTAATTTTATTTACCTATCTCTATCATGATCAAACAAGCTCTCCTGTCCGTGTCGGACAAAACTGGTGTTCTCGAATTTGCACGTGAACTCAATGCTATGGGCGTCAAACTTTTGTCCACAGGCGGTACTGCAAAACTCTTGGCTGACAATGGTTTGCCAGTCACTGAAGTTGCGGATTACACAGGTTTTCCAGAGATGCTTGATGGTCGTGTGAAGACCCTACATCCTAAAGTGCACGGTGGTATTTTGGCGCGCCGTGATTTTCCAGAGCACCAAGCTGCTTTAGAAAAACACGGCATTCCAACCATTGATATGGTGGTGGTCAATCTTTATCCATTCCAAGCAACAGTCGCCAAAGCCGAATGTTCATTGGAAGACGCGATCGAAAATATCGATATCGGTGGCCCAACCATGTTGCGTTCATCGGCCAAAAACCATAAAGACGTGGTTGTAATTTGCGATCCTATTGATTACGCGACGGTCTTGGCAGAAATGAAAGCGGGCAATAACGTCGTGTCTTATGACACGAAATTCATGCTGGCGAAAAAAGTATTTGCGCACACAGCACAATATGACGGCGCGATCACCAATTATTTGACGAGTTTGGGCGAAGACAAAGCACACACAACACGTAGTGCTTATCCACAGACTTTGAACATGCATTTCGAAAAAGTACAAGAAATGCGTTACGGCGAAAACCCACATCAATCCGCTTCTTTCTATCGCGATCTGGCACCAGTTGTCGGCGCATTGGCGAACTACACGCAGTTGCAAGGCAAAGAGCTGTCCTACAATAATATCGCTGATGCAGATGCGGCGTGGGAATGTGTGAAGTCTTTCGACACTGGCGCGTGCGTAATCGTTAAACATGCGAATCCATGCGGCGTAGCTATCGGTGCGACAGCATTGGAAGCCTACAGCAAAGCATTGCAAACCGATCCAACTTCAGCCTTCGGCGGCATCATCGCGTTCAACACAGTATGTGACGGCGCTGCAGCAGAAGCCGTCGCAAAACAATTCGTTGAAGTCTTGATCGCGCCATCTTTCACTGCCGAAGCGAAACAAATTTTCGCTGCAAAACAAAACGTGCGTTTGTTAGAAATTCCTCTCGGTTCTGGCGTCAATCAGTATGACGTGAAACGTGTAGGTGGCGGCCTGTTAGTGCAAGCACCAGACGCAAAAAACGTTTTACCAGCCGATGTCCGCGTAGTCAGCAAATTGCAACCTACACCGCAACAAATGGCCGACATGATGTTCGCATGGCGCGTTGCTAAATACGTTAAATCAAACGCGATTGTCTTCTGCGGCAATGGCATGACTTTAGGCGTTGGCGCAGGTCAAATGAGCCGTATCGATTCTGCTCGCATTGCATCGATTAAAGCACAAAACGCTGGTTTGACTTTGCAAGGTTCAGCGGTCGCGTCTGATGCGTTCTTCCCGTTCCGCGATGGTCTCGATGTCGTCGTCGATGCTGGCGCGACTTGTGTGATTCATCCAGGCGGTTCTATGCGTGATCAAGAAGTGATTGATGCTGCGGATGAACGTGGTGTGGTGATGTTGTACACGGGTGTGCGTCATTTTAGGCATTGATTTGCAATCAGAACGTCGTTAGTTAAATGGCGTTCGTCTATATTCTCGCTAGTGATCGCAATGGCACACTTTACGTTGGTGTGACGAGCGATTTAGTTCAGCGAATTTTCCAACACAAAAACAAGTTTGTACCAAGCTTTACTGAAAAGTACGGTGTCGATAAACTTGTTTGGTTTGAGGCTTGTGATTCTATCGAAGGCGCGATTGTCCGTGAGAAGCAGATCAAGAAATGGAAACGGGAGTGGAAGGTCAATTTGATCGAGACGACGAATCCTTAGTGGAATGATTTGTATGATGCTATCGTTTAGATTCAGCGCTCCATTTCACTTAATCGTTGCTGCAAGGACGCCGCTAGATTCCTGCCTTCGCAGGAATGACAGTTAATACAGTTGCGGCTAAGGATGGAATGTTGAGTTTCGTTTTTTTACGTCTTATTCAAACAGTAAAAATGATTACCGTCGCTCCTGCGTAGGCAGGAGCCCAGCGGCTTTCGTTGAGCGACAACAAAAGCAATTAGGGATCAGAAGTACAACACGCGAATACACAAGACCTGCGTATAATTTATCAATAAATTCCTACACAGAAAACAAACACCAATGAAAATCCTAGGCATAGATCCCGGCTTACGCACCACAGGTTTTGGTGTCATTCATAAGCAGGGCAGTAAGCTCACTTACATCGCCTCAGGTACCATCAAAACAGTCGAAGGCACTTTGCCTGAACGCCTCAAAACTATCCTCTCCGGTGTCACAGAAATTATCCAAACCTACCAACCCGATTGCGCTGCAATTGAGAAGGTGTTCGTCAACGTCAATCCACAATCAACACTGTTACTCGGTCAAGCCCGTGGTGCTGCGATTTGCGCTTTGGTGAGTGCTGATTTAGATGTCGCAGAGTACACGGCGCTGCAAGTGAAGCAGGGTGTAGTCGGTCATGGTAAAGCGAAGAAAGAACAAGTGCAGGATATGGTGCAGCGCTTGCTGAGTTTATCTGGCACGCCTAGCTCTGACGCAGCAGATGCGCTGGGTGTGGCGATTTGTCATGCGCATAGTGGCGATACTTTGAAAACGCTTGGTGCTATTGCGCCTGAGTTGGCTAAGAAGGGTTTGCGGGTTAGGGCGGGTAGACTGATTGGATGAGTGAACAATTGAATAAAGATTTTGAAGTCAAACTCTTAGAAGCGTTTTCGGATGAACTGAAACAATTGCCGGAAGTTGGTTTGCGAGGAGGTAATGCTCTCGATAGCGGTTGCAATTTGCTCGAGTATGATGAAGCGCACGACTTGGTTTCAGACGAATATTTTGAAAAATATTTCTGGGGTGTTTCTTATTTAGACTCGAAGTCTTGGCGCTATTATTTGCCCCAACTCATTCACTATTCTTTGCGCCAATTTGACGAAGCCAACACTGTCACAGATGCTTTGTTACAAAGCCTCCGGCCACCTGATCGCAGCCCACCAAGACTAAGTTCACTGTCTAAATTACAGGAAGAGGTGATCATCGATTTTTTGGAATTTCTGGCGTTTAATGACGAATCGGCTTACCAGGAATTTTCATGTCAAATATTGGATGAATGGTGGTATTCGAGGAGCTTGTATCGGACTTAGTTGAGATTGTTTGTGGATACTTTCTATGTTCTTAGGTCGGGTGTGGCCCGACGGCCACTCACTTTCTTTGCTTCGCCAAAGAAAGTAAGCAAAGAAAGGCGACCACGCTGCCACAGCCCTTCGGGTTCCCAATTGTGCGGGACAAAAAATGGGAAAGCCTTGAAACTCGCCTTCGGCTCAAACAGCAAGGCTTTCTTTATCCATTTTCTGTCCCGCACAATTGGCAGTGTCAGAAGTGGGTGAAGATCAGAAACAAAAAACAAAAACAAAGTCAAAAACAACGACAACATCAAAACAATCAGTCTCGATAGACATACATTTCTCGAATAGCAGTTGTAGGTCGTTGTTTTTGATTTTGCTTTTGACTTACTCTCCGTTTGAGACGATGTAATTTGTGCGTCACAAAAAATGGGTAAGAAAGTGTTGTTGTCTGAGCGTAGCGAGTTTTAACACTTTCCCATTTTTTGTGATGCACAAATTATGCTGAAGCGTAGCGTAAGCACCCCGAAGGGGCGAGTCTACGGTCGTCTTTTTTGGATTACCTTTTTTGACGAAGCAAAAAAGGTAATTGGCTGTCGGGCTACACCCGATCTGTGAACCATAAAAAACACCGAACAATCAATTTAAAACAAAAAAATACCGCCCATATAAAAAGGCGGCATTCAATTTTAAAACGCGATTTAAAAACGCAACTTACAAGCTCATAAAAACCGTTGCCGTATTGACGACTCAATCCCCTCCGCACTCAAACCACATTGCGCCAACAATAAAGCCGGATCGCCGTGATCAACAAACTTGTCTGGTAAACCTAAAATCAACAAGGGTTTTGCAATGCCCGCTTCGGCTAGCGCTTCAGCAACTGCTGAACCAGCGCCGCCCATCGTACAGCCTTCTTCGACTGTAACTAAGGCATCATGACTCGCTGCCATGTCGTGAATCATCGCGGTATCAATTGGTTTGACAAAGCGCATATTCACTACCGTTGCATCCAGCGCTTCCGCAGCTTTAATCGAAGGATGCACCATAGAACCAAATGCCAAAATGGCGATTTTCTTGCCTTGGCGTTTTAGCTCAGCTTTGCCAATAGGCAGTTCGCTTAGTTCAGCTTGAATGGTGGCACCTATGCCTGCGCCGCGTGGGTAGCGTATCGCCGCTGGGCCTGGATGGCGGTAGCCCGTAGTTAACATTTGGCGGCATTCATTTTCATCGCTGGCTGCCATCACGATCATGTTGGGAATGCAGCGTAAGTAAGCGAGATCGTAATTGCCTGCATGTGTTGCACCGTCGGCGCCGACCAAACCGGCACGGTCTAAAGCGAAGGTGACGTCTAGATTTTGCAATGCAATGTCGTGAATTAATTGGTCGTAGGCGCGCTGCAAAAAGGTGGAGTAAATTGCGACGACGGGTTTTAAACCTTCGGTGGCCATCCCGCCGGCAAAGGTGACAGAATGCTGTTCAGCGATACCGACGTCATAATAACGTTTCGGAAAACGCTGTTCAAACTCCACCATACCTGACCCTTCGCGCATAGCAGGTGTGATGCCTATGAGTTTGTCATCGGCGGCAGCCGTATCACACAACCAATCGCCGAACACTTGGGTATAGGTTTTCTTCGCTGGAGCAGTTGTAGGCTTGATGCCTTCTTCCGGATTGAATTTGCCGGGGCCATGATACAGAATAGGATCGGCTTCTGCCAGTTTATAGCCTTGTCCTTTTTTGGTAACCACGTGTAAGAACTGCGGGCCTTTGAGGTTCTTAATATTCTGCAACGTAGGTATTAAAGATTCCAGATCGTGACCATCAATGGGGCCGATGTAATTGAAACCAAATTCTTCGAACATCGTCGCTGGAACGATCATACCTTTTGCATGTTCTTCGAAACGACGTGCTAGTTCTAACATCGGTGATGGTAAAACGGATTTGCCTACATTGCGAGCCGCTGCATAAAATTTACCTGACATCAGTCGCGCCAGATAGCGATTTAAAGCGCCGACCGGTGGCGAGATTGACATATCGTTGTCGTTTAAAACGACCAACATATTGATGTCGTCATACACACCCGCGTTGTTCATCGCTTCAAACGCCATACCAGCTGTCATAGAGCCATCACCGATGATCGCTACCGCGTGACGTGATTCGCCTTTGGTGCGCGCCGCTAATGCCATACCTAATGCAGCAGAAATTGAAGTCGAGGAATGCGCTGTACCGAAGGTATCGTATTCACTCTCTACCCGTCGTGGAAAACCAGAGATGCCATCAAGCTGACGCAGGCTATGCATATGATCGCGGCGACCCGTGAGGATTTTGTGCGGATAGGTTTGATGACCAACATCCCATACCAAACGATCCTCTGGCGTATTGAAGACATAATGTAGAGCGATTGTGAGTTCTACTGTGCCCAAATTGGAGGATAGATGACCTCCCGTTTTGGAAACCGACTCGATCACATAGTGGCGTAACTCATCTGCCAATGAGGCTAATTGGTGGCGGCTGAGCTGGCGTAAATCGGCTGGCGAATTAATCGTAGTGAGTAGTGACATTATTATGCTTTCCGCTGGACGATGAGATCTGCTAAATCGTGCAGATGTTGGGCGGATTCTCCAAATTGTGACAGTGCCTGGTGAGCATCGCTACAGAGTTGAGCGGCTAACTGGCGTGAGGCATCTAAGCCTAATAGTGAAACATAAGTCGGTTTGTTATCAGCGGCATCTTTGCCGGCGGTTTTGCCTAAAGTTGCAGAGTCCGCAGTGGCATCGAGTACGTCATCAACCACTTGAAATGCCAGACCAATCGCGCTTGAGTAGCTATCTAAAGCTTGAATTTCGTCCGGAGATAGCAGCTTACCGCCCATTGCGCCCAATAATACTGAAGCCCGCAATAGTGCACCTGTTTTTAAGCGGTGCATTTGCTCTAGTTCCGATAGGGTCAAAGCCTGACCGACGCTGGCGAGATCTATCGCCTGGCCGCCACACATACCGATAGAACCCGAAGCTTGTGCCAATAATTGCAGCATAGGGAGTATGCGATCAGCACTGGCTTTTGCATTGCTTAAGACAATAAATGCCTGAGCTTGCAAAGCATCGCCAACCAGCAGTGCAGTGGCTTCATTGTATTGCTTGTGAACCGTAGGTTTACCACGACGCAACGCGTCATCATCCATACACGGCATGTCGTCGTGTACTAGCGAATAAGCATGAATCATTTCTACCGCACAAGCCGCACGTGATAGTAATTCTTGTGGTGCGTCAAACAGTTTGCCTGCCGCGAAAACTAATAGTGGGCGTACCCGTTTGCCGCCATCGAGTACGGCGTAAGCCATGGCTTCGTGCAAATTCTCTGGGACAGTTTGAGTGCTTGGTAAATACTGATTGAGCGCAACTTCAACGTCTGCTTGTGTTTCTTTCATCCAGTTTCGGAAACTAATGTTCATGCATGGCCCTCGTCAACCGCGTCAGACTCTTTTGTATCAAATGGTTTTAACATGCCAGCATCTAAGATCTTAACTTGTTGTTCGACTTTTTCTAATTGTGCTGCGCAGTATTTAATGAGCTCTGAACCGCGCTGATAAGCGCTGACGGATGCCTCTAAAGGTAGTTGACCGGATTCCATTTGTGTTACCAGTTCTGCCAGCTCAGCCATGGCGTTTTCGAACGATGCTGGTGTTACATTAGACGGTAATTTCTTTGACATAGATTAGTTTGCAAGGTAGATTGCAGGATTGGCAGGCGAAACCCCGTATTTTAGATCAAAGGACAGTGCTCTGTGCAGTTTCTCATCGTGAACTTTGGACAAGAAGCTTAACTAAAGGGCATCGTTTTTGCGATTTAATCGGTTTGTAGTGAAAAATATGCTTAAAAAATGAGCGAAGTTGCGTTTCAAACATTTCCACGTGGAAATAATGTGTTTATAGTCGAAACTGTATAACAGAACGCGATAAGTAGCTTGTTGAATGTTGGAAAAGCATCTTAAGCATTGTTAATTAATGATATGTCAGTAAATCAAGTAGATCAGCAGCAACCTCGAGCCAAGGCCGAACATCGATTGCCTTTGGATAAGCTCGACACATGGCAGGCCTTGGTGCAACAGGCCTGCCAACTTTGCACGCCTCAAATAGACGCGTTTGCATCACGCCTGTCGCATGATTTATTCGCTCAATCTGAAAACGCATCGGATCCAAAACTCGCAAACTTGTGTTTTCACGGTGCGCAATTACTAAAGAATAATGCTTACACATTTTATTATCTGAGCTCATCTGGACTTGAAAAAGCTTTCAAAGCTGAAGTTGATGTTTTACGTTCAGTTGCTAAGCCACAGGTCATCGTACAAGATGTAGGCATGAGTTTGGTTTCATTTGAAGAGATGGAACTTAAACTGAGTTTGAGTCGTGCCAGCCGCTCTTTGGAATTGACTTACGCAGAACCACTAGCGGCCTTGAATATGCGGCTCGCCAGTTTGTTGGGCCAAGAAAGTATTGGTGCTTCACAAAATCCATTTCGGCCTGAAGTCTTTTTGCGTGCATTTAATGCGGCGTGGATAGACTTCAACACAGAAGTCGATGCCCATGCATTGATGTTGCCAATGATTAGCGAGTTCATTTTTGATCTGGCACCGGTCTACCAAGCCTTGAATGATCTTTTGATTGCACGCGGGATCTTGCCCGACCTGCAGGAAAGTTATCGACTAAAACGCAAACAGGCCAGTGCCGAAGCAGAGCGCTTGGGCGAAGCTGTGAAAAACGAAGTCGCTAAAAAGCTTGAGCAATACTTTGCTGGTAATGAGGTTAATAATTCAGCAGAGAATGGTGCGCAGGGACGCGGCGCGGGTGGCTTCTCTTACCCAGGTAACGCTGGATCAGCCGCCGGCAGCGGACAAATGTCCGCGCAACATATGGGCGGAATGATGTCTATGGGGGGCATGACGGGCGCTCCTTATATGGGTGGCGACCCTGCTAGTTTTAATCCGGCGTCTTCAGAATTGTTTCAATACCTCGCCGATGTTCAAAAGAACATGGCGATACATCAGCTAGTCTCTGGGGCACAGAATGCAATGCGTTTGTCGCATATGCGCCAAGAGATGCCGAATATGTTTCATTCTGGTGTAGAGAAGCATACGTTCGATTTGCTCTCACATGTTTTCGATGGTGTATTAGGCAATCAAGAAATCGCTGACCCCATTAAGAACTTGATCAGTGCATTGCAAGTGCCTGTATTAAAAGCAGCCTTGATCGATAAGAATTTCTTTTTTCAAGATGCACATCCAGCGCGCCGCCTGATCGATTTATTGTCTAAATATAGTGCTTCGCTTGACCCACAAAAAGGTGAAGATGATCCCTTATTTCAGGCTATGCAACGTAATGTATTGCGCGTGCAAAAGGAATTCGATCAAGAGTTGGGTCTGTTTGATGAAGTCGTAACGGATCTTGAAGCTTTCATTCAAAAAGACGAAGCCGAAACAATCGAAGCTTTGCAAGCGCCTATCAATCGGGCGCTGCAAAAAGAAAAATTTAAGCAAGCTGGTATCGCTGCGAGCAATGATGTCTCGATGCGCATAGGCAGCGGTGAAGTTATGGCGTTTGTCGAAACCTTTCTCGAGAATCGATGGATTAAAGTATTAACCTTGGCTTACAGCGTGCGAGACGAGAAACCGCATGCGGTTGAAGATGCGATTAAGACGATGGATGACTTGATCTGGAGCATCAAGCCAAAGATTACTTTGGCGCAGCGCCAGGAAATGATTAATCGTCTGCCTGGCATTTTGGCGCGCTTGAATAAATGGTTAAGCTTGATCAAGTGGGAGGATGCTGATCGCGTACAATTTTTCGCTGACTTAGCTGAATGTCACGCATCGATCGTGCGCGCGCCTTTGGA
Source organism: Undibacterium sp. Di24W (assembly GCF_049340325.1). Lineage (NCBI taxonomy): Bacteria > Pseudomonadati > Pseudomonadota > Betaproteobacteria > Burkholderiales > Oxalobacteraceae > Undibacterium > Undibacterium sp. Di24W. Next base: position 210,821 of record NZ_JBMPOP010000005.1, read on the forward strand.
GTTGTCACCAGAACGTCAGATGGAAATTGCGGTTGAGGCCGCTAAGTTGGCCACTGAACGTCGCTTGCAAAAGCGAGCCGAGGCGGAAGCGAAAGCAGTTGCTGATGCAAAAGCAAAAGCGGAAGCGGAAGAAGCTGAAAAAGCACGCTTAATTGCTGAAGCGATTGAGAAAGCGAAAACTGATGCAATTGAAGCTCAGCAGGCTCAACAAGTCGCGGCTAGCGCCAATCAAGTTTCGGGTAATGCAACTACAGACACTGTTGCTAATGCTGCCAATAATTCTTTGCCTTCATTGAATCGACCTATCATCAATGAGGCTTCAATTGCAGAGATCATAGCGCAGGACATCGCAGAGGCAGAAAATATCGTTGCGAGTTTGGAACGTGGCGTTTGGATACAACTTAAGAAACGTGATAACACTCTGCAAAAAGTACGACTCGCTTGGATAAGCCCTATGCGTAGCTTGTTTATTTTTACCTCTAGTCAAAAAGAGAAATCATTTTCTGTATCGGTGGATGAGCTAGAGAGGAATTTCCGGGAGCGACGCGCTCAAGTGATCTCTATGGATAAACTGGTAGACCGTGCCTTGCTTGATGCACTGAATCAACAGGATCAGCCAGAACAGGCAAATAAATCGGTGCCCGCCTCGCTGGAAATGCAAAATTAAGTGCATGGTCCGTTGCTAGCGCATGCCTACAAAACTACGCGACCAGCGCTCTTATTGGGCGAATCTCTAACTAAAACAAGACCTTATCTGATGTTTCGGGTATAATCCCGCGTTCTGTCCAAAATTTCCTCTTCAAGTGCAGTTTGTTTGAGTTTTCGATTTCTTCAGAGTTAGAAGGTCGTTATCGAAAATAGGTATTTATGGATTCTTTCTCTCTAAGGGCGTGCTGACATGTTATTTAGGCAAGCGTTCGTGTCAAAACGCAGGATGGCAAGGCGCATCTCGCCGCTGCGGCAGGCCGCCTCAGCAGGAGATGCAACGCTGTCCATCGTGCGTTTTGACACGAACCCTTCGGGAATGGCTGAAATGGGCGCATGGCGTCGTTGCAAGCTGCTTACAGTGCCTGCACTGCCGCACAGCTCGCGCCTAGCCATACACCCATTTCCGCACATTGGCTTACCTAAATCACATGTCAACACGCCCCAAGTTGGTGCAAATTAATTTGGGGGGTGGGGATGTCCGATCTGGCTTCTTTGTCTACATTAGCGCGTTCTGACGCGCAACTTCCGGTACATGTTTATTTTGATCAAGGCTTGTTACAGCGCGAGATCAAACAGCTTTTCGAATCTGGTCCGCGCTATGTCGGCCATGAGTTGATGATTCCTGCCGTCGGTGACTATGCAACACTTGCTGCCGAAAATGAAGGACGCATGCTGGTGCGGAATGCACAAGGTATAGAGCTGATGTCAAATGTTTGCCGTCATCGTCAAGCCTTGATGTTCGGTGGACCAGGGGCGAAAAGTCGCGGCAATGCGAAACAAATAGTCTGCCCTCTGCATCGCTGGACCTATGATTTGAAAGGCGAGCTACTTGGCGCGCCGCATTTCACCGACACTCCTTGTCTGAATCTTTCACGCACGCCTTTGCAAAACTGGAATGGTTTGCTGTTCGAGCAAAATGGCTACAACGTCATGGAAAAAATGGCGAGCTTGTCCGTTACTAAGGATCTTGATTTTACTGGCTATATGCTGGATCACGTCGAAGTTCATGAATGTGACTACAACTGGAAAACTTTTATCGAAGTTTATCTGGAAGACTATCACGTTGAAGCATTTCATCCAGGCTTAGGTAGCTTTGTCAGCTGTGATGACTTGCGCTGGGAATTTGGCGAAGACTATAGCGTGCAGACTGTGGGTGTGCATAAAGGTTTACAGAAATCAGGTTCCGCTAAATATCAGGCTTGGCAAGAGCAGGTGCTCAAATACCGTGGCGGTGAACCGCCAAAATTCGGTGCAATCTGGCTAACCTTGTATCCAAATATTATGGTCGAATGGTATCCCCATGTCTTGGTGGTATCGACTTTGTGGCCAACCGCAACTGGTAAAACCAAGAACGTCGTGGAGTTTTATTATCCCGAAGAGATTGTCTTATTTGAACGTGAATTCGTCGACGCGGAACGTGCCGCCTACATGGAAACTTGCATCGAAGACGATGAGATCGGTATTCGCATGGATGCGGGTCGTAAGATATTGTTCGATAGAGGCGTCAACGAAGTGGGCCCTTATCAGTCACCGATGGAAGATGGCATGCAGCATTTTCACGAATGGTATCGACGTAAGATGCAGTTCTAAAGTCTCATCAAATGGGGAAGCATTGCTTCCCCATTATTTTTTTAATCAGTTTTTGTAGTGAAATTTTAAGAAATATTATGCAAGCACTTTGGATGTTGGTTGCCACGTTTTTGTTTTCCTTAATGGGTGTTTGCGTCAAGCTCGCTTCAGAAACCTATAGCACGGCGGAGATTGTGACGTATCGCGGTGCGATAGGCGTTATTGGTATCTACTTTATAATGCGCTGGCAGAACGGTACTTTGCGCAGCACTATGGTGACTGGTCATATCTGGCGTGGGATTTTTGGCGTACTGTCTTTGTGGTTATGGTTTTATTCGATCTCTAAGCTGCCTTTGTCTTTATCGGTGACTTTGAGCTACATGTCGTCGATTTGGGTCGCAGTGATTTTGTTCGTGACTTCATGGTGGAAGAATCGCGGTAAAGACGTGGTGCATCTTCCGCCAAATTTAGTCATGTCTATCTTGTTGGGTTTCGTCGGTGTGGTGATGTTATTACGGCCTACGATTCGTGTTGAGCAATTGCCGGATAGCTTGATTGCACTTTGTTCTGGATTCGTTGCGGCTTTAGCGTATATCCAAGTGCGGCAAATGGGCGTGGCTGGTGAGCCGGAATATCGCGTTGTATTCTATTTTTCCCTAGTGTGTACCGTGATGGGTATTCTCGGGCAGTTTTTGCATTTCAATGCGCTGTCAGAAACGCAGTTGGCAGCGCATGTGAACCATCATTTGTTCGATCCCAGAGGCATTGCACTTTTGCTCGGCGTTGGCATTCTGGCGATGATCGCGCAATTAGCTATGACTCGCTCGTATCGCTTAGGAAATCCTTTGGTCGCAGCCAATTTGCAGTATGTCGGCATTGTCTTCACCAGCACTTTGGATTTGTGGATTTGGAAGGTGAATCTGAGTTGGATTAGCTGGTTAGGGATTGCAGTTATTTTGTCTAGCGGTATGATAGCTTCTTCGTTTAATAGTAAGCCGAATGTCAGCAATACCGACAAAAACTAAAAAGGGAAATACGTATGTACAGCACACTAATCTCCGCCGAACAATTGGGGCTTGCATTTTCTAAATCCAGTCTAATTATCGTTGACTGTCGTCACGATTTGATGGACGCGCAAGCTGGACGCAATGCTTATGATGCGGGACATATTGCTGGTGCGGTTTTTGCGAATTTAGATCATGACCTGTCGGGTGCCAAGCATGATGACAATGGCGTTTTCCGTGGGCGCCATCCTCTTCCAAAGCCGGATGATTTGCTGGCAGCATTGCGTCGTTTCGGCATAAATAATGAGACTCAAGTCGTTGCTTACGATGCGCACGGTGGTATGTTTGCTGCACGCTTGTGGTGGTTATTACGCTCAATCGGTCATGCTAGTGTTGCGGTACTCGACGGTGGCTTGGCTGCCTGGACTGCAGCGGGACACATTTTGCAAACCGAATTTGTACAAAATCCGGCAGGCGAAATCGTGGCTAAGCCGCCATTAAACACTCAACTTGATGTTGCGGCTATAGTGAAAAATTTAAATGCCGATGACGAAAAAAAATTGCAAATTGTTGACGCCCGAGCGGCCGATAGATTTCGTGGTGAGAATGAAACGATAGACCCAGTTGGTGGTCATATTCCTGGCGCGACGAATCGCTTCTTTAAAGACAATTTACAAGCGGATGGTCGTTTTAAATCAGCCGAGCAACTGCGTCAGGATTGGCAGAGCTTGTTAAACGATCCAGAAAAAGCCGTAATGCAATGCGGCTCAGGTGTGACGGCTTGCCATAATTTGTTGGCGCTTGAAATAGCAGGCTTGCACGGCACCGCTTTATATCCAGGTTCCTGGAGTGAGTGGTGTTCAGATGCCACTCGTCCGGTGGCGACAGGCACTTAAGCTACTTAGTGCCGATGCTGCGTCACAAACAAGACTAGCGCCACGCCACATGCGATTAAAAATATTTGTGGCACGGTTTCCTTTAGCGAGGCGCGACGCTGCATTTGTGGCATCAGGTCGCTGACGGCGATGTAAATAAAGCCAGACGAGGCCAGCACTAGAACATAGGGAATCAGAGAACTGGCTTTGTCTAAGGTGTAATAGCCTAGAACCCCACCTAGCACCGCCATTAGGCTGCATAACAAGTTGTAGAAATACGCACGCCGGCGAGAAAATCCGGCATTCAATAAGACGATAAAATCACCAATTTCTTGCGGTATTTCATGCGCAATGATGGCTAGCGCCGTCACCATGCCTAGACCCGGATCCGCTAAAAACGCGGCTGCGATCAAAATCCCATCGGTGAAATTATGCATGCCATCACCGATCAAAATCATCCAACCGGCTTTACCGGCTTCATGCGCATCATGCCCGTGTTCGTGATGATGTCCATCGCCTTCGTGGTGATGTGAGTGGCGCAAAATTGCGAATTTCTCTAGCAGGAAAAAAGCGAGTAATCCGCCCAGTAAGCAGGCAAATAAAGAGCGCGGATCTGCGCCAGATTCAAAAGCAGTTGGCAGTGCGTGCAGGAACGATGTCGAGAGCATAATGCCGACCGACAAACTGACCATGCGTTCAACCAATTTCGACAGCAGCGAAAAAGAAAAGATGGCAGCAAAGCTGATACTCAACACACCAGCAACTGTGGTGGTAATGAGAATGGATGACAGCAGGGAAGGAATTTTGAACCTCGAATGGATTTATTTTGCAACTTGGTTGCAATTAGACCATAAATTCGCTATTAAAGCAATTCGCCAAGCTTATCCAAGCATCTAGTTGTAGCGGTTTTCCCTACCGGAAATGATAGTCGTAAGTGATACAAAATGGCTTGGATAGCCGCCATACTAAGATTGAAAAAGTGGGAGCTACTTTCAGTTAGTCGGGTTTGCATTTTTTACTGCGCTCAGCGATCGCCTTAATTTCCTCCAACCGTTTTTCATCATCCATATAAATAGGATCGCCATTAGCATCAACACCCGTTTTCAAAGGCTGGCCATTTAATAACTCGCGTAAGCGTTTTTGATCTTCATAGCATTTATTGCTGTCGGCACGATTCCGATCACGTGCCAAACCTTCTTCTTCCTCTTGCCGTCTTTTCCATTCGGCAAATTCTCTGCTTGCTTCTGCAGGTGTTTTTGTCGCACGTGTCGTTGGGTTTGGAGTCGGGCTTGCGGCAGGCGTTCCAGTATTGTTGGTTGTTGTCGTTGCTGTTGGGTTGCTATTTGGAGAAGAAATTTCTTTGATTTTTGTCGATCCAGCGGGGCAACTATTCGCAAAGATTTTTTTGCCTTGCGCGTCACGGCATTCGAAAACCTGAGCGTGGCTCGCACTGTACATACCTAAGGAGCAGATCACGCTAATCAGGATTTTTCTTGGGTAAAGACTCAGTCGAGGCATGGCATTCCAGATGTTGTGTGATAGTCGCTAATCATGCGATATAAAAAAGTATAATGAAATGGAATAAATGAAATATCGCGCTTTTTATTCCTTTACACTTAGATTTCAACATTGCTCATGAATAGCACGACGCACGACTATTTAGCTCGCATGCAAGATTTTATTCTTAGTTTAGGGATACAACTGGAATATAGATCTTTGCCTCAGACAACTTTTTTGCCCGGTTTGGATTTGGGACCGAACTGCATTTATATTGATCAAGAAAAATTACTGTATCCCGGTGATTTATTGCATGAAGCGGGACATCTGGCGGTTACCACAGCTCGTCAACGTGCAGCGATTGGCAGCGCAGAACTAGAGCTGCCGTGGCCTACCGATGGCGAGGAAATAGCCGCTGTATTGTGGTCGTATGCAGCTGCATTGCATCTGGATATTCCTTTACACATCGTATTTCACGATGACGGTTATAAAGACGATTCGGCTTGGTTGATCGAAAATTTCTCTGCAGGAAATTACATAGGCCTACCATTTTTACAATGGGCAGGCCTATGTTATGACGCTGAGCAGGCAGCTGTGCATCAAGTTCAGGCTTTCCCTGTAATGCAGCGTTGGATGCGCGAATAATTGATCTGGTTTTATTCTGCTACATCCACTAACTGCGCTAAGACATCTGCGCGCAGTTCTTGAGGTGTCGTGGTCGGCGGATAACGTTTAAGTACTTGCCCCTCTTTTGTGATCAGGAATTTTGTGAAATTCCACTTGATACTCTCGGTACCAAGAATACCAGTCGCGTGACTTTTTAGGTATTGAAATAAGGGATGTGCATCACTGCCGTTTACATTCACCTTTTCAAATAAGGGAAAGCTCACGCCAAAGTTCTTTTCGCAAAAAGTCGCAATCTCGCTCGCTGTGCCAGGTTCTTGAAAACCAAATTGATTGCAAGGAAAGCCCAAAACTTGAAATCCTTGAGCTTGAAATTCCTCATGCAATTGCTGCAAGCCTTGATATTGCGAGGTGTAGCCACATTGGCTTGCGGTGTTTACGATTAGCAGTACTTGACCTGCATATTTGTTTAAATCAACTGCCTGACCCGTAATGTCATTCGCCTGAAAGTCTAACACGCTCATAGAATGCCGAGATGTTGCGTACCAGCCGATAAATCGCGATTGCTGGCGTCTTTACCGCGCAATTTGATTGCCAGGCGCAATTCATTGACCGAGTCGGCATTTCGCAAGGCGTCTTCGTAGGTAATCAAATCCGCTTCGTGTAAATCGAACAAAGCTTTGTCAAAAGTCATCATGCCGAGTTCTTCAGATTTTTTCATGATTTCTTTGATTTCATGAACATCACCTTTGAAAATAAGATCTGAGATCAAAGGCGTATTGAGCATAATTTCGATCGCAGCAACGCGACCTTTTTGTCCGCGTAAAGGAACTAGGCGCTGAGAGATAACGGCTTTCAAATTGAGTGACAAGTCCATCAGTAGCTGGGCACGGCGTTCTTCAGGGAAAAAGTTAATCATACGGTCGAGCGCCTGATTCGCGCTATTTGCATGCAAAGTGGCTAAACACAAGTGACCAGTCTCAGCAAAAGCAATCGCCAGATCCATCGTTTCACGCGACCGAATTTCGCCAATCTGAATCACATCAGGTGCCTGACGCAAAGTATTCTTCAAAGCGATTTCCCAATCATCAGTGTCGATACCGATTTCGCGCTGGGTAATGATGCAATTGCCGTGTGGATGTACATATTCAATAGGATCTTCGATGGTGATGATGTGTCCGTAGCTATTCGCATTACGATGACCAACCATGGCGGCTAAGGTGGTCGATTTACCAGACCCCGTTGCGCCCACCATAATCACCAAACCACGTTTTGTCATCGCAACGTCTTTGATTTGGCTAGGCAAACGCAGGTCTTCGAAAGTAGGAATGGTCGAGGTAATAGTACGTAACACCATACCCACTTTACCTTGCTGCAAAAATGCCGAGACGCGGAAACGTCCTAAGCCAGGGGGATTGATCGCGAAATTACATTCCTTACTTGATTCGAACTCGGACGCTTGTCTGTCGTTCATAATCGCCCGCGCCAAATCAATGGTATGTGCAGCTGTCAATACCTGATTCGACACTGGAGTGACTTTGCCATCTATCTTAAATGCCGGGGGAAATTCTGCGGTAATAAAAAGATCGGAACCATTTTTGTTCAGCATCAATCTGAGCAAGTCGTTCATAAATTTGGTGGCCTGATCGCGTTCCATGAAACTTCCTTCTTATTCTGTGATGTTGTAATTCTAGTTGTGAGGTGCTTTTTTAACCTGGGAAGTTATCTGGAATCTTGGCAGCGGCGCGGGCTGTGCTAGTCGAGATCACGTTGCGACGTACCAGATCGGACAAATTTTGATCCAATGTCTGCATGCCGACATTACTGCCGGTTTGAATTGCAGAATACATCTGCGCAATTTTCGCTTCACGGATCAAGTTACGGATCGCTGGCGTGCCGACCATGATTTCATGCGCGGCCACACGGCCTGAGCCGTCCTTGGTTTTGAGCAGGGTTTGCGAGATAACCGCTTGCAGTGATTCCGATAACATAGAACGCACCATTTCTTTTTCCTCAGCGGGGAAGACGTCGATAATACGATCAATTGTTTTTGCTGCGGAAGAGGTATGCAAGGTACCGAACACCAAGTGACCGGTTTCAGCGGCGGTCAATGCTAAACGTATGGTTTCCAAATCACGCAACTCACCGACCAGAATGACGTCAGGATCTTCACGCAGCGCGGAGCGCAAAGCGTTGGAGAACGAGTGTGTATGCGGGCCGACTTCACGTTGGTTAATCAGGCATTTTTTTGAGTCGTGCACAAATTCGATAGGATCTTCGACTGTCAGGATGTGACCATATTCGGTCTCGTTGACGTGATTGACCATCCCTGCCAAGGTGGTTGATTTACCAGAACCAGTTGGACCTGTTACCAGCACCAAGCCGCGCGCTTTGAGTGAAAATTCAGCAAAGCACTTCGGTGCATTCAATTGTTCTAAACTTAGGATTTTGGAAGGAATGGTACGCATAACCGCCGCTGCACCACGTTCTTGGTTAAATGCATTGACGCGGAAACGTGCCAGACCCGGGATCGCAAAAGAAAAGTCGCACTCGAGATTCTCTTCATAATGTTTGCGCTGACCATCATTCATGATGTCATAAATCAGCGAGTGCACATCTTTGTGTTCTAATGGCGGCAAGTTGATGCGGCGCACGTCACCATGCACGCGAATCATAGGCGGTAATCCAGACGACAAATGAAGATCGGATGCGTTATTCTTAACCGAGAATGCGAGAAGTTCTGAGATATCCATTTATAATCCGATACAAAGTAATTAAATTAATGCTGCAGCCAAGTCTGCTGTGCTGCAAAGGTTCCCTGATTATGTCCTCAATCCCTCATAACTTGCAAGTCGTACATGATGCGATCACACTTGCAGCGCGTCGCTATGACAGGAATCCAACTGAAATTGCTTTATTAGCAGTATCAAAAACTTTTTCTGCTAACGAAGTGGTGCAAGCTTTGCAAGTCGGTCAAAAAAGTTTTGGCGAAAATTATTTGCAAGAGGCCATCGATAAAATGCAACAAGTTGAGCAGCTGCGCGTTGAATTGTCATGTACAGCAATTCCAGAATGGCATTTTATAGGCCCGATACAGAGTAATAAGACCCGTCCGATTGCAGAACATTTTTCTTGGGTACATTCGGTCGATAGAGAAAAAATCGCCAGTCGCTTGTCCGAGCAACGTCCCGAAGCTTTGGGTGACTTACAAATATGCTTGCAAGTGAATATCAGTGGCGAAGCGAGTAAGAGTGGTGTGGATCCAGATCAGTTGCTGGAATTGGCGCAAAGAGTGCAGGTGTTGCCGCGATTGAGATTGCGTGGTTTGATGGCAGTGCCAGAAGCCAGTGAAGACATACAAGTGCAGCGTGCAGCATTTCAACGCCTCGCACAATTAGGGCAAACATTAATTCAAAAAAATATACCGATCGATACTCTATCTATGGGTATGAGTGGTGACATGGAGGCGGCAATTGCCGAAGGCAGTACAATGCTGCGTGTTGGTAGTGCCATATTTGGAAAGCGAAATTATGCAGTCTAAGCCGAGTAATTTGACTATAGGATTCATTGGCGGTGGCAATATGGCGACCGCTTTGATTGCGGGTTTAGCGAATAAGTTGACCAACGCTGATCGTATTCATGTAATCGATTTGAATACCGAAAGTGTGACTCGCCTGAGTCAGCAATATGGCGTGGGTACCGCCAGTGTCATGGATGACAAGTTGCGTGATTTGGACGTCGTGATTTTTGCCGTGAAGCCGCAACAAATGCAGCAAGTGATTGCAAGTTTTGCGCCATTTTTAAAGTCGCAATTATTGTTATCCGTTGCGGCAGGAATTCGTGCTGATGATATGTCACGTTGGTTAGGTGGCTACCAAAAAATTGTTAGAGCGATGCCGAATACGCCGGCAATGATCGGTAAGGGGATGAGTGGATTGTTCGCCTTAGCAGCAGTGGATGCCGAACAGCGGGCGAATGTACAGATGATTATGCAGGCTGTCGGTGACACCTTATGGGTGGAACAGGAGAGTATGATCGACGCAGTGACAGCGATTTCTGGCAGTGGTCCTGCCTATGTGTTTTATTTTATCGAAGCACTGCAAGAAGCCGCTGTGGCTTTGGGTTTTGATACTATGCAGGCGCAGCAACTGGCGATGAGTACCTTTAGCGGCGCGGTGCAATTGGCACAACAATCCGACGACCCAGTGCAGATATTACGCGAAAAAGTAACCTCGAAAGGCGGCACGACTTACGCCGCTTTGAGTAGTATGGATCAGCATGATTTGAAAAATATCATTGCGCTAGCGACACAGGCGGCGGCACAGCGTGGTAAAGAGCTGGGTGATGAATTTGGGCAATATTAATTGGCGCACGTCGTTGCTTCGCTCAATATGGATAACAAGGATCGCTAGCATATGAAAACACCGAAGCGCTTACAGCCCTTGGTTGATGAAGGCATGATTGATGAAGTTTTACGTCAATTGATGAGTGGCAAAGAAGCGACTGTATTCGTGGTGCGTTGTGGCGATCAGATTCGTTGTGCCAAAATGTATAAAGAAGCCGGGCAGCGCAGTTTTAAACAAGCTGCTGCTTATCAAGAAGGGCGTACCGTTAAGAATAGTCGGCAGGCACGTGCCATGCAAAAAGGGTCTAAATATGGCCGCAAAATGCAGGAGGAAGTTTGGCAAAATGCCGAAGTTGATGCACTATATAAATTAGCAGATGCTGGGGTGCGGGTGCCGACACCTTACATCTGTTTTGAGGGCGTGTTGTTGATGGATTTGGTGAGCACCGCCGATGGTCAAGTCGCACCGCGCCTAAATGACGTCAGCCTTAGTCACGCGCAAGCTTTGGTGTATCACGAAGAGTTAATCCAGCAAGTGGTGTTGATGCTATGCGCGGGTATTATTCACGGCGATTTATCTGAATTTAATATTCTTTTGAATGAACAAGGGCCAGTCATTATCGATTTGCCGCAAGCGATTAATGCCGCAGGCAATATGGGGGCAGCGGCGATGTTGTACCGTGATGTCGATAATCTGAAAAACTACTTCAGCCAATTTGCGCCAGAATTAGCCAAGACCCAATACGGTAAAGAAATTTGGAAGCTGTATGTAGCCGGTTTGTTGCGTCCGGATACTGTATTGACTGGGATTGTGGCTGAAGACAAACGTCCGGTGGATGTCGGTGCTGTCATCGAAGAAATCGAATTGGCACGTATGGAAGCCGAAGAGGAAGCGCAGCGGCGTTTGATAAATTCTACGATGTAGCTCAAAAATAACTGAGAGTATTTTAGGCATCAGACTAAACAAAATAGTACAAACTTCGCATGAATGACACTAGGAATTTAGAAACCAATTTAAAACTTTTCTATCATGACAAAAAAATTTCACCTCCATAAGGCACGTCTAGAAACTCTGGTCGATGGTGTATTTGCGATCGCGATGACGATACTCGTGTTAGAGGTTAAAGTCCCTTCCATCGCCGATAAATATTCAACACTAGATTTATTGCATGCACTTGCACATGATGGGGTTGTTATCCTTGCTTACTTTGTGAGTTTTTCTGCCTTAGGTGTCTTTTGGGTTTGGCATCATAAGCTGGCAGAAAAAGTGGCTGAGATTGATTTGCCAATGTTAATTTGTAGCCTGGCATTTTTATCGTTGATTTGTTTCTTTCCTTTCGTTGCAGCGCTGTTTGGCCGATACCCACAAAATTTAACCGCAAATATTGTGTATGTAGTGTTGCTCGGTCTGATATTGGCATCCCAAGCATTATTCTTTTGGATGGCGATGAGTCGTAAAAAAATCGCGGAATTCGTCACACCTAATGAGGCTCTCATCACACATAGAATTAATTTACTCAGCTTAGCAATCTATTGTATATCTTTGAGCGCGACTGGATTGAGGATCAGTATTTATGCGGCGATTACCTGCGTGTTAGCGGGGGTATTTTTGTTGTGGCGTTTCAAACATTCAAAAAAACAGCTTGATCTACAAACTAAGGTTTAAATTATACAGACCTGATTTTGGTGTTTGATAAGGTGTATTGCTTGTTACATTAGTTGCGATCGGTGTTGCCTGTATTTGCCTTACATCTACGTAGCAAGGGAATTAATGGCATTAATACTGGCGCAAACTTTAACCACATGCGCCAACTAGAAAGTCCTGTTTTTAACAACCATATGACGCGTCTCGGTTTGATAATGGTCAGTCCTGCAGCAAGCGCTGCGATTAAGATAGGCGACGCTCGCAGGGCGCTTGCGGTTCGTATGCCTAGTTCGATAAAACGCAATTCATGATGTAATTGCGCACTTTGCAAAATTAGTTCCCGTCTCTGTTGCTGGCAACGGTCGACCAGAGCCAGCCGCTTGGCTTGCAGCTTTTGCTGGCGACTCGTTTGGCTAGTCGATGGCATCACTAAAAGCCCTCATTATCTCGTTCAAGGCTATTGTTTTTTGCGGACGCTTGTGCAGGACTGTTAGCGTGATCTGTAAACTGACGCAGTATTTGCAAATCGTTCTGTAATTCTTTCAAACTGGCGGCTAGCAGACGTGGTTTATTCTTGATGGCGTTTCTTAGATAGAACATGATCACCAAGGTAGCAATGCCAAACAGTGCAATCAATCCAACTAGAGCTAGCTCGCGGTGCGTATCCCAAAATACGATCAGCACCAACAGAATGATCAATAAGATGGTGACGATGCAGCAAAACAGTCCGAGTAGCGACAGTACGAAATAACTGGCATAACGACCAAACTCTTCTTCGATTTCTACAGAAGCTAATTCTAGCCGTGTGTGCAGCGTTTCGATTAAGCTGGCGCCTAATCGGACTATGGAATCAGTGATTGCCATTTAGCTTATTTATTTCTGGCGATAAGTAATCCCACTAATAGACCAATACCAGCAGCAATGCCAGCAGTTTTCCACGGGTTTTCATGGACATACGTGTCGGTTGCTTGAGCCGATTCTTTGACGGTTTTGACTACTTTGTCTTCGATTCTATGGATTTCGTGTTTTGCGCTTTTCAGTGTCGCTTCCAATTTATCTTTGGCGCTTTGAAATCCTTCGCCAGCCTGTTGCTCAGAATTTTTGATCAAGTCTTCCGCGTCTTTCAATACTTGATTGAGCTCGCGCAGTAGATTCTCTTTGTGTTGTTCAACGGTATTCATCACATTTCCTTTGCGGTTGGTTGATTGGATAAAAGACACTAACGCGAATTGAGTGTAGTCTTAATGCGTTAAAATTTCTTGTTTTAACTCAAGACATCAGAGAATTTTTGTGTAATTTCTCTATATTGATAAATAGTTGAAAAAAACGCCAAAAAACAAAGCCGCACCTAGCCAATTATTATGACGGAATGCTGCAAAACATAGCATACGGTCGCGCTCTTTGATCAAACTATAGTGATAAATTGCGATCGCCGCCGCGACCACAGCACCGCCTAGCCCCCACCAGCCCAATCCTAAGCGCCAGCCGCAATAGATATTCAATAGTAACGCCAGTGCATAGCACAGCACCACGGCGGCGACATCCCAGCGACCAAATGTGATGGCGGAGGTTTTGATACCAATTTTCAGATCATCGTCGCGATCTACCATTGCATACTCCGTATCGTAAGCCACCGCCCAAAACACATTGGCTAATAACATTAACCAAGCTTCATTGGGAATACTGTTGTTTACTGCCGCAAACGCCATAGGGATGCCGAAACCAAATGCGATACCGAGGTAGGCTTGCGGAATGGCGAAAAAGCGTTTGAAGTAGGGGTATGACCCTGCCACGATTAAAGCGACAACTGATAACTGCTTGGTCAGGGTATTTAAAGGCAAAATCAATAAAAATGAAATCACTGCCAGCACAGCAGCTACCGCCACGGCTTCCCATGATCTGATCTTGCCACTGGTCAATGGACGTTCTGCTGTGCGCTTTACATGCTTGTCAAAATCACGATCAGCAAAATCATTAATGGCGCAACCGGCGGAGCGCATCAGGATCGTGCCTAAGGTGAAAATGAATAAATAGTGCCAGTTTGGCTGGCCATTACTCGCTATCCATAGCGCTGCGAGCGTAGGCCATAGCAACAGCAGTATGCCTATGGGTTTGTCTAGCCGTATTAGTTTGAAATACAGCGAAAGACGAGCAGCGAATCCAGTAAAAAGTCGAATTGATATGAGTTCCATAGAGACACAATACGGTAGCAAATTCAAAGTCGCATTATACGAGGAAACAATCAGTCCTTCTTACTTCCATTGGGAGCCTATTGCGCGTGAGCTGCTTCGTCGAGCATCGTGACGCCATTTAAATCGCATTGCAATACGGCTTGTCGTATTGCTTCTATCGCCGCATGCCGAGTAAAACTCTTGCGCCACGCGATCACCACCCGTCGGTCTGGCGCACGATTGCTAAATGGCACATAGCGCAACATACTGTCTTTGCTGTGGGAGTCTTGTATGGACGCCATCGGCAATACCGTGATGCCGATACCCGAAGCGACCATGTGACGTATGGTTTCGAGCGAGGAGCCTTCGAAAGTTCGAGCAATGCCGTCGCTACCCGTGGAAAATCTCGCCATCTCTGGGCAGACTTCTAACACTTGATCGCGGAAGCAATGACCATTGCCAAGTAACAGCATGGTTTCAGATTTTAGTTCTTCAGCGGAGACCGATGCTCGTTCGGCCCAAGGGTGGTCTTTTGGCATGGCAACGACAAATGGTTCATCATACAACGGCTGTACCATCAGACCTTGATCTGGTAAAGGCAGTGCCATAATCGCTGCGTCGAGTTCACCTTGGCGTAATAATTCCATTAACTTAACGGTAAAATTCTCCTGCAGTATCAGCGGCATTTGCGGTACTTTGGTAATCATGGTTTTCACCAAATGCGGCAGCAAATATGGTCCTATCGTGTAAATAATGCCTAGCCTGAAAAGGCCATTTAAAGGGTCTTTATTTTGCTTGGCGATTTCTTTAATCACCGCTGTTTGCTCTAGGACACGTTCTGCCTGAGCCACAATCTGTGCGCCTAGTGGTGTGGTGGATACCTCAGTACCGCCCCGTTCGAAGATGGTGACGCCTAATTCATCTTCTAATTTCTTAATAGCGACCGAGAGCGTAGGCTGCGCGACAAAACAAGCCTCCGCCGCGTGTCCAAAATGCTTTTCGCGGGCAACTGCAACTATGTATTTTAATTCTGTGAGAGTCATACATTCAGTGTGGCACAGACTGAAGCTTAAGTCAGTAGGTGCTTTTGCATTTTTTGTGGAAAAATCAAAAAAATGAGAATAATTTTCTTAGGCTTCGATTTTTACATATCGTTCAAAAAATTATTAAATTAAGATGTGTATTTTGAATTGATAATAACTGGATGGTTTCACATGCTCTTGAAGCGCCAAGCATAAGTTTGACTCACCTTCAAATGCTCGGGATGATTCTTTAGTTCCACCGTGATATTACCCGCATCGTCGCGTTTGGCTTTGGCTATGGCATGGACATTCACTACCACGCTGCGATGGATTTGCCAGAACTGTTCTGGGTCTATGCCTTTTTGCAGCTCTTTGAGGGGCGTGCGTATATGGCCTTCATCTGTCGTGCTGACCACGCGCGTGTAGCGTAGGTCGGATTCAAAAAAAAGAATCTCTTCAATAGGAAAAAGTTTGATGGTATTGCCAGAGCTGGCGCTAATCCAGCGTAGACGTTCTGCCTGTTGCGGTTCGCGCAAACGTTTGTCTAGCTCTGCCATTACTTTCAAAAGATCTGCAGGCGTTTGATCGGCATTCAATTGCGTCTTTAAGCGGTTGATACTTTGCTCTAAACGCTCTTCGGTGATGGGTTTGAGAAGGTAGTCGACTGCGCCTAATTTGAAGGCCTCAATCGCATGATTATCATAGGCTGTGGTGAACAGGATGCGGCATTTGCCATCGCTAGCGCGTGCTACATCGAGGCCGGTCAATTCTGGCATACGGATATCGAGAAAGGCGATATCGGGTTGTAACTTTACGATGGCTTCAAGCGCTTCGCCGCCGTCTTCACAATCGGCGACGATCTGCAATTCGGGCCACAATTTTGTTAACATGCGCCGTAAATCGGTACGTTGCAAGTCTTCGTCGTCGGCGATGATGGCTGTGGTCATGGTATTCCTCAATCTATCAATGATAATTTTAGGAGCGGTCTATCGGTAGCTGAATAATCGCTTCAACACCGCCCGATTCAACAGCGAGAAGGCTTAAGTTTGCCTGGTCTTCATACAATTGTTTAAGCCGTTCACGAATATTGCTCAGTCCGATTCCTGTTCCCGATGTCGCGCCAGTGCTACCGCCAAATCCTACGCCGTTGTCTTTGACAGAAATGGCCAGTATCTCACCTTCTGGAAGTTGAATTTTGTAGGCAGAAATGGCGATGTGCACTGAGCCTTTTTTCGGTTCTATGCCATGCTTCACCGCATTCTCGACCAAAGAAATTAACATCAAAGGAGGGACGGTCAATTCTAATAATTCATCGGGGCTCTCTACGGTAAAGCTAAGACGAGGAATGCGGACATGAATCACGCCAAGATAAGCGCGTATCGAATCCAGTTGCATACGAAGAGTACTCTCGGTGCAAGTACCATCGTTACGCATTTGCGGAATCGTCGAGCGTAAATAGTTCACGAGATGATCGATGATGAGCACGCCACGTTCGGGATCACTTAACATAGCTGAGCGCACTCCCGATAAGGTATTGAACAGAAAGTGTGGTTCGACTTGACTGGCTAATACGGATAGACGCATTTCGGCTTGATTGCGCTCTCGTTTGTAGCGCTCGAGCTTCTCTTGCACGATGGCTTGCTCCAAGGCGTCTCTTTGTTTGAAGTAGGCGCGTAGGTCTAAGACTCCCGCTAGCCAAATCATCAATAGTGCCCACAAACTCAGATTGAGGATGGTAGTGCTTGTGGTGTTTAGCGATGAACTTTGAATGCCAACACCTGATGTTTCTTCACGGGTAGTCGTTTCTACATTGCCAAAAACGCTTTGCGCTTTTGGTGTGAAAACTTTTGGAATATTTTTTTTCGTAGATTGTTGCGATGCTGCCTTTATTTCGACAAGCTCCGGACCCATTTTTTTTCCGAAATGATTGCTGGCCAATATTAAAAGAGAGGCGCAGATAACACCCATCGCAATTGCTAATGAAATGGCTATCGCTTCTTTTCTCGTCGACCATAGTTCATGGCGCGACTTTGTTCTGACTTTAACGGCAAGCCATCGGCCTAACAAAAGTGCGGTGACAATAGACAGCCACAAAAAAAGTTCCCATAAAAGCGCGTTGGAAAAATATAGTTCGTTGGGTACGATCAAAACCAGGAGAAGTAGAAACAAGGTGAAAACACACATGGGCACGAAAAAGCCGCGAATGCGAAAACTAAACCATGTCGGACTGAAGATAGGATAGTGCAGAGCCCGGTTTGACCACGTGCTCAGTTTCCCCACCATCGTACTTGGTATAGGTTGATCTGTCTGTGAGTCGATAGTTGGCAACATCAATGGTTCTCGTTCATTTTTGTTCATTTAATTAGTAAGGATTCTATACTGACTAAGCCTCTTAGGTGAGGCTTAGTCAATCGTACGAATTTACTGCTGTAAGATCCAGCTAGACATCGCATCTAAGGCGATTGGTGACACCGTTTCCTCGATTTTTCCATATTCTGTCGGTGAACCAGTGGTCGCTACCTGAAACAGATGATTCAGTTTAGGCAGCTCTTTGATCACGACTTTTTTATTCGCTTTCATGTGAGCACGAATCGCATCGAGATTCATTTTGGAAGGCACTTGTAAATCGAGTTCGCCATTCAGAACCAATGTCGGTTGTTTGACTTTGGATAAAGTCGGTGCCGGATCGTATTTCAGAAAAGCTCTGAACCATGGCTTTTCCAAAGTACTTAATTGTCCTGCTGCCGCACCCTTAGGAAGGTCGCCGTCTTTTTCCGCTTTATCGAAGTGAGCAGTCAGGCGCTCGGTAATGGTCTTATCGTCTGCGCCAGAATTGATAATGGCATAGGCTGCACGACTAACCTTTTGGTCCTTGTCGACTTCGGCTTGACTCTCTCCATTGGCAAGTCCGATCAGACGACTTTGTTCCAGTAACAAAGCATCTGAGCGTACACCAGGGCCCGCCATCAATACGATAAAACCCAACTTAGGATCGTTCGCTGCCACCATAGGTGCGATCAGGCCACCTTCTGAGTGCCCTACGATTCCTAACTTACTATGATTGATGTCCGAGCGTGTGCGCAGGTAATCCACCGCTGCTTGCGCGTCATCGGCAAAGTCAAAGGATGTAGCGGTCTTGTAATCGCCTTTAGATGCTGCCACACCGCGTTTATCGTAGCGCAGAACGGCGATCCCTTGCTTAGTAAAATGATCTGCTAAGACTAGGAAGACTTTGTGTTCGATAATGGTTTGATCCCTATCATTAGGACCAGAGCCGTGCACCAAAACCACCGCGGGAAATGGGCCTTTGCCTTGCGGTAAAGTGATTGTCCCAGCTAAATTGATATTCGCTTTGGTGTTTTGAAAGCTTACCTCGGTGCTTGAATAGTTGCGTGGATTTTTTGCAATGGCTTCTTCTTGGGGACGTTTCTTGACTTGCGCGGCAATGGCTTTTTCGTCTAAGCGAGTCAGATTGAGTTTGACGACTTGTCCTTGAGTCCAAGTGCCTACCCACGTTTTCTGTGCTTCATCCCATTTCGCATCGTAGTTGCAGTTGAGCTTGGCGATACTAAAACGCATGAAGTTTTCACCTGCTTCCACTTTGTCGGCTTTGATGGTGAAATTGCCTTGGTCTGGACTAATGAGCGTGACCTCATGCTGTCCAGTTTGTGTTTTCGTGAGATAAATATTGAGACGAATTGCACCTTCTACTAGACCCGTCCAATTTCCTACGGGGTCTTCGGCTAATGCAGGCAGACTGGCTGACATGGCAAATACTGTGCTGCAAGTGATGAGAAATTTTTTCATTTGTTACTCCTGAATTTACCTGCGTCTGGCAGGCTGGACTTAGTTGCGAGATCGAATCGCGACATTGAATTGCGACATTGAATCGCGAATTGGGTTCGTGAAATGAATACTTTTACTTCTATTTACAATCGCATTGCACGGTGATTTGGGCTTTGATTTGTATGAGAGCGAAGTATAAAGATCTCACTCGATTTGTCTTTCGATATGCGGCAGACGAAAGTGTTTCCGGTATGAAATGGGAAAAATTTGACATGAAGTACATTTGTAAGTGTTGTTGCAAGTCGCGCTCGATATCGCGTCTTACAAGGCTTTCCTGATAGGTATCGCCGTTTCCCAGCGATGTCCACTGTAGGCTTAAACCGTAAACTTGACCCGAAAACAGCTGCCACCACCTTCTCGTGGCAGGCAAGCAATACTCGCTGCATGGCGCTCTGCAATTTGTTTCACCAAGCTTAATCCAAGGCCGACACCGCCATTCGTTTCGCTGCTGCCTGGAAGGCGATAGAAGGGTTCGAAAACGCGTTCACATTGGTCAGCAGGGATGCCGGCCCCGCGATCACAGACATCGACTGTCAGGCGTTCTTCCTGCATCGTTAGATAGACATCGCTGGCATTCCCATCGCCATACCGCTCGGCGTTTTCTAATAGATTTCTGAAAAGTCTGCGCAGGTATTTAGCTTCGGCTCTAAACGCCGCTGCGACTTGCATTTGTTCAAGTGTTAAGTTGATATGCAGGTCGGCATTCATGCGTGCGCATTCTTCAGCGAGTAGGCCGCTGAGGTCTATGGTTTCCCATTCTGGCTGGCTGTCTTTGCTGGCCTCTAAGCGACTACTCAATAATATTTCATCGACGAGTTGATCGAGTTCATGAATGTTTTGCTTGAGTTCTTTGCGTAAATCATCTGGTGCATTTTCGGTCACTAATTCTACCGCCATGCTTATGCGAGCGAGTGGTGAGCGTAGTTCGTGTGAGGCATTGGCAAGCAGCGATTTTTGCGCGTTCATTAAGGCTTCAATACGAGCACTAGCTTGATTAAAACTGATCGCTAAACGTGCAACTTCATCCTTGCCTTCGACTGCGACCCGTGTACCTAGCTTGCCTTCGCCCAAGGCCTCGACACTGGTTTGCAGGTGTTCAAGTCGTTTGGTTAAACGTCGCACCAAGGGATAAGAGCCCAGTGCAATGCCTAGTACAACTAAGATGGAACCTATCATTTGCATTCCTGATGGAACAAAGATGCGACGACTCATATCAACAATGATCCATCGTCGATCCTTAAGTTGAATTGCCACTTCATCGGGTAAGCTGGTGTACCAGCCTGTGCGTATATTCGAGGGTAAATGTGTCAAAGGCTTAAACTTGGTTGAACTACTAAGTGTTCCATCAAGTTTAAAGACAGAAATATCCATGTCCAACCAAAATCCCCAATGCTTAATTGCTTCAATCTCAGCCGCTTTGCCGCTACTTTCTGGCGGAATCACACTGGACGCGATATAGGAAAAATTCTCCATATTGCGTTTGAAATTGTCGGTATCATTCATCGCCACTTGTATCAGCACATACAAAATCACGCTGGTAACGAGGAGACTGGCAAGGACTGCCAGATACACACGCAAATAAAATTTGAGTGACCAAGCGTTACGCCATTTTTGCAGCTGCGAGCTGAGAAAATTAGACATCTTGCGCCTTAGAAAAAACGTAGCCGGCACCGCGTACAGTGATAATACGTTTTGGTTGTTTAGGGTCGACTTCTATGGCGGCGCGTAACCTTCCTATATGCACGTCGATAGAACGATCAAAGGCATGTAAAGCTTCGCCCTTGACGGCATCGAGTAAGAAATCTCGTGATAAGACACGCCCGGCATGTTGTGCCATGACTACCAAAAGATCAAACTGATAACCAGTTATCGAATATTCTTCTCCGCTGACTTTGAGTGAGCGGGCATCGAGGTCGATGTTGATATTGCCAAAATTTAATTGCGCGGTCGTTGACGTGGATGCAGACGCACTTTGTTGTGGTAATTGTTTGGAGATGATTTCCTGGCGGCGTAATGTAGAACGCAGCCGCGCTAATAATTCACGTGGTTCGAATGGCTTGGCGAGGTAGTCGTCTGCACCGATTTCCAATCCCACCACGCGATCCATAGGATCACCTTTGGCAGTCAGCATAATGATAGGAATGATGGCATTGACATCTTGTTGCGCGCGTATCTGTTTGCAGACGTCGAGGCCGAAGGCATCGGGCAGCATCAGGTCGAGCAACAACACCGAAAAACGATCTCGCTCGGATTGTTGGTTGAGAAGTTCGATTCCTTCCCGTGCAGTTCCAGCATGCACGACCTGATAGCCGTTTTGTTGAAGATAGGTGCTGACCATATTGGCCAGACGTTGGTCATCCTCTATCATTAAAATGCGTGGCAACATAGGTTCTCTAAAAAAGCTTGTTTTGAGTTCGCTCTGGCATAGCTTAACCGAGCATAGCGCTTGCGCCAAGCGTGGACTATCTGCATTGCCTGACAAAGCCGCTCGTTACAGTTGTGCTGAGGTCTCAGCATATACGTCAATACCCGAAATGTCGGTAACTTTGCAAATTTTTCTACAGCATTAAGGAGCAAAGTGAAACAATGAAACTGCAACTTCTGTCATTCCTGCGAATGCAGGAATCGAGCGACGTTTGTAGAGCAACCAAAGACGCTAGACTCCTGCCTTCGCAGGAGTGACGATTGCAGACATGGAGATTAAGTGAGTTTGACCAACATTAAATCTGCACTTGTAAGGTCTTGATGACTTTCGTATCTGCCCGCTCTCCAGCGCCACTACTCTTATTTTTACTTTCGCGGCGCGTAATAAGTAAGCGATCCCCAACAACCTGATAGACATTATGTTCTTCGCTTGCTTGTTGGAAGCTAACAACAATGAAAGCGCGACCGTTTCCCTGTTCTACCAACTTGCTCGCCAGAGGTGTGCCATCCGTATTGATCCAAATCTCTAAACGACTCTCGAAATTTTTAATGTATTTTTTTGCGCTCGCTGGCAAACGCTCCATGCCAAACTCAAAAGTGAGTAGGCGAGCGGGTTTGCCGTTGTAAGAATCGTTTTTTTCACTCTTAAAACTGGCCTCCTCAATTTGCCTTTGTAATGCATTGACTGCGGACAGCATCATTTGAGACTCTTCGGTATTGACGTCAAAGCTGGCTTGCCTTGTGGGTGATTTGCTTTCCTTATCTTTGATACGTGCGCGCGCTTCTTGTTCTAGCTTATTCAGTACTTCCTTGGAAAGCGAAATCTGCATGCCACGCGAGCCATCTTCGAGATTGACGTTAATCTGCCCATTTGTTTCGATCGCCTCTTTGTCCTCGCCTTGTTTGCGTGAGCTCTTCACTTCCAGTACGGCTTTCACATTGCTTTGTGCTTGCAAACGATTCAGCGCACCTCTGAGGTCGGTAATGCCATCAGCTTGGGCGACGCTGCACAAGCACAGTGAACTAACTAAGCCAATTGCTTTCAGTGTGATACCGCTCTTATTCCAATTTTTCATCGTATTCGATTCCATTTTTAGTTTGTATTTTGTTGCTTTAAGAAAGGTCCAAACACCGCCATCACATTAGCTAATAATTGAGGCTGTCCTTTGTCATTAGGATGAATTTTGTCTGCTTGCATCATGCTGGGGTCGAGCGCGACTTTGTCGAGTAAAAAAGGCACCAAGGGAATCGCATTGCTGCTGGCAAGCTTAGGATAAACTGCCGCAAACTCATCGCCATAGCGGACACCGTAGCTAGTGGGAATCCGCATGCCAACCAATAGCACCTTGGCGCCTGAGGCGTGACTCTTAGCTATCATCTCTTGCAAATTTGCAGCGACAGTTTTGGTCGAAAACCCACGCAAACCATCGTTCCCGCCTAATTCGATGATCACGAAACGCGGCTGATGCGCTTTTAATAAACTCGTCAGACGATTTTTTCCACCAACGCTGGTTTCTCCGCTAACACTGGCATTTACGACCTGCAAGCGATATTTGTCTTGCATGACTTTGTCAAATAAGTTTACCCAAGTCAGCTCGGGTGTTACTCCTAAACCGGCGCTGATGCTGTCGCCCAACACCAGTATTTTCCCGTTGTTAGCTTGAGATGTAGCATGAGAATACGCAGTTGACGCGATGAGTAAGCAGGCGGTGAGAATTATTCTTCCCAGAAAAAGAAATAAATTTTTCATGATGCATAAGCTCCACGTAATACGGTTGATGGTGGTGTGGTAATCACATGACGACAGGCGAAACATCCGAGTGCAGCCAACAAAACTGCGCTTACTACCGGTGACAATAGCCAGTACAAGTAATGCGGTTGGACAGGTGCATCCAGTACCAAGGTTTGTAAGGCCACCAGTATCATTTCGCTGGCGATGATAGCGACACTACCAGCCAGGGCGCCGATTACTGCAAACTCAACTACGACACTACCTAAGATGAGTGACTTTGAACTACCGAAGGCGCGTATCAGGCCGTTTTCTTGCTTGCGTTGTTCAATGCTGCTCAATACTGCAGACAACATCACTAAACCACCGGCCGCCACACTCAACAATAATACGAGCATGACTGCGTCGGTCACTTGTTTGATGGTACTTTTCATCTGGGCGATCATACGATCAAGTTCTAGCACTGCCACGTTCGGATGCTTGCCCAGTAATTGCATGACAAAGTTTTTTTGATCGGGAGCTAAATAGAAACCTGTTGTATAACTAGGTGTAAAGTCTTTCATTCTCTGAGGCTCAAACAAGAAAGAATAGGAGCTTCGTGTTGCCGTTGGCGTCATCTGTCTAAAACTTGCGACCTCTGCGTCCAGCTCTAAACCAGCAATAGAAAAACGGATATGATCACCAATTTTTAGGCCAATATTCTTAGCACTGTCGGCAGCTACTGATACACCTTGTAAGTTAGCCGCACTAGCATGCCATCTATCCCACCAAAGGCCTTCCGTGATGCTATCGCCCTCTATCATTTTCTCGGTCCACGACACATCATTTTCCATTTCTAGGGTGCGAGACTTTTTTCGGAACGTCGCATCAAGCTCCTTGTCATTGATTTGAGTGATGCGTGCTCTAAGCGATGGATAAATTGGCTGATAGCTCAGCTTCTTTTCGTCCAGCATAGACTTAATATCGGCCACTTCATCGGGGCCAATATTGATCAGAAAATGGTTATCAGCGTTTGCGGGAATCGATGCACTCCACTCGTCCATAATCGAGGAGCGAATAATGGTGAGTATCAATAAAGACATGATCGCGACACCAAAAACAATAATCTGCATCATATTCTGCGCCTTGCGACGATAAATGTTCGCAAACGCCAGGCGCCAATATCCCTGCAAACGTGATGCCAGCAAGCGACTAATGGCGAGCAGCACCCAAGCAATCAACATCGACACCAAGATCATGCAGATCAGGCCTCCGCCAATAATCAAAGTCAGCAATGCATCACGGCTAAATACGGCAATTAGAGAGACAATGGCGGTTAAGGCGAGCAGGGCCTGTATCCAAACCTGAGTGGCCTTAACAGCAAGCTCACGACGTAAAATTTTCAAGGGTGATACAGCTGGCAAAAACCAAAGTGCAGGTAATGCAAAAAACACGATGCACAAGATGCCGCTTAAGAAGCTGAGTACATAAGGCTCGACGGTTGGTGCGCTTAACTTGAAGCGATAGACTTCCTGTAAACTCTGCGCCACGATGCCCTGTATCAGCTGACCAAATCCTAAGCCGATAACTGAGGCAATGGCAGACAAGAGAAAAAGTTGCAAGAAGTAGAGTTGGCGTATGCGTGAGGCACTCACACCCAGGCTTTTCATCATGGCCACTTGATTCGTGTGTCGCTCGGAAAACTGACGCGCAGCAATGGCAATCGCCACACCTGCTAACAACACGGCAATCATCGTGGATAACAAAAGAAATTGCTTACCATTCTTCGATACACGAGTCATTCTTTCCATCATCTGCGCTGGATCGATGACTTCTTGTCCTGGCGTGAGTTGGCTTTTCAATTGGGCTAGATAGGTGTTCAAGATCTTGATATCATCACTAGCAATCAGAAAACGATAGGTAACACGTCCGCCGGGTTGAATCACTTTGGTCGATGCCAAGTCGGCTTCATTCATCAATAAGCGAGGGTTGAAAACAAACTGTTCAGGTTCGCGTATCAAAACCTTACTCGCACGCAGTTGGCGTTCGCCGACTTGAACACGATCGCCAATTTTGAGATGTAAGCTGGCAAACAGGCGTGAATCCAGCCACACTTCACCACTTAATGGGACACCGTTCGCTAAGCTAATGTCTTTAGCATTCGTAGAAAATGGCTTATTGCTGATTTCTACTTCCCCACGCAGTGGAAATCCTTCGCCTACCGCTTTCACTGACGCCAATATCATGTCATCGCCTGCATACAACATCGATTCAAAGGTCGTCACATGACTGTGTTTGACCTGGGTAGCGGTTGCTTGCTCGGCCCAAACTTTTGGAATTGCGGTGGGTGATTCTATGGTCGAATCTGCACCCAAAATGGCGTTGCTCTGCAAACGCAGACTGGTGTCCAAGCGATTGGTGAAAATGGAAATACCACTGAGTACGGCAACTGCCAGTACCAAAGAAATGCTGAGTAGTTTCAGCTCGCCACTGCGCCAATTACGCAGCAATAACTTGAAGGCCAACATGGCTCTCTCCTTTTGAACTTGAAGCGTAAGCGATTTTTCCTGCGTCTAAGTAAAGACGTCTCTGGCACAAGTTCGCCAAACGTTCTTCATGGGTGACGAACACCAAGGTCGTTCCTTGGTCACGATTGAGCTCGAACAAAAGATCGATAATTTTTTGTCCGGTCTGGCTGTCGAGATTACCTGTCGGTTCGTCAGCAAATAAGACCAAAGGCTGGCTGGCGAAGGCTCGGGCAATCGCAACACGTTGTTGCTCGCCACCCGAAAGTTGCTGCGGATAGTGGTTTACGCGCTCTGATAGTCCGACACGACTCAAGAAATTCATTGCCAATTCTTTCGCGAATTTGTTACCGCGTAGCTCCAAAGGCAGCATCACGTTTTCCAACGCACTCAAACCTGGAAGTAATTGAAAGGATTGGAAAATGAAGCCCACATTGTCGGCACGGACTTGAGCACGGCCTTCTTCATCCATTCTGCTAATACATTGATTGGAGAGGAAGACGTCGCCAGTACTTGGCGTATCCAAGCCAGCCAATATACCCAGCAAAGTCGACTTTCCTGAACCGGAAGCGCCGGTTATGGCGACCGATTCACCCGCCATAATATCGAGCGAGATAGGATGCAGAATCTGCAAGTCGCCCTCAGTCGTCGCTACCGATTTAGTGACTTGTTTCACTTGTATCATTGCTTGCGTGGACATGATGTCTCCATTGAAAAGATGCCTGGTAGTGGCAAAGGAACGTAATGCGATTTATTTTTGCATTACCAATGACTACACTTTATCTAGCTGAAGTTAATCACTCATGTTGCTGGTGTAAAGTTTTGTAAAGCAGCGGAATGAGTTGATATTGTCGTAGTGAGTTCTCACAAAAACATCACGAGTTTTGGCGAGCTTTGTCTTTATAATGTCGCCATCACGCGAAAGATGCGTATTCGTTAAGGAAATAAGCATGACAACTACACCTATCATCATCGCAGGTGGCGGTATCTCTGGTCTTTATTGCGCATTGCAATTGGCCGATGCGGGGCATCAGGTTTTGGTTTTAGAAGGTTCGGCCGACCGCTGGGGGGGGCGCATCGAAACGGAGGAGATGGATGGCTTTATCGCTGAATACGGCCCTATGCGTTTTGAGCCGACTTTGCAGCCACGTTTTGCGCGGCTATGCGCTAGTCTTGGTGTTGATTTAGTGGATTTTTCCGGACCTAGTGCGGAAGAAATGGTGATGCCTGATCAAGATTTGTCGCCAGAAGAACAAGGACTAAATTCGCTGCAGTTACTGAAGCGCGGCATCATGCTAGTGATGGGACGTGACCCTAATGATCAGGCCTGGATAGATAGTTTGACGGAACAAGATTTCAATCAAATGCGTAAGCACGCGCAATTGCGTGGTCAGCCTTTATGGAATATGGGGTTTTGGAATGCCTTGTCGAGCCAGGATGTCTTGAGCCATAGAGCTCTAGTGAAGCTGCGCGACACAGGTACCTTTTATCACATGATTCCAGAAAATCTGAATGCGATTGAATGGATAATCTGGTGGCTGCGCGCTTTAAAAACAGTCGGTCAACAACTGGCGAGTATTGCTGGTGGTTCAGCCCGACTCACAGAGCGTTTATTGGAGCGTTTGCGCAGTCATCCAAATGTCACTTCGGCGGGTGCACACCGTTTGTTAGCCTTCCGTCCAGTAGGTTTAGGTCAGAAACGCATAGAGGTTGATGTCGCTACTGAAAACGGCACCATACAATTGCAAACGGATAGATTAATTTTGGCCCTGCCGCGATTGCCTTTATTGAAACTGGCAAATTCTTTACCAATGCATATCAGCGAACAGCTAGACAGTGTGAATGGTTTTCCGATGTTGAAAGTCTTCTTCGTTACCGATAAACCTTGGTGGGATTACGATCAGCGTCCGCAACAATATGCGAATTGCATGCCGACCCGCGAGATTCATTATTTCCGCCGCGCCCCGGATGCGGATCACGATGGTCACGGCATGATCTTACTGTACATGGATAGACCGACGACAGAATTTTGGAAGCATTATCTGACCGAGCCGTACAAACATGATCGTGCGGAGATCGATCAGAATGTGAATATCGTCGATGCCTTTTCTTTGTTCATCGCCCGCGATGTGCATAGAGTCGTGAATACGCCGGATAATCCAGCTGCAGGCTTACATTTGACGGCACAGTCGAAAGATTTATTCAGCCATCAATCGGTCGATGAATCAACTGCGTACATCAAAAATTCGATATTGACATACGGTATACGCGATTGGGCTCGCGCACCGTATGGCGCTGCAAATCACGGCTGGCAACCAGGCGTGCGTTCATGGCGCGTGATGGAAGCATTTAAAGCTTTTGATTTTGGCTCGGGTGCCAAGAACGTGCACATTGTTGGCGAAGCGTATTCGGATTATCAAGGCTTTATTGAAGGCGCTTTGAATAGCTGTGAGTTGGCTTTGGCGGGGATTGCGCCAGTTGCTGTTGTTGATGTAGACCTTGACGAACAAAGCTAAAAAATAGCGGTACGTTTTATTTGGAATAGGTGAACTGATCGTATCTCTATTTTTGTATTTAAAAGAGAAGCTTTTTCTTTATTTTTGTGATGTAATTGTTGTTAGGGTTACCTCATTCAAATTGAAAGCTTCTTATGAAATTCTTGATTAAAGTTACCGCTTCGTGTGTGTGTTTCTTACCTCTACTTTTTGCCTACAGCATCAAAGCAAGTTAATGCGCAAAATATGGTAGAGGTTTTTGTAGCTACTAATATTGCGGATCAAAGGATGTCGCAAATTTTCAATTTTTTGTCGCGAGATATCCGCTCTGATGTATTCTGGAGTGAAACCACAACTGATATGCTGGTGAGCGATTGCCTGAAAGGCGGGAAAATTAGCCGTAGCTTTAACGGCACTAAGTTTGTGTTTACCCCTCAAAATTGCGATACCGGTGAATTATTTATTGCTTCTGGTAGTTTGACTAAAACACCAGAAACAGCTCCCCCAATGTTACGACGTCAATATGAGATGATTAATCTGGATGTGAGGCGCAGCGGTAGCACTTTAACTTTGCAGAGAGTAAATGGAATTGTGGATAGCTCTAATGCTGCGCCAAGGGTGGATGTTTATGAGGGAAGTTTGAGTTTTTCTGCATTAGGGAAAACAGACTATTACAAAAAAATTGAGCATCTAACGGGTTTTCCCAATTCTGTGAAGTCGACTTTTGACCTTGCGCAATTCGGTTTTGCCTTGGCCTATACCCGAGATTCTGCTGGAATGGTAGAAGCCTCGGCGACCGATATGTCAACTGTTCGTTGGCAAAGTGTGCGCTACAGCTTACCAGTAGTACCAGATGATGAAGTCAAGAAATTAAATTTTCAATTGAAACTATACGCAAATTTACTTGACGCACCCATTGCTACTAAGGCGATGAGCGTGACCGAGGTGTACTCAGAAATTGAAAAACAGACTAAGTGACACCTCGGTAGTAAGCCGCAATGATTTCAGGATCGTCAGTCTCGATTTGCGCCCATCGCCGCCATTATTTCATGATGCCCTTGCGCCATACCGTTTTCAGGAACGATTTGGCCTTCGTTGTTTTTGACTTCTTGCAGATGCGCCATCAGCTGTTCATCAATGTCATCACCGCGCCCTAAATAAACGCCCTTGGTTAAGCTGATATGCGCGGCCTCAAAACTGCCACCACCTGCACACAAAATAGTGCGGTTTGGTGCATCTTGTGCCGCAAGTACTAACATAGCTGGTACCACATCGCTCGCTTGTATCGCATTGAGCATGGCTTCTGGATACAGGCCATTGGTCATGCGGGTTGCTGCGGTTGGTGCGAGTGCGTTGACGCGGATATCGTGTTTCGCGCCTTCGATTGATAGGGTTTGCATCAAACCGACTAAAGCCATTTTGGCTGCGCCATAATTGGATTGGCCGAAATTTCCGTATAGGCCGGAAGATGAGGTTGTCATCATGATGCGACCATAATTTTGCGCCGTCATAACAGGCCATACCG
This sequence comes from Undibacterium sp. Di24W, assembly GCF_049340325.1. Classification (NCBI taxonomy): domain Bacteria; kingdom Pseudomonadati; phylum Pseudomonadota; class Betaproteobacteria; order Burkholderiales; family Oxalobacteraceae; genus Undibacterium; species Undibacterium sp. Di24W. Next base: position 240,804 of record NZ_JBMPOP010000005.1, read on the forward strand.
CCTTACAACAATTCACGCTGCCCATCAGGTGTACGTCGATGACCAATTTAAAATCATCGAGTTCCATTTTGCCGAAAGATTTGTCACGCAAAATACCAGCGTTATTGATCAGGATGTCGATGCGCCCCCATTTATCTAAAGTCGCTTGCACCATGGCTTGGACTGCCGCAAAGTCGGTGACTGAGGCGCTGTTCGCAATTGCTTCGCCGCCAGCCGCTATGATTTCATCGACCACCGCTTGTGCAGCCGTTGCAGAGCTGCCTGATCCATCGCGTGCACCCCCTAAATCATTGACCACCACTTTGGCGCCGCGCTTGGCAAGAGCTAAAGCGTGTTCACGACCAAGACCACCACCAGCACCAGTTACGATAGCAACGCGACCTGAAAAATCTAAGCTCATGCGGACTCCTGTTTGACTAAATTAAAAATAAGGTAAAAATTAGAATTAAAGTTGAAATTCTGTGTTTGCACTTCTTTATCCCACAAGTGGCAAATCGCCGATGCTGGGTTTGGGATGTGCGGCGCTGAGCAATCAAGAAATGCTTCCACCGTCATCACGCTTCCTAAAGGCATAAGCTATAAGATAACTGAAAAAATACCAAGAGAGTTTAGAATTTTTTCGAGAAACACATCTAGCTGATATGGATCAACTACTAAACACGCAAGAATTCTTCACGTTGCCCCATCCAGCGCTGTAAATGTGCTTCCACCGTAGTCATATCATGTGCCAATAATTGCACAGCTAGATTGCGTGCCTTCTCCACTAAATACTGGTCTTTCTCCAGATTGGCAAAACGCAGCAAGGCTTCGCCCGATTGTCGCGCACCTAAGAATTCACCAGGGCCACGCAGCTCCAAATCTTTACGCGCAATTTCAAATCCATCAGTGCTTTCGCGCATGGTCAATAATCGTTGTTTCGCGGTGTGACCGAGAGGGCCTTGGTATAGCAGCAGACAAACACTGGCGGCAGCACCGCGACCAACACGCCCACGCAATTGATGCAACTGGGATAGTCCAAAGCGTTCCGCATGTTCGATCACCATCAGGCTCGCATTAGGTACATCGACGCCGACCTCAATCACGGTCGTTGCCACCAAGACTTGTACTTCGTTGCGAGTGAAGGCATCCATCACGATTTGCTTTTCGGCGGGTTTGAGTTTGCCGTGCACTAAACCAATGCGACAGTCGGGCAATGCGGTACTGAGCATCGCGTGCGTGTCAGTTGCGGTTTGTAATTGCAGGGCTTCGGATTCTTCGATCAGAGGGCAGACCCAATATACTTGCTTGCCCTCTTGCGCGGCGGCGTGTACGCGTTCTATAACCTCGTCGCGGCGATTTTGATCGACCACCCGCGTCACAATCGGTGTGCGCCCCGGTGGTAATTCATCGATCACCGAGACTTCCAGATCTGCGTAATAGGTCATCGCCAGCGTGCGTGGTATTGGCGTGGCCGACATCATCAATTGATGCGGAATTTTGCCCGCTTCTGCTTTGTTGCGTAGCGTAAGTCTTTGCGCCACACCGAAGCGATGCTGTTCATCGACGATGACTAAACCCAGCTTGGCAAATTGCACGCTGTCTTGAATCAGCGCATGGGTACCAATCACCAGTTGTGCTTCACCGGAAGCGATGAGGGCGTTTGCCTGCTCTTTCTCTTTCTTCTTTAAACTACCGGTCAGCCATGCAGTCTTAACGCCAAGTGGTTCTAACCAACCAGCGACTTTACGAAAATGTTGTTCCGCCAAAATCTCGGTCGGTGCCATTAAGGCAGCCTGATAGCCGCTGTCAATTGCTTGCGTAGCGGCGAGCGCGGCAACGATGGTTTTCCCACTACCCACATCACCCTGCAGTAATCTTTGCATAGGGAAATCTTGTTTGAGATCGGCACGGATTTCTTCCAATACGCGCTCTTGGGCACCAGTTAATTTGAACGGCAAGGTCGCTAAGAACGCATGCGTCAATGTCCCAACAATAGGCAAAGCAGTCGCGCCCTGCGAGCGACGTGAGGCCTGGGCGCGCTTGAGTGAGAGCTGTTGTGCTAAGAGCTCATCAAACTTCATGCGCTCCCAAGCCGGATGCTCGTGTTCCAGCAAGGCGTATTGATCGACATCAGGTGGCGGGTTGTGCAGTAATTTCACTGCCGATTCAAAATCTTGCAAGCCCATTTCCTGCAGCAGAACAGGGGAGAGCGTGTCGTACCATTGCACTTTATTGAGCGCGCTAGTAATTGCTTTGCGCAGCATGGTCTGCGAGACACCATCGCCAGCGTGATACACCGGCGTCAGCGAGGTCGGTAGCGCCGCGCCTTCGTTCACCATTTTGTAGATCGGATGCACCATTTCGGCGCCGAAGAAACCGTGGCGAAGTTCGCCACGTGCTCTCACTCGCATGCCGACCGCCATCTGCTTGATCTGACTGCCGTAAAAATTTAAAAAGCGTAAGACAACTTGTCCGGTATTGTCGCTAATCGTCACAACCAGTTGCCGACGTGGTCGATATTGAATGTCGCATTCGGTGACTTCACCTTCAACTTGCACCGAACTGCCACCGCGAAAACCCGCATCGCGCATGGACACGACTTCAGTCTCATCTTCATAGCGCATCGGTAAATGCAGAGCGAAATCCATGTCAGAACGCAGGCCTAGTTTGGCAAATTTCTCTTCCAAGCGCACTGGCTTGGCAGGAGCAGCTTTCTTCTTGCTGGCAGGCTGAGTAGGTGCACTTGCTGACATAGGGTAAAATAGCCGGTTAATCAAAAAAGGAATTTGCAAGATTTTACTGGTTTTTTATACAGTAAAGGGGATTTTTCGTAGGGCGGGTGCAACCCGCGCCGTTAGTTTGTATTTATTTTGGTGTAATTATGTACTCACTCAGTGATTTTGATTTTGAACTCCCACCCGAACTGATCGCGCAAACTGCTTTGCCAGATCGTACCGCTTCACGCCTGTTACACGTGGGTTATACGGGCATCGTTGACCGAACATTTACCGATATCGTTGATCAACTCGATGCGGGTGATTTGTTGATATTTAACGATACACGCGTCTTGAAAGCGCGTTTTTTTGGTGCCAAAGAGACTGGCGGTAAAGTCGAACTGCTGGTCGAGCGTGTGATCAAAAATACAGATGATGAACATATCGTACATGTACAAATGCGGGCTTCTAAATCGCCTTTGCTTGGTAGCAAAATCCGCCTGGCGGATGCGTTTGATGTGACGGTTGGTGAGCGCGCAGGTGAATTTTTTACACTGCATTTCCCAGGTGATGTGTTTGAACTCATAGAAAAATACGGTCGCTTGCCGCTGCCGCCGTATATCAATCATGAAGCCGATGATTTCGATGAGCAGCGTTACCAAACCGTGTATTCACGTGTGCCTGGCGCTGTCGCAGCACCGACTGCAGGTCTGCATTTTGACGAAGCGCTTTTGGAAAAATGTAAAGCCAAAGGCATACAACTCGCGTTCGTAACTCTGCACGTGGGCGCTGGGACTTTTCAGCCTGTGCGTACCGAAGACTTAAGCAAGCACGATATGCATAGCGAGTGGTACACCGTACCAGAAGAAACCGCAGCGGCAGTACGCGCGACCAAAGCCGCTGGCAAAAATGTGGTCTGTGTCGGCACTACCAGTATGCGGGCGATTGAATCAGCTTCGCAAACTGGTGAATTGTTAGCCGGCAGTGACGATACTTGTTTGTTCATCACGCCCGGTTATCGTTTCATAACTGTGGACCGTTTAATTACGAATTTCCATTTACCAAAATCGACACTAATGATGCTGGTATCAGCGTTTGCAGGTTACGATGCGATACGTGAGGCGTATGCACATGCAATCGCGCAAAAGTATCGTTTCTTTAGTTATGGTGATGCGATGTTGCTCACCAATCGTTCGTAAAAAAACTTTGAACCGCAGAGGCGCAGAGTACGCAGAGACATTTTGTTGGAACTTTTGTGATGTCTACGATGCGGTTAGCTAATCTCTTGATTGATTTGTCGTCACTCCCGCGAAGGCGGGAATCTAGCGGCGTAACAGCCGAAAGACACTGGATCCCTGCCTACGCAGGGATGACACAAGTAGTGCTGAGCTTATCTAAATGGTGAATCTCGATTCTTTGCCTCCGAAGTTAAGCTTTTAATTTTCTAGTTTCATTTTTTTTAGGTCGGTAAATCCTATGCTGCAATTTCAATTACTCAAAAAAGACAAAACCACTGCTGCGCGTCGTGGTCGAATTACCGTCGATCATGGCGTGATCGAAACGCCTATTTTTATGCCGGTCGGCACCTACGGTTCTGTGAAGGCGATGTCGCCGCTCGAACTCAAAGAAATCGACGCCCACATTATTTTGGGTAATACCTTTCACCTGTGGCTGCGTCCGGGTTTAGACGTCATCAATAAGTTTGGCGGCCTGCATGATTTCATGGGTTGGGACAAACCTATCTTGACGGACTCTGGTGGCTTTCAAGTGTTCTCACTTGGCGCAATGCGCAAGATTACTGAAGAAGGCGTGAAATTTGCCTCGCCGATTAGTGGCGAACGCTTATTCTTGTCGCCAGAGATTTCCATGCAAATTCAACGTGCTTTGAATTCCGACATCGTCATGCAATTCGACGAATGCACGCCGTATGAAATTGACGGTCGTCCGGCCACCAGCGAAGAAGCCGGTAAATCCATGCGCATGTCTTTGCGCTGGGCACAACGCTCTATGAATGAATTCAAAGGCGGCGAAAATCCAAATGCTTTATTCGGCATCGTACAAGGCGGCATGTTCGAAAACCTGCGCGACGAATCTCTCGCTGCGTTAAACGAGATGGGCTTCGATGGTATGGCGATTGGCGGCTTATCCGTTGGTGAGCCTAAAGAAGACATGCTGCGCATCCTGTCGCACGTGGGCCCAAAACTGCCAGAAAACAAACCACATTATTTAATGGGCGTAGGCACACCAGAAGACCTAGTCGCTGGCGTGGCCAATGGTATCGATATGTTTGACTGCGTCATGCCAACTCGCAATGCGCGTAACGGCTGGATTTTCACCCGCTTTGGCGATGTCAAAATCAAAAACGCCCGCTATAAAGAAGACAAAGCGCCATTGGACGAAACGTGCACCTGCTACGCCTGCAAAAACTTCTCCCGCGCTTACTTGCATCATTTGCACCGCACAGGTGAAATCCTCGGCGCGCGTTTAAATACCATCCACAATTTGCATTACTACCTTGATCTGTTCCGCCAGATTCGTTTGTCTTTGGATGAGGACCGTTTCCCTGAGTTTGTTGCTCAATTTAAGGCTGATCGGGCAAGCGGGGTGTAGGCTGAACGCTTTTGATTTGCTTATTGGTGATGCCCAATTTGCTATAAAGAACTGTTTGCACAACAAGTTTTCTCTAGTCTAGGCTGATTTATTAGAAACTAAGCTTCCTAATGCTAGAATGTTGCGCTTTGTTGCTAGGCATGAAAATGCTGATCATTTTGGCAAATGTATTGTAGGGCTTTAAATCTTCAATATTGCCCCAAGATGCGTGCAAGTGTCTGATTTGTTTTAAAAAAATTATTAAATGGAGTTTTATCGTGTTTATTTCTAATGCTTATGCGCAAGCTGCTGGTGCAGCGGGTACTGAATCTTCTTTGATGAGCTTTTTGCCTATCATCTTGATGTTTGTGGTTTTGTATTTTGTGATGATACGTCCACAAATGAAACGTCAAAAAGAACAAAAATCCATGCTCGACGCCTTGGCAAAAGGTGATGAAGTGATCACTGCTGGCGGTATTGCGGGTAAAGTTACTAAAGTAACCGATGCTTTCGTTTCAGTTGAAGTGAGTAATGGCGTAGATATTCAGATACAAAAAAGCGCAGTGACCACACTGTTACCAAAAGGCACATTGAAATAACGTTCGCTGGTGCGGCATAAGGGGCAAATTTAAAAGTTTGCCCCTTCGTTATTTTAGTTAATTAGTTTTCTGTCGTTTTCACACCGCTGTTCTCAATTAGACTCTCGCTATGAATCGTTATCCTCTCTGGAAGTACATCATCATTGTGATATCCCTGGTGTTTGGTGCTTTATATACAGCGCCGAATTTCTACGGTGATTCGCCCGCTGTGCAAATTAATAGTGCGAAAGCCACTGTCAAAGTGGATAACGCCATGATTGCGCGGGTGGAACAAGTATTGAAAGATGCTGGCATCAAATCAACTGGCTTCTCCTATGACTACAATGGTATTCAAGGCTCAGTACGCGCACGTTTTGCGAATATCGATGTGCAGTTCAAGGCGAAAGCTGCCTTGGAAAAAGGCTTGAACCTTGATCCTACTGATCCCATTTATACCGTCGCTTTAAACTTGTTGCCGAATACGCCAGAGTGGATGCAAAAGCTGCACGCTTTCCCTATGTACTTAGGTTTGGATTTGCGCGGCGGTGTGCATTTCTTGATGAAGGTCGATACGTCGGCCGTATTAAATAATCGTTTGAACGCCTTGCAATCAAGCATACGCAGCACCTTGAAAGATAAAGAAGTGCGCCATGCTGGTATCTCTCGCGATGCCTCTTCGGTGACCATCAAATTCCGTGACGCTGATACACTCAAAAAGGCGCGTGACGTCATCGCACGCCAAATGAATGACGTGAATTTACTCGATAATGCGGCCACACCGGATAATGCAGACTTGTCGATCAAAGTAACGGTGAAACCAGATGCTTTGACGAACCTGATGAACGAGGGCGTGAAGCAAAATATTGCAGCATTGTCCAAGCGTGTGAATGAGATTGGTGTTGCAGAGCCGATTATTCAGCAACAAGGCGCAGATCGTATTGTCGTGCAATTGCCAGGCGTGCAGGACGTAGCACGTGCTAAATCCATCATCGGCAGGACTGCGACCTTAGAAGTGCGTTTGGTCGATCAAAGTGTGATTGGTCCGGTGACGGAAGATACGGCCGTGCCATTTGGTTCTGAAATGATCAAAGTGGGACGTGGCGGACCAGCAATTTTGTATAAAGAGCCAATTGTAACTGGCGATGCGATCACAGGTGCACAGGCGAGTTTCGACCAAAATCAACAACCGGCAGTGAGTATCGATTTGAATAGCGAAGGTGGTCGTCGCATGGGTGAAACGACACGCCAAAACGTCGGTAAGCCAATGGCTTTCGTTTTGTTTGAAAAAGGCAAAGGCGAACTTCTGCAAGTCGCAACGATTCAAGGTGTATTTAGTAATAAGTTCCAAACCACGGGCATGCGTTCTACCAATGAAGCAAATGAACTCGCATTGCTATTACGTTCAGGTGCTTTAGCTGCACCTATGGAAGTCATAGAAGAACGCACCATTGGTGCGCAACTCGGTGCGGAAAATATCACGAAGGGTATTCACTCCACCATGTACGGTTTTGCTGCTATTGCCGTGTTCATGATTATCTACTACATGATGTTCGGTTTCTTCAGCGTGTTTGCCTTAGCGGTGAATCTGCTATTGCTGGTTGGTATTTTGTCGGTGATGCAGGCGACTTTGACCTTGCCAGGTATGGCGGCGATTGCCTTGGCACTGGGTATGGCGATTGATGCCAACGTCTTGATTAATGAACGTATTCGAGAAGAACTTCGTGCTGGTAATTCACCGCAAAACGCGATTCTGCAAGGTTTCGACCGCGCGTGGGCGACGATTCTCGATTCCAACGTGACGACTTTGATCGTTGGTCTAGCCTTGCTGGTATTTGGCTCTGGTCCGATTAAAGCGTTTGCGATTGTGCATTGCTTGGGTATTTTGACTTCGATTTTCTCCGCGGTATTTGTTTCGCGTGGTGTGGTCAATCTTTGGTACGGACGCAAAAAGAAATTGGCTTCCGTTTCTATTGGTCAGATTTGGAAACCTGCTGATTAAGCGTAGTCCGCTCAGCACTTAGTCAATTACAGAAAAGATTTAGGGATTTATCATGGAATTATTCCGAATTAAACGCGACATACCTTTCATGCGCAATGCGCTGATTTTTAATGTCATCTCCGCTTTAACTTTTGTTGCGGCTGTGTATTTTCTTATGACGAAAAGTTTGCATTTTTCGGTGGAATTTACTGGCGGTACCTCGATGGAGGTCAGCTATAGTCAAGCGGCGAATACAGACAAGATTCGCGACAGTATCAAGGCCTTGGGTTTGAATGAAGTTGTGGTGCAAGCTTTTGGTAAAGCTGAAGACGTGGTGATTCGTATGCCTTTGCCTAAGGTGGCTGAAGGCGCTGCAAAACCAAGTGAAAAAGAACTCAATGCGATGATTACAGCGCAAAATGAGCGTGTGATGGGAGCCTTAAAAGCGGATCATCCAGACGTGGTTTTGCAAAGAACAGCCTTGGTTGGCGCTCAGGTTGGTGATGAATTAGCGCACGATGGTTTAATGGCTTTGTTATTCGTCATCGTTGGTGTGATGGCTTATCTGGCGATACGCTTCGAATGGAAATATGCGGTAGCGGCGATTATCGCGAACTTGCATGACGTGGTGATTATTCTGGGTTTCTTCGCTTACTTCCAATGGGAATTTGACTTGGCCGTGTTGGCAGCGGTATTGGCGGTTTTGGGTTACTCAGTCAACGAATCCGTGGTTATTTTCGATCGTATTCGCGAAAATTTCTTGAAGATGCGTAAAGCGACTGTGACAGAAGTTATCGACAACGCGATTACTAGCACAATCTCTCGTACCGTCATTACCCATGCCTCGACGCAAATGATGGTGTTGTCGATGTTGTTCTTTGGCGGCCCAACTTTACATGGTTTCGCGATCGCGTTGACGATTGGTATTTTGTTTGGTATTTACTCTTCAGTGTTCGTTGCGGCAGCGATCGCGATGTGGTTGGGTGTAAAACGTGAAGATTTGCTCAAGCCAGTGAAAGAAAAAGACGAAACCGATGGAGCGGTTGTGTAAATTTAAACACTTAACTGTTGTTTCGCAATTTTCGTAACAAAACGTATAAAAGAACCAAGCCAGCCTGAGTGCTGGCTTTTTCTTTGTTAAGATGCAATTTCTTGCAGGGTGAGCGCAAAGTGCACACTAATTGAATATTAAATCAGCAAATTAGCTTCTTTTTACCTAAGCTTATAGAACTTTCTCCAGAGGAAATGTCTAATAGGCTTCGATCTAAAATCCAATCAATATGAAAAATACAAAAACAGTACTCGCACTTTCATTGGCTATTGTCGCCGGCGGTGGCTATTGGTTGTGGAAAAAAAATGGCACCGAGAGCACCGAATTGGTGGCGGGTCAGACGATAGGCGCTAAAGGCGATAAGAACCGTCCTGTGACAGTCAATACCGTCTTAGCGCAAAAGCGCAATTACGATGTCAAACTGAGTGCGAATGGCGTGGTTTCTTCCCTGAATATTGTTGATGTGCGTCCGCAAGTCAGTAGCGTGATTGAAAAAGTTCATATTAAAGAAGGTCAATTTGTACGCGCTGGCGACTTGTTGTTCACTTTAAATAATCGCGCTGATACCGTGAATTTAGCCAAAGCGCAAGCGCAGCTCGACAAGGAACTTGCCAGCTTGGCCGAAAATCAGCGTCAACTAGCGCGCAGTAAAGAGTTATTTGAAAAGAAATTTCAATCTCAAAGCGTAGTAGATGCTGCACAAACCACAGTGCAAGCCCAACAATCCGTGGTAGATGGTGCTAAAGCGGCAGTGGCTGCGGTAAAAGTCAATTTAGCCTATAGCAAAATTACTGCACCAGTCAGCGGTCGCACTGGTTTGATCAATGTCTTCCCAGGCTCTTTAGTGCAACCAAGTACTTCAGGTGCGGCCTTGGTAACGATCACCCAAATGGACCCGATTGCGATTACTTTCCCGCTGCCGCAACGCAATTTGTCGGATGCTTTGGATAGTATGAAGCGTGGCGACAGCGTGGCGTTTGCCAGTTTGCCCGATAACAAAACGAATTTTAAAGGCAAGCTGCAATTCGTTGATAACGTGGTCGATGCGGTTTCAGGTACCGTTAAAGTTAAAGCGGTATTTGATAACAAAGAGATGAAATTGTGGCCTGGCGCATATGCCAATGTGGAGTTGAGCGTACTTACTTTAAAAGATGCCATCGTGATTCCGCGTGATGCGCTGGTGATGGGCGTGAATGCAGTTAGTGTCTTTGTGGTCGATGGCGAAGGTAAAGCAGAACAAAAGAAAGTCCAAGTCCAATACAGTTTTGAAAATGATGCAATCGTGACTGGTTTGGAATCAGGTACGAAAGTCGTACTGGAAGGTAAACAAAATTTACGTCCGGGAGTGCCAGTGAAAGAACGTACCGAAGGGGACAACAAGGTTAACGGCAAAGGCGATGCTAAAGCTAAAGGTGAGGGCGGCGAGAAGAAATCTGCTGAAGGCGCAACTGCTTCAGAGCCATCGGCTGCCAGTTTACCTGCAGTCTCGGCTCCAAAGCCAACGTCTTCCGCAGCTTCCGCAGCGAGCGCATCATGAATTTATCGGAGTTATTTATTCGTCGTCCGGTGATGACGATACTGCTGAATCTTTCTGTGGTGGTGGCAGGTATTTTGGCATATCGCATGATCCCGATCGCGGCGCTGCCGAGTTATAACACCCCTGTCATTAGCGTCGGTGCGGGTTTGCCTGGTGCTAGTCCTGAGACTATGGCGACCTCAGTCGCGCTGCCTTTGGAAAAGCAGTTTGCGACCATCCCGGGTTTGGCGACCATCAGTTCTAGTAGCACACTTGGTTCTACTTCACTGACGCTAGAATTCGATGCTAGTCGTAATGTTGATGACGCTGCTGTGGATGTGCAGGCCGCTCTGTTACGTGCGCAGCGTGCTTTGCCAATTGAAATGACGTCGTTGCCGTCGTATCGTAAGGTCAATCCTGCTGATTCTGCCGTGCTGATTTTGGCCTTGACCTCGCCGTCGTTGAGTCTGGCTGAATTAACCAATTATGCAGAACACCTGATTTCACCCAATCTATCGACGTTAGCTGGCGTCGCACAAGTTAATATTTTTGGTATCCGCCGTTACGCGGTGCGTATTCGGGTTGATCCAGGTGCATTGGCCAGCCGCAATATTGGTTTTGATGAGATCACTACGAGCATACGTGCAGCCAATTCAATTGCACCTGTAGGCACCTTAGATGGTGATAAACAAACGCTCACGATTGTGGCCAATAAGCAGTTACAAAACGCCTCAGAATTTGCGAATATCATTATCAGCAATAAAGGTGGTCAGGTCGTGCGTTTGCGCGATGTCGCCAGTGTGGAAGACAGTTATGAGACAGTAAAATCAGTCGGCAATTTCAACGGCGAACCCGCGATTATGCTGGCGATACAGCGTCAGACCGATGCCAATACGGTGAAAGTTGTTGATGCAATCAAAGTGGCGATTCCTGGCTTTAAAGCGCAATTGCCTAGCTCGGTCAATATCACTTTGGCCAACGATAGATCGGTATCGGTACGTGACGCTTTGCATGACGTGAACCTGACCTTGTTATTGACGATTTTCCTCGTAATCGTCGTCATCTTCTTGTTCTTACGCCACATGGTTGCAACGATTATTCCAGCCTTATCGCTGCCAGTATCTTTGGTGGGTGCTGTGTTCTTGCTATGGGCCTTTGGCTATACCCTCGATAACGTCTCTTTGCTAGGCATCACCTTGGCGGTGGGTCTCGTGGTCGATGATGCGATCGTGATGTTGGAGAATATTATCCGCCACGTCGAGATGGGCGAGACGCCGTTTGAGGCAGCACTCAAAGGTTCACGCGAAGTTGGCTTCACGATTATTTCTATCTCGACTTCGCTGATTGCGGTGTTCATTCCTATCTTCTTCATGCCAGGCGTGATTGGACAGCTTTTCCATGAATTCGCGGTGGTCGTTAGTTTGTCTATTGTGGTGTCCGCCTTTGTTTCGTTGACTTTAGTACCGATGTTGGCGAGTCGTTTCTTGAAAGCAGAAAGCGAACATTTGCCACCATCAAAATGGATGGGTGCATTAACCAATAGTTTTGAACGCGGCTTTAATGCTTCTTTACGTGCCTACACTCGTGGTCTGGATGTGGCATTGGCGCATCGCAAATCAGTGCTGTTTGTGGCTCTACTGACGTTTATCGCGACCGCGTATATGTTCAACGCGATTCCTAAAGGTTTTTTCCCTGAAGAAGATATAGGCCAGATCAACGTTTCTACCGAAGCGGCGGAAGATACCTCTTTCCCAGCGATGGTGATTTTGCAGGAAAAAGTGGCAAAAATTTTGCGCGAAGATCCCAATGTCTTAACGGTGTCGTCTTTCCACGGTGGCGGTGGCTCACAAAATACGGGTCGTGGCTTTATCAATTTAAAACCGCGTAACCAGCGTAAGCCTATGAAAGAGGTAGTCGAAGGCTTACGCAATAAATTGAAAGCCGTGCCGGGTATTTCTGTATTTTTGCGCCCTACACAGAACTTACAGTTAGGTGGACGTCCAAGTAAGAGTCAGTATCAATTCATTATGCAAAGTGTGGATGCTAGCGAGTTGAGTAGTTGGGCGTTTAAGATGCAAGATAAGATGCGTTCTGATCCGGGCTTTAAAGATGTGACGACCGATTCACAACTCAAAGGTTTGCAAGCCTCGATAGAGATCGACAGAGATCGCGCTAATTCTTTAGGGGTCGGCATCGACGCGATTCGTGCTGCTCTGTATAGCGCATTTGGTGAGCGTCAAATCGCGACCTTGTTCACCAGTGTCGATAGTTATGCGGTGGTGCTAGAAGTCGGTCCCGAAGACAAGAAAGATGAAGCGGCGATTGGTGCGATTTACGTGCGTAGCAATACTGGTAGTCTGGTGCCGATGTCTAGCTTTGCCACCGTCAAACGTACTGTCGGCCCTACAGCGATTAATCACGTAGGTCAGTTGCAAGCGGTCACGGTATCTTTCAATCTGGCACCTGATATGCCTTTGGGCGACGCAACCAATAAGATCGATAAATTCAAGGACGATATCAAGTTGCCTTCGTCCGTGATCACCTCCTATGGTGGCGATGCGGCCGTGTTTAAAGATTCTCAGTCCGGTCAATTGATCTTGATTATTTCGGCACTGCTGGTGATTTATGTTTTGCTAGGTGTTTTGTACGAGAGCTTCATCCACCCGATTACGATCTTGGCGGGCTTACCGTCAGCAGCAGTTGGAGCCTTGCTGATGTTGGAATTATTCGGTAAAGACTTAACGCTGATCGCGACCATTGGTATCTTGCTCTTAATTGGTATCGTGAAGAAAAACGCGATTATGATGATCGACTTCGCACTCGATGCGCAACGTCATCGCGGCATGTCGCCACCAGAAGCGATACGCGAAGCCTGTATTGAGCGTTTCCGTCCAATCATGATGACGACCTTAGCGGCGCTGGTCGGTGCCTTACCGATTGCTTTAGGCTTAGGCGCTGGCGCTGAACTACGTCAGCCTCTGGGCTTAGCGGTCGTCGGTGGTTTGATCTTCTCTCAAGCGATTACACTGTTTATCACGCCGGTCATTTATCTGGCTTTGGATAAATACAGCGGCAAAGGTCCTATCGTTGGGAACGCGATTTAGGTTTTAATTTTTTGATCAACACATGGTGGGTTTGTATTTGCTGTGTGTTGATTTGAAGTCTGTTTCTTTTTGTTAGTCTCAAACTCTTCTTTGCACATGGTGTTCATTCAGATTGCCGTCGCTGCCATCATTTTAAAATAAATTGTTTTCTTGACTCGTACAGTCAGCTTGATAGAATCGTCACATTGGTTCATGACACTTTTTGTAGAATTTTAGTATTGTCAAAACCGTTGGTGTTTCCTGTAAAGTGAGTATTCATCAGACTTTGGAGAGACTTTATGAAAAGTGTTTTGCGTCAAGTTGCTTTTTCGCCCGTTACCATGGCACCTATATCGAGTTAGGAGCCGCATTGAACGAGTCCTTCGAATCGAAGATCGAGACCATGATCTCGGAAATGGAGCCAAGGGCGATGACAGGTGATTGCGATGCAATGCTGTTCCTCACGACGTTGCATCATGACCTCGCCGTTCGGCGCCTCTCATGGGCTCATTTCGAGACAGCAGAATCATTTCTAAGGGATGCTGCTGACCAGGGGTATGCGGAGGCGATTGAGAGGATGAAGACTTGGGACGTTTTGCGGTATGCGCTTAAAAAACGAATTGCCCGTAGTGGCGTCGCCTGACCCAACATTCGAGGATGAAGCCGTGATATTGTTTTCCTTCGTACATGCCGCATCTTGCGGCTCATCTCAATTCAAAGTTATGCGTAAAGAAAAAAATGGAATACGTAGATAGATCTTTTCAGTTGTATCGCGACTATCTTGAAAAAAATAGGGAGCGATTTCCTCAAGGTGTATTCGAATTTTCTTATGACATGGAACGACATACACTCAACAGTCCGCATTCATTGCATGACAGTTGGCTAACTTCAATAACCGTAAAAGAGAATCGAAAAAGAGAACGCCCTTTTGAGCCTAATCCGACTATTGAATTAATCCTCTTAGGGCAAATGCACGATCGGGATATTGTGTTGACCTACCGAGGAATTGTCTCTTATGTCGTCACGGGAAATAAAAACCCATACAATTATGCAGATACTTTTTTGGGTGATATTAGCTGTCACGAAGTGAGGGTGACCGATGCCGGATTACTTATACACGAAATAGAATTCTTTTCTGACTCAAAAATTATTGTTACCTGCGAAACTTTTGAGTGCGATGAGAATGAGTACGCATAACACAACGCTCGATTCAGAAACTGCGCGTATTGGTGCTTCGACGGTCAATATTTTTTTTAATCATTTGCTCTTCGGTTACATTGCCTAGCACGCAAGTCCGATCAGCTCAGCGTTAAACATCAAGAATGAGAATACGTACTGCGTTTCTAATCACTCTCGGAGCTTTTATAGTTCCTATATTATTGTGCGCAATGTATATGCTCCTTATTCAGTCCTCAATCGGACCTGTCGTATTCATCTACAGTATCGTCGGTGCTGTCGCCGTTGGTGGCACTTGGGGTTTTGTTTTATCAAAGAAGTGTGGAGCAGAATTTGGAGTAATCGGCATGTTCATTGCACCAGTCGTTTGGCTTCTACTTATCAACTACTTTATGGTGGTAACCTTCCTATTTGGTCTAAAGGATTACAATAAAATGTAGAGATACCGCAATGATGTTTAACACGACGCTCGATTCAGAAACTGCGCATTTTGGTGTTTCGATGTTTAGAATGTTTTCAACCGCTTTCTCTTCGGTTATTGCGTGTTGCGCGCAGTTCCGATCACCAAAACGTTGAGCGTCATGAAACTACGTATTTGCTTTTGCATATTTGCGGCTGTTTTTTCGCTGCAGGTTTCGGCGGCGGCGAATTTTCCTGCCGATGTGCGGAAATTTATTGACCGTCGTGATGGTTGCGATCATTTTCGCGATGAGGAGCCTTACGCTGAAGAAAGGCGCCAATTCCTGAATAAGAATATGAAAAATTTATGTGCCGGAACCGATAAACAGCTTGCACGGCTTAAAAGAAAATATCGACAGAACGTATCGATAGTTAAAAAGCTCAACGAATATGAGGAAGTTATCGAACAATATGGCAGGTAGCTTATGTTTAACTTGTAGTTCGCCCCCGACGTGCCAGCGCGCAGGTCAACGCTGTAGTTAAACCGCAAGTTACACAAAGCAAAAGGAGACTTTATGAGTCTGTTTCAAGATCCGATTAGATGGTCAGGCTTTATGGTGAGCAGTTGGTTTCGCTTTTCGTGCGTTTCCCTTTTCTTCGTTTTTGCGTTGGCATTCGCGGTTTATAGTGCCGCATTAGACGGATGGCGTTCTGCACTTGGTATCACGTTTTTCTTGGCTGGATTTCAACTCTCGATGTTGTATGCACTTCGACGACTCTTTCTAAAAGCCTCTGGCCGCGACGTTGAGGGCGAGGGTTTCAAGTGGCACTGGCTTGGTATGGTAATTCTCGTTATTGCGGGCTGGGGCGTCTGTCTCTGCATCTTGTTCGCACTGCCCCGTGCGGTCTAATACGGCGGTCGAAACCGCACCCTTCGGTCGCTGGATGCCGCAAAATCGCATCGCCTTTTACCTTGATCGTTAAGCATCACGAAACCCATGCTCAACACTCCCGCAACACCTATCCAAGTTTCAGCGCGTAGGTTGCGCTGCAAAGCCCAACATTCGATTCGTCCCGATGCATGTTGGGCTTTGCAGACGCAGCGCCAACTTACGATTTTATTTATACGAGGGTCGGATAGCCCGCGCCGTCACACTAATGTGGTTTGGTAGCCTGCTCACTATCCACCACAAACCACATTGCTTGTCATCTGTTTCGCTAATCCTTCCTCATCTACTAAGTTTTTTCGAGTTATCACTACCGTTGCACATGGACAAGCGGCAAATCGATGATATCTATGAACTGAATCGTTAATGTGTTTTTAATACGCATCTGTCGCAATCCTCCTCAAATCCTAGGAATTATTAGGAATTTATGTTTCCTAAACAAAATTATTCAAAAAATATCCTACAATAACGGCTTAATTTTCTATCTAGGATGCAAACCATGGCCGTTAATTCACCTATCCCACTCGCCGCTGATCTGAAACCTGTCAAAGGTATCGAGCTGGGTTACGCACAAGCAGGGATACGTAAAGCCAATCGTAAAGATGTCTTGGTGATGAAACTTGCACCTAGCGCAACGGTGGCAGGTGTCTTCACGACCAATCGTTTTTGTGCCGCGCCAGTACAAGTCTGTAAAGCGCATCTGGAAAGCCCGCATATGGCACTTGATCCTATTCGTGCTTTGGTGGTCAACACGGGTAATGCAAATGCTGGCACAGGTGATGCAGGCTTGGCTGCTGCCAACGCAACTTGCGCGGCCTTGGCAGAATATCTGGGCTGCGAGGCTGCTCAAATTTTGCCATTTTCGACGGGCGTGATTTTGGAACAGTTACCAGTGGATCGTTTGATCGCGGGTATGCCTGCGGCGATTGCTAGTCTGAAAGAAGACAATTGGTTAGCGGCGGCAGAAGCCATCATGACCACCGATACTCAGCCAAAAGCGGCGTCTAGTGTTGTGGTGATTAATGGGATACCTGTCACGATGACGGGTATTAGCAAGGGCGCTGGCATGATCAAGCCGAATATGGCAACCATGCTCGGTTACTTGGCAATGGATGCGAAAGTATCGCAGACTGTGCTCGATCATTTGGTCAAACAAGCGGCCGATCAATCATTTAATAGCATTACGATAGATGGCGATACGTCGACCAATGACTCCTTCATGTTGATCGCGACCGGTACCTCGGCATTGGAAATCAATGAACTAGATACGCCAGAATACAAGGCCTTAGCGGATGCGGTGATTGCTTTGTCGCAGAAACTGGCGCACATGATTATCCGTGATGGTGAAGGTGCGACTAAATTTATTAGCGTCGTCGTTGAGGAAGGTCGTGACGTGGAAGAGTGTCGTAAGATTGCTTACTCCATCGCGCATTCGCCTTTGGTCAAAACAGCGTTCTTTGCCTCTGATCCTAATCTGGGACGTATCTTGGCGGCGATTGGTTACGCCGGCGTCAACGACCTGGAAGTCGGTAAATTAAATCTCTACCTTGATGATGTCTGGGTCGCCAAAAACGGTGGACGTAATCCCGATTATCAAGAGGCCGACGGTCAGCGTGTGATGAAGCAAAGTGAAATCACGATCCGCGTAAAACTGGCACGTGGCATAGCTCGCACGACTGTGTGGACTTGTGATCTCTCACACGAGTATGTGTCGATCAACGCTGATTATCGTTCTTAATACTGGTATCCAAATTCAGGTACCTAAATTTAAGTAAGATGCCGCTATAGGCGATGTATAGCGGCATGATGTCGCCTAATAAAGTTTAAGAAAAGCCGCCAATCCCATGACACAACTCGATCAATTCTTAAGCCGCGCAGAAACCCTTTTGAACCGGCTAGAGAGCTTGTTACCACCATCGATGCCAACACCTGATTGGCGTCTGGCTACCGCGATGCGTTGGCGTAAGCGCGGTGGTCAAGGGTATTTGCAAATCGTTAAACATCGCAGCGCTTTAACGCTCAATGACCTGCAACACATAGCCCCTCAAAAGCAAGCAATTGAGCAAAATACTTTGCAATTTGTGCAGGGCAAGCCAGCTAATAACGTGTTGCTAACCGGTGCTCGTGGCACAGGTAAATCGTCCTTAATTAAAGCATGCTTAAACCAATTCGCGGATCAGGGTTTGCGTTTGATTGAGATAGACAAAGCCGACATGACGGATCTGCCCGACATCATCGATCTGATCGCGGACCGACCTGAAAAATTTATTCTCTTCTGCGACGACCTGTCGTTTGAAGAAGGTGAGGCGGGTTACAAAGCATTGAAAGTCGCTTTAGATGGCAGCATCGCCGCTCAATCTGAGAATGTCTTGATTTATGCGACTTCTAATCGTCGCCACTTAATGCCAGAGCGCATGTCGGATAACGCGAGTTATATCCACGATGACGATGACGATGGCGATTTACATCCGGGTGAGACGGTAGAAGAAAAAATCTCATTATCCGAACGCTTCGGCCTGTGGGTCTCGTTTTATCCTTTCAAACAAGACGATTATCTTGATATTGTCGCGCACTGGTTAGCGAGCTATTCCTGTACGCCAGAACAGATCAGCGCAGCTCGTGCCGACGCTTTGCGCTGGGCTCTACAACGCGGTTCGCGTTCAGGTCGCGTGGCGTGGCAATTTGCACGTGATTATGCTGGTCGTAATAACTAAATTTCTCCCCTTTTCTTCCTTCCTCCCATCTTTAGAGACATAAAATCATGAGCGCAAGCCCCGTCAATGTCGCCGTCGGCATTTTGATGAAAGCCAATGGCGATGTCTTGCTAGGACAGCGGCCAGAAGGAAAACCGTATGCTGGCTATTGGGAATTCCCGGGTGGCAAAGTCGAAGAAGGCGAAGCTATTTTGGATGCGCTCAAACGCGAATTCATGGAAGAGCTAGGCGTACAAATCATCAGCGCAGAGCCGTGGTGCGGGGTTGAGCATATCTACCCGCATGCCCATGTACGCTTACATTTTTACATTTCACGCGAATGGTCAGGCGAACCGCAAAGCTTAGAAGGGCAGGCGTTTGCCTGGCAGGGAACGGTGGCGGTTGAACCTTTGTTGCCGGCGACTATCCCTTTGTTGATAAGTTTAAATGAAGTAAGAAAAGAAGTCGTTGAGCATTTTGAGAATTGAATTTTTTAGCGACGATTACATGCAAAAAAGGACTTATTTACCGACGTGAATAAGTCCTTTTTCTTTCATCTAAACTTTAAGCGTAGAACATTTTTCTTTGCATAAAAATGTCGATACGATTAAAACTCGTAACGTGCAGAGAGGCGCGCTGAACGAGGACTTTGGTAGCTAGTTGGCAAGCCGTAGTTTTTGTTGATGCGCCCTGCGGCTTGAGTCGACTGGCTGTAATCCTTGTACTCATTAATTGTTTGTGCTGTTTGGAAGTTAAACAGATTAAAGATACTTGCTGAGAAGGTTAACATACCGCGCTCTAATTTCAACTTATAACTACCGCTGATATCAAAGGTCTTAGTCCAGGACAAGTTGCCTAGAGAGCCGCGTGGAATCAGAGAACTTTGCGCAACGCCCTTCGCATCGAACTGACCATTCAAGCAGTAGTAACCCGAGCCATAGCTACCAGATCCGCCTTTGGTTGTGCCGCCCGCACCGAGGTAATCCCAAACCGTGGTTGGTACATTACCCAAACACGTGATAGGTCTGCCGGAGACTAAACTCGCGTTGAACCCCATAGAAAACGCATCATTGAACACATAGGTACCAAACGCCTTGAATGAATGCGTACGTTCATTGGGTGTTGGACCATAAATGCCATCCGTGAGTGAGGCGAAATCAAATTCTGAAGTAACGCCTGCATCTATCTGATCATTATTGGATGAAACATAACCCTCAGATGAGCCTCTGCTACGAGAATAAGTGTAAGAGCCTGATAAGCCCCACTTGCCGTCAAATGGTCGATCCAATGTCAATTGCATGTCATTGTAAGTACGTTCATATTTCGCCAGACGGATATAGCTGTTTGGTATAGTGACAGGTACTAATACACCATTGTTTGCGACGTCAATATTCAGGTTGAGATCACGACCAGGATTCATCAACACGCAGGTTGCCAAGGTATTTGGATTGAATTTTGTATAGCCCTTTTCCTTCATGAATTGACCAATGCCTGTGGTGCCGCAGAAGTCATCCATCCCATCGGTAACTTTGCGATGGTCAAATTTAATACCGACTGCAAGGTCTTTGGAGATCGATTGTTGGATACCAATGATGAATTCATTTTGCGACATCGGTTTAAGTTTGGTATCCGCTACTGTGCCAGGGTTAGGCTCAACTGTACTACCCGTTAACTGTGCGAATCCAACTTCAGGCCCGAGTGTGATCGGTGCAGCTGTTCTTGGATCTTTTCCTGTAAAGGTATAGAAGCGCTGATTGTTATATTCGTAGCGTGTCGCGCGCACATTGGTGTTGGAGGCCACAGGAATGAAGTAGCGACCGATATTACCAAATACTTTGGTGTTGCCATCGCCAAATACGTTCCACGCAGCACCGATACGTGGCGCTAGCAAATTGTCTGCTTTAACAAAGCTCTTGCCGCCATTAGTTTGATTGTCGAAGGATTCCCAGCGCAGGCCAGTATTCACCAAAATATCAGGGCTGACTTTCCAGCTATCTTCTACAAATTTCGCGACGTTGATGACGTCATAGACTCCGGAGCCACTTGCGGCCAGACGCACGCGAACAAATTCTTCACCTGGCTTAACAACATTTGGTACGTTGTTGACAGAGCCATCGGTACTTCTGTAGTAACGGTAGTAAATGCCGCCGCTTGATTGCACGCTACCCGCTTGTGATGTGGTAAATTTTTGTGCATCGTAGCCGCCGCGAATCGTATGGGAACCCCAAGTATATTCGAGATCTAAACGTGCGGATTTGCGCAAGTCGCCATCAGGTGGTGCTTTGGGGTCGCGCTCTGAGCCATTGTTGTTTGGGTCATAGCAACCTAAAGGGTTCAACTGCCAATCTAGAACCCAAGGGCAATCGCGACCTTTTTGGTTTTTATTGGTACGTATAGAATTCAAGGTTTCAACTTTTCCAACTTGCGCAGAAATATTGAAATTATCTGTAATATAGCCTGTGTACTTACCCATCAAGGCCTTAGAGCTTGATTCGAAAGTTTGAAAATCAGGTGCCCCATTATGCGTTAAGGAGTAGTCTTGATCGGTTGGATTAGTATAGATGTTCGTATAGTTGGTCGGCTTATTTGAAAGCGCAGTCATTTCAAAACGATGATCTGCCGTCGGCAGAAAATCGATCTTTATAACGCCGCTAGGGCTTTGGCTATGATCTTTGCTATTAGTAGTCCTGCCAAAGCTTTCTGAGTTGTTAATGCTGTTTGAAAACAAGCCAAAGATAAACAATTTGTCTTTAATAATCGGGCCACCGAGGTATGCATTGTTTGTTATGGTCTTGCTTAAATTCTCACGACCAAAGCTGATATAGCGAGTCGGTACTTTATTTGTGCCATACAGCTCTTGATCGACGATATTCTTTGGTTTGGCTTTTAAAAACGATTCAGGATTGTAATAGGTCGATACGCCACCTTTCCAAGTATTTGTCCCACTCTTTGTCGTCATAGAAATCACACCGCCGAGTGAACGACCATATTGCGCGCCGTAACCGCCCGTTTTCACTTGTTGCTCGGCAATCGCTTCAAATGGCAAATTGATGTAGGAGACGAAATTGCGGATGTTGGTAACATCAAAACCATTGATGTAATAAGCATTTTCGGCGACAGAGGCGCCACCGATGGAGGCTAGGTTGCCGAGGCCGGCAGAACCTTGCACCGTACCTGGTGTCAGCATCGCTACTGCAGTCGTGTTACGTGCAACAGGCATAGCCTGAATTTCAGCGGCGGTGAAGACAGAATTATTTTCTGTGCTACTCATGTCAATCGGTGAACGCGTGCGCGAACCAGTTACGACGACGGTCGCACTGTCATTGAGGCTAATTTCGGTACCAGTACCAGTCGAGACCAGGACTTCTTTTGTGATAGACCCAGAATTGACTTGATAGCGACCTGGTTGCAGTTTCGGAAAAGTATAGCTGCCATCTGATTCCGCCTGAATATGGCGTTTTGCACCCGTATCAAGATTCGTGATGGAAATCTGTGATTTCGCTGGTGCACGACCAAAAATTGAACCTTCAGAACTTTGTGCTAGTACCGCGGAGCTAAAACAAAAACTAATCGCAATCGATATAGCAGATCGTTGTAAGTGCTTGCTTTTAAATAAGTTTGTTTTCATTGGACACTTTCTTGTTATTGGAAATAGAAACGTGCAAATTAAAGAGACTTATTTTTAATATGCACGCGCTAAATCTTAACGAAGAAAGAATATTTTAAATATATCCTAAAGTATGAAAACAGCTTTTGCTACATTTCTGTAATGTTTAGCAGTGACGCTAAACATAGCCCTTGCTAGCACCTTGTTGTCGTAGCGAACTATCAAACTTACTTGACTCAATGTAGTTGAAGCGAGCAATTTCTATATTTTTAATAGAACTTAAAAGACATTAAATGAAATTAACGAATATCAAAAAAGTAGATGAACATACTAAATTGAGCGGTAAAAATTTGAAGCAATTTGAATTTTTTAGCAAAACTTTTTATATAGTGAAAAGAGCTTAAAAATCTCTATTTTCATTTAGAAAAAATAGATCATCATTAAGTTTTTCTTGTTGTAATTATGGGAGAATGAATTAAAACTTTCAGAAAGTTTCAAATCTGCATTCTCCTAAGGATAGTTTTTTGGTGACTCATCACGGAAATTTATAGTAATAGTGAGTAAGTCTTACTTACTGAACAGCCCCTTCAACTTGTCTTTCAACTGCTCATTCACTTTTTCCTTCAGTTCTTTTTTCTTTTCTTCCAATACGGGTGCCGCTTTTGCTTTGAATGCTGATTTCAAGGCATCACTACCGATTTGGGCAAATTGGATTTGGTAGCCGAGTTTGTCGAATGGACCGCTGATGCGCACCGGGATACTGATGTCTTTGAGTTGTGATAAGTCTGCACCGTCTTGACCGGTTGCGGTATTGACGACGGTGACTTTGGCTGTGTAGTCGAGGTTGTTGGCGCGTAGATCAACTTTGCCTTTGCCACCAACTCGTAAGAACGGCGACTTCATATCCAGATCATCGCTGTTGCCCACACCGTCGACAAAATTGATCGAGGCAGCTAGGGCAGAGAAATCGGTTTTCTCATTTTTGTTGGCGCTTTGTTGCTGATCTGTTTTGTTCAAAATCTTGGCTTTAAAATCCCGCAAGGACTTGGCCAGATTAATGCCTTTGACTGCGCCATCAAGTAACTGTGTGCTGATCGTGCCGTTGAGGTTTTCTTTGAATTGGGATGCGCGTTTTGCATGCGTACTAATCTGTACATGTAATGTACCGCGACCTTCAACAATATCTTTGTTCATAAAATCCATCAGCAGTGGATTGATCTGAATGTTGCTCAATTCTTGCTGTATCTGCAAGCGGTTACCATCCACATCAAAGCGGATGTTGCCTGCGACTTCGCCTTGATACAGTTGCGCTTGCAAGCCATTCATGCTGATCTCGCCTTGTGCGGCCTTGATGGGTAGATTGACTTGATTGATATGCAGGTTTTTGACTTGTAGTGCGCCTATGCGTATGACGCCATTTACATTGAGTGCTTTGAGTCCAGCTAGATTCAAGTCTTCTTCCTTGCTCTCAGTTGCCTTCGTAGGCTCAGCTGATGCTTTTACATAGCGATCCAAATTGAGTTTGTCGATATCGACTTTGAAATTGATTGCAGACGCAGAAAAATTTTGTACCTGCAATGACGTATGCAATTGTGTCTCATCAAATTTTGCATCCAACGCACTGTCTAGATTTTTCTCCTTCAAATTGACGGAAGCATGGCCTGTGATTGGGATGGTAATCGCGGTTTGCGCTAGTTTAGGATCGTTGATTTTGATTTGTATGGCTAACTGCGCCAGTTTCAATAACTGTGCGTTTAGATCCATAGAGACGGGCGATTTCAATTCTAACTGCTTGGACACGCCGCCTTGTTTGCTCTCTGCCTGCATTTGTATTTCAGCGATATTCAGTTGCTTTTCTTGGAGCGCTAATTTGTTCAATACAATATTGGCGCTTAACTCTTGCGCGCCTTTCAGTTTTGCATTGAGTTTGATTTGCTCGCTTTTGCCTTGCTCTGCTTGCCAGCTCAAGGCTGCGGTTTCCAGGAGTACGTCTAGCGTATCGTTGCCCAGCTTGCCTGTGATCTGTGTTTTGAAATCTTGCAGGTCTAGAATTTTTTGTGACATGTCAAAACTGAGCTGCGTGTTCAAATCGATTTTGGCTTCTGCTTTTGGCTGCTGAAAGTTAAACGCTGCGCTGAACTTGACGGGTGTTTTCTTCTTATCACCGATTCTTCCTGTACTCAGGTTTAAGTTTTTGATGCTGCCTTTTAACGCCGCTTTTTGATCGTCAATTTCAAATTGTGAGTTGGCGATATCGACATCCTCGATGTCGAAGCGCATTTGCTTACTGCCATTAGATTCAGTTTTCGCTTGATCGTTAGATGTGTCTTTCTCCAGCAAATCATCAATGTTCGATTTGCCTTGGGCATCGCGTTGATAACGCAGCTGCAAACCAAGTAGGGAGACTTTATCCACTACGATTTGTTTTTGAAAGAGCGGCATCAATGCCAGCGAGACTTGAGCCTTGTCCAGATTGGCAAACTGTGTCGGCGATTCAAATTCAGAGAGGCGAATCTTTTCCAGACTTACACCAAGCTTAGGAAAAAAATTGAGTTGAATATTGCCATCGATGACAAGTGTCCGGTGCTTTTTCTCTTTGACCAATTCTATCAATTGCGATTTGAACTGATTCGGGTCGAACACAAAACTCAGATAGGCTATGCCCAGGCCGATTATCACTACGATAGCTGATAGGGCAATAACAAGAATTTTGAGTGGCTTATTCATGGCGTTTTCCTGATAAAAAAGCAGAGTAGATCACAGTGCTGTGATCATAACACTATCAGAAATGCCAATTGTTAAATGTGTTGGACTCAAGCTAAAAGATAGATTTTGGCTTGAGTCTTATTTGCGCTAAGTATGGATTAGAACTTAAAAAGATTTCACCATCATCACGCGAAACGAGCGAGGTTCTAGCGGATGAAAATGGATATCTTCTTTCGCCGTCGTTTCGCCTTTTAGTTGCGAGGCGTAGTAATAGTCGATGGCTGAATCTTTGCGATTGCTGAGGTTAAATCCTTCTAATTCCAGTTTTAAGGTGGGGCTGAATCTGTAACTGATGCGGCCGTTCAACGTGGCGCTTGGGCGAGAGCGAACCGTATTGTCTTCGATCAGAGCGCGTGGTCCGAAATAGCGTAGTCGCAGTGCGCCAGACCAGTTGCCGAGTTTCTCAAAATTAGCAGAGAGTTGTGCGACACCTTCCACTGCACCGACTACGTAAGAACCAGCCGGATTGAAATCGCGAGACCTTGCTTTGGCATAAGCCGCGTCAAAATCGATAGAGAGCCAGTCAGTCGCTTGATAATTGTGCGACATCTCTATGCCATAGCGACGGCTGGGGCGTCCTGCTTCGGTAGTGCCCGCATCGCCGACGAAGCTAAGTTCAGAATCAAAGTCTAGGCGATAAACTGCGAACGAAGATTGCAGCTTAGGAATAAATTCACTGCGTACGCCTAACTCAATGCCATGTGAGCGCACTAGACCCGGAGACCTTGCTGTCGTCTCTAAGCTTTGAGGATCAATCGTGGTTAAAGTCGCACGTGCATCATTGCTGTGAAAACCATTGCCGAGGTTGAGGTAAAATTCAGTTTTCTGCCAAGGACCGAAAACCAAACTCGCATTTGAACTCCACATTTGATCGCTGGCTTTTCCGGAATTTTCTTGGTGGTCGCCATTTACTTTGAATTGGTAAGCATCATGACGCAGACCAAAATTAGTGCGGAAGAAATCAGTCCAACGCGTGCTCGCGTCAAGGTACACGCCCAGGCTTGTTTCAGTAATATGATCTTGGCGCACGGTTGAGAGTGTTTGGCGCGCCCGAGTTTTGTACAGGCCATTAAAGATATTGTCGTTCTGTAGCTGGCTACCCAAAGTGATATCGGTGTTGTTACCTTGAAAATGCGTATGCCAAGTATGGCTGGCATTAATGCCGCCGGTCACACGTCGATCCGGTTGACTGAACTGATCGCCATTGACAGGATCGTCCATGAAGTAAGTGAAATTAGAAAATAGATCTAATTGATTTTGTATCAGATAGGCGTTCACTTTGCTTGCGTCGTCGGCACCTGTACGGCGCCATACGCCTGACAAGCTATAACGATGGGCTGCGCCGCCGTCAGTTTTGTCTATGGTGTCGAGGCGATTGCTCAGCGTGCCGTCTCGTAGCGCGCGCTGCGGAATTTGATCGGTTGAATTCCAACTACCACGGTACAACATGGCAGTCAGATTAAAACCATTGTTGGCAAAACCTTCGCTGTAACGCATTACCGCATTTACCTTTTTGAAATCGTCAGGGCGTGTAAATGGCCCATCGTTGCGCATCAATTCCAACGCATATAAAAAGCTGCCAGTAGCGAAATCAGGCGATCCTGCTAGCAGGGTGCGGGCGAAATTGTTTTCACCCAAAGTCGCACTCGCGATATTGCGCGATAGACGATTTGCATAGGTAATAGCAGCACTACCCGCCGAGGAGAAATCGCCTGTGGTCGATGAATAGGGCCCTTTTTTGTAATCCATGCGCGCTGCCAATTCTGGAATTAGAAAATTCAAATCGGTCCAACCTTGGCCATGCGAATGGCTGCGCTGGTTGACGGGCATATCATCTAGCGTCGTACGTAAGTCGGTGCCATGATCGAGATTAAAACCGCGCAAATAGAACTGATTGGCTTTGCCTTCGCCGCTGTGCTGACTGACGATCACACCAGGAATGGCCTCGAGTAATTCACCTGGGCGGTAAGTCGTCATCGCTTCTAGTTTTTTTTGTCCAACCATGCCTGCATTCGCTGCATCGGTTAAGCCTAGTTGGCTGCCTCGGCTACCATCGAGCAGGACGCGGTGTAAGACCGAATCGTCCGCCCGTGCCAGATTGGGTAGCATGAACATGAAAGGTGTAGCAAGTACGGTGGCGATCAGATGGGCTAGTTCTTTTTGTTTCATAATTTGCTAAGCTTGCTAATGAATGCAATGCGGGAAGTGCATCCATCGTCGCAGATCTGGTAATCAGAAACCGTGACGATGAATTTTAAGGATGTTTTAAGGGATTTGATGTTCGCGTTTGCTACGCGTAAATGTCAGGCTTTGTGTATTGCCATTTTTTGTAATGTTCACGGTATTGACTTGATCGACTAAGAAGTCGGTGAGGACAGCTTGACGAATGGAAATCTGTTCAGGCAGCGTTTGTTTTTCAATTTCTTGAAACACGATGACCGAGTTGGGATCGACTTTTAGTCCTACCCACTTCAGCGGTAGCCTTTGCTCTTTGCTGACGAGAATAAACTGCTGTTCTACATAGCGTTGAAATATCTGTATATCTTCGGGATCGCTTAAATCAAACTGACGTTGGTATAAATTCTCCAATAAAGCTTCGACATCATGTGCCATAAAAGTATGGATGATCTCGGTATTGCCAGTATTCGGATTCATGCTGATATCAGTGATACCAGCATGAAACCGATGAGCATGCGCTAGCCCACCGATACAAATCAGTGCGCTAGCCAAGCTAACTTTGAACAACTTAATAAAGTTAAATGTGCTCATCAGGACTCGATTACTTTACTTCTTTTACAGGTTTCGTTGCGGCCTTAGTTTCAGCCTTAGTTGCTGGCTTTGCTGCAGGCTTAGTTGCTGATTTAGCTTCTGCGGCAGGCACTTCCTTGGCTGGAGCAGCTGCAGGCTTCGCAGCCTCTTTCGCTTCTTCTTTTGCCTCAGGTTTTGCATCCGTTTTCAATGGTGTATTGAAATCAGCCATCATATCGTTTGGCGGGAAGCTCATCTTGAACAATTCCAAACGTGATTGTGTGATCTTACGTGGCCAAGAATTATTGTTAGTGTCGATGTCCGCAGTTTCCAAAAATGGATCTTGCGTCAAACTTACCATAGGCTCATCCGTGACGATCAGCTTAGTGAATTTCTTGGAGTTATAACGCCATACTTCAGCTGGAATACGTTGAATAACTTTCTTGCCACTTTGCAGTTGGATTTCCAAAATCAACGGCATGACCAAACCACCCACATTAGAGAAATCGACCAAGTAGAAATGCTTGCCAGATTTCAGCATCGCTTTTTCGTCCTCTTCCAGACCTTTCATCATCTCATTATAGGTATTACGATCTTTATTGGTGACTGTGAAATCATCATATTGATTGTAGAAATCTTTGAGCTCAGGGTGGGAATCTAAACGACGTTCCAATTTACCTTTGTCTGCTTGATTCGCGGTAGAGGTAGGCTGAGATGCAAACTGCGCACGACGCCAAGCTTTTTCTACTTCTGGATCTTTAGTAGACATCGTGTATTCAACTATACCGTCGATACTGATATCAACAGGATCAGTCGTGTAGAACCAACCGCGCCAGAACCAATCCAAATCGGTACCTGAAGCATCTTCCATCGTGCGGAAGAAGTCAGCTGGAGTCGGGCGTTTGAATTTCCAACGTTGAGCATATTCTTTGAAAGCAAAGTCAAACAATTCGCGACCTAAAATCGTTTCACGCAAAATGTGCAAACCAGCAGCTGGCTTGGCATAGGCGTTCGGACCAAATTGCAAAATAGATTCAGAGTTGGTCATGATAGGCACTTGATTTTGGCTCTTCATGTAGTCAACGATGCCGCGTGGCTCACCGCGTGTGCCAGGATAGTTTTCTTCCCAAGCTTGTTCTGCCAAACTTTGTACGAAGGAATTCAAACCTTCGTCCATCCAAGTCCATTGACGTTCGTCAGAGTTGACGATCATAGGGAAGTAGTTGTGACCGACCTCATGAATGATCACGCTGATCAAACCATATTTGGTGCGCTTGGAATAGGTTAACTCGCCGGTTTTTTTGTCCTTGGTTGGACGACCACCGTTGAACGACAACATTGGATATTCCATACCGCCTTGTGGACCGTTCACTGATTGTGCGATTGGGTATGGATAGTCGAGCGAGAATTTATTGTACTGCTCGATAGTGTGAATAATCGCTTGTGTGGAATATTGACCCCACAAAGGATTGGCTTCTTTAGGATAGAAGGACATCGCTAACCCGCTGCTAGTGCCAGCTTTGTAACCTTGTGCATCCCAGATGTATTTGCGGGAAGACGCCCATGCGAAGTCACGTACGTTTTTTGCTTTGAAGTGCCAGGTTTTGGTATCCGTCGCACGTTTCTTTTCGGCTTCTTCCGCTTCTTTTTGCGTCACGATGACAACGGGTGTTTTCGCAGTGCGTGCTTGCTTCAAACGATCAAGCTGCGTTGCTGTCAAAATTTTGTCTGCATTGCTCAATTCACCCGTGGCAGAAACGACGTGATCGCTAGGTACCGTCAACTGCACATCGTAGTCGCCGAATTCCAATGTGAACTCGCCTGAGCCTAAGAATTGTTTATGTTGCCATCCATAGACATCGTAGTAGGCTGCCATACGTGGGAACCACTGTGCGATTTCAAAGATGTCATTCTTATCGTCTTTGAAATGTTCAAAACCGTCGCGGCCGCCGAGTAATTTGCCATTACCGATGTTGTATTTCCAATCGATACTGAAGACAAATTTAGCACCCGGTTTTAAATTGCTAGGTAAATCTATACGCATCATGGTGCGGTTGATAACATGCTTCAATGCCTGACCGTCAGCACCTTTAACGCCGCCGATTTTGAAACCACCATCAAAATTATCGCGTTCATTCATGACACGCATGGCTTCGAAGCTCACTGCGTTTGGATTTTTCCATGCGTCACGAGATGGCAAAGTGCGGGTTGTGTTTGCATCAGAATCAGAACGGAAAATATTCTGGTCTAATTGTATCCACAGATAATTCAGAGTATCCGGTGAATTATTGTGATAAGTGATGGTCCCTGTGCCTGTAATGGCGCGCTTGGACTCATCCAGCGTCGCGCGGATCACATAATCGGCACGTTGTTGCCAGTAGGCGTGACCCGGGGCGCCAGAAGCGGCGCGTACTGAGGTCGGCGTTGGTAACAAATCTTCTAATTGACGAAATTTATCGTCGGATTGACCGCCTGCAAAGGCGGGCATGCTCAAGCATAAGAGCACTAATGAAACAGGCAAACGCATTATGTTTACTCCATGAAGTGGAAGAAAATCGACAGGATGAATTGTTTTGATAAGAAGTATCCCCTAGCTTAGAACATGCAGTTTGGTAAAAGTTCCGCGAATAAAAGGAGAAATTGATGAAATAATGGGCAAAATTGAAAATTTGAATCCAGAAGTGGCGGTGTCTCTCCAGGCCGTCCAAGTTTCGGGCTGGTGCGCATTTAGGTTACGCGCATCAAAATCGCCTAGGCTTCTCATAATTTATGAGAAAACTGTGGTTTTCATTCGCTATCGTGCTCCTCAGGGGACTCACTTGGATAAAAGCGCAGGGAATTTCGGTAAAATGGCAGACCATTTGTCGCCTTTCATCGCCTTTCTACGATAG
The DNA here is from genome assembly GCF_049340325.1 of Undibacterium sp. Di24W. Lineage (NCBI taxonomy): Bacteria > Pseudomonadati > Pseudomonadota > Betaproteobacteria > Burkholderiales > Oxalobacteraceae > Undibacterium > Undibacterium sp. Di24W. Next base: position 271,519 of record NZ_JBMPOP010000005.1, read on the forward strand.
GTGGCAAGGTATGCGGTAAGGGAGTTTTTGCTGAGATATTTGTAACAAGAAATTTTATTGGGCTTCCGTTCATGTTTAAACAATTTACACAATCGCTATTGGGGCGCTCAACGCAGCCCGATGATAAGGTCGCTGTTAGTGTTGAAAACACCGGAGCCTCCTCCATAGCCAATCACAATGCGGCGATACGAGATGCTGAAAGCATGTCAAATAGAACTGACGCGAACTTAGAGCCAGGATCGCAAAGCATACTTGATCAAATTGATAAAGAATGGGAGCTTCAGCAAGCTGCATATGCCCGCGCTAAAGTGGAGCGTGATTTATTGATCGATGCAAATAGTCGCATCGATTTTGAGCAAGAATTACTGCAAAAAATTCGCACTCGTTTATTGTCGCAAAAACAGGCGGACAAGTTAGCGCAACAACGTTTAGAAAGTGAGGCGAAGGCTCTAAAATTAGTAGAAGAAAAAAATAGTGCTGAGCAGATTGTGCTTAATCTGGAACGCGCCCATGCAGAAAAAGAAGCTGCTTTGCTGTTGACTGCTCAACAATTAGCTGCTGCGGAACAACAGGCTTTAGTCTTGGCGCAAGAACAATTGCTTGCGGCGCAACTGACGCAAAAAAATGAACAGGAAAAAGTACTGGCAGAACAGCATGCGATCTCCGTGGCGCAACAGCGCCGCGATAAAGAGGCAGAATTACTCGCTGCATTAAAGATACAGGCTGAAGTTGAAATGGCAGCAAAACAGCAGGCAGACCACAGAGTCACAATAGAAAAAGAATTGCAGGAAGTGACGCAAGAAAAAAATGCGGTGGAACAAGCCCACCTGACGGCCCTGCAATTGAAGATTCATACCGACCAAGAGGTAGCGCAATTGATTCAGGCTCGTATGCGAGAAGAACAACTCGCGCAAGAATTACAAGTGAAAAACGAAGCGGCCGAAGAGCAGGAAATCGCGGCGAGTAACGCCAAGATAGAAATGGAAAACGAGCTGCTTAAGAACGCAAAGCTACGGGTATCTGTGGAGCGTGATGCGCGCGTGAAGAACACAGAACGATTGTTGGTAAGTCGCCTAGCCGAACAAAAAGCGCAAGACAGAATCGCGGCTGAAACCGAGTTAGCACAGTTGATTCAAGAAAAGTTACAGCAAGAAGCTGAGCTAATGGAAACTGCTCTGGCCCTGTCTATGGCAGAGCAAGAAGCCGAGCAGATTGCAAAAGACAAATTAGCACAGGAACACATGCTCATGCTCGCAGCTGAGAAACGTGTCGTTGCGGAAAACGAGGCAGCGCAACACGCGAGTCGTCGGCTGCTAGCTGAAGCTAATTTATTGCATCAGGTTGAGCAGCGGGCAGCGGTCGAACAAAGGGCAGAACAGGCAGCGCAGGTCAAATTAGCAAAGACACAGGCCGCAGAAGCACAAATGCAGCAACGTTTGCAGGCAGAACTTGAGGCGCAGGCAGCGGTTTTGAAACAACAAGAACACGATGCTGAAGTCGTCAAGTTGGAACAGCTAAACTTGCAACACGAAACAGCTTTATTGGAAGCTGCAAAGCAGTTGGCGATTGCCGAAATGGCTGCGGAAGAAACTGCTCGCGAACGGGTCGACGTTTCTATTCTGGTACAAAAAAAGACGCAGGAAAGAATACAAGCGCAGCAAGATGCTAAGCGACTGGTCGAACAAAGAGTGCTGACCGAAGCAGAGTTGTTAAGCAGCAGTAAAGCGCAGTTGGAACTGGAAACTCAAGCAGAAGCATTAACTCAGCAGCGTAGCGCTAGCGAAGCCATGCTGCATGCCCAGTTACATGAACAGCAGGAAACAGCAAGACTATTGCAGCAAACTCAGGTACGTCATTTGGATGCAGAAAAAGTATTGCATGGCTTGATACAGGAACGTCAAGAAACTCAAGAGCAAGCAGCGCAGGTATCGCAACAAAGAATCTTACTCGAGCAGCAAGTGTCTCAATTAACCGAAGATACTGACGCATTAATGATGCAAGCCGAGCATGAACGTCAACTTTTGGCGCGGGCGCATCAGTTGATTGCTCAAGAAATCGAATTAAGTAATCGAGCAAAAGCCAAGATACAAGCGGAAAAACAATCGAGTCTGATTGCTCGTCAACGTCGATTGCGCGAACAAGAAGCGCAAGAACTCGCTCAACAAAGACAGCAATTGGAAGCGCAAGCTTTGATGCAGGAACAGGCGACGCACAATGAACAGCAAGCTGCGATGGTTGCACATGAGGAGCGTATCGCCGCTGAAGAATCTGCGCAGCAAGCGATCAGCGAGCATCAGGTCTATTGGCAGCAGTTCTCCAAGGAGCAGAACGTAACTTCAATCGGTACTGATCTAGCATCTTCGCAAGCAGAGCCTGGTAATGACACCCATAACAATGCAGAAATTAAAAATGATGCCGACAACGTAGTGTCTGTTCAGTACCTGCCAGCGACGACGGCTTTGGTCAGTCACGAAAGCAAAGATGATTTCGAATTGTATTTGCAACGCAGTGCAAGTAGCTCGTGGTTGAATTCGACTCGTATTGCATTGGTCGTTACGACTTTGATAGCTGGCTTGATCTTCTGGTGGTGGGCGAGTCAACCAACTTCACAAATTCAACCGGTCGCCAATCCAAAAAAGGCAACTTCGCAAGCTAAAGAAAGTAGCACTCCAAGTGCGAGCTCTCGAGGTGGCCCAGCTATCAACGCTGCATCGCAAGATGCGACGATGTTCGAGCCTAAACTAGATAAAAATTTCGAAAAAATTTCGCCGAGGAGGTAGATTGCCAACAGTCTTTATCAGTGCTTCATTACGCCGTTATTTGATCGCTTCGATTAGACTGACGCGACGATGTAGCTAAAAGAGTCGTCTTATCTTTGCAAGTCTTGTGCTTGAAATGCGCCCGGCAATAATGCACCGGCGTTGGTTATCAGGGTATCCCCTTGTGTATTGCTTAGGATGACTTGCAATTCCGCGCCACCAAGCTCTAGCATCACTTGGCGACAGGCGCCGCACGGAGATATCGGTTCCTTGGTATCCGCTATAACCGCTAACGCTAAGAAATCAGAAGTCTGGTAGCCAGCAGCAACCGCGCTAAAAAAGGCCGTACGCTCGGCGCAATTGCATAAGCCGTACGAGGCGTTTTCGACATTGCAGCCCTGAAAACTCACACCGTCTTTGCATAATAGTGTTGCTCCCACTTTGAAACTCGAGTAGGGTGCGTAGGCCTTGAGTCGGGCTTGAGCGGAAAGTTGAATCAGGTCTTGTTGCGCCGTTTTACTGAGCATAATAGATTTAGGAAAGTGGTAAAGGTTACTGGCTTTTTTTCATTTCATCTTCTGGATTGCATCCACTCACAGTCTCCGTATCGGTTTTAACTAATTCCCAATCCGCCTGCATTGCTGAACTACGTTTCGCAAGCAAGAAATAGCGGGTACACGGCTGGATATCCATAAACACGACTTTCTGTGGTGTTCTTGCCGCAGACTTACTCGGATAAGCTTCCAGTACTAATTGTCGCTTGCCAGCCGCCAATTGCACTGGCATCGAGAACTGCAAACTTTCGTCCACGGCGATGACTCGTACTGGATAGTGATTCAGTGGCATCAAGGCTGATCGCGGCTTTGCTTCAATGAATGAAAGTGGTGCACTACCACATGCCGACAAGATTACACTAGTTACGATCAGGAGTTCGAGTTTGTATGATTTGAGTTGCATAGTTGTCTCTTAGGTTGATTATTCTTATTTGTTGTTGTTACTTTAGCGTCTGTTACTTCTGGATATCTTGTGGGTGGATCTGGCCCCGGTGTTGCCAGCCAAATTCGTTGCTGACTATGGATGATTCTCGGTTCAAACTACCTGGCAGGCCATTGCGGTAAGGATCGCTTTTGCTTGAAGATTGTTCTTGTAATTGCTTGAATTCTTTTTGTGCTTTAAGCCGAAGTATGTTGGCCGTACTAGCCGTATTTGCATCGGCAAAAGCGACAAGCGCCAATCGCTCTTTATCCCAAGATTGGATGGCTCGTTGTATCGGCAGACTATCGCGCTTTGCCTCATTGGCAATCGCAAGATAGGTTTGCTTCATGAGGTTTTTTGCTTGAGCTAATTCTTTGTTCGTCATGATCACGGCTAAGTCGTCTGGCACTAATGTTTGTTGTTCAAAACGCTGCTGCAGCTTTTCCACAAATTGGTTATAGCAATTTTCCCACGCATTAATCGATTGAAGGCTGGCCTGATTGAGTTTGCGTACTTCGCTTGGTAAGCCGATTTGAGGTGAAGGACATTTATTCTCACTTAATTTCAAGTGATCTGCGTTGAAATCAGTGGTGTAGAAATTCAATTCGGTTTGACGTGCCTGACGTACTCGTAGTTGCTGGAGGCGTTGTTGCGCATGACTATTATTTTGCGCTGCTGCTTTCTCAAACCAGATTTTTGCTAGAGCATGATCTTCAGTGACGCCTTGAGCTTGCCAGTACATTTCACCTATTAGACTTTGTGCTTCTGGATATGAAGCTTCCGCTAGTGGATTGAGCAATGCAAACGCATTTGCGTAGTCTTGCTTTTGATAGGCAATGCTTGCTTCTTGCCATGCGGTGTATTGTTGTTGCGTTGTTGGCTTGTTTGTAGATGAACTCTGTGTTTGTTGTATCGAATTTTGTGTAACACTATTTTCTTTTGCTGCTTTCTTTATGTTGTCGCCGTTCCCGCTTTCGTTCCCGAGTGTAGGCACTTGCATGCTTAAGGTATCACTAGAACTCACCGTAGTTATTGTTGGGGACGGTAATTCTGAAGTTGGGCTAGGCTGAAAACTATGACGATCTTCTCGGATTTGTTTTAAGGCAGGCGACGCATAGTTTGTAATGGTATTTTTAGAATTTAATGGCACCTTTGGAATTTCAATCTGCGGCGTTGCCAATGCGGTTCCAACTAAAATCCCACACAGTCCAGCCTTCAAACCCAATACAGAGACTCGTTGCCAAGCTGATTTTTTATTTGACTGTGAATGTGTGGTGAGACTCGAATTCATACTCAAAAGTGATTCAATTCTTCGTTGTAATGAAGATATGTTGTGACTCATTGCTAGTGCTAAATTCGGTAGTTTTTGTTTCTGAGATTCTTGTGCGCAAAGATAAAGCGCCATGGCCAATTCCTGATGATTTCCTGTGTGTTGCCCCGCTATTTGGTCGCATGCCAATTCGGCTAAAACACTCAGCTCTGCCCTTGCAATCCGGTTCAGAGGCTGGAAGAAGAATAGGCGCTGGATTAAAGCGTTTGCGATATTCCATGCTGGATCTTTACGAATGACATGGGCAATCTCATGTGCGACTACCGCCTGTTGTTCTTCTACGCTCAGATTGTGCAGGAACCATTTGGGCAAACAAATAGTGTGGTTGGGCGTAACTACAGGACTGGACCAGTGCGAACTCAACTTGAGGCGAATTTGTTTTGCTTGTTGTGGAAAATGATTCGTAATAAAAATCTGCAAGTTGTTTAGTCCACGCTCGCTAGATTTACGACTGAGGCGATTTAATTTTTGAATTTGTTGCGCCAATTGCAGGCTGATTAGGGCTGCCAGTACTAACCAACTCAGAAATAGATAGGGGGCGATGGCTTGTATCTGCTGCGGCAATTCAATTCGATACTTTGCTTCGTAGTCTGCACGGAGATTCACGTCTTTTTGTGATGGAATCAAAGTCGGTGCAATTGATAAGTTGATAGGTGCTTCCAACTTATTATTCGACTCAGGTCTTGTATTTATTTCCGTTTGGGACTGCAATGAAAAAGACGATACTTTATTTAATTCTGGTGCAGTCACCGGTTCAGAGCTTGACCAATACGCTAAATTCAGGCTGGCTGTTAATATGCCACCAAATAGTGCGGCTCGCCAAATCCATTCGGCATTCCTGCGGTTATTTAGAAGCTGCAATTTCTTGAGTCCAAATACGAGTACCAAAAACAGACTGCTATGCAGCATGTAGGTGAGTAAGAAAATCAGAAAACTGACAGACAAGTGATTAAGCATGAGGTTTTCCTTTTGCTTGAATGAGTTGACGTATTTTGTCCAGATCTTCAACTTTAATTTCGTCTTCTTTAACCAAATGACTCAGCAGTGCTTGTGCATTGCCTTTGAATAAGCTGGTAAGTAAATCTGAGACCATAGAGCGCTGGACTTGAGACTCGGTCAGCAAGGGCGCATACAGAATTTGCTTGCCATCTTTCTGAGTACTAAGCAAACCGCGCTTCTCTAGTCGCGTCAGTAGTGTGGCAACAGTGGTATGGGCTAAGGGACGGGTATCGCGCAATGCGCTAACAACTTGGGCGGTGCTGGAATTAGGATTTTTCCATAAAACTCGCATGATGTTCAGTTGCAAGTCACTAAGAGAAACTTTGTCTAAGTCGTGTTCCACTGCTCACCTCGAATGCTTATGTCAGGTTGATTATAAAAATTCTCTACAAGTGTAGTACTACAACTGTAGATTGTTGATCTATGCTTGTCAATGGAAATTTTTTGTCCGCTAAAAAGATAATAATATTAACGTGGTGAGCCGCACTCATCTGGATGAATAGAGAGCGTTTTTTACCTTCAGTTGGCTGAATGTTCCATCGTCCACAACTGACGATTTAGCTGATGACGCAGCAGTAGCAAACTGATCAGCATTTGTAGCGTGACTGTCGCCACCGACAAGTACCAAACGTGGATAATTTCAAAGCCACTTTGATGTGATAGCCAGATTGCAGGTAAGGCGAACGTGATGACGCGAGTGGCCATGCTGATTAAAGAAGGCCAGGTGTTGCCTAGGGCCTGGAACATGCCAGAGCAGGCGAAGATAATGCCGGATGCGACAAAATTCCAAGAGATTACTTTTAAAAATTGCGCGCCGACTTCGATGACTTGTTCATCCTTGGTGAAAAAATGAACAAACCAGCGTGGTTCGATTTGACACACTAAAGTCAGAATCGCCATCAGTATGCTTTCGATGTAGATCGCTTTCCAGACGGTATCACGTACTCGCTGCGGTAGTTTCGCACCGAAGTTTTGACCTGCAATTGGTGCAATAGCGAAAGAGATGGCCATCACTGGTAAGAATATCGCTTGCATCACGCGTGACCCTAGTCCAAACCCGGCCTGCGCGGCGGCGCCAAAGTCGCGGATGATGGAATAGATCACCGCCATGAAAATAAACATAAATAAGAATTCTGCGCCAGCGGGTAAGCCCACATTTAACATGCGTTTCCAGATTTTAAAATCGGGTCGCAGTTGTTCTTTGTGGTAAGCGACATAGTGTTCCAATTTGGCGAAATAAAACAACATAATGATGACGCCAATCAGCGCGGCAATTGAGGTCGCGAGTCCGGCACCCGCAATGCCCATGGCATAACCCGTCCCCCAGCCAGCAATCAAAACCGGCGCTAAAATGATATTGATTAACACGGTCAACATTTGAACCAACATTGCGGGTTTTACGACGCCCGTGCCACGTAGTGCGCCACCTGCTGCGGCTAGGGCAAACTGAAGCGCTAAACCGGGAATCAGCCATTGAATAAAATTGATGCCGGCATCGACAGTCGCTTGATCGGCACCGAGCGCATTCATATAAAGTGGCGCGAATGCGTAGCTAGCAAACAGTGTAAACAGGCCGCACAATGTAGAAAGAACGATGGTCTGATTGAAGACCAGATTGGCTTCGGCTTGATCCTTACGCCCGACAGCATGCGAAATTAAGGTGACGGCACCAACACTTAGCATTTGCGTTAAAGCCATCACAATAAAGTTTAATATGCCAGCTGAGCTGACACCTGCGAGAGCTGCGTCACCGAGGCTCGCAACAAAATATAGATCGACAAAAAAGTATAAGGTCTGCACTAGCATACCTATGCCTATTGGTGCTGCCATCATGATGATGTGTTTGGGTATGGAACCCTGAGTCAGATCGCGCATGTTGTTGGCTCTTTTAAACTTTTGTGCTTGCGGGTTGGTGTTATATGCATATTAGCTGCAAAGCGAGTTGCAATACACATGCTTGATGTTGGTAGGCCTTAGTTTGTTGTTTGTGTGCAGCCCAGATTTTGAGCCGTGAGTTCGTTTCTCAGCTGGCCCTAGAAATTGCCTAAAGCGATGACACCTGCTGCAATGCATAGTGCGCCGACTAAGCGTTGTAAGCGATCGCCTTCATCTAGCAAATGTCCACCTATGAGTGCTGCGAAAAGCATGGATACTTCACGTGCTGGTGCGACATGGCTTAGTGGAGCGGTTTGCATTGCATATAAAACTAGTACATAAGAAATAGGACTGATGCCGCCAACGATGAGCGCATATTTCCATTCCTTTTGCCAAGAGCTGCGGGTGGCTTGGAGATCCCGTAACAAGCTAGGAAGTAAGAGAGCGATACGGGCGAAGTTACCGAAATAATCGATTAGAATCGGCGAGAGCAAAAGTACTTTGACCGCATAGCCATCTAGTACCGTATAGCCGGCAATAAATACGCCAGTAAATAATCCATAAAAAATCCCTTTGCGCACTCGTAATTGCTGCGCGTGGTTTGCTTCACTCTCGCTTGAAGCCGATCTTAAGCTGCGCAAAAGTTTAGGGCCACCGGCAATCAGGAAAACACCACCGACTACGGCTAGAATGCCCAGCCCACCGAATAGTGACAAATGCTCACCTAGGAAAATCAAGGCGACAGAAGACGATAACAAAGGGCCAGCGCCGCGAGCCAATGGATACACCACGGTGAGATCTGCTTTGCGATAGCCACGTAGTAAGGTAATGAAGTACAGGACATGCAGTAAGCCACTCATTCCAATAAAACTCCATTCCTGCCAGCCCCAACTAGGCACCACATCCCAGCCTATATAAATACCGACGGGTGCCCATACCACTGCCATGATGATGGCGGTCAATCCGGCAAAGCGTACGTCTCCACCAGCTTTTTTTGCCGCAATATTCCATAAAGCATGAATGAGACCAGCGAGGATAACGAGGAGAAAAGCGGAGAGCGGCACGGGAAGAATGGCTTAATGAAACGAACCCTAGTGTAACAAATGCGACTTGCGACTGGGAAAATGTTTTAGTTTACTTGCTGCGAGCGTGTGTCTATGGTTTTTCTTATTCGCGATTACCAGCACTTTTTTGTAGCTCTGCGGGCTTGGTGAAATTACACTCCAACTTTGATCTCTCACATCGGATGTTAAATGAAAGGGGTGCGATGAAACACTTTGTATTGTTATTGATCGCTGGCTTAAGTTTGTACGGATTGTGGCAGGTGACCAGCCCATTATTTCGACGCTATGCTGGGCCAGCGATGACGCGGCACTTGCTACGCATACTGGTGTTTTTTTTAGTGTTATTGTGCTTGTTACTCTTGGCGTATTACTTTCCACCGATTCACTTACTTTAATTTGGAAAAAATGATGAAACGAATTACCTCAAAATATTTACCACTCATTGTGATTTTATTGACTGCATTGTTGACTGGATGTACTCAGATTGACACTGGTAATGTAGGTGTCGAACGGACTTTAGGTAAAGTTGGTAAAGACGCTTTGCCGCCCGGTGTGTATTTCACCGTATTTAAAACAGTGGATGAATTTACCGCCAAAGAGGTGAATTTTCAATTGCAGGATATGACACCAAAGAGTCGCGACAACTTGACGATGAAGGATGTTGATATCGATATTTATTTCAAGACTATGCCAGCTGCGATTCCAGCTTTGTACACTAAGTATCAGGGCGATGTCGTGCAACATAAGCAGGTGGTCAAAGATGGCACTAGCGATTTGGTGATGGCATATAGCCGCGTGTCACGTGAAGCGCGTGAAGCCGTGTACAAATCGATCGCCCAGCTTGATGCAACAACGATGCATACCAAACGCACGGAGTTGGCTGAAATGGTTCGTGCCAGCTTACAAGCCGAACTAGATGCGAATGATAAAGGTGCGTTCCTGATTACCGCGGTCAACGTACGCAATCTGTTAACTGATCCAGCGATAGAAGCGGCGATACGTCAACGCGCAGAAACCGATCAAGCGATTCAAAAGAAATTGAAAGAAGTGGATTTGGCTCGCGCCGAAGCGGAACGTTTGATCGTGCAAGCCGAAGGCGAAGCGAAAGCTAATAAAATTATTAGTGAATCATTGACGCCGGCGTTGAAGGAATTGCGTCTTGCAGAAATTCATCGTGATGCGGCAATTGCAGTTGCAAGTAAGGCGGGGAATACGGTGTTGCTGGGAAATGCTACGCCTTTGGTGAATGTGAATAAATAAGGTGATTGATCAAGAAGCTGATAGCAATTTAGGCTTGAAGCGTTTTAAATTAGCACTGTGATGTAAAAAAGTTTAATCCAAGAAAAACGCCCAATCAGCAAAGATGCTGATTGGGCGTTTTTTTGTGTGCGTATTAACTTACATTGCTAGCTTATTGTATGGTCGCCAATAAGCTGGCGCCATTCATTGCTGCATAAGCCTTTACTAAAACATAGTAAGTACCTGCTTGTGGAGCGCTGAAGGTGATGGTTTCCGCGTTGGTCGCGCCATCTGACTTTTTATCATACGTCGTTGTGCTTGGTGCTGCTCCCAATTTGGCGTATAAATCGCCATCTCCTGTGCCGCCAGATAGCTTCAAGGTCAGAGAGCTTTTTCCACTAGGTACTACGATGGTGTAAGTCTTCGTGCCATTGAGTGCCACGCTACCGAGGCTGACTGCGACGCCACTGGTCAACACATTGCCGCTGCTAGTGGTTTGGTAGCTAGCTATCAATGAAGCACCACTGACTGCACTGGCTGCATTGGTCAATACATAGTAGGTACCTGCTGTTGGCGCTGCGATGGTAATGGTTTCTGTGTTATTCGCACCGTCTGATTTTTGTAAATAGCTGGTGGGCGTTGCCAGACTACCTAATTGCGCATAGATGTCCAAGTCGCCTGTGCCGCCAGAGGTTTTGAAAGTCAAATTGCTGACGCCGCTAGGAACGACGAAGCTGTAATTAGTTTGCGCATCGGCGGCGCCTGCTATCGCCACGGATACATCTTTCGTCAGAGAGATCGTGCTTGGGGGTAAAGCTGGGCCATCACTGCCGAGTTCTACTGCAAATGAGGTCGCAAGACGACCAAATTTCAGCGCATGATTTGCTTGGCTACCCATGTTGGCATAAGTATCGCCAGCGCCATGGATTTTAGGATTACTCTCGCTCATTGCGGTCTCAAATGGCATGGAAGTCGGATAGCCCTGTGCATGCCATGAGGCATGGTCAGAGCAACCGTAGCCGCATGAATCGCTGCCAATTGTCAGAGTCGGTTGATAAGTGGTGATCAGGTTGCTGACGAAGCTGTTTTGTGCCGCATTGGTGTAGTCGGTGTAAAGATAGATGTCTTTGGCAGAACCCTTGTAGTTAGTCATGTCGAGCTGCATGACACCGATGACTTTGACGCCATCCGCTTTGAATTTTTTCGCGATCTCTGCGGAACCTTTTAGCCCCACTTCTTCTGCCGCATAGGCGATAAATTTGATGGTGCGACGTGGCTGGTAATTGCTGGCTAGCATGACACGGATAGCTTCGGTCAGGCTGGCGATACCTGATGCGTCATCATCTGCACCGGGTGCCTTCGTGGTCTCTGTCGTGCCTGCAGTATTGATCGAATCTAAATGACCACCGAGAATTACAACTTCAGAAGCATTGTCCGTACCTTGCATGGTCATGATAACGGATTTCTGTGGGAAACCGGCATGGGTGAATTGCTCGACGGTGACGTTGCTACGACCATTTGCCAAGGCCAGCCATTTATCTCTGATCCAATTGGAACCGTTCACACCACCTGTCGTAGTGTAATAACGATTCACGAAAGCAGATAAATCGACGATGGTTTGTCCGATGTTGGTCGCTTGCATTTGGGTCAGCAATGGCGTGACTGTGCTTTGATTGTCGATGACATAAGACGGTGCCAGACTAGCGATTGCCGGTGCTGGAGAATAACCCGCCGCCGTGTTGCCCAGCGCCATACGTCCGACGGCTTCACTACTATGTTCAATAAAGCCACCACAACGCTTAAGCTTCTCATGAATCGCACCTGACAAGGCTTGAATCGCAGATTGCTCCACTTGTACTAGACGGACTGTTTCTTGAATGCTGAAACCTGCAGTGCCGGATTCAACTAGGCGACTTTCGCTAAGTATCGTGTTAGGAGCAATTTGTTTTAATTCTTGGTAGGCTTTGTCACCGATGGTGATCCAGATTTTTTTCTCACCCGCTTGTATCGTGACACTGCTAGTAACCGCCAGGACTAAGCCCAACACTAAACCCGATAGTATTCTCTGTTGCATGTCATTCTCCCTGTTTTAGACGATTTGCTTGATAGCAAATTTGGTTTGATTTATGAGGCTCAATTACTTGAGCTTGATTGTCTTCGTGCCCTCGTTGTGTAAGCGAGGAGCAGACACTGGGCCTGATCTTTCGGCAGGTATTAAGTGAAAGGCAATCTTGAATGAGTAGAGCAGAGAAAGGCGTTAACGGAAAGTTAATAGATATTTTTCTTACGGCTAGATAAATGATTATTTAGTAGCAAACCGAAGAATCTTTTGCAGAAAATAGAATGTCCTTCGATTTATGTAGTTCGTGTAAAAATAGCTTGATTTATACGATATTGTGCTTAAAAAAGTAAAAGCAATTTACTGTTTTAGGTAGGGTTTGATGTGTGGTAAATTTTGTCTGGTATTAATATATTTGAAGAAGTAATTTCCGTACTGAATTGTTTTTAAATGTAATTAGTATTATTTCTTGAAAGTGGTATCTAACTACATGACCTGCACGATCCATCACACTGCGGCACACCAACGCCAAACCTTATTCTGTATCATGATGGTCTATGCCATCGAGAGGAAACAAGTCGTATGAAAAGTTACCACATCGCTTTAGTTACCAGTGCTGAGTTACCCAACTTGTTCGGTGGCGAGCAATTATTGCTTCCTGCGTTAGAGGCCTTGGGTATGAAAGTCAGTATCTGTGTTTGGGATGCGCCTGATCTGGATTGGATTAAGTACGATGCCATCGTGATTCGCTGCCCTTGGGACTATCACGAAAAGTTACCAGCGTTTTTGAAATGGCTGCAGCATCTCGCGCAATTGCAGCTTAAGGTTGTGAACGACTTAGACACGCTGCTTTGGAATCTGAACAAAAACTATTTATTCGAATTGCAGAGTGCTGGACTTGCTTTGATTCCCAGTATTTGTTTAAAGCCAGACGATCAGCGTTCACTTGACGAACTATTGGCTGCGATGCAGACCAATGAGATCGTGGTCAAGCCAGTGCAATCGGCCGGTGCTTGGCGTACTCTGCGCGTGCAAGCAGGCCACACCGCTAAATATGAAAATGATTTCAATCAGTGGCGGCTGGAGCAAGATTTCTTAGTACAACCCTTTATGCCTGAAATTATGCAAGATGGCGAATGGTCACTGGTTTTCTTTGATGGTGAATATAGCCATGCCTTGATCAAGCGCGCCAAACCAGGTGATTTTCGTGTCCAGTCGGATCACGGTGGCAGCGTCGAAGCGATGCAAGCATCACCGGAATTGATTGCGCAAGCAGAGAAAATTCTGCGAGCCTTGCCTAGTATGCCGTGCTATGCCAGGGTTGATGGCGTTATACGTGGCGGTCAGTTTTTGCTGATGGAGCTGGAGTTGCTGGAGCCAGAATTATTTTTGGAATTGGCACCGCATGCGGCCACACTATTGGCACAGGCGATCATAAAGAGAATCTCAGTCTAGACTGTATTGTTACCGCAGACGGCGTTTTTCGGCGAGCAATAAAAGCTTAGCAATGGTATTCATGTTGCGTGCGCTACCGTGGCTGGCAGCTGGAATCACTAATTTGGAACTCGCCATGCCCTCGCCGTAATACACATACAGATGCTGGCTGCCGAGTGCGATCTCTTCCTCTTTTCGTCCTTTTGCGGAGGCAATGACACTGGCATCGGGTGCTGCATCAAGGAAGATCGTTACAGTTCGATTCGGTGCTTTATCTGAGTAGGGATTGGCATCGAGTATCGCGGCAAGTTCATCAGGTGTACGCAAAAAAACCGTGATCGCTTTGCCGGCATAATGATGCAATTCTGCTTCCAACAAAGCACGACATGTTGCAGCTGGTTGATCACTGCTAAATATAACGTTGCCGCTGGCGATGTAGGTTTGCACTTCGCCAAAGCCCAGGGATTCACACATTGCGGTTAAATCCTTCATCGGTAGCTTGCCAGTGCCACCGACATTGACCGCACGTAGTAAGGCGATATAGGTCGATGGCTTAGGCTTATTCGTCATTTTATGCGCTCAGTAATGTAACCAGGCTCGCATAGACTGTCAGTGAAATCAGTGCGATGAAGAGTAAGGCAAGTGTGCGCCAGAGTGTTTCTAGTCTGCTTAAACTATAAGCATGCTTGAGCTGTGCATACATATGTATCGGCGGTGCCAGTAGGAATAGAAACGTTGCTGTACCCTTGAAATCAAACTTGGCAAGTATTGCAACGATCGTCAGCAAAATACACATAAATGACAGTGAGTAGAGCGAAAATACGGCATGGTCAAACATCACATATTTACGTTTGAAAGCAAACAATAGCCACAAGAAGGGCAGAGTGATCGGCATCAGTAAAAAGGCCAGTCCCGATGCATTTTTCTTCATCTTATACAGTGTCAGTTCTGGGTTTTTGGTGGCGTGCTCTATCGCCTCTCCAACGTAGGGGAAGTAAGAAGCATCATTAAAGTTAATATTTGCGCCATCTGAATCTTTAAATTGAGTTTTGATGTTTTGCTTCAGTAAGCCTTTTTCTTCATTCTTCTTGTCTGCAACAAGTTGCTTCTTCAAGTATTTCACCTCACGTTCTGCAATGCGAATACTCTGCTTCAGTTCCTCAGGGGCGAGTTTTTTTTCAGCAACCGTGCTACTCGAGGAATCGCTGGATGTGGCCTGCGAGCCTGCTGCGCTTCTATCGGTTGTTTCAAGATTCGGTTCTGAACTCGCTTCAGTTGCAGCGCTTGCCTGAGTCTTTTTTGCTAATTTTTGCGCTAGTTTTTGTTCACGCTCGGTGTTTCGCAGGGCATCTAAATTCTTCTCCGCATTTGCAAACTCCTGCGTTAATGCGGATATATCTCTTTCCTTGCCATCGAACTTATTCAGCGCATCTTGCAGTTTCCTAATCTCAAATTGACTATCGCTGATCTCCTCACGTAAATCGAGGGCCTCAGAACCATGCGGCCCTTGCTTTACTTGCTCAGCTAATTGTTGGGTCAGTGCGGCTTGGGTCCTCGATAATTCCTTTACGACATCTTCACGTGTATCAGGAATATTCAGCATGTCATTGCTGGGTCCGTTCATCGTGTAAGAGAAAACGAAGAACATCAGGAAAATCAAAAACAAAAACAAAGCCAACGGCGACACGAAGGACGTGCGCTTGCCTTCTATGTATTGTTTGGTTAAATGCCCTGGTTTGAAAATCAATGCGGGAAGCGTGCGCCAGGCTTTGGTATCAAAATGAAAGATGCCATGCAATACTTCTTCTACCATGTGCAACAATGAACGATGTATATGCGAGGATTGACCGCAAGCATGGCAATACGCGCCAGTCAATTGTGTACCGCAGTTAGCACAATTGTTGTGTGCATGGGAATCCGATTGGTCTCCGGTGTTCCCACCGCCATGATTGCTGACTTCATTGCTGACCACGATTGCCGTTAATGCTTCACCTGCACCACTGAGCTCAATTCCCATGACTTACCCCGTTCTGTTGATGCACAGATTGTGCCTGATTAAGCCCTCAGTCTCAAGAAAAGCATGGATGAAAATGTAAAAAAAGCGAATCTGCATTGGATGCTGATTCGCTTTTATTTAGACAACCGTCGCTGACTTACAGTGGCTAACTTGGATTTATCTCTTACGCTCTTGCATCTTTGACTTTTTCCACCCGACGCTGCAAGACAAAAATCGGCTGTGCCCATTCGGTGTCTTTCTTCTTCTTGCTGGTGATCAGCGTCAATTCCGACGGATCATAGACGTCAGTGTTATGCGTCAACGGCGTTGTCATCAGATATTGTGCGTCGGTATTTTTCAAGAATTCACCGACTAATTGAATATTCCGAATATCCAAATGCGCGAAAGGTTCATCGATAAATACGAAACCGCCGGAGCCGTCTTCAGATTTCAATAAACCGATCAAGAGGATCAAAGATTTCATCACCTGCTGACCACCGGAGGCTTCACCGTCGTTCATGCCGATAGGACCTTTGCCGTCAAACTTAAAGCGTACATGCAAACCTGCTTGCGACAACATCACATCATCGTTTTCTAGCTTGACCGGGTCGGTATGAACTTCAATGCCTGCAAGTTCACCCAATTGTTTGATGTTTTTACTATAGGTCTTAATCGTGTAACGCAATCTGTCCATGTAGGCTGCACGTGCATTCACGGTCGCTTCCATCGCACGATTGTTTTGATAGCGGCGCTCGTCTGTTTCAGCCTGACGGTTTTGCAGTAAATTATTCAAACGCGTGTATTGATCGACGACGGTGGAATCCGTTTCCCAATCATCGCGCGCTAAATTATTACCGAGGCTGCGCAAACGTAATTCGATTTGATGAACGTTCTCATGTTCTGCCACCAGCTCTTTACGATGCGAACTACGCTTCCAATTGAGTGGCAGTGTGTGCCAGGTGTTGCGCATGTTACGTAGGGTTTCGAATTGCGCTTTGCGTTCTTCGGCGTGGCGTTTTTCTGAAACACGTTGTTGAGATTCTGCGTCGGCAATGGCGGCTTTCGCTTGTTCCCATTTCAGATGCGCGACGGTACGTTGTTCGGTTGCTGCCTTGAGTAAAGGTGCGATCTCACCGAGGCGGGTACCGACTTCGATACGCTGTTGTTTCAGTGGCTGGGTATTGCGAGATGCTTCTTCAAACTCCGCATGGCGTGCGCTCAATTCTTTGGCGGCATCGACACCGGCTAGGCGTGCTTTGTAGGAAGAGATTTCACCAGCGAGTTTGCTGATCTTGATCGTGAGTTGATCTTCTTGTGACTGCAAACGCGGCAGCGCTTTTTGTAAAGCCTCTAAACGTTGGGTACGACCTGCATTACCAAAACGGTAGCGTGATACTTCAACAAAGAGAGAGCGACCACCACGACGTTCAAAATGATACGCATCCGGCGTAATCCATTCTTGCGACTTGTGCAGCTTCATGCCGATATCGATACTGTCGACGGTTTCTATGCGTTCCAACTGTTCGATCAGCCAAGCCGGCGCTTTGGCATTGAAACTCAGGACGGACAATAAACTATCGTTTTTCACCACGGGCGCATTGACGCGATCTGGCACGATAAAGTGACTATAGCGTTGCTTCTCGCCGATGCGATAGGCAGCGCTAGCGTCGCTGGCATTGTCGAGCAAAATCACCGAGGTGTAACCACGCAACACACCTTCGACCGCACCTTGCCATTTGGCGTCAGTGACTTCAACGATCTCAGGCAACATGCTGTGTGGGATATTCGCTTCATTCAAAGCACGGCGCATTTGGCGCACGTTTTCTGGATCGGGCAAACTCGCTTTGCCTTGCAGTGCCGAGATAGTTTCCATATCGCCGGCAATGCGTTGAGTCAATGCATCGCGTTCTTGTTTTTGCTGGGCGAGCTCTTCTTCTTTTTTTTCTAATTCATCGGCGATATTCGCGATGTCGGCATCGGCTTCGGCGGCGAGTTTTTGCAAACGCGCTTTTTGTTCTAGTAAGCTTTCTTGCGGTTTGAGCTTAGCATTTACCTGTGCGAGTTTTTCACGTAAGTTGGATTCTTCGGCTTCTAATGCCGCTTCAGTTTGCTGTGCTTCGCTGTGATTTTGTGCTTGTTGCGCTAAGGCCTGACGACGTTCCGATAAGGCTTCGTCTTGTGTTTTTAAATAACGTTTGCTGGCGCGTAATGCCTGGCTGGTTGCCGATGCACGTTCTAGATCTTCGTGATATTGCAGAGTCGGTAAAATTTCTTCCTGCAAATCGCGCTTTTCTTTATTCAGACTTTCCCATTGATGGAAGTTCGCGACTTTTAAACGCAAGCCTTCCAGATTGGTCTTGGCGCCTTCAAGTTCGGTTTCAAAGCGTTGCAGTTCAGACTCGGTATCGCGTTGATGACGTTTCGCATCGTCGTAGGCATCCAAGACTTCTTTATCGCCGAACACCTGAAACACCAAGTCGAGCAATTGTCGCGGTGCATATTCGCACAGCTTATCGGTTTCGCCTTGTTCGAGCGCTAGCACTTTACCCATCGCAGTGGATAGACCAGCGTGGGATAAACGTTTGCGATAGGTTTCGACGCCCAGCCAGTCGTTGGCTTCTTGTATTTCTTCAATCTCGATTTTGCCACTGCGCATCAAGTATTGACGCTTCCAGTCACCACCGTTTTTTTCGATTTTGCAGAACAGCGTGACTTCATCTTCGTATAAGCCCGACATGCGGAAAGGGCGGTTCGAGATCTGTGGCCCAACCGCGCTATTGTCCACCACCGCGCGTATCCACGCAGTTTGTTGACCGGAGTGGCGTGCATAATGTTTGTAGGAACGTCCCATAGAACACTCCAGACCAAACAGCGTGCGTAAAGCATCGAGCAGCGTCGTTTTACCTGAACCATTTTGTCCAGCAATCGTAATGATCTTGGCGTCGAGCGGGATGTTTTTAATCCGTTGCCAGTAATCCCAATGAACCAGTTCTAGTGATTTGATGTGAAACATAATTGTTTTTCTTTAGAAAATTTTTTGTGCTGTGGGTACTGCTTCTATGAGATCACTTTGAATCAAAATCAAAGGCGAGCCGCAGAGGCGCAAAGAACGCAGAGATTTTTGAGAACTTTCTCTGCGCCTCTGCGGTTCATGCTTTTATTCTGTATTTTGTTCGGACGGTTTTACTTCTTCTGTCAATGCATGTTCGGCTTCTTCAGCCGCCAAACGCTCGGCCTCGATCACCGCAGGTGTGCGTGGCATAGGAATATGGAAAATATCCGACAACGCGCCGTTGATAATGCGATCTTTTAAGGCATCGGTATCCATCAGCAAATCGAGCAATGGACCTTCCATAATCAGATCCATTTTGCGCTCGATAAATCCCAGACGCGAGAGTTGGCCGAGATTCATATCCATACGGGTTTTCTTGCCCAGCTTCTCGCCAAAATCAGCGAGCAAAGTGCGGTAGGAAATGCCGATCGAGGTATCTTCCGCGCGTGGCAATGGTTTTTCTTTGCCGAACATATCGTTCTGGTCTTCTTGTGCCATTTGATGTGCTTCTTGACGTTCGCGTTTCGGCAAAATAATGAGCGACCACAACACCACCAATAAGGCAACGCCATCGCGGGCCAAGCCGAAATTATTGTTCTGCCAGGTGTCTTTGGTACCGAATACTTTGGATTCACTGTCACGTGTCAGTGCCAAGGTCACATGGTCGGCATACACATTATCAACAAACTTCATGCCGCAAGCTTTTAGGCGTGTGTCGATGTCGCTACGGAAAATTTCGTCGGATAGCGCGCGTTTTACTAACTTGTCTTCACGACGTAAAGTCTGATGCGCCAACAAACGGGCGATAAGGATTTGTGCGTCTTCAGTCATGGAATTTCTCTATTTAAAAAACGATAGCCGCAGAGGCGCAGAGAGCGCAGAGGTCTGAGTCTCTGCGTACTTTGCGTCTTCTGCGGCAAATGTGATTTTATTCATCGGCTTTGCTCTGCAAATTTTCCAAAGGCACCAAGCTCGCCACCGATATCGCCGCCACATGCGGATCAGAGACTTTCTGCATTTTGTCTTTGGAACTAAACGTCAAAGGTAAGCGTGCCAAGATCGCCGTTGCACCTTGCAATGAGGCTTCATTCGCATCGCCAATCAATGGCAATAGCGAAGCACGATAGGAGGCAATCGCGAAGCTGGCGGGCAATAAATAATCTTGTAGCGGTTTATGTTTCTTGGTCTCTGGATCGTAGGACTTGCCATCAATCTTGCCGAGCAAATCTAACCAATGATCGAGCTCTAACAAAGCTTCGCTATTATCATTCGCAATCGATGGCGCATTTTCACCGGTCGGCAATACACCTAAGACCGCTGAATTACGATGACTGAGCAATTCGCTTTCCGCTACGTCGATCATTTCAGACGGCGTAATGAAGTGCGGTGTCACGGGATGCGATAAAGCGCCATCGGCGAGCGAAGCTAAATCTTCACGCTGTAGTAACCACATCTTGATATCGGTGGTGGATAAACCCGATTGCCCCAAATGGACGCGTTGACGTTCGATCTGATTCAAAGCGCGTGAGAACATGCCTTGCATATTCAGCAGTGCACTTTGCGCTCGGCCAATCGCCTGTGCCGCTCTATGGGTTGCAGAGTCAGCGCGGCTATCATTGGTGATCGCATGAATAATTTGCGAGCCTTTTTCTACCCAATCGCAGGCGGTATGCCATTTTTGCTGGGCGGTGCGCAGTTGGAACTCTGAGCCTGAGGCAATCGCATCTGAGAATTCTTCGGTCAATTCAATCAAGCGACCAAGTAAGTGATGTAACTGCTCGACCGACACGCCACCGACGGCTTGTGCACCTGCGACTTGAGTCAGCATGTAACTGACTTCAGAAGGATCGTCTTGTTGCTCAACTTGAATCAGGGATTCAATCGCTGCTAAGACATTGCGCGCCATCGGGGCAATACGATACACCGATTGACTGGGATCCCAGACCAAAAGTCCCGTGCTGCGCAGACGCGTCAACACGGTTTCGAGCGCTTCTGGTTCCAAATAGCCGAGCTTAGCATTGATATCGGCGCGACTGAGCGAAGGCGAATCGACATCCGCGGTCAATTCGCGCAGTACCAGCAGGCGCATTAAGACGCTGTTGATACCGCCGTGGAATAATGCGGTAAACGCTTGCAGCATAGGCTGGGCGCGCCGCAAAGGGGCGAGGGCAACAACATCGTCGGGAGTTAAGCTGGATTTGAAGTAAGACTTGAGACTTAAATCGTTCTGATCGGATAAATCGTCTTCTATTCTTACTATGGATTCGTCGTCAAAATTTTGCATGCCGCATTTTACCTGCTTGAAGGCGGCTTGAGTATTGGCAGAAAAATACTAAAAAGTGATTGTTGTTTTGCGACTACTTGAAAAAATCTGCAACAATCGCTTTGTTTTCAAGATATTTGAGATCAGCTTGCTTTGCTTGGAGGGGGAAAATCATGTCGAAAATGCCAGTAACAAACCTCTGCATACCAAGCCCAACGAAAAAGAAGACTAGGAAATAAGTCCAATTTAATGAACCTTGATAAAATCCCGCCAATCCTAATAGAACTGCCGACAAGAAGCCTGATAATGCGTATATGCTTGCTTGTCGAAAATCAAATTTAGATTTCATTTAGTATGCTCGTAGTGTAGTTGACAATAAATTATGTAATTTCGTAAGAATTTATCAGAATTCACAAAAAATGAAAATAAAAAAAAGAAAGCTCAAATTAATCAAAAAAGCTTTGCTCTGATCAATCGATGTGATTTAACTATTAACAAAGAAGGGATAGCCATGAACGAACAAACACTGCAAACCGCGACTTTAGGCGGCGGTTGCTTTTGGTGTACTGAAGCGGTGTTCCAACAGATTCGCGGGATTAGCAGCGTCGAGTCAGGCTATTGTGGTGGTCGGATTCACAATCCGACCTATGAGCAAATTTGTACCGGTACGACCGGACATGCAGAAGTGGTGCGTTTGCGTTTCGATCCGGCCTTGATTAGTTATGCCGACATCTTAGATATTTTTTTCACAATTCACGATCCGACGACGCTTAATCGCCAAGGCGCTGATAGTGGTACGCAATATCGTTCTGTGATTTATTACCACGATGAAAATCAACAGCACATTGCACAAGAAATCATGCAGAAAATGACCAGTATTTGGGATGATCCCATCGTTACCGAGTTAAGCATGGCACCGCAATTCTACTTGGCTGAGGCTTACCACCAAAACTATTTCCGCCAGCATCCACAGCAAGGCTATTGCTCGGTTGTGGTAGCACCGAAAGTGGCGAAGGCACGTAAGATGTTTGTGGATAAATTGATTTAGTCTGAAGATGTGAAGTCAACTTTGTTCAGCTAACCACTTAACCATTACCAAGGCATCCACCAGTCCATGCATTGGATGGCGAAAAGCCTTAGGTAATCGGCCGACGGTGTCGAAGCCACATTGCGTCCACAAACGCACCGCGCTTTCATTCGTAGATACCACAAAATTAAACTGCATCGCCAGATAGCCGAGTTCTTTGGCGATGTTCTGTGAATGCGCGCACATCAAACTTGCCAAGCCACGTCCACGGGCTTGTGATGACACCATATAACCGCAATTGCAAACGTGATCACCACCGCCACTTTGGTTAGTCTTGATAAAGTAAGTCGCTAGAATTTCACCATCTTCTTCAGCGACGAAAGTCTGTCGGGGTAAGGTCATCCACAACTGAAATCCTTGTTCTTTGTTGGTATCTGGCGGATAGGTGTAAGTCTCACCAGCGCTAACAATCTCGTGAAAGATGGGCCAGATTTTTTCGAAGTCATCAGGTGTAGCTGGGCGTATTGTTATCATTGGGAACAATGCGTTCTTTGGTATGAATTGAGTT
The DNA here is from genome assembly GCF_049340325.1 of Undibacterium sp. Di24W. NCBI lineage: Bacteria > Pseudomonadati > Pseudomonadota > Betaproteobacteria > Burkholderiales > Oxalobacteraceae > Undibacterium > Undibacterium sp. Di24W. The sequence continues at coordinate 294,159 of NZ_JBMPOP010000005.1, forward strand.
GTATGTGCGGAAGTTCATTAGAATGCACGCTTATTTTTTGTGTAGCTTGCAGCTGTTCTAAACTAAGCCCGACAAAAACTGTCGGGCTCATGATGTTTCTGGACTTGGCAGTCAAACTTAGCCGCCCAACTTCGTTGCCCAAACTACTCGCCGATATTACGCAGCGCGGGAATCCAAAACTTCATTCCATTTCGCGACTAATTCAGCTTGTGATGCTAACAATTCTGTAGTGTCGCCTTCAATGGTCAATTTTTCGATCACATCGCCCTTGACGATGCTGTTGACTACTTTTTGGTCGTCTGCACTGACGACCACACCGAACACTGTGTGTTTGCCATTCAAATGCGGTGTTGGACCGTGGGTGATGAAAAATTGGCTGCCGTTTGTCCCAGGGCCCGCATTCGCCATAGACAAAATGCCTGCTTTGTCATGACGTAAATCGCTAGTGCATTCGTCTTTGAAACGGTAGCCTGGGCCGCCAGCGCCAGTGCCATCTGGGCAACCGCCTTGGATCATGAAATCGTTAATGACGCGGTGGAAATTTAAACCGTCGTAGTAACCATGTTGTGCCAAGTTCACAAAACTAGCGCAAGTCACTGGGGTCTTGTCTGCAAATAAATCCAGGTTGATCGTGCCTTTGTTGGTTTGCATGATGGCTTTGAGTTGGGTCATAGTGTCCTCTTTGAGATGAAAAACAGCGCTTGCTGAAGGCAATTGGCTGTACAGACCTGCATTTTACCAGCACCTGCGCATCATTTATTGATGGATGCTGCTAGTCGATTTGCTAGGTGGCGGCCTATTTTATCTTTTGGATAAGGTGCCCGACCGACTGGTCATACCAGTTTCACACAACTTTGTTACAATCATTTCTCGAATCCGGCTCATCACAGCCCGTTTGGTGATTATTAAGTTCTCAAAAAGACGGCCACGGCAAGCTACGTGTGCAGACACCTTAAGCTAAGGATTGCAACGAATTGGCAATAACATGCACATTAGGATTAATTGATGTGTGCTTTATTTCAGCAAAGATTTTCTTAATTTCCTGAGTCTTCATTATGGCTATGCATTTTTTTGAATTGAATCATCATCTGCGCGTGCCTTTGGCGGCAGAAATTCACTCGCGACCGTTTTTGAAATTGCATGCGCCAGAATTACTGTCGCATTTGGCGGTCTACTCTGATCTGCAGACTGACGTGCATGTCTCCGCGCATGAACAGCAACATGCTCTCTTGCTGGCACTGTGTTCGCATTTCGGAGTGAGCCCTCCTGCTGTAGACGCCAAATATTTTTATTTTGACTTTGGTCCTTTTCGTTTGAAATGGGAATGTCATACTGAATTTGCTACCTATACTTTTGCACAGCATCAGCTCGCCGATCAGAGTGATGCCCGCAGTTTGGAAGGCTGTCTGACGCAGATGCCCATTACACGGATTCCTGAAGCGTGGTTGCATAGTTTGCAAGGCAAAGTATTAGTCGCCGCGCATTTAATTTTAGACAATCGCCCTTTGTCTCAAGAAGCGTTTGCTAAAGAGGTGGGGCAGTTGTTTCAAGGACATGCTTTGGCGGGAAGTCGCGTCATGCAAGGCGGTGAATTTTGGTCAGACTTTGTAGTGCAGGCCGATGGTTTTAGTCGCTTTGTGATTCGCGATGTGGACATGCAGGCGCAACAGGCTGGGCGTTTGGCGCAGCGTATTTTAGAAATAGAAACTTATCGCATGATGGCGCTGCTGGGATTGCCTTTTGCCCAGCGTACGACGCCCCAGTTAAATGCGATAGAAAGTGCCTTGGTCGATTTGGCTAGTACTATGGTCGAAGCGGATCATGCTCTGAGTGAGCAGGGCTTGGATAAGGAAAGTGACTCCGAACGGCATCTGCTGGAAAAAATCACGCATCTGGCCGCGCGTATTGAAAAACTCTCACTCGAAAATAACTATCGCTTCTCGGCATCTAAAGCTTATTTCGGTTTAGTGCACGCTCGTATTGAGGAACTGCGCGAGCAGCGCATTGAGGGCTTGCCCATGGTGGCCGAGTTTATGGACAGACGTTTAACACCTGCCATGAATACTTGTGATGCAGTCGCGAATCGTCAAGAAGCCTTGGCACGACGTATAGCCAATACTAATGACTTGCTGCGAACCCGGGTCGGTATCGTACAAGAAATGCAGAATAGAAAAATTTTGCAATCCTTAAACGCCCGCGCTGCCCAGCAATTACATTTGCAACAGGCTGTAGAAGGTTTGTCGGTTGCGGCGATTTCCTACTACGTGATTGGCTTGTTCGGCTATGTGGCTAAAGCGGCGAAGGAGTTTGGTTGGATAGCCCATACCGAAACGGCTGTTGGTATCGCGGTGCCGCTGGTCTTGGGCGCCGTCTGGCTAGGTTTGCGACGCATGCATAAGACGATGCATGCCAGTAAAAAATAAGGTTTTTTAGAGGCAGCATACCAATCGTTTGATCAAGCACAAAACCATGTGAGTCTTGCTTTACTGCATGCACGCATGGGTCTAGAATTGATCAGCTTAGTCCAGTCCATTGTGCTCTATTCCGCTCTATTCCGCCCTCATACAGGAGTTTACGATTTGTTAGCCGCCTATATCACGCATACCGACTGCCAAAAACATGACATGGGGAATCACCATCCTGAATGCCCGGAACGTTTGGGCGCGGTAAACGATCAACTCTTGATAAAGGGGCTGCTCGACTACATGAATCAGCTGGATGCTCCCCTAGCCACGACTGAACAATTGGCGCGCGTGCACAGTGCCAGCTACCTCCAAGAATTTGCTGAGATCGCGCAACGTGTGCCGCAAGGTGGGCACGTACAAATTGATCCTGATACCAATATCAATGAATTTTCTTACCAAGCCGCTTTACGTGCGGCAGGTGCCGCGGTGATGGCGGCGAATCTGGTGGCTTCAGGGCAGGCACCTGTCGCTTTTTGTAATATCCGACCGCCTGGACATCATGCGGAGCGTAGCAATGCTGGTGGTTTTTGTTTCTTTAATAATGTCGTCGTTGGCATGCGGCATGCAATGGCGCATCATGGCATCGAGCGTATCGCCTTGATCGATTTTGATGTGCATCACGGCAATGGCAGTGAAGATATTTTGTTCGACGATCCCCGTGTTTTAATGTGTTCCATCTTCGAAAAAAATCTCTACCCATTTTGTGGTGATGTTCCTATGGGATCGAATATGGTCAACGTCGGTTTGCCTTCGCGCTCTGGCGGTGATGTCTTTCGTCAGGCGGTGACGGATGTGTGGCTGCCCGCATTAGAGAAATTTAAACCTGAGATGATTTTCATTTCTGCTGGTTTTGATGGCCATCGCGAAGACGATATGGGTAATCTGGCCTTGGTGGAATCCGATTATGCATGGGTGACTAAGCAGATCGTTCAAGTAGCACAACGTCATTCACAAGGTCGTATCGTGTCTTGCCTAGAAGGTGGATACGATTTGTCTTCTTTGGGACGCAGTGCGGCGGCGCACGTGCGCGTGCTGATAGGTGCGGACTAAAGTCAATAAACCGTAAGTTCGCTCCATTTACTTTTTTGTTTCGTCATTCAAGACGGGAAGTCCTATGAATAAACATTATCTTTCGTCCTTGTTTGCGCCGCGCTCTATCGTGGTGTTTGGCGGTAATCGCGAGCAGTCTGAAAAACTCACGCCGATGTCGCGGGTTTTGTTGCAGCATTTAGAGAGCAAAGAATACCAGGGCAACATTACCTATCTTGATATCGCGATGAAAGGCACGCTCGGTGATCTCGCCGCATCGCGTGCTGATCTGGCGATTATTGCGCTGCCTATTGATCAATTGGCGGCGGCGTTGGAAGTCGCCGGCCGCATTCAGTGTCGTGCCGCTCTTATTTTGTCGATAGGCGTTGACGCTATTCTGGCGAAGAAATTGCATGGCATTGCTAAAGAGCATGAGATTTATTTGCTAGGCCCGAATAGCTTGGGTTTTCAATGTCCAAAATTGCATTTGAACGCCAGCGCCTTAGGCAAACTGGCGCAGCCTGGCAGTCTGGCTGTGGTGTCGCAGTCGGGTGCACTAACCAGCTCTATCTTAGATTGGGCTGGAAAGAATGGCGTTGGCTTTTCGGCCGTGGTGTCCTTGGGTATGAATACGTCAGTGGATCTGGCGCAAGTACTTGATTATCTGGCGGACGATGCGAATACACAAACCATTGTGGTTTACATGGAAGGTATTAGTAACGCTCGTCGCTTCATGAGCTCATTGCGGGCTGCCGCGAACTCTAAGCCAGTGATAGTGTTAAAAGCCGGACGCAAACCGGAAGGTTCAAAAGCTGCGTTGACGCATTCAGGCAATATCGTTGGTAGTGACGCGATTTTTGATGCGGCATTGCAGCGCGCTGGTGCAGTACGTGTGCATTCTATGGTGCAGTTGTTCGCTGCTGCCAAATGTCTGTCTGCTCGATATTTGCCTATGGGGCGACGTCTGGCCGTGATTTCTAACGGCGGTGGCCCCGCAGTGTTAGCTGCCGATCATGTCAATGAAGTCGGCCTGGAATTGGCGAAATTGTCGGTCGATGTCGTGAAGGATTTGAGTAAGAAAATCTCACCGTTTGCGGTGATTGATGAATTGATCGATTTATCACAAGATGCCGATGCAGCGCATTATCGTGCTGCCGTGACTGCCTGTGCCCATAGCTTGGAGATCGACGGCATCTTGGTCATCTTGTCACCAATTGCAGGGGTTGATACTGGTGCGATTGCGCAAGCTTTGGCTGACTTGCAGGCCACTGTCGGTAAACCTTTGATCAGCTGCTGGATGGGGGATGAGAAAGTTACCGCCGCCAGAACTATTTTGTTTAAGGCCGGTATACCTAGTTTCCGTACGCCAGAGGCGGCGGTTGATGCCTTTAATCATGTTTCATTATTTCATCGCAACCAGCAATTATTGCGTCAGGTACCTCCGCCCTTATCTCAGTTGGCGAAACCTGACTTAGAGGGCGCGCGTATCTTGATAGAAAGCGTGTTGGCCGAGCGACGCAAAGTGTTGACGGAAATGGAATCGAAAGCCTTGCTATCGGCATTCCATATCCCAGTGACCAAAACGATCTTGGCGCGCAGCGCGACTGAAGCGATGTTGGTTGCTAACCAATTGACCTACCCTGTTGCATTGAAAGTTGACTCTGCGGATATTCCTCATAAATCCGATGTGCAAGGTGTGGTCTTAAATATAGCGAGTGCAGCAGGTGTCCGCGATGGCTGGCAGGACATGATGGCGCGGGTAGTGCAACTGCGTCCCGATGCCAAGATTAATGGCGTCACCGTGCAAAATATGTCGGGAAAACCATTGGGACGCGAACTTTTTATCGGCATCACTACCGATGAATTATTTGGTCCAGTGATTTCATTTGGCGTCGGTGGCGTGATGATAGAGTTGATCGCTGATCGTGCGATTGAGTTACCGCCCTTAAACCAATTCCTGGCACATCGTCTGATCGATAGGGTACGCAGCGCTGATTTGCTCGGTGCTTGGCGCGGTGCCGCACCAGTCAATCGCGACGCGCTTGAACAGATACTGCTGCGTGTCTCGGAAATGGTATGTGCTTTGCCGCAATTACGTGAAATGGATATCAATCCTGTCATCGTCGATGAGGACGGTGCTCTGGTGGTCGATGCGCGTATTGTGGTGGATCATTCGCCCGCGGAGCCTGGTAACTATGAGCATCTGGCGATTTCACCTTATCCCTCCGATAAAGAGATGGAATGGCCATTGCGCGATGGTCGTAAATACACGGTCAGACCGCTGCATCCGCACGATGCTGAAATGTTACAGGAACTAGTACGTAAGCTTTCGCCTGAAAGTCGTTACTTCCGTTTTGTATCGTCAATGCGCGAGCTATCGGACCGCATGTTGGCGAAATTCACCTTGATTGACTACGATAGAGAGATGGCTTTGGTGGCCATTTATCGCGAACGTGTACCGCATGATGATGGTAGTTTCAGCGAAATAGAAAAGATCATCGGTGTATCACGTTATGTGACGAATCCGGATAAAAGTACCTGTGAATTTTCCTTATTGATCGCCGATGATTTTGCCGGACAAGGACTAGGTACGCGACTGATGTTATCGATCATTGAGATGGCGCGTAGTCGTGGCCTTGCTTACATTGAGGGGCTGGTGCTGAACAATAATCACAATATGATCAGACTGATGCGTAGTCTTGATTTTGAAGTCAAAAAATACGAAGAAGATCCGGATTTTCGTTTGTGCGTGAAAGCACTATAAATAACAAGGCTGGCTTGATGGTTAAGCCAGCCCCATTTTTGCAGCCTGGAATTAAGGTTGCAAACGGCTGATATTCCAAGCACCATCCGCTTGTCGCGTGTAAGCAATGCGATCATGTAAGCGAGAGCTGCGGCCTTGCCAAAATTCTATAAACTCCGGCACCAAACGGTAGCCACCCCAATGTTCAGGACGCGGTGGATTGTCGCCAAATTCTGCAACAACTTGTGCCAGCTTATCTTCGAGCTGTTGACGATTAGCGATGACTTGGCTTTGACTTGAGGCCAGTGCGCTTTGACGGCTGCCTAACGGCCGGCTATGAAAGTATTTGTCATTGTCCGTGTCAGATATTTTTTCGATACGACCTTCGATTCGCACTTGACGTTCCAGTGGTATCCAAAAGAAGAGTAATGCAGCATGTGGATTTTCAGCCAATTCCAATCCTTTTCGACTGTCGTAATTAGTGAACCATGAAAAGCCACGCTCATCAAATTCCTTAATAAGTACGATGCGAGAAGAGGGTTTGCCCTCAGCATTGACGGTGGACAGACTCATTGCATTCGGTTCAGAGACTTCCGCTTTTAAAGCTTGATCGAACCAATGGGCAAATTGCTTAATGGGATCATGTGCCACATCGCTTTCTGCGAGACTGGCGAGTTGATAATCTTTTCGTAGGTTGGCAATAGACATACATGTTCCTTCGTTTACATTTATTAATTAATTCTGAGCTCGATGTCGAAACCAGTTTTCTAAGACGGCCTTTTTACTATGCATCAATACCACGGCGGGCTTGCATAGCCTGACCTAGTTTGTACATTTGTTCTGGGCTAAATAATCGCATCGCCATAGGCGCGATCTGCGTTTCCTCGATTTGCATATGCTCTTGATAAAGGGTTTGAAACGCAGTGACGTCGAGATTGTTCAAATCAGCAGCACTACCGCTTGAGATGGGGTCTAGTTGCGCTTCTAACACTTGCCACAGCGATGCCATTTGTTGGTGTTGCTGCAGAATAGTGGGCAGTAGCGTTGCGAGTAATTCCGCATCGGCGGCTTGGGCGGTTTGTACTAGGGTTGGGAGCAAGTCGATCTCTTCGTCGTCATGGTGCAGTGGCGCCGCATTTTGAAAATATTTTAATACCGCCAATGCGGCTTTTTGCGCTTCGACATCTGCACCGTGTTGCGCCAGATGCGGCAACAGTTTTTCTAAAGTGGCCAGTTGTTTACGAATACGATCATGACAATGTTTGAGAACCGCTAGTGGCTGATCAAAGCTGGGTGCGCTTGCAAATAGAATATCCATGATAGTGTATTTCAGCCTTTTTTCAGCGTTTGGAGTGTTGGTGGAAAGTGCGGTATAGAAAACAAAATTATCCTCTATTCTAGTCATTTGCGCCGCTTCATCTCCGAGACCATTTGCGCGAAATCAAGTCTAAAATGCTTATTTGACCCGAAGCTTGTAAAATGGCGGCAGTTCTACTCGTGCTTATTTGCTCGTTTTTTGCTTGCCTTCGCCTGCACTAGCTCAATATTTATTCAAAATTCAAAGAAATCCTTACCTATGCAACACGCTACCTCCCCAATTGAGCCCTCAATATCTTCACAGGACGACGATGTTGATTTTGAACGCCGCTTTGGTGGGATTGCACGCTTGTATGGTGCTCAAGGCTTAGAAAGATTTAAACAGGCACATATCTGCGTGATAGGTGTGGGTGGTGTTGGCTCATGGGTGGTAGAAGCGCTTGCTCGAAGCGCCATCGGTGCGATTACAATGATCGATCTGGATAATGTCGCCGAGTCGAATATAAATCGTCAGATTCAGGCCACAAGCGAGACCTTGGGTAAGGCAAAAGTGACGGCTTTGGCTGAACGTATCGCCACGATCAATCCCTACTGCAAGGTACGTGAAGTTGAAGAATTCATAGACCCAGATAATCTGGAGCTCATGATAGGTAGTCAAAAATTTGATTATGTGATCGACGCGATAGACAGTGTAAAAGCTAAAACGGCCCTGATTGCCTATTGCCGTGAACATCAGATTCCCTTGATTACCATCGGTGCAGCGGGTGGTCAGACTGATCCGGGTAAGATCGAAATCCGTGACCTGTCACGCACTGAACAAGAACCTTTATTGGCATTGGTGCGCAAGCGCCTGCGCCAGAATTTTGGTTTCCCACGTGGTATGAAAACTAAATTCGGTATTGACGCCGTGTTTTCTATGGAAGCTTTGACCACACCAGAAACTGCTGAAGTATGTGCAGTTGAAGGCGATAGCACTAGCTCTGGAGATAACTCAAAAGGCATTTCGGGCTTGAACTGCGCGGGTTTTGGCTCTTCTATCGTCGTGACCGCTTCTTTCGGGCTGGCCGCTGCGGCGCATGTCCTGCGTAAATTGGCATTTCAACCTAGCTGAAATTTATATAGACCTAAGCGCTCTTCGCTTTGGGCTCGCCGCGCAAAGCCCAAATAACACCCGCTAAACACAGTATCATGCCGCACCATTCTATCCAACCCGGATGATAGCTCTCCAATTTGATCGATAGGAGGACCGAAATAATGGGGGTGATGACACCGATAAAAACGGTTTTCTGTGCACCAATTCTATGGATCAAGGTGAAGTAACACGCAAACGCAATCACTGAACCAAATAGTGACAAATAAATCAGTGACAACCAATAATTGAGTGTGGACGGTATCGTCCACGGTTGCCCGGTAACTATCGCAAACAGACTAACCCACATGGTTCCCCAAGCCATCGCCCACGCCATCGTCAGCAGCACATTTTGATTGTGCTGGCGCACTTTGACCACGACCAAATTGCCAAAGGTACTAGCCAGTGTTGCAGTCAGTGCGAGTCCTAAGCCCAGCAAGAAATGGGTGCTATGACCTGAATGCGTTTCTTCCCAATTACTTTTGAGCGCTGGGAAAAATAATAAAATCACACCGGTTATTGAAACCAAGGCAGCGACCCAAATGCGCCAGGTCAATGGTTTTTGAAAGAAGATTCTTTCCGTAATCGGCGACCAGATCACCATCAAGGCAAACAAAACGGCGACCAAGGCCGATACTAAATATTGTTCAGAAGAATAGGTACACAAATAACTGAGCGAAAACGTGAAGAAGCCTTGCAGCGCTAACCAGCCTTGTGTTTTCCATGGAATCTGCAAACGATCTTTGCGTAGCCAGCACCAGGCAAACAGCGTGAGTGAAGCGAGGCCAAAACGATAGGCCACGGAGACCGCAGGCGCGACTTCCCCTAATTGTTGTGTAATGGCCCAAAAGGTCGAGCCCCAAATTAATGAGGCGATGATGAAGAGTAGTGAGGATGGCATAAGGCGCTAGTTTACCTGCTTTCCAAGCTTCTCGCTTCGAACCACCACACTTTTTATCTATCTGTTTTGGTGCTGTCGACCAGACGATGTCAACGACAATTACCATGTCCTTTATCGCTAAAAGCAGAGGTATTTGTGTCGGGTGTTGCAAGAAACTCCCAGTCGTAGCTGTTGGCATGCAGTTGTAGTTTCAATACGCCGTGAACCTCGTTTTGACGAATGTCGCTGATGCTTTTTGGAAAAAACATGGGCGTGAGTTTGGCGCCGCCCGTACCGACGACAAAACTGCGTATGCCGGCATCACTACGTTGTCCATTTTTATCAAGCGGTGTAAAGCGTTCGTAGTTGTGATCATGGCTGGTCAAGACAATATCGGCACCAGCATCCGCTAATAAGCGCCATGCTTCTTGCATGTTGGCGTTATCGCCATGACCGCCTGATGAGAAGACGGGATGATGCCAAAACGCCAGAAGACAGCTGCCCTGTCTTTCTTTCAATTCATTCTTTAGCCACTGCATCTGCTCGCGCATGGCCTGATCTTTGATATTGCTGTTTAAAGAAAGTAACAACCAGTTGCCTATGATTTTTTTGTAGTAACCGCGTCGACCTGATCCCGCCAACTCGTCGAAATAATTGTAGTAGCCTTGCGCCAGTGGTACGCCATAGTCATGGTTGCCAGGCGAAGGTAGGGTGCGTGTTTTAAACTTACCCCAGGTTTTGTCATAGCAATCGCTGAATTCGCTTGGTTTGCCGATAGGATAGGTGTTGTCACCTAGGGTAATTGCATAGGCGTTTTTATCTTGTGCCAAACCGTTCTCTATCAAATTCGCAGTTTGTGCTGCCATGGTCTGTTCGGCAGGCTTTCTGCGGCAATCTGCAATATCGCCTGCGGCAAACAGAGTGATGCTTGTTTGCGTGGATTTAGCATTAAGTTTGCTGTCTTTGTTTTCCTTTTGTGCTTGTGCATGACTGAGGTTGAACGAGAACAGTGATAGAGCAAATAGGCAAAGGCCAGGAAGAGACGGCGGCATCGATAGTGATAGAAAATAAGGTAAAGCGGTATTTTACGCCTGAAGCTACGTACCGCAGATTCGTTCTGACTTAAAAGTTAAAAAATATAAACCTAAGAGAGCGGGCAAGAAAAAAGGTGAAATCCATTACTGAATTTCACCTCTTATTTTTAGCGCCTATTTACTTCAAAAAAACACGATGCCTCGTGTTTCGTACGACCGAATTACTTACCAACTTTAGACTGATCACCCGCGGTAATTACTGAGATCGCATCCGCTTTCAATAATTTACGCAATGCGTCGTTCACTTGGGCTACAGTAAGCGCGGCTACTTTTGCTTCAAAGGCTTTGTCGTAGCTCATCGTACGGTTGATAGCAAGGTAACCTGCTAGCTGTGCCGCTAATCCTGCATCTTGAGTGCGACCAACTTCTTCTGATTGTTTCCAACCTTTTTTCGCTTCGATCAATTCGGCATCGGTGAAGCCTTCACTCAGCGCTTTTTGTACTTCTTCACGCAAAGCGGCTTCTACTTTTGCTGTATTTTGCGGCGCACTTAAAGCATAAGCGGCCCACAATGCAACCGGATCTTGGCTAGGCACATTGAGGAAAGAACCAACGCCATAGGACAGACCTTCTTTTTGACGAATACGATCAGCCAAGCGACTGCGCAAAGCGCCACCACCCAACATATGATTTGCCATCAAGAGTGCGGGATAGGCTTCTGCATCGTCTTTGATCGCAATCGGATGCACGGCTAACAAGAAGCTACTTGCTTTGTCTGGTGTGTCCAAGGTGATTTTTTGACCTGCGACGGCTTTCATATTGCGTGGAATGCGGGTGTAACTTTGTTTCGCTTTCCAGCTACCAAACAGACTATTTAGTTGCGTTTTTAAAGCGTTCGTATCGAAATCACCGACCGCAGAGAATGTCGCACTTTCAGTACCGTAATAGTTTAGGTGGAATGCCTTAACGTCTTCCAATTTGACTGCTTTGATTGCTGCAACCTGTTCTGGCAATGTACTTACATGACGTACGTGACCGGCAGGTGTTTCATCGGTCAAGCGTCCCATTGCATTACTTGCTTGCGCTTGTGGCTCTGGAATGGATTGTTCGATGCGACCAGCAACTGCCAGTTTGAATTCCTCAAACTCACTGGCCGGGAAACTAGGTTTCTTCAAGACTTCGGCTAACAAATCTAAAGCAGCAGCTAAATTGTCGCGTGTGGTGGTAATCGTCGCAGTAACACCTTCCGCGCCGCCGCCTATCGCAACTTGAGCATTCAATTTATCAAAACTGTCTTTGATTTCTTGACGCTTTAGGCGCTCTGTACCTTTGTTCAGCAAGCCTGCAGTGAATTGACCTACTTCTGCTTTGCCTTGCAAACTAGCTTCAGTGCCCAGACGCAAGCGCAGATTGATACTGACCGTTGCACCTTTCGTTTTCTTAGCCAATAATGCTAACTTCATACCGTTAGGCAAAGCCGAGCGTTGTGTGCGAGCTTCGATATTATCTGGACTAGGATCAAACGCTTCGCCTTGGGCGACGACTGCCTGACCTTTATAGTCCTTAACCATAGACATTACATTGGGTGTGCCAGGTACTTCGGTACGATCCGCGGTGTCGGTCGGGATGAATCGACCTAAAGTACGGTTTGTCGTTTTCAAATACTTTTCAGCGGCTGCTTGTACTTCTTTTAATGTGATTTTTTCTAATTGATCACGTTCCAAGAAAAACAAACGCCAGTCGCCTGCCGCCATTGATTCTGTCAAAGCGATCGTGAGTTTCGCAGTGTCATTTAAGGCCAGTTGAATTTGTTTTCTGGCATTTTGTTTGGCGCGATCTAATTCTTCTTGCGTGATAGGCTGCGCTTTTAAGTTTTCTAATACTTTCAGCAAGGCATCTTGTGCCGCGTCGAGATTACTTTCTTTTGGCACGATCGCGCCGAAGATGCCGTAACTTGGTTCTAAATTGCTGACTGTATTGTAATTAACGGCTGTCGCCAATTTGGTTTCTACCAAGGCTTTATGCAAACGACCGCTTGGTGCACTGGTCAGGATATCGGACAATAAACCCAAGACATTAGAATCAGCGTGAGCGGACGGTGCCATGTGATAGCCGGCGCCGACGAATTGCGTACCACCACTACGACGCACCGTCACTGAACGTTCACCATCTTGGGTTGGTTCTGCGGTGTAAGTTGGTTCGATTACACGGGTCGGTTTTGGAATGCGGCCAAACAAGTCGTTGACTTGTTTCAGAATAGCGGCTTCATCAAATTTACCTGCGACCATCAAGATCGCATTATCTGGTTGGTAGTATTTTTTGTAGAAAGCGCGCAAGCGTGGGATGTTGACTTGTTCAATATCAGAGCGCGCGCCTATCGTTGATTTGCCGTAGTTGTGCCAGTCGTACGCAACCGCCTGAATCCGTTCAGTCGTGACGCCAATAGGATCGCTTTCGCCGATTTCAAATTCATTGCGAACTACAGTCATTTCGCCTTTTTGTGTTTTTGGATTCCACAAATCGTTTTGATCAATTGCTGCATTCAGCATGCGATCCGCTTCCATCGCCAGCATCTGACGCAGATTGTCTTGATTCGCTGGGAAAGTCGCATAGTAATTAGTGCGGTCATACCAAGTCGTACCGTTGAAATCAGCACCCGTAGAGTTCAACACTTCGACTGGGGACTTCGTGCCTTTTTTGATACCGAAGTTAGCACTAGGTTTGAACAGCAAATGCTCTAACAAATGCGCCATACCTGTTTCGCCATAGTTTTCGTGGCGTGAACCCACCATGTAGATGATATTGGTGGTAATCGTCGGCTTACTTGCATCCGGGAACAGAACGACGCGCATGCCATTGGCCAGTTTGTACTCAGTGATGCCTTCTACTGAAGTTACTTTTACAGGTGCCGCTTGTGCGGATTTTGCTGGTGTGGATTTGGTTGCGTTTTGTACTTCCTTGATTGGCTCAGCGGAAAAAGCGAGGCCAGGCGTCAGAATGCCGGCACTTAACATCAGGAGCGTAATAAGTTTCACAGGATATTTCCTAAAAAAGACATAGAGGGTGCACAAGTTAGACTATTTGCTAAGTATTTGCAATTAGCTAAAAGTAATTTTTGACATCTTTAAAAAATAAGCGCGATTTTTCAACAACTTATAGAGGTGAAGATAATGCGAGACAAATTTTTCTAAAACAAACTAGTTTGTCTCGGTACAGTTTCTTCTTCTGTTAAGGATTTTTTTGTGGCTCGCTTAGGGAGCGGTGCCGCTTTTGCCCACATCGCCTCTGCTGGATAGAGTTGTAGAAAAGCTCTGGCCATGTCTGGATTGCTGCAGCTGAGCCAATCGTCATACTCCGCTTCAGGAATAATCACTAAACCACGTTTCTCATCACCCGGTTGATGAAAACGTTTCATCATCGGATGGTTGTCCGCATTAATCGTAATTTGGGTGAAGGAAAAACTCTGCTGTCCATTCTCTTCGTCCCAGGCTTTGTACAAACCCGCTACCGCAAAATCAGAACTACCTTCGACACCGATTTGCCAGCGCACGGGAACACCACTTTCGTAATTAGGTTCATAGAAATTTTGAAGTGGAATCAGGCAGCGTTTTCCTTCGCGCCAAGGGCGAGCAAAGCTACTGAGTTCGCCTATGGTTTCGGCGCGTGCATTCATGGTACTAAAGCGTTTGCCTGGGGGGAGTTTTGTTTTGGGAATTAACCCATAGCTGCCACGCATGGCCTGGCGTCGCTTCAACGCATCATGGGTGATAAATGGTGCGGCATAGTCTTGCCAAACTTCATTTTCCCATTCACTGCCAGTGTGATCCATTGCATAAAATTTTTCAGCGATCTGATCTTTTCGACTTGGGGTGTAGTTAATGCACATGTTGGTGTTGTTTGGTTTGCGTTTTTAGCTGAGCCAGGGAGAGCGAGCAAGCTAGGAAATACCGCATAGTGTAGCGGAACTCGTTCAAATGTGCAGATAGGAAGAGCCAGTATTTGCGTGACGGCATGACATAGCTTAGATCACAGACCAGGGCATTTCTCATGAGGCGATTTACCAACAAGTGCAGACATTACTGGTGCTAAACGCTTTGAGTCAGTAGCATGTATTCGTCACTAACTCAATTTGGAAAACCTTCCAACCAATATGAAGAATAATAAGCCCTTGGGTTTCTGGATGTGTACTGCTTTGATCATAGGTAATGTCATCGGCATGGGAATCTTCATGCTACCGGCTTCCTTGGCACCTTATGGCTTGAACGCTTTTATTGGTTGGGGAATCACACTAGTCGGTTGTATTTTCATCGCGCAAGTATTTGCCAATTTTGCGCGTGCCTTTCCACAATCCGACGGGCCCTACGCTTACACCCGCTACGCATTTGGAAATGGGTTTGCGTTTTTTATTATGTGGTGTTATTGGGTATCAGTCTGCATTACCAATTCGACCTTAGCGATAGGTATCGTCGGCTATTTAAGCAGCCTGTTTCCTATGCTAGCAGAGACAGCATGGCTCGCACCTTTGAGTGCGATAGCCTTGATCTGGTTCTTTATCATCGTCAACTTACTAGGTGTCCAAACCTCAGGAAGAGTACAGGTGTTGAGCACCCTGTTAAAACTCTTGCCTATGTTGGCAGTACTTCTACTTGGCGCATTCTTGTTAAGTACCAATGCCTCAGTCTTCCTGGCGCAAATTCCGAGTACGCCTTTGTCCTGGGAAGGCAGCGCTGCAGCCGGTACGATCGCCTTATTTGCGATGTTGGGGGTAGAAAGTGCCACTATCCCCGCAGGAAAAGTGCGTGATCCGGAAAGGACTATTCCACGTGCAACGATGGTGGGTACTTTTATCACCGCGGTGATTTACATTGGTGTTTCAGCGATTCCTTTATTGCTGATTCCGCAATCTCAGTTGGCGAGTTCGAACGCGCCTTTCGTTGACTTGTTTCATCGTTACTTAAATGCCGATTCAGGCTTGTGGATCGCCTTGTTTGTGATCATCAGCGGACTAGGTGCGCTTAACGGCTGGACCATGATTGCGGGTGAAATTACTGTATCGATGGCGAACCATGCCGTTTTTCCTGCCTTCTTAAAACGTCATAATGGGCGAGGTGCTCCTGCTTCGGCTTTAATCGTGACTGGTGTTTTAGCGAGTGTGATGATTTTAATGAACTATAGCCGCAACTTGGCGCAGGGTTTTACGTTTTTAAGTGTGATGGTGACGGCGGCGAATATGCCTTTGTATCTGGCAGTTGCGGTCGGCCTGTTTAAGCTGTGGAAGCAAAAGCGTTTGACCGATAAGTTGAACCAGTCTTACTATTTGGCGCTCTCTGCTTTGTTTGCGACAGCCTACTGTCTGTGGGCTTTCGTTGGGGTCGGTGCCGAATCCATGCTTTGGGTTTGCGTATTGGGTTCAGTCAGCTTGCCTATTTTTCTTGGTATGCATTATTGGCAGAAAACATAAAAACGTTTTTCCATTAAAAATCGCGCCACATGATGGCGCGATTTTTTTATCAACTATTTTATAGCTTAGTTGCAGCCTAATAAAGTGGCGCTGCGAGTGCTTCCTGTGCAAAACTATTTGTAATTGCCGGACGCTGTACTAATCGTGCCAAGTAAGGCGACAGGTGCGTGTAGGTGCGTGCGGGCTTATGCATATTGCGGGTCCAACGACAGAGCATGAAGAGAAATAGATCTGCGATCGACAAGGATTTTCCAAGGAAATAATCACCGTCCGATTTTGCTAATTCCGCATCGATGTAGCTGAGCATCTCGGCCACTCGTTGCTCTGCGTGGTTCTTAATTTGTTCTGCCGTTTCTGCATTGTCAGCCAGTCGCTCAGGATAAAAGTAACTAAGCAGTTCCGCTTGCAACGTATTCGAAAAATACATCATCCATTGATACAAACGTGCTCGTTCAACGCTTCCCAGTGCTGGATTCAAGTGAGCGGCATTTTGTTGAGCAGCATATTTATCCGCCAGATACATACAGATCGCAGCGCTTTCGGTTAAACGGATTTCCTTGTCATCGAAGATATCAATTAAGAGTGGAATTTTTCCCTTGGGGTTGAGCTTTAAGTAGGCCGCTTGCTGGTGTTCTTGTTTGCTGGTATCGACCAATACTAATTCATAAGCTAGCCCTAATTCTTCCAATAGAAAATGGGGGGCGAGACATGCGGTACCAGGGGAGTAGAAAAGTTGCATCATGGTGGCATAACTCCAAGTGAACGAAAGGAAAGTGAACAAGTGTAGAGGAAAAATGCATAAGCCGCATCGGTGCGGAGACATTGCAGAAGAATAATTAGCAATTGCAATGAACTTTTGTGCAGAGCAGCAGTCTGAACTCGCGTAAGCTTTGCTTGCTTCTATTTGTTTTATTGTTACCGACGCTTTTAATTCCGCTGTTATTTCACTATGTTTAAAACTTCTTTCCCTGTTTCTGTAATGGTCGCTGCGCTTGCACTTGCGTTTCCTTGTTCTGTGTTGGCTCGAGATAGTGTCAACCTACCAGTGGACCACCTTGAGAATGCCGATCAAAGTAATCAAAAAGCAGTCGATATAGAAAAGAAAGAAGTGCCTAAAGCGGGCTCTGCTCTGACGCCTGCGGCAGTGAAAGCTATTGAAAGTCCAACCCAAAAAGTACAAGTAAAAGGCAATCGTGAATACGATGCTCGTCGCTTTGATACGGCTAGTAAGATCGTCGTCACCCAGGAAGAGATCGCCCGTTTTGGCGACACTGAAATTACCGATGTTTTAAAACGCTTGCCCAGCGTCAGTGTCGTTGGCGGTGCGATTCGTATGCGTGGACTAGGCGCTGGATATACGCAAATTTTGCTCAATGGTGAGCCTAGTCCTCCGGGTTTTTCGATTGAAAGTTTGGCACCTGACCTAATTGAACGAATAGAAATTGTGCGATCCGCCAGCGCTGAATTTAGCGCACAGGCGGTAGCGGGTACGATCAATATTATTTTGAAACGTTCGATATCGATGTCGCAGCGTCAGGTTAAGCTCGGCTATTTTCAAAGAGGTGATGTGCCAAGCGGCTTGTATAGCAGCTTTCAATTGTCCGATAAGTTAGAACAGTTTTCTTATAGTCTGCCTTTGAATCTGAATGTGGGACGTTTTAGTAATAATGAGAATCGAAGCCAGACTCGCAAAATGGATAGTCAAGGCGTGACTACCCAGTTACGTCAAAATACTTCGGCTAATGAAAATCACAATCGTTCAGTGTCTTCCGCCCCTCGCCTGAATTGGACTCTGGATAATGAAGACCTGCTCAGTTACAACGCCTTCATCAATGTTAACGAAAGTGAAGGCCGCAATCGCGGCAACACCAATAGCTTAGTAGGTATCGCTTACAGCTTTCCTATTGAAGATTACGATACGACCAATGAAGGGCAAAGCTGGAATAATAATCTGAGCTGGACGCATAAGTTGGGTGATAGTGCCAAGCTGGAATTGCGTGCTGGCACGCATTACTGGCATTCACAATCGACTGGCCGCAGCGTGGGACGCGATGCCAAGCAAACGGCTTTGTTTGATCGACATGTTGATACCGAATCATTCAACCGTGGCTGGACACATAGCGGTAAGTACAATGCGCCGTTTATCGAAGATCATACGATCTCTGCAGGTTGGGAGCTGGCTTCACGCTGGCAGAGCAGTAATAATCTGACACGCGGTACTACAGCGATGAATGAAGTCGTCAGCCCCGTCAGCTTACAAGAAGACGTGGAATTTAAAATTGCACGCACATCTTTATATGCGCAAGATGAATGGACTTTGGACAAACAATTATCGCTGTATCTGGGTTTGCGTTGGGAAGCGATCAGTATGGATGGCCGCGGCAATAGTCTGGATAATGTGCATAACCGTTCTTCCGTACTGAGTCCGATCTTTCAAACCTTATATAAGATACCTGACCACTCTAATCAGCAATTGCGCTTTGCCTTTTCGCGCACTTACAAAGGTGTGAATTCCTGGGATTTGGTACATCGCCGCTATTATTCTACGAATAATTCTGCGACCAGCCCAGACGGCCTTGCCAATCCGAATTTGCAACCCGAATTAGCCACCGGCTTTGATTTGGGCTATGAACACTTTGTTGATGGCGGCGGTGTTTTTAGTGCGAATTTTTTCTTACGTCGTATCAGTGGCATCACCTTGAATCGATTGTTTCAGCAAGATGGTCTGTGGGTAAATATGCCAGTGAATGGGGGACATGCGCAGACCAAGGGCATAGAGCTGGAGGCAAAGTTTCCTATGCGTTTATGGATGGAGCAGGCACCGGCACTCGATTTTCGTATGAATGCGGCATTCAATCATTCGACGATTGATACTGTGCCTGGCCCGAATAATCGTCTGGATGCACAAGTGCCGGTTCGTGCCAATATCGGTCTTGATTACAAACCCGAAGCCTATCCATTAACCGTCGGCGCTGGCTATGCCTTTCAAAATGCAGGTTTAGTGCGGGTCTCTGCGAATCAATTGAATTATGCAAGAGTCAATCGTAGTTTAGAGACTTATGCCTTATGGAAGTTCGACAACATGTCGAACCTACGCTTGTCTATGAATAATGTGATTCGTCAGACGGCATATTCAGAAAGTGAGTACGAAGATGCGCAGGGCAGTGTGCTGCGCCAAAATTACAATCCGTCAAAATTGAATGTACGTTTGAATTACGAAATGCGTTTTTAAACTTTCAATGGGCTAGTCCGCGACCATTATTTTTTTTGGAAGTTGGGTGTTGTTACTCAGAGGCCAGTCACCGGGATTGCCGATGCCCCAAGCCCAGAAAGTACCGTCTTGTTTTACCGCAAAGCTGTTATTGCCACAGGCAAAAATAGCTTTTACTCCGGTGATTTTTGGTGTTGCAGGAGATTCCAAAAATCGCCCACCGACACCAGTCCCTAATTGTCCCCAGTCGGTATTGCCCCAGCCTTTGAGTGAGCCATCTTTGAGCAAAGCCAAGGTATGCCTGCCATTAACACCAAGTGATATGGCCTGTGCATTGCTAACACCTTTGACTATTTGCGGTGTGAGCTCGTAACCATGATTCATCCCCGGTGGATCTGTGCGCAAGCCATTTCCAAACTGAGCTTGAAAGTTGGCGCCCCACACCCATACTGTGCCATCTTTTTTCAATGCGGTAGAAACACCCTGTCCGGCAGCGACCATTTTGACATCTGATAATCCCGGCACTTCCTCAGCGCGATCTATCGGTGTTTCTTGACGTGGCGCTCGTCCCGAACCGCCGTAGTGATTCGATCCCCACGCCATTACCCGACCATCCGCCCTTAATGCCAGTACATGTTCGGACCCCATAGAAATCTGCGTGATGTTTTCTACGCCAGGCACAATAGTCGGCGTCATATTAAACACGCCAACTTCCTCATAATACTTAGCAAATTGTCCGTCACCTCGCATACCATATATACGTGAACCCCAGGCCATCACTTGACCATCACGCAGTAATGCCAGCGCGGTGTTTCCATGACTGATGATGTTGATGGCGTGACTGATGCCGGCAAGTTTTAATGGTATTGCGCCCGTTTTATTTTCCCATGTGAGGACACTGCCATCTTCAAGCACCGCATAGCTACGTTTCCCTATGGCGACGTCGACTACTTTGCCGGGCAGACTTATTTTGGCTAAATCTATTTTTGTGCTGTGCCAACTATATACGCTGCCATCTGACATCAGTAAGATTTTTTCGCGATCACCAGCGACTTTGATTACTTCGGCTGCAAATGCTGCTTTGAGAGAGGCGAAATTGAAAACCAGACAGGCAATCAGGTATAGAAATAGGCGCATGACAGAACTCCTTTCAACGGAAAATTGAAAAAGCTTTTTAATGCTACTGAGCTGCTATGACTACATTATCGCTAAGCGCATTAGCGATACGCTTTAATTAGCTTGGCGAGTGTGCCATTTTTATTGCCCACTTTAAGGGCTTGGTCGAGTTTGGCAATGATGTCCTCATATTGCCCTTTTTTTGTCGCGAAGTGCTCGGTGTCATAGAAAATCGGTTGATCTGATACCTCAAAATGAACACCTTTAGCACCAGAATAATCATTGAAGAGTTGATTCACGTATTTTTCAACTTCATGCGCTTCTTTAAACTGACGCACCGGCCATAAAATTAAATCATTGCTCTTACTGATGAGTTTGTTCAGACGTGCGCTGTTAAACAGACCGTCTTCCTGCACCGTGAACACAATATTACGGGCTTGTTCAAAAGTGCTGCCATGACTATATCCACGGCCTATGTTAACTATTTTTCCGCGCAGATCTTCAAGTGATTTGATACTAGGCTTGGGCTTGCCGTAGGTGATGCCCCAAACGGTTTGCTTCGTAACTGCTTGTGAATACTGGTATAGCTTCAAACGTTCCGGTGTTGGTGATAAACCAAATACGATGCCATTACCTTGTAAGGCTTCAAGTTGCGCCCGTTTCCAAGGCAATATTAATTTTTCGAACCTGACATTGGCGGTGCGTTCAAAGTAGGACAGGATTTCTAAAAGATGATTGTCTGGTGGGATTTGGTTACCATTGCTATCGAGATTTTCAGGTAAAAAAAGTTTCACCTGTGACTGCGCATGTACCTCCGACATTGCACCGGAGAGACCAAGAGCTAAAATCAAGCCAGATAAAACAAAAAGTGATTTGCGCATACCTGCTAAAAATGACTGGAAAATACCATGCGGCAGTATCACTGCGAACGAAAAAACTTGCAACCCACTTGCTACATTTGTCCCGAATTTGTATCTGAATTGCACTTCTTTTTTGATCCCTTGCAATAACACCAGTTATTAGAATGTCATTGTTGAGTTAAGCTTTGTGAAGTTTGGCTCGTTGATTTCAAAGATAGAATTTAGGTTTCGCAAATCTGGGTGAAACGTTAGAATCGACTGGTCTCCACTTTGCATAAAACTTGCTCCATCTCAGATGACTTGTATGCGTAAATTTTCCCAAACATCGTATCGTTTCTTCTTGCAGATAGCGGTGTTTTGTAGTGTTACTGTGCTCGCTAGCTTTTCCCATGCCGATATTCTTAAGCTAAAAAATACTGATCAAATAAGTGGTCGCTTGCTTAAAGTAGACGCTATGAAAGTAGTGATAAAAACAGAATATGCAGGCGAAGTAACTATAGATACGGATGCCATTAGTAGCTTATCGACGGATACTAGCGTGTCTTTTTTTGAGGTAAGCCAAACTTTTTCTCTACCTTTGCAAGCGCAGTTGCAGATGAGTTCACTGAATGGCTACGTCGGAGTCGACGGAAAAAATATTCCAATTTCAGCGCTGAGGTTTGACTCATCCGAAGTGACGAAGGTCGACCAACGCGGTATTTTTGATGGATTGGAGGGGAGAGTTGATGCCAGCTTGGAAAATTCACAGAATAAGACACCGGCCCGGTATTTAGAAATCGATGGAAGTGTAACTTGGGATATGCAACCGTGGCGGCATAAGTTAGACGGTAAGATTAGAAATTACACCGAGGACAATGAAAAAAGTGAGGATAGTAAAAAGCTTGAGTATTCACTGGATTATTTCTTTACGCCCGAATGGTTTATCCGGGCCAATAATTTCTATCAAAGCGATCGCGTAACGGCTGGAAGCAATCTTTACTACCATGGCTTAGGTCTGGGTCGTAATTTGTGGAAGGATAAATCGGGCAGTGCCGAAATAATGGGAACGTATAACAGCTTGGTACTGGGTAAGGGACCAAGTCAATTTCAATTAAATGCCTGGGTAGTCTCACTTGATTTCAAACGAAAATTCAATCATGGCAAATGGGAAGCTTACGCTAAAGCCGATTGGTTATTTCCTCAGCATGTTCCGGTGAGCTTAATCATGCAGTCGGAACTTGGTTTGCGCTATCAACTCAATACTAGTATTTATCTGACCGGAAAACTGGTTTTCGATATGAGCAAGTTTTCCGTTGGCACGGTGAAAAGTCACAGCTACAAGATGGGAATAGGAACACGCTGGTAATACTGCGGCTCTGCGAAGATGCTTGTCCGCCTGTGAGACTGGGATCATGCTATTAACTCTAAACAATGTCGCCCTATGGCGTGGAGCCACAGGGCGAGTTTGTTGTTAACTAGATTGGTAATCCTGTCAGAATTAGTGAGTCTTATTTTTCCTTTAATTTGGTACCGGATAAGGTCGCTACGGCCGATAAAGTCGTTTGCGCAGCATTCAGACCTAATAAAAAGTCTTTATCTGAGTAAGTATTGAATACGTCAGTAGGTTGGTGCCAGTTGGGATTCCAGCCAGCACCTATTTGCATACCGCGTTCATTTTCACGTAAGGAAATGGCCGGCACCAAATCCATGAACGGCACAGAATCCGTATTCGTCATATGGAAACCCACCGCCGCAGGATAGTTAGTCGCGTATTTGTCATTCGCTGCACGGAAGAACCAGGCCAGTTTTGCGGCGCCATCAGCTTGCTTTGAGGTTGATTGATATTCGATGTTGACGTCGGCTTCGGCTCTTTGTTCTTTTGGCGATTCATAGATCGGTTTGCCTTCTGCGTCCAGTACGGGTTTTCCTTTTGCGTCAAGTTTTGCGACAGGCATGCCGTGATCCCAGAGCATCATGTCGTGTTGTATCATGCCCAGCCATTTTGGCTCAGGGTATTTGCCAGAACCTTTTGGTGATTCTATCCCTTGCAAATCTTTGCGTTGTTCAACGTAAGCGTAGGCGCCGTTCAATCCAGTCTCTTCGTTATTCCATAAGACAAAACGGATAGAGCGATCAGTCTCAACATTGGGTGCACTGAATATTCTCGCCAACTCCATCACGATAGCAGTACCAGAGCCATTGTCGTTGGCTGCTTCACCAAAGCCTATGCCATCCATATGGGCACCGACGATATACATTTCTTCGGGATGGGTTTTACCGATCTTGGTGCAATACACGTTTTCCCGCATTGTGGTACCAACCGGTGTTGGTTCTGCATTTAAAGCACGCAGTTTTTCATCTGGTTGTAAGAGTGGGTCGGTATTCACGCCGGTTTTTGCTCGCTTACCAAATAAGGTACTACCGCCTTGTCCTGCTGCACCTCCAAGTCCGCCACTTGGAATGACATTGCGACGTGGCGCAGGGCTGGCATTGGCTGGAGCAGGTGCTGCTTGGGTGTAGTTGTATTGCAGACGTTCGGTATTGGTGCAACCATAAGATTTTAATTGCGCTTCTATCCAATCCAAGGCTTTGCGGTTGCGCTCTGTACCTTGGCGACGATCACCAAACAAGGTCAGAGATTTAATGGTCGTTTTATACTTCTCCAACTCTAATTTTTGAACTAGCTGAACCACGACATCATCTGATTTTAGTGCGCTACCCTGCAAGATTTCCAGTGACTGTGCATGACTGGCAGAATTGAGGCCGACGAGACATAAGCCAGAAATTAAGATTTTGTTTTTATAGCTTGCTTTGAAAATCAGGTTCAAACTCAATGTGAAATTAGTTGTGAATTTAGATGCGAATTTAGGTAGAAACTCAGGTGAAAAAATCATAGTACCTCCGGTATCGTCGATGCCCCATTATAGGGTGCTTTTGTCGGATCAGCGATGTAGGATAGCAATGAGACAGGGCTATAACAATAAGTAAGTGTCGTCTTTTCTATACAGAATTGCGAATAGTGAAATTTAATGACCAGTGATCTCTTTTGAAATGATGTTCAGTGAACAGAGACAACACAGACTGGCGCGGCGTACCTGGTTAATGCTTGTTTAAACACCATTGAACCCTTAATTTTTGCATTTGATCGCAAACTGCCAGATTATCGAATGAGCTTACGGTATTGTGTGTTTTTTTTTGTAAATGCCTTACTCTCCCGTAATCCGACTATCTATAATATTCAGGAGTCTCTATGAAACCAATATTCAGTGCCTTAGTTTTAACCCAAATCGCCTTCGCTACACAGCTATTAATGCAGTCCCCGGTCAGTCTGGCACAAGACAGTAATAAATCATCTTTAAGCGCGCGGGGCGCGGCAACGACAGCGACTATCACGCAGCAACTCGACCAAATCGGAGCCACCTATTACAAAGCGAATCAACCCGGCGCTACCGTGATCGTGGTGAAGGACGGTAAAACACTTTTGCGTAAAGCCTATGGCATAGCGAATATTGACAGAAAGGAACCGTTGCAAGCGGATTATGTGATGCGTTTGGGTTCGATTACTAAGCAATTTACTTCAGTCGCTATTTTGCAATTGGTAGAAGAAGGCAAAGTCGCTTTGAATGACCCAGTGACAAAATTTTTTCCTGATTATCCGGCAAGTGGTAAAAGCATTACAGTTGAACACTTATTGACCCATACTTCAGGTATCCCAAGTTACACCGGTAAGCCCGACTTCATTGCTACGGCAGGCAAAGACATCAGTGTGCAGGAAATGGTCGATAGTTTTAAGAACGACGCTTTAGAGTTCGAACCAGGTACTGCCTACAAATACAATAATTCCGGCTATTTCTTGCTCGGTGCCATCATAGAAAAAGTGAGCGGCGAACCCTATGCCAAGTTTGTAGAGAAGCGTTTGTTCGCGCCGCTAGGCATGAAAGACACCGCCTATGAAGGCTATGAACGCAGCAAACAAGCACGTGCCGCTGGCTACTCACAACTCACTGGCGAGTTCCAACCAAGTATGAAAATCAGCATGACTCAACCCTATGCTGCCGGGGCACTGACCTCGACCGTTGACGATCTGGCGAAATGGGATGCCGCTGTCAGCGCTGGGAAATTACTGAAGGCGGATCATTGGAAACGCGCTTTCACTTCCTACAAATTAAAGAACGGGCAGGATACCAATTACGGCTATGGTTGGGGCATAGGCCAATTTGAATCGCAGCCTATGATTTCTCATGGTGGCGGCATCCCCGGTTTTTCTACTTTTGCTTTAAGTTTGCCTAAGGACAAAGTCTACGTTGCCGTGTTGACTAATGCCGATGGTGGTTTAGCCCAACCCGAGATGGTGGCAATGCGACTAGCTGCTGCTGTGATCGGTAAGCCTATTCCTGAATTCAAAGCGGTAACCCTTGATCAGAAAACTTTAGATCAATATGCCGGTGTTTATCGTATAGATGAAAACAATCGACGCATTGTGGTGCGCGAAGGCGACAAATTAGTGATGACTCGTACCAATGGTCCGCGCACTGTCATGCAGCCGTATTCGCAGAATGGCTTTTTTAAAGACAATAATTCTTTGTTGCGAGTCGAGTTCAATAGAAATGCAAAAGGCGAAGTGATTGAGGCAGTCGTGCATCAACAAGGTACTTCAATTTCCCATCCAAAATTGAATGAAGCCTTACCTGAAGCGCCAAAAGCGTTTGCCATGACGCCAGAACAGTTTGATGTGTTTGCCGGTGACTATGAACTTAATCCCAATTTTGTTTTGAATGTACGTCGTGAGGGTAATAAATTCATTACTCAAGCGACTGGTCAGGGCGCAGTCAATATTGTTGCTGTCAGCGCAGACACATTTAGCGCACCTGACGTAGGCGCCCAGTTAAAATTTGAAAAAACTGCCGATGGAAAAATCACGCAGTTGGTTTTGACGCAAGGTGGGCAGAGTATGCCAGCAAAGAAAGTAAAGTAATAGTCGTTCCGCAAAATAGAAAAAGCGTCAGAGAATTATTTCTGACGCTTCTTTTAAAGTGAAATCAAACAAAGAACGCTTGAGGAGTAGGGTGCGCCACGCACACCATAGGCACTACGCCTTAGACTCTGAGCTACTTTTCTTTACGACCAACAATTGATCAATACGAAACTGATCGATATCGACCACTTCAAATTTGTAGTCCCCCACCATCACAAAATCAGTACGTTTTGGGATTTTTCTCAGCATCGTCATCATAAAGCCAGCGATCGTTTCGTAATTGCCACTTTCAGGCAAGTCGTCGATATCTAGTGCCCGACAAACATCTTCAATCGTCGTCGCACCGTCGATTAACCAAGAATGGTCATCGCGTCTGACGATTTGATCCTCAAGGTAAGGATGAACCATACCATCCATTAATGTACTCAATACATCATTGAGTGTAATGATACCAACCACTAATGCGTACTCATTCATGATCACGGCAAAGTCTTCACGAGTTGCCTTAAATTGTTCCAACATTTCAGACAGCGTGAGCGAGTCTGGTACCACCAAGGCGGTGCGCAAAGACAGCTCCTGTACTTTAGAAAATGCTTGATTGGTGAGTATGCGTTTAAGAATATCTTTGGACTCAACATAGCCAACTACTTTATCGATCTGGCCATCACAAACCAGAAACTTGGTATGTGGATGGTCGGCGATCTTCTGTCTTATGCTTTCTTCGTTATCTTGCAAGCTCAGGTAAACGATGTTGTCACGTTGCGACATGGCCGAAGGCACGGTACGACTCTCTAATTCAAAGACATTACCTATCATGCCGTGTTCGCGGGTTTGCAAGATACCGGCCTCGGCACCGGCATTGACAACGGCGTGAATTTCGTCCGAGGTAATCTGATCATCGCGCTCGGTGGGGATGTTGAATGCTTTGAAAATCAAAATCGATAAACCATTAAAGATCCACACCAAAGGTTTAAACAATTTGACACACAGCAGCACTGGCGACACGACAAACATCGCTACCCGTTCCGGCGCGACCATCGCGAGCTTTTTAGGCATGAGATCTGCAAACAAGATAAAGATAGAAGTAACGAAGATAAATGAGCTTAGAAAACTCAAAGTGTCTATCCAGCTTGCCTCGCCAAATAGCGAATGAAATACTTTGGCAAAGTAAGGTGTCAGCGATTGTTCGCCCAAAATACCGCCTAAAATGGCAATCGCATTTAAGGCAATCTGAACCACCGTAAAAAAATGCCCAGGCTCGAGTTGCAAGGCCAGTACCTTACTAGCGCGCGTGTTGCCATCGGCTTCTAAGATTTGCAGCTTTACTTTTCGAGCCGCTGCCAGAGCGATCTCGGACATAGAAAAGAAGCCGCTAATTGCGACTAGTATTAAGATAACGAAGAGATGATCAAAAAGTGCCATGTTGCTTCCTTTGACATAGTGTTAAGGAACATCATAGCCGAGTGGCCACAAAAAATGAATCAAAGCTGTGCAATTGTGGTGCCGTGCTATGAACCAATTCGAAGTTATAGGCATAGATCTGCTGACTTTACATCGGCACAACTTGCTTGTTTTAGCAATTCAAGTCAGTTGTGAATCAGGCCAGACTGACCTGCGGTCCCTTAAGGATGTGTTCTGCCCACGCTTTGGCGCTGTCAAAATCTTCAAAGATATGTTCCAAACCGATGCGTTGATAGGTTCGTTTGACTATGTCCCGGCCATCAACATCCTTGGCCACGACTATGACGTTGGCTAGGCAGGGAAGGTTGGTACGACTGTGCTGCACTGCTTGCTCGATTCGCTCTATAGCATCGGCAGGGCACAGGATCGATTCGTAAACGGTGGTGATCGCGACATACGGGCGTTCGGTAGAAAATACCACGACTAAATCACGTGCTTGTTGCGCCCAGTAATCGATGAGCTCACGATTCCATGGGCCGGTCACTTCCGTCAGTAATAATTGCCCCTCAGTCCAGACTTTGAACCTGCCATGCGGGCGAAAAACAAAATTCATACAGGTTCCACAAGAATCGGCTTGCATTAATAATATGATTCACATTATAGAAGTAAGTGCGCCAATCTCATAATGCTATACGGATAAATAGTGTTAAATGCCGCGCTTTTTATTACTTAAAACAGAATAAATACGGGTCAATTCATAAGACTAGCTACGCTATGCGCACTCTTATTTCACGCTTTGGGTGCTAATGCGTGCAGTACTCTCACATACGAGACCCCCCGGGCCTTTACATAAAAATGGAATCGCCCTTCGCAAATACGATAGGAGTTCTAGGAATATCGCTAAGTATGACTTTGAACGGGAGGCTGCAAGTCTGTTGGCTAACGTACATTCAGATCGGTGGATTAACGCGCAAACTGCAATTTCACCTTCGACGCATGACTTACCCATCGAGAGAAATACTATGCAATACATACCATCCAAGCTCAAAAATAGCTCGTATAGCACGACCAATCTGGCATTGAAACTTCTTGTAGGAGTCATCATTTACGGCATTTTTATACACAAAATGACCGCAAATGCCAATGCAGAAAATGTCATATTGCAGGCGTCCGGTTTGTCTTACCCGCTTGCATCTCAAGTAGATGCACCGGTCAAAGTATTGTTGGCCAACGAAGACAAAGCTGATCTGCGCAAACTATTGATTAGCAAAACTCACTATCAAGACAGTGAAATCAATCTTGAGATAGGCTTACATCAAATTAGTTTGAATATTGTGAATTCACGTTCAAATGAGATCAGTCGAAAGTTGAGAGCGCAAGATGCAACCTCGATTGCGCTTATCCTGGAACGCGCCATTAAGACTGATCATCAGTTTTCCGATGTCACGGCGATCCACGTTAGCTACGTCAAAGTGAATGGCGATATAACTACGATAGTTCAAGCCTTCGATTTTTATCAAACTTCGGCGGGTGCCTTTATCCGTAATCGAAGCTGATTTATCTCGTAGTCTGACTGCTCAATGTCTTAGTTAAGCGTCATTTAAATCAAAGTACAAAGCACCAATTCAGGCGCAGCATTGACACGCAGTGGTAAATTAGTACAACCGATTCCGCGACTGACGATCAGTTGTCCATTATCTGGAATATCGAACAGGCCATGATGATATTGCTTAGATAAATGACCATGCGGCAGCATGAAAGGCTGACCGTAACTATTGGCGATTTGCCCGCCATGCGTATGTCCAGCAAATGCCACCTCAAATTTTTCGCCGTTTAAAAATAGCAAACCATCCGGTGCATGGGTCAACAACAAACGTATCGATGCGCTGTCTTTGAAAGCCTGTGCAATATCGACTTCACCCGTCCACGGATCATCGGTACCGCATACGGATATCATAGAAAATGGTTCAGGCAATCTCGCATTCTGATTGGTCAAAACCCTCACACCGGCATTGTTAAGTTGTTGACAAAGATAGTCATCGTCCACCCATAAATCGTGATTGCCCAATACCGCGAATTTCCCTAAAGGCGCATGCACATTGGCGATCATAGGAATTAATTTCTCGATGTAGTGCGCTTTGCACGAAATAAAATCACCGCCCAATAACAGTAAGGAAACATCATGCTTAGCAATTGCATCGAAAGCATCGCTAAAAATTTGTGGATGCGTCGTTGGGCCAGCATGAAAGTCACTTAAAAAAGCAATAGTCAAAGGCCTAGGTAGGGCTCGAACTGGTGTGAGCGAAATTATGTATTGAGTGACGGATAATTTGCCATGCAAACCAAGTCGATAGCAACACTTCGCAATCAAACCGCGGCATAGAAAAGTGTCTAGAATAAGCTCGCCCCAATGTCGCCAGAAGTGATTATGTTTGCCGCGTGGGGATGGTATTTTATTTGAACCAGGCATGATTTTTTTGTTTGCGTCTTGCATTGACGTACTTATCTGTGGAGGAGTCTGAATATGAAAATAAAAATCTAAACTAGAATTAGCTGATCCAAATATTCGCTATTCGCGCTACTTCCCAGCGCCACCATTTTTGCTGCATCAATACGAGATAACCACTACCAGCTCGCCCGCCAGCGCTCCTAGCGTAAGTGAAAAGTACCTGTTTTTTTTCGAGATCGATACCCGCCCGAGAAAATGAAAATAAGCCAGTTGTTTTGGGATACCTGCTATAAAACAGTTTCCAGCTTTCTTCAAGCGTTCTTGATTCACTAAAAATATCAAAATAGGTTTGCTGGGACAGCATTGCAAATTTCAATTCACTTCGAACAAAACGTACGGGTATTTCGAAATTACTTTGCTGCTTGTCAGCATGCAATAGATCAGTTATGACATACTCAGTTGCTTCGGGAAGCAGTCTCTTTATTTCTGAAACACTGTTACTTAGGATATGCGGTGATAAGTCGGTTGTTTTCGATCGAATAATGATCGATGCTTGACTGGCATATTCTATGGATAGGTGATTGAGTAATGCCGCGTAAGCCTCTACTTCTTCTCGACGTATTTGTGCGTTCGCGTTTGAAGGTACTACGCAAGTGAAAAACAATATCGTGCAAGAGAGAAGAAGTTGGCTGATTTTGCGCATAATGAATTTTATTAAAAAAATTGCTTAACTTACTTGGTTTCGATATCGCCATTTTCGTCATAGCGCACGTGCTTATCCATGACTCTATCCAGATTTGTATCGATATCACATGACTTCAATTTACCAAGCTCGAAATAACAAATTTTCTTCGGATATCCCGAATAGACGTTGATATACTCGACGCTTGAGACCACGCCGAATTTGTAGTTTGTGATGAAATCAGGAAAACCGTCGCCGTCGGTATCTGTTTTCGCGGAACTTATGTTTCCTTTTTCGAAGGTTGCTCTGGTTTCAAAGACGCCATCGAAATTATCATCATATTCCGAGTATTCCATGAGACCATTTTTGTCAAAATGGGTGATCATGTCGAATTTGTTGTCGAGGTTCCTGTCGACTTCATTGAGCAATGGCAGGCCAATGGCGTTGTAAGTCCATTGATCGTCTAAACGACCATCATAGTTATGATCGGTACCCGCGCTACTGTATGGCGCGCGAAAGAAAATTGAGGTGATGACTACGCCGGAGACTAGTCCTAGAAAAAGTAAGCCGACTGTATTGCCTTGTTGGCGTGGTTTCAATTCGGTTTCTGCAGGATTTGCTTCTTGCAATTGAGTCCATGCATCGATGATGCTTTTTGCTTTGACAAAGTCTGACTCCACCACCAAGAGACGAACTAAATTATGGGCTGGTAAGTCGCCAACGCCGCCTTGTAGATATTCACCTTCAATGAACGCTGGAATATCTTCTTGTTCCAACATGTTTTTCAACATATGCGCTTCTACGCCATTACTTGCCTGATAAATAGTTTGCATATGAATTTGCTTCGGTTGCGTGAATTAAGGCTTAATCAAAACCCAATAATTATATGTGTCAAATCACGTTATCAATTGTTTTCAGAGTAAGTCTTTGATCATCAAACCTACGCTTGGTAAGAATCTCGCATAAGCAAATAGTTATTCTGTAGTTTTGATTTTTGCATGCTTTGGCTATCATCACGTTTTCTAAAGTTAAGACTACGTCCGCACCAACATGAAAATTCGTCATATCGACCTTGATGATAGAAGCATCAATCCTGAGCACGAAGCTCTGGCATTGCCTCCTATAGAGTACGAAGTGACGCACGCGCACGAGCATCCGATTTTGCGGATACTCAGTTTTGCGGTTGTCGCGATTTTGATTGGGCTAGTCGTGTATTTGGCGTTTCGCTTGTTTTTCGGCGGACATCAACAAACTGGTATGGCTTTGATCACGCAGACTCTGCAGGATCCCTTGTTTTGGAGTGCTGTTGGCGTCGGTTTTTTAGCACAAGTGATTGATGGTGCATTGGGCATGGCGTATGGCATTACGTCGAGCAGTTTCTTACTTGCCGCGGGTGCGCCGCCAGCTTTGGCCAGCGGAGCGACGCATTTGGCTGAAGTGTTCACCACCGGAATTTCAGGTGTCGCGCATCTGAAAATGGGCAACGTTAATAAGAAATTATTCTTTGGTTTGTTGGTGCCTGGGATTATCGGTGCACTGGTGGGCACCTATATTTTAAGTACCATCGATGGCAAAGCGCTCAAGCCTTATATCAGCGTGTATTTGTTATTGATGGGAGTCTATGTATTTAGTAAAGCATTTCGCCACATTAAAGCCAAGTCCGACATTGATACCAAGAAAGTGGTTCCACTCGCATTCTTTGGCGGCCTTATGGATACCACTGGCGGTGGTGGTTGGGGACCTATCGTCACGACTTCTTTGGTCGGTTCCGGTCAAGATCCCCGCACAACCATCGGTACAGTGAATTTTGCAGAATTCTTTTTAACCGTCGTGGTCGCTGCGTCTTTCTTTTCGATTTTAGATCACACGGTGTGGATACTGGTCGCCGGCTTAGCCCTGGGCGGCTTAGTTGCTGCACCGTTTGCGGCTTTTGTGACTAAGCATTTGAAAGCAAAGACCTTGCTAATTTTGGTTGGTAGCTTGATCAGTTTGGTCAGTATGTTCAATTTGTATCGGGCATTCTTGAAATAAAATCTTAGCTCAGATCTTCTGAAGAATCATTTGCGCCAATGCTGTTGACAGAAAAAAGGACACAAAGCCTTGTGCCCCTATTCTTATTTAAGCATCTCTTTTTTCAAGCGATCTTCTAGTCGGAGCGCTCCAGCTTGCGCATAATTCACACAAGCCTGCGTATCGACCAGCGGCTTTGCACCATCTAAACGCGTTAACAAATCACTTGCGGTTCCGTGGCCCGTGATCAGGATGTCGCACGGCGTTTTTGCCAGGCGTTCACTGCTTTCCTTGAGTGCGTTTGCTAATGAGCCTGGCGCTGAATAAAGATAGAGGTTGTCAGAGATAGACCCTAAACTATCTGCGAATACGATATTTTTGCAGATACGTTTTTCGCACTCTTGCCAAGTCCAACCAGAACCGCCTGGCGCATGGCCTGCCATAGGGATGTGTTGAATTTGTGTATGGCCGATTTTGATGGCGCTGTTGTCGTCGAATGCATAGACATTGGAGATAGGGGCAAAGCCACCTAATTCTTCAAACTGTGGATCACGGCTGTCGTTTTTACCGGACTTGAGTACGTCGACCACATTGCTCCGACTCAAAACCTTCGCGCCCGTCGCGATTTGCATGCTCGCGACACCGCCCATGTGATCGTGATGTTCATGCGTCAGTAAAATCGTTTTGATATCATTCAAATTGACACCCAGCGAGAGGATATTTTGACGTACAGTAGCAGAGGCTTTTTCTGGTGCGCTATCGATCAGCACATGACCGGCTGGCGTCGCAATTAAGACCACGCTGATCCCACAAGTACCAACGTACCAGGTGTTGCCATATATGTGCCGCGCATAGGTAGGCTCATTCCAATCGTCGAGTGATTTGCAGGCGGTTTGCGCTGATGCAGGCGTTGGCGCGCTTGGCATTTTGATCGAGGTTTTGTTTGCGTTAACTGATTGGGTGAAGCTGAAGAGTACGATACTGGAGGCCAGTAGCAGAGGACGTAGCTTGGTTAGGTTTAAAATTTTTTGTGAGATCATTGGTGTAAAAAAGACGCTAGTGGATAAATATTGTACCTCGCATAAGGCAGTATGCCTGCGACTTTTTGTTCCTTGTAGAGAGATCGCACCTTGCGGAGTTATCAAGTTGAGGTTTCCCCCTTATGACTTTATATGCCTGATCGCCGTTGCTACTTTGTAGCGTCCATAGCTCAGCATGGCATTCAAAAATGGTTCCAAATCGCCTGCATTTTGCGAAATAAAAATCAATTGATAGCAGCCTTCACCTGTCACTTTATAAGCTGATTCAATGCGAGCATCGTTTCTTAAGAAGAGTTCAAATCCAGCAAAATCAGAAGTCTCCATAAATACCGTAATAAAATGGCGTTCTGCATTATCTTGTTTGAGCGTATAGCCAGTGATCAATCCTTGGTCTTCCATTTGCGCTACTCGTGCCGCCACCGCTTGTCCGGTTAAATGCACTTCTTTCCCGATTTGCTGCCACGTCTTGCGGCTATTTTGTTTCAGCTGCTGCAAAATGGCACTATTCATTTTGTCCATTATTTTTAATACTTTCAAGATGTAAGTAAAAGCCTACAAATCCACACAAGATACAATTCTCAATGAGGCTTCGAGTGCCTATCATGTTCACTTTCCAAACACTAAAGAAAGAGTATCATGCGTAAAGCCCTCATCATCATCGACCTGCAAAACGACTACTTCCCAAGCGGAAAATTCCCACTGTGGAATGCAGATAAAACCTTAACACACATTGAATTAGCCATTGCCAATGCGATCAAAAACGGAGTTGAAATTATTCATGTCCAACATATCGCCAATCCGAGCAATGGTATTTCGCCTTTCTTCAATGAGGGAACAGAAGGGGTCAAAATTCATCCGCGTATTTTAGCCGCAGCGCCCGACGCACCGATTGTGATCAAGCGTCACGCAGATAGTTTTTATGACACAGATTTGGAAGCTATTCTGCAAGCACAAGGCGTACAAGAACTGATCATCTGCGGCATGATGACGCAAAACTGTGTTACCCATACTGCCATTTCTAAGGCTGCAGAGAAATACCAAGTTAGCATACTCGCAGACTGCTGCACCACGGTGGATGAAATGATCCATGGTATCGCCCTTCATGCTATTTCTACAAGAGTGGCGCTCAAGCAATCGCTGGAGGTCTTTGAGTGAGTATCAATAGGGAAAACGAGCACATCTGACTCGCCTTCAGAAATTCTGTTGTCGAGAAGCAGCCAGGAGCAACGAGAAAATTTTTCATCGCCAAATTGATTAATTCAATTTGGCACAAGAAACCTGCCCTTTTTATATAGAAAAAACTGTGTTTGTGATATTCGATTTGTTATGAAATACTGAGGAAGCGTGGCTTGAAGTTCCGAACTTATTTCGTGCAAGGGGTAGATCATGAAGGCATCTGTACAACTAGGGCTAAGGAACGGCATGTTAGCTATGCTATTGTTGCTGAGTGCCTGCGGTGGCGGTGGTGGTGGCGCTCCTAGCAGTAGTGTCAGTAGCGGTAGCGGAGTCGATCCTGTGGTGGAATTACCAGGCACCTTGGTCGATACGGTCAGCTATTCGTCGAATGCCGATGCTTCACTGACCTCTGCAGTCGAGGCTACTGCCAACACAACGCACAGTATCACCTTGAACGGTGTAAGCATTCCCTATACCGCAAGAGCCGGTCACTTGACGGCAAAAGCGATAGGGACTGGTCAAGATCAGGCTTCGTTTTTTTATGTTGCCTATACCGCTGATAATCAGTCAGCCACCACACGACCCATCACTTTTTTTTATAACGGTGGACCCGGTTCGGCTAGCGTCTGGTTACATTTAGGCTCCTTTGGTCCGAAACGTCTGGCGACCTTCATGCCGTCCACCTCGTTGCCACGTCCCTTCTCATTAGTGGACAACGCCGAAAGCCTGCTGGATACCAGTGATCTGGTGTTTGTTGATGCTGTTGGTACTGGCCTGTCGCAGGCGATCGCGCCTTTTAGTAATCGTAGTTTTTGGAGTGTGGATGCTGATGCGGCGCTGTTTCGTGATTTTGTGCAGCGTTACATCACCGTCAATGCGCGGCAAGCTTCACCCAAATATTTGTTTGGTGAGTCCTATGGCGGGCCGCGTACTGCCGTGTTGGCGGCCTTACTTGAGAGTGCGGGTGTAAAGCTGACAGGCTTGGTGCTACAGTCGCCGGCAATGGATTACAACAGCAATTGTAGCGTCGTTGGTCAGGCGGTTATAAGTTGTGGCGGTTATTTGCCTAGTTATGCGGCTACTGGGCAGTTTTACCGCTTGACCCGCCCGGTGGTAGATGATGTGAGCGCCTATATGACGCAGATGCGCGACTTCAGTTCACGTCGTTATACGCCTGCAGTGAACGCACTACTTGCAGGTGGTGCCATCCCTGCCGAGTTGCCACCACTGCTCAGCGACTACACAGGCCTGGCGCTCAGACAATGGCAAAGTAGTTTTAATATGCCACCGGGACAATTTCGCAATCAGTTGATTTCCGGCACCTTGCTTGGTCGTTATGATGCGCGCGTCTCAGCGCCATTGGGGAGCGCGTTGGCCAGTGAGGGTGATCCCTCCAGCACCGTGATCAGCGCATCGTTTTCCACTGCCATCAACAACTACCTGCGCGATACGCTGCGTTATCGCAATGCATCGACCTACGTGTTATCGGGCACCGCTGTCGAAAGCTGGGATTTTAGTCATGCGGGCAAGAATCTGCCAGACACGATTCCAGATCTTGGTGCGGCCTTGCAAATGAACCCTCAATTGCGTGTACTGACACTGAACGGATACCATGACTTAGCAACGCCTTTTTACAAAACCGAGCAGGATCTTACGCGTCTGAATCTACCCGGTCGCATCTTGGTACGCAATTATGCGGGTGGGCACATGACCTATCTGGATGACGCCGCCCGTTTGGCGAGCAAGGCTGATCTTCAAGCTTTCTATCGAGGCACTTTAACAGGAGTGCAGACGAGCACGCCAACGACAAACACACCAGCCGCACCACCAAGCTTCGCAGCGACTGTCTTTGACATCCCAGCTTCACCCGAGGCGATGCAAACACCATTACGCGACCCTTGGGTACCGCTAGCGCTACGCCCGCTTTCACCTCCGCCATCGCCTAGTCAAGGTATTGTATTACAACGAGAGATTGAAGCGAGGACCCTTGAGATGCGGATGCGAGATGGATAGTAGTGTGCACCCGGCAAAGCCGTATTGCACTGTCCGACTTAAGATGAAAAACGAAATCGCAGTTTGTATGTAAAACAAAATGGCTTGTCATTTTTTTAAATAACATCAAACCTACGATGTTTGAGGAATGCGCTTACGGTTGTCAATGGAGTTTTTAGGACTAAATAAAGAAAAGAATCTGGTCAAAGCGCACGTATTGAGTTATCAATTGGACTAATTTAGTCAGAAACATGCGCACGGTTCACATACATGCCCGATACACTTCAGCGATAGAGGTTTTTTTAAGACGTGCTTGAAAGACGGCGTTTTCTGAAATCTTTGTCATGCCCTCTTGAGCGGCTACTTTAGATAGTGCGTCGGCTGACATGCCAGCCTGAATCAATTCACGAGTACGGTCGTTCAACACCATAAGTTCATAAATCGCTAGGCGCCCAGAAAAACCAGTTTGGTGACAATGATCGCAGCCACGGCCTTGAAAGAATACTTCATCTTCAGTTAGGCCCAAATTTCCCCGCATTATGGAAGAGATTTTTTCCTCTTGTAAACAATGAGGGCAATTTTTACGCACTAAGCGCTGTGCCAGTATACCTATAACCGAAGCCCGTATCATGTAGGCTTCTACCCCCATCTCCATCAAGCGGACAATGCTGCTGGCAGCGTCATTTGTGTGTAAAGTGCTAAATACTAAATGCCCAGTTAATGCACTTTCGAGCGCGATTTTGCAAGTCTCTACATCACGCATTTCGCCTATCATAATGACATCTGGGTCGTGCCGGAGAATATGTCTGAGGGCTTGGGGAAAGCTAAAATGAATGGCGGGTACTAATTGTATCTGGCGAGTTCCATGCAATTCATACTCAACCGGATCTTCCACAGTGATGACGTTGACTTCTCTTTTTACAACTTCTTGCAAGGCGGCGTAGAGAGTTGTTGATTTGCCTGAGCCAGTAGGCCCTGTGACCAACACAATGCCGTGTGAGCGATCCAATAAATCGTTGAATCGCGCTTCATCCTTCGCGGTGAATCCGATTTGATTAATCGTTCGCAAACCTTGGTTTTTGTTGAGGACGCGGATCACAATACTCTCGCCATACTGCACAGGAATAATTGAAATTCTCAGGTCGATTTTGCTATTTTCATAAAGATAACCAATGCGTCCATCTTGTGGTTGACGGCGTTCTGCTATGTTGAGTCGGGCGAGAATTTTGATACGTCCAACCACTGCCGGTAACAGGCTCCTCGGATACTCTTTGATTTTCTGCAGACTACCATCAATGCGATAGAGCAGATCAAAGTAGTCAGGCTCCGGGCGAATATGGATGTCGGAAGCGTTTCGTAACACGGCTGTTTGCAAAATCGATTCCACCAACTTAACGATAGGCTGTTGTTTTGCCATAAATTCGGCATCTTGTGACGCCTGTTGATCTTGATCATCAGTTTCTAAAGTGCGTTCGAATTGCTCTAAACCTTCTTCCTGTTCTTGAATTGAATAGTTTTCACTCAATGCCAATCTTATCGCTTTCTCATCCGCAACGACATTGATGATTTTTTTCTGGCAGACAAAGCGGAGAAACTCATGGGCTTGCTGTGACAATAGAGACGCCGTAGCAAGCACCAAATTATCCATGTGTAGCATGATGGGCAATGCTTGAAAGCGTTGCGCAATTTCGGCTGGCAACATCGAAAGCGCTTGAGAATCTAGTTTAAAATTGTCGAGCTTTAAGCTTGGAACTTCGAGTTG
Organism: Undibacterium sp. Di24W; assembly: GCF_049340325.1. Lineage (NCBI taxonomy): Bacteria > Pseudomonadati > Pseudomonadota > Betaproteobacteria > Burkholderiales > Oxalobacteraceae > Undibacterium > Undibacterium sp. Di24W. The sequence continues at coordinate 332,870 of NZ_JBMPOP010000005.1, forward strand.
ACTTAATAGTGCATGATTGAGAGCTGATGCCGTCAAAGCACCCATATCAACTAGTACTTCACCGAGTTTTTTTCCACCGCCACGATGCACTATTTTTAAGGACTCTCGTAGTGCTTCAGCACTGACTAGATCTTCTCGTAACAAATACTGACCGAGTTGCTCGTGCACGAGATTTGACTGCAAGTTCAAGTATTTGGTTAATTCGGTCGTATTGTGTGCAATAGGTTGACTTGCATGGTGAGTAGTCGGCATGTTTCACTCAATGAATAAGGGTCGATAAACCTCAATATTAAGCGATGTCAATCAAGCTACCTTGTGTAAGGTCAATGAATCTTTTGACTCACGTTAGCTTTGCTTTCGGCGTTCTCGCTTTTTAGCCGTTCATCGGGCCGAATTGCGGCAGTGTGAGCATAACGTGTAAATGCTTAATCGTCGACTAGGGTCTTTGCACAGTCTAAACGTGCTAACAAATCACTTGCTGTTTCGTGACCTGCAATCATAATATTGCAAGCGTTTTTTGCCACTCGTCGACTACTTTCTCGGAGTGCATTAGCTAATGAGTCTGGCGCTGAATAAGGGTAGATGTTGTAAGAGATAGACCCTAAGCGATCTGCAAACACGATATTTTTGCAGTTACGGTTGAAAGCGGTGAAAAGAATATAGGGCAGGGCGAGAGGTGCTTATCGACAAGTTAACCAATCAGCTTGGGCACAAAGAGCGTGCCCGCCCTAGAAGCTTAGTATTGCTTTTAATGCGCCTCTTCCCAATTCAACCCAACCCCAACTTCAGCCAACAAAGGCACCTTCAACTCAGCCACCCCAGCCATCAATTCAGGCAGTTTACGCTTCACCAATTCCAATTCCTCAGGTACCACCTCCAACACCAGTTCATCATGCACTTGCATAATCATTTTGGATTTCAACTGATCTGCCTCTAACCAATTCTGCACCGCAATCATCGCGAGCTTAATCAAATCTGCAGCCGTACCCTGCATAGGCGCATTAATCGCGGCACGTTCTGCACCTTGGCGGCGTGGGCCGTTGGGGCTGTTGATTTCTGGTAGCCAGAGGCGGCGGCCAAAGACGGTTTCTACGTAGCCGTGCGCTTTTGCGTGGAGTCGGGTGTCGGCCATGTATTGAGCGACGCCGGGATAGCGTTGGAAATATTTGTCTATGTAACTTTGTGCTGCGCTGCGCTCTATGCCTAGATTACCTGCTAAGCCGAATGCGCTCATGCCGTAGATCAGACCAAAGTTAATCACCTTGGCGTAACGTCTTTGTTCGCTGGTGACTTCTGGTAATTCGACGCCGAAAATCTCGGAGGCGGTGGCGCGGTGTACGTCTTCGCCGTCGGCGAATGCTTTCAATAAACTCGCGTCGCCGGAGATGTGCGCCATGATGCGTAATTCGATTTGGGAATAGTCTGCTGACACGATGCTATTGCCCGGTGCGGCGACGAAAGCTTCACGGATGCGGCGACCTTCGGCGGTGCGGACTGGGATGTTTTGCAGATTAGGATCATTCGATGCCAAACGACCCGTGACGGCAACGGCTTGCGCGTAGTTGGTGTGCACACGACCCGTTTCGCTATTGACCATCTTCGGCAATTTATCGGTATAAGTCGATTTGAGTTTGGCTAGGCCGCGATATTCCAACAGGACTTTCGGCAACGGATAATCTTCCGCCAGTTTTTGCAAAACTTCTTCGTCAGTCGATGGTGCGCCGGATGGTGTTTTTTTGACGACGGGCAGACCGAGTTTTCCGAAGAAAATTTCGCCTAACTGCTTTGGTGAATTCAGGTTGAATGGCTGCTCAGCCAACTCGTAAGCTTTTTGTTCTAGCTCCAAAAGGCGCGTTCCAATTTCGTTGGATTGCGTCGCTAATAAAGCGCGGTTAATCAGTACGCCGTTACGTTCTATTTTTTGCAAAACGACAGACGTTGGCAATTCGACTTTGTCGTAAATGAAACGCAGTTTGTCGTAAGGCTCGACTTGCGGCCACATCGCTTGATGCAATTGTAAAGTGATGTCGGCGTCTTCAGCCGCATAAGCAGTGGCGCGTTCCAGATCGACTTGGTCGAAACAAATTTGCGAAGCGCCTTTGCCGCAGACTTCTTCAAAGCTGATGGTCTTACGCTCTAAATGGCGCATCGCTAAGCTATCCATGTCGTGCGATTTGTGTGATTCGAACACATAAGATTGCAGCAAGGTGTCGTGCAAAATGCCGCGCAGATGGATACCGTGATTGGCAAAAATGTGCGTGTCGTATTTGAGATTTTGTCCGACCTTCGCCTTACTGGAATCTTCCAACCATGACTTCATTTTGGCGAGCACCAATTCTCGATTCAGTTGTTCTGGTGCGCCCGGATAATTGTGTGCCAACGGAATATAAGCTGCTATCCCTGCTTCGCAACATAAGGAGATGCCGACCATTTGCGCGTTCATCGGTTCTAGCGACGTGGTTTCCGTATCGACTGAGGTGAGGGCAGCCTGATTGATTTTGTCAAACCACGCATCGAGTTGCGCTTCGGTCAGAATCATTTCGTAATGCGTGACGGCAGGTGCGGCTGGGATTGCTGCTGGCGTATTATTAGCGAAAGAATTGTTTGAAGCATCATCGCCAAATAATCCGCCTTGTGCTGACGCTGTTTTGGCAGGTGCAGAACCTGCGACCGGATCAACACCAAACTCACGCAATAAACTTTTGAAGCCTTGATGCTGCAAAAAAGCGATCATTTCCTCACGATTTTCTTCTTTGGCTTTGAGGGACTCATCGATAGAAATATGGTGACCTGCCAGATCGCAATCGGTCTTTACGGTGATCAAGACTCGGCCTTGTGGTAGCCAGGCTAAAGCCGCTCGCAGATTGTCACCGACTACACCTTTGATCTTGTCGGCATTGGCGATCACGCCATCTAAGCTATCGTATTCGGTCAACCATTTAACGGCAGTTTTCGGGCCACACTTGCTCACGCCGGGGACGTTATCGACGGTGTCACCAATCAATGTCAAATAGTCAATGATTAGATTCGGTGGCACACCAAACTTGGCGAGCACACCTGCTTCATCTAATTTCTCATTATTCATGGTGTTGATCAACATGACGTTCGCATTGACCAATTGCGCCAGATCTTTATCTCCTGTGGAGACGATGGTGTTCATGCCACGTGCCGTGGCTTCGACTGCCAAGGTACCAATTACATCATCTGCTTCGACGCCCTCCACCATCAAAATAGGCCAGCCCATTGCCGCCACTGCTTGATGGATAGGTTCTATCTGTAAGCGTAAATCATCTGGCATCGGCGCGCGCTGTGCTTTATATTCTGGATAGAGATCGTCGCGGAAAGTCTTGCCCTTGGCATCAAACACACAAGCGATGTAAGCTGCGGGATAATCTTGGCGCAGGCGACGCATCATATTGACCATGCCGTGAATGGCGCCAGTCGGTTCGCCACGCATATTGCGCAAATCGGGTAGGGCGTGGAAAGCGCGGTATAAATAGCTGGAGCCGTCGACTAATAACAGAGTTTTTTGCATAGGGATCTTGGAAATGAATGACAGCAGAAAAAGAATTCTTAAATTGCGCCAGATTGCAGATAAAGACAAGGCAACTGCCCTTAAAGCACGCGAATCGTGGCATATGTTCACAATTATGGCAGAGTTTATCGAATCTACCGAACGCCTCTCGGCACTGGGGCCTGCGGTAACGATCTTTGGTTCTGCCAGAATTAAACCAGAAAACTCTTACTATCAAAACTGTGTCGACGTCGCTAGACGCTTGTCAGATGAGGGTTTTGCAGTCATTTCTGGGGGCGGACCAGGCATTATGGAGGCGGCAAACCGTGGTGCATTTGATGGCACGTCGGCCTCGGTGGGCTTGAATATTGAGTTACCACACGAACAAAAGACCAACCCTTGGCAGAATATTTCTTTGAATTTTCGTCATTTCTTCGCGCGCAAGGTGTCATTCGTCAAATACGCTGATGCCTACGTTATTTTCCCCGGTGGTTTTGGTACCCTGGATGAATTGATGGAAGTATTAACTTTGATGCAAACCGGTAAAACCAAACGGATTCCGGTGATCTTGGTCGGGACTAGTTTTTGGCAAGGATTTTTGGATTGGATTCGAACTCAGTTGGCGGGAATGGGACTGATCGAAGATAAAGACTTAGATTTGGTACAGATTATTGATGAGCCTGCCAATGTGGTTGACGCCATTTTTGCGTTTTACGAGGCACATGATATTGAGCCGTCAGACGAAGAACGCGCACGTATGCTGTATTTGTAGTGTTTTGGCTTTTGTTTTTGCCCCGAATTGAGTACGGGGATATTCTTTATAGCTCGCCGTTTTCCCGTAAAATGCCAGCTCACTTCTTTGTTATTGGATAACACTATGCGTTTTTCTTTCTATCGCCGTGCCACCTTGGTCACGCTCGCCTCTGCAATTTGCACTTTATGTTTAAGTAGTGGCATCGCGAATGCGCAGCAAGTCCTGCGTGTGTCTGCCATTCCCGACGAAGCACCGACCGAATTGCAACGTAAATTTAAACCGCTCGGCGACTATTTAGAAAAAAAGCTGGGAATGAAAGTCGAGTTCACACCAGTGACTGATTATGCGGCATCGGTTGAAGGTCTTATCAAAGGCAAACTCGATATGGTCTGGTTTGGTGGTTTTACGTTTGTACAAGCGAAAATTCGCAGTAAAAATCAGGTCATTCCCTTGGTGCAGCGCGAGGAAGACGAGAAATTCAAATCAGTTTTTATTACGACAAATCCGGCTATCAATAAATTGGAAGACTTAAAAGCGAAGACCTTTAGTTTTGGCTCTGAATCTTCGACCTCAGGTCACTTGATGCCGCGTTCTTTTTTATTAAATGCCAAAGTTAATCCTGATACGGATATGAAACGTATCGCGTTTTCAGGTGCTCACGATGCCACGGTGGCAGCCGTAGCGGGCGGTAAGGTTGATGCCGGTGCTTTGAATATTTCAGTCTGGGAAAAATTAGTTAGTCAAAACAAAGTCGATCCTAAGCAGGTGCGTGTGTTCTACACCACGCCCGGCTATTTTGATTATAACTGGACTGTCCGTAGTGATATGCCAGCTGATTTGCGCAAGAAAATCACTGATGCGTTCTTGGCGTTAGATAGTAATAATCCGAAAGACAAAGAGATTTTGGATTTGCAAAGAACTGCACGATTTATCCCGACTAAGGCTGATAATTACGACGCGATTGAAGCGGCCGCACAGCAAGCTGGATTGTTGAAGTAATGCCCGATTCGGTATCGGCACAAAACACGCCTGTGGTGCTGAAGTTAGCGAATCTCTCCGTGCGTCATTTGGCAGCTGCAACAACGACAGCACCCGCTTTGAAGTCCATCACACTGAGCGTCAAAGCGGGTGAGCAGATTGCGATTATCGGACCCTCGGGAGCTGGCAAAACGACTTTGTTGCACACCATGGCGGCGGCTATACAGCCTTGTGACGGTGAACTTGAATTCTTGGGTAAAGCGATGTGGCAGTTATCACATAGCGAGCGACATAGAATGCGTCGCCAGTTATTTTTGGCACCACAGACGCCGCCATTGCCAAGCCGCCAGCGAGTCGTGACTGCGGTGTTGGCAGGGCGCTTGCCAACCTGGAGTCTGTGGCAAGCCATCCGAAATCTGATTAAACCGGTTGATCCCCCTTTGGCCTGGCATGCTTTGTCGCGCTTTCAATTGCAAGATAAATTGTATGCACGCGTTGATCGCTTGTCTGGCGGTGAACGACAGCGTTGTGCTTTGGCGCGTTTGCTGGTATCTGACGCGACATTATTGATCGTTGATGAACCCTTATCCGCATTAGATCCAAGTCTTGCGCTGCAAACCTTGCAGGTTTTACAGCAAGAAGCGCGGCAAGCGCAGGCTGTCTTGGTTTGTAGTTTGCATCAAGTCGAATTGGCGCGTGCGCATTTCCAGCGCATCATTGGTTTGCGTGATGGAGAGCTGATGTTTGATACGGGCGATGGCAAGCCCTTAACGGATGCAATGATCGCGGCCTTGTATGAAAGTGAAAGTAGTGTGGAATTGTCCAATCGGCGATCTGACCAGGTTGAACAATTTACGGTTAATGAAAATACGGCGGCGGTCGATCAAATAAGGTGTTTTTGATGCCGCTGCTTATGCTTTCGAAAAAGCCACGTGAATCTATAGACTTGCATATCTCAGTTGATCCAGCGTGGCGAATGCGCATTGGATTCGCGATCGTGGCAATGGTATTGTTATGGCCGATGTTGGTGTATTCAGAATTTCAACCATGGATACTCATCGATCAGCAAAGTTTGTCAGCGAGCTGGCGCTTTGTGCTGAATTTTTTTCCACCTGAGCTTTCCGCTGATTTTTTAAAAATTGTTTTAGTAGCGACCTGGCAGACGATTGCAATTGCCACGGCAGGTTTGGTCTTGGCTTTGGTGTTAGCGATTCCTGCCGCCTTGATCATCTCTGAACACTTATCGATCTCTCGTATCGGCCGCTCGAAGATGCGAATTTCCTCCCGCCTGTTGCGTCAATTACTGCGTTGGATCTTGGTCTTATTACGCAGTGTGCCGGAATTGGTCTGGGCTTTACTGTTTGTGCGCATCGTTGGCTTAGGAGCGACGGCTGGTGTACTGGCAATCGCCCTGACTTATGCAGGTATGCTAGGCAAAGTCTACGCCGAGATTTTGGAAAGTAGCGACTCACATGCAACGGATAGCCTATTGCGTAACGGCAGTAGCCGTTTATCTGCATTCTTGTTCGGCGGCTTGCCTAATGCTTTGCCTGAATTATTGTCGTACACGATTTATCGTTGGGAATGCGCAATTCGCGGCTCAGTTGTTATGGGCTTTGTTGGCGCAGGTGGATTGGGGCAACGTATGGATGAATCATTGAAGATGCTGGCAGGTGCCGAAGTGTCGACCATCTTATGTGTCTTTATTGTCTTGGTCGCTGCAGCTGATATGCTCAGTTATTTAGCGAGAAAGAGTCTGAACAAATGAAGACGTTCTCGACCTCAGAAAACAGCTTGATGCCTACAGCGCCAGTTCTGTGGACGGCGTCTCGTTGCATCATAGCCTGCTTGATTATGGCGTTAGTCATAGCGAGCTTTTGGAGTTTGCAGTTGGAGTGGCGTGCTTTGCTGACGCAAGATGCCTTAAGCAATGCCAGTGAATTCCTAAGTGGATTTGCACCGCCGGATCTGAGCGCGACGATGCTGAAAAAAGTAGGACATGCAGCGCTAGAAACCTTATCGATGTCGGCACTGGGAACTTTGATTGCTGCAATTTTGGGGATATTGTTAGCTTTGCCGGCAAGTGGGCGATTTGGGCGTATGCCTAAAGTTTTTACGGGATTGTTATTGAATGTGGCAAGGGCGATTCCTGAATTGGTGTGGGCATCGATGATGTTAATTGCGGCTGGCTTGGGACCGTTTGCCGGAACTATCGCCTTAGCGGCGCATACGACAGGCGTGTTTGGTCGCCTTTTTGCTGAAAGCTTGGAAAACATCAATCCCGAGATCGAAGCGAGCCTGCGGATCAATGGGGCTTCCGCGACGGGTGCATTTCTCTATAGTCGCCTGCCGCAAGCGTTGCCTCAGATGCTGTCATATACTCTCTATCGTTGGGAGAACAATATTCGTGCTGCAGCGATTTTGGGGGTGGTCGGTGCGGGTGGCTTAGGGCAAATGATGAAATATCACCTTTCACTTTTTCAAATGGCTAGCGCGGCTACGGTAATCATAGCGATGTTAATTTTGGTCGCTGCGGTGGATGCTTTGAGTTTCGCTTTGCGGCGATGGTTAGTTCGTTAGTTCGCTGAAAGAAAAGTAGAAAGAGAAGCAGAAAAGAATTTCGCCGCTTCTCCTATGGTTGGCGCTAAGGCGCTCAAAGTTTCTTCAATGCTTCTCGCACATAAACTGCATTCGCACCATTCGGCGCTAATTCCAGATAACTATTAAAAGCTTTCTTGGCTTTTTCATTCTCATTCAAGTACATCCGCGCATCACCCAAATTGACATAAGCGATAGCGCGCGAAGGGTCAATTTGAATGGTGTTTTCGAACCAACGAGCGGCTTCTGCATATTTTTGCTGCTTCAAATACACGAAGCCTAAGTTATTGGCGGCTAAGGCAAATTCAGGTCTATGTTTGAGGGCTTCGGTGAAGGCGGCTTCGGCTTCGGCGTAGCGTTTTTCTCGATAATGTAATAGACCCAGATCATTCGCTCTTTGCGCCATTTGCTTGGAAGAGCCTTCTACCAATTTTGGTGCGGCGATTTTTTGCTCGCCACCACTCAGATTTTTAATAATGATGGGCTCCTTGCTTCCTGCTTTTGCTGTCGCTTCAGTGATTTTGTTATTGAGTGCAATCGCTTCGCTAGAAAGTTGGTTGGTGTTGGCGCTTAAGAATTCGCCTTCACCTTCTTTTTTTATTTCAAAAATAAATTCACCGCCTTCAGAACCGGGCAAACTGCCGAAAGCAGGGGTTTGTTGTGACACGCTAGATACAGCGGGTGCAATATAGGCCGCGAGTTCGGTGGCCGTGATCAGATTGTCGCCATTCAGATCGGCTTTGCCATTTAATGCTTGTAACAAAGTCCAGGTAAAAACTGAGTGACCGTTAGGTCCGCCGTCCGCGACTAATTGGTCTGCACCACCAGCGGTCAGCATTTGTCTGCCTATGCGTTTTGCATTTTCTCTTAGGAAGGCTGAGGTGCCGCCGCCACGCGTGAGACCCAGTCCGCTGTAGCAGGCATCCATCACAAAGAACACATGTTTGGCATTCAGGTTTTCCGCTATATTTTGCAGATCCGTCATTGGAATTGCATCGACCGAGAGTTGTTCTGGGTCCGAATCAACCGGAATAATGTAGCCGAGATTACGACCCGAGCTGAGTTTGCGAGTCGCGCCGTGACCAGCAAAGAAGATAAAAACGCGGTCATCTTTCTTGAGTTGCGCATGACCAAGTTTGTCATGGAATAGCGCCAGTATATTATTGCGAGTCGCTTCGCCATTGCTCAGCATGAAGACTTTATCGTTGCCAAAGCCAAGCCGATTGACCAAGCTTTCTCGAATTGCTTTGGCATCTTGCACCGCATATTGCAGCTTGGGCCATTTCACATAATCATTAATGCCGATGACGATGGCATAGGAATTTTGATAATCACTGGTAATACTGGTTTTTTCTGCTTGTGCATTGGCTTTTTGACTGACGCTAAATTCGCTGCCGTCCCATGTTGCGAAGCGATAACCTTCCGCGATGAGTTTATCCAAAATCATGGGCAAGGCTTTGACTGTGCGCTCATGAATATCGTGGAATAAAACGATACCGCGTTTTTCTTTTTCTAAATTGCTTATCACTCGATTCACGATAGAACTGGGTACTGGATCCGCCCAATCGAGTGAATCGATGTTCCACATCACCGAGCGCAAACCTAAGGTATGTAGTATTTGCATACCTTCTTTGTTCTTCGCGCCGTAGGGGAAACGGAACAAGGGAGAGCGTTTGGCATTAATGGTTTTGAGTAATTGATCAGTGCGCTCGATCTCGGCATGCAAACCATCGCCGCTTTCTTTTGAGAGTAAAGCGTGGCTGAAACTATGATTGGCCAGGATATGACCGGCGTCCATTAATTTCTTGCTGGTGTCTGCATTTTTATTCAAGCTTTGTTTACCTGCCGCATCGACCTTGCCGACATTTTGTCCAACTTGAAAGAACACGCCTGGCACATTGTATTGCTTGAGGATGGCGGCGATCTCTTCGGTATAGCTTGCATGAGGTCCATCGTCAAATGTCAATACGATGGTTTTTGTCGGCAGCTCGTAGCCGAAGATTTCTTTTTCGTCTTTGTCGAGTTTTTCTGGATACGGCAAGATGACACCGTAATCCTTCAGAATTTGTTCACGGTTATATAGTTTGCTTAATTTGAGGAGATAGTCGTCCCAGCGCTCACGTTTAAGCTCGATCGCGCGAGTTTCAAAACGGGCAAAGACTTCTTTTAATTCTTTGTCGTATTCTTTTTCGATATCGTTTAAAGCGGCGATGTCTTCACTGACTCGTTTGTGCAATTTAATCGCAGGCAAGGTTTGTTCATTGGCGATCGTCTTTTGCAGACGCAGTAGTACTTCACGAAACGCTAAGCGGTCAGCATCGTAGAGGTCGGGATTCGATTCTATGTAAGTCAGAATGTCGTCGAAGCTTTGTAAGCGCGCCTCGACTTTACTCTCTGCGATTTTCTTAAGTATTAGATCGACATTGTTTAAGCGTGTCAGATTTTCATGAAACAAGGCTTGACCGACGCGATTGGCTTCATCACGCTCTTTTTCCTTGAGCTTTTTCTCGTCAGCGAACAGCACGATAATTTTGCGAAAGTTGCCAAGCATGCTGCTTAATTCGCTTTGTAAGGCTTGAGTTGCGCCTACATCTGCCTGCTGGGGCGTATTTGTAGAGCTGTTCGGGCCATTATGTTTGTTTGGCTGTTGACTGCTGAATTTGATCGCGTAGACAGTAACACCGGCAATCAACGTAATAAGGGCGAGCAATAAAAGAGGTTTTGTTAGGATTTTGGATTTCATGCAAATAGGTGGAAAATGAAAATGAGAATGCAGGGCGACCCCAAGAAGTGCCCATGATATTGTAAATAAAGAATGTTTTGTGAAACTTGCATGTTAAATGTGTTCGTGCATCCTTATCGCTTCATCTTTGTCAGCCCTCGTTAAGGCTAAGCCTTTGTTCTTCTTATCAGTTGTTATTTAGTTTCGCGCAGATCAACGCCTTGTGTGTATGCTTTGTTACAATGTAGGGCATGCTACTGTATTTTTTACGCTGTATTATCAGTATCGTTTTTTTTGGCTAGTTAATTCTGTTGTATCTATTTGCATCTAAAGTGGAAATCATGAAAAGCTCATTGAAGTTAATCGCTAGTGTCGTCGCCGCTGCTTTTGCCATCTCCGCATCGACTCTGGTCGCAGCGCAGGACAAAACGGCACCTCCGCCGCCAAAATTAGAAAAATTGGAAGAAGGCCCAGATTCTGATGTGAAGCTGATTAAACAAGAGTCTAACAAGTTGAAAACAGTTGAACGCAAAGATAATGGCAAAGTTACTGAGGTTCAGGTTCGTACTGGAAAAAGTACTTACACCGTGAAGCCTAACAATGCGCCAAAAGGCACGCCCGAAGGCGATGCTAATCGTGCGGCACAATGGAAGGTGTTGGAATTTGGTGGCAAGAAGCAAGAGAAGGAAGTTGACTCTTTGCCAGTACTTCCAGTGGGACCTAATTCGACGTCAAAAATTGGTTCTACAAAATCGGTTCCTGCAAGTGCAGCGGCTAGTGCAGCAAGTTCGGCTAGCATGGATGCCAAGGCGACACCGCCTGTTAAAAATTAACCCTCTTTACGCAGAATAACATGGCTGTATTTACATCGGTAACGCTGCAAGACCTCGCACCTTGGATGACGCAATTCCCTTTAGGAAAAGCATTGGCAATTCGCGGTATCGCGTCAGGCATAGAAAATAGTAATTTTTTTATTGATACCGAAAAAGGTGAATATGTTCTCACCATTTTTGAAAATCTCGACTTTGACCAATTACCGTTTTACTTAAAGCTGATGCGGCATTTGGCCGATAGCGATGTGCTGGTACCAGCGCCGATTGCGAATTCGGACGGTGAATTATGCGTGGCTTTGCATGGCAAACCTGCGGCTATCGTCAGTAAATTAGAAGGCAGTTCGCAAATGGCGCCTTTGCCAGTCCATTGTGGGGAAGTCGGTACCATGTTGGCGCGTATGCATTTGGCGGGTCAGGATTTTTCTATACATCAACCGAATTTACGTGGGCTCGATTGGTGGCAAATAACCGTGCCGAAAGTGCTGGAATTTTTGTCCGATGCTAACCGCAGCTTGATGCAAGATGAAATCGCATTTCAATCGACGTTTGCTCAAACCGCCATCTATCAAGCGCTGCAAAGCGGGCCTGTACATGCCGATTTATTTCGTAATAATGTGATGTTTGATGGCGAACGTTTAACCGGGTTTTTTGATTTTTATTTTGCGGGTTGCGATACATGGTTGTTTGATGTCGCCGTCACGATCAATGACTGGTGCATTGATTTGGATAGCGGTGAGCTCGATATGGCGCGTGTGAATGCCATGCTCGATGCTTATCATGCGGTACGCCCATTTACAGTGGTAGAGAGCGACGCTTGGCAAGCGATGTTGCGCGCCGCGGCTTTTCGTTTTTGGCTGTCACGTGTCTATGATTTTTACAAGCCACGCGATGCCGAAATGCTGACACCACATGATCCGGGACATTTTGAGCGTATTTTACGTTTGCGCGTTACCCAGCCTACGCCGGCTTTACCTATTGCACAAAATAATTAGCATGAACACTCCTCAGGCAATCGCAGGCTGGCATTGGATACAACAAGGTTTTTCGACCTTCAAAAAGAAACCATTTGAGCTGTTGTTCATGTTCTTTGGTTTGATCTTTGTGAATTTAGGTTTAAGTCTGGTACCGTTTATTGGTGCGATTATTCCTTTTATTTTTGGGCCTACCCTGGGTATGGGCATCATGCACGCCTGCCGTGATATCGATGAGGGTAAGCCTGTCACGACGGGTTCTTTGTTCGTCGGCTTCCGTTCACCCGCTTTCCGTACGCTGCTGCTGTTGGGTGTTTTATATACATTGGCCTTACTGGCAGCGTTGGCGTGCTCAATTCCCTTCGACGATGGTGCGCTTTGGAACTATATTTCTGATCCGTCCAAGGCAGATCCTAAAGCCTTAGTGAAGTCGAAAATAGGTTTAGGTATGTTGATATTTTTTGCTGTGTATACACCAGCAGCGATGGCATTTTGGTATGGCGGACCATTGGTTATGTGGCACGGAATGGGGGCAGCGAAGGCGATTTTTTATAGCTTTTTTGCAGTATGGCGCGCTCGTAAAGCCTTTCTGGTGTATTTGTTAGCGTGGTGCGGACTTCTCAGTTTGGTCGCATTCTTGATGGCGCTGAGCGGTGGCATATTGGGCGTATTGATTTTACCGTTAATGCTGAGCGTCTCTTTGGTGATGTACTGCACGTTTTACTTCAGTTATAAAGCACTATTCAATCGCGAGCAAAGTGCTTAAATTTATTTGGCTGAAACTCAATTGAACATCCAGATGAATCTGAGGCTAGTTTCAAACGTAAAAAATGCCGGGATATTTCCGGCATTTTCTTTTTATGCTTCTTTTTCGCTTATTCGGCTTTCGTGTTGCGTTCGTGCTCTGATGGTGTGCCCAGATCGTCTATGATTTCATAGCTATGCGTCATTTCTGCTGTTTTGCCCAACATAATCGACGCCGAACAGTATTTTTCATGAGACAAAGCAATCGCACGCTCGACCAGATTGGCCTTTAGATTGCGGCCAGTGACCAGGAAGTGAAAATGAATTTTGGTGAACACTTTAGGCTCTGTGTCGGCACGTTCAGCTGATAATTTGACCTCGCAACCACGCACGTCTTGTTTTCCCTTGCGTAATATCAGGACGACGTCGTAGGCGGAGCAGCCGCCTGTACCAAGCAAGACCATCTCCATAGGGCGTGGCGCCAAGTTGTGTCCACCACCTTCTGGTGCGCCATCCATCATAACGGCATGGCCAGAGCCAGTTTCAGCTAAAAAACTCATGCCGGATACGCCGGTCCAACGTACGTTTGCTTCCATTTTTGCTCCTGCCTTGTTTTTGCAATTGAGGTTAGATGATACGGATATTGTAACTTAGCGACCGTTTCTCTGGTTCAGGACTTCTCCGTCTTTCCTGGCCTACTTCGGTTTTTTGCTGCGACCGACAACACCTTTAAGGAATAGTTTTCTTCAATAATTTGGAAAAGTGTAGATATCTGATCAGGGGGTAATTGTTTTCTACTTTCCTAATTGCATTAAGTTTTTCTGGCGCAACATGATTTCTTGACCTAGTATGAAAGCCTGTATTCCGTATGAATTCATTTGTTTTGTTTTTAACCGCATCCTCCGTCACTTCGAGTGACTTATTCCCGAAGCAAGACTTCGGGTTTTTTTTGCCCGCAGAGGGAGCAATCACAAAGCAACTGCTAAGTAAAGGGGGCAAGATTAATCCAGAAACTGCCTAAAACTTAAACAGTGCTTGCACTAAGTCTTTGAAAATACTATAATTTCCGACTCTCTGTTCGCCCAGGGGAGAATTTAACAAGGGAGCGTCTGCTTAGTAGTAATGGCAGAACCACCGAAATCAGGGTGTTTTTTATCTTTTTTATTTAGGATTCAACATGAAAACCTTTTCCGCTAAGGGCCATGAGGTTCAGCGCGACTGGTTCGTGATTGACGCGACAGACAAAGTTCTCGGACGTGTTGCCAGCGAAGTGGCACTCCGTTTACGCGGCAAGCATAAACCAGAATTTACTCCACACGTCGACACGGGCGATTTCATCGTCGTAGTTAATGCAGCTAAACTGCGCGTGACTGGTACTAAAGCTCTGAACAAGATTTACTATCGTCATACTGGATACCCAGGTGGTATCTATGAAACGAACTTCCAAAAAATGCAAGCTCGCTTCCCAGGCCGTGCGTTAGAGAAGGCTGTTAAAGGCATGTTGCCTAAAGGCCCACTCGGTTACGCAATGATCAAGAAGTTGAAAGTGTACGCAGATGCAACGCATCCGCATGCAGCTCAGCAACCACAAGTACTCGACATCTAAGGAATAGCCATGATCGGTAATTACAACTACGGAACTGGCCGTCGCAAGAGCGCAGTTGCTCGCGTATTCCTGAAAACAGGTAGCGGCAAGATTGTTGTCAACGGCAAACCAGCTGACGAATATTTCTCTCGTAAAACTGGCTTGATGGTTATCCGTCAACCACTCGAGTTGACTAATCACCTCGAAACATTCGACATCATGATCAATGTACACGGTGGTGGTGAATCCGGCCAATACGGCGCGGTTCGTCACGGTATCACACGTGCTTTGATCGACTACGATGCAACTTTGAAATCTGAATTGTCCAAAGCTGGCTTCGTTACTCGTGATGCTCGTGAAGTTGAACGTAAAAAAGTTGGTTTGCGCAAAGCACGTCGCGCAAAGCAATTCTCCAAGCGTTAATTTGCTTATTGCAGATTTCTGCTGGAACAAAAAACCGCCAAATTTTGGCGGTTTTTTTTCGTCAGGAATAAATGTTGATTGGCGAAGATATTTCCGACGCAGAGGCGCAGAGGGCGCAGAGATTTTTTGATCTCGGTTTGGCGTGCCTCAGCTTGTTCGATGCACACTAGTTCAGAACCAGTCTCCGCTGCGATACTGTGAAACTCAATGAAACGCATCACAACTAACTCTGCGTTCTCTCCGCCTCTGCGGCAAAAAGCTCTAAGTACTTTTAAAGGTTTCAATCGGAAACAATTGTCTATTGGGAAATTGGGATTCCGCTGCTAGAATGCACGCATAATTTCTTAACGGCATTAGCTTAAGTTTAGGACAGCAAAAATGATCAAGATCGGTATCGTAGGTGGAACGGGTTATACAGGCGTAGAGTTGTTGAGAATCCTCGCAACCCATCCGCAAGCACAGTTGACAGCCATTACTTCTCGCAAAGAAGATGGGGTGCCTGTGGCGCAGATGTATCCTTCCTTACGTGGTCGTGTTGATTTGGCGTTCTCCTCTCCGGATAAAGCCAATTTGAACGAATGTGATGTGGTGTTCTTCGCGACACCACATGGTGTTGCAATGGCGCAGGCACCGGAGTTATTGGCCAACGGGGTGAAAGTGATTGACCTGGCGGCGGACTTCCGTATGCAAGAGGTCGCACAGTTTGAAAAATGGTATGGCATGGAACATAGCTGCAAAGACTTGTTGTCTGAAGCAGTGTACGGCTTGCCAGAATTGAATCGCGATAAGATTAAGAGCGCACGTTTGATTGGTAACCCCGGTTGCTATCCAACCACCATGCAACTTGGTTTCGCTCCATTGTTGAAGGCCGGTGTCATTGATGCAGGGAATTTGATTGCTGATTGCAAATCTGGTGTTTCGGGCGCCGGTCGCAAGGCGGAAATTGGGATTTTGTTTTCGGAAACTAGCGATAGCTTTAAAGCCTATGGAGTAGCAGGCCATCGTCACACACCTGAGACCATCGAGCAATTACAGCGTCTGACTCAAGAGAAAGTTGAGCTCTTATTTACGCCGCATCTGGTGCCGATGATACGCGGTATGCACTCCACTTTGTACGCACAGCTGACACAAGAGATTAGCAACGAAGCGCTGCAAGCCTTGTTTGAAGACGCATATAAGGATGAGACTTTCGTCGATGTCATGCCTTTTGCTTCGCATCCAGAGACGCGTTCAACCCGCGCTTCAAATATGTTGCGGATCGCTTTACATCGCCCAAGTAATGGCAAGCATGTCGTGATTTTGGTGGTGCAGGATAATCTGGTTAAGGGCGCTTCGGGTCAAGCTGTGCAGTGCATGAACATTATGTTTGGACTTGATGAGTCAACTGGCCTGCAGCATGTGCCGGTAAATCCGTAAACATAGCGCCTCAGCGACCATGCCAGTTTCTAAATTCTTCCGTCGACGCATTACCGCGTCTAAGATGACTATCAATCAGCATTTGCCTTGGCCGATAAAGTTTGCCTTGTTTGCTGTAGTGATCGGTGTAGGCGGTGCGATTGCGATGTGGACTTATGACATGGGGCGTAGTTTTGCCTTCGGTCCTAAGTTTTCACCTGAACAAATGACTGCTTTGCAAGACAAAGTCGCAAACCTGACTGCTGAGCGCGATAAGTTGCAAGCCGCTGCAGCGACCATAGACAGTCAACAAAATATAGAAAAATCGATCCAGAAGCAGTTGACCGACCAAATCAATACGCTCACCGCTGAAAATAATAAAATCAAAGATGACCTGGCCTTTTTTGAAAGCTTGATGCCGTCGGCGAATCGTCCGCAGGGTATCACCTTGCAAAAAACTAAAATTGAATTGGCTGCACCTAATCAGTTACGTTACCGCGCTTTGGTCATGCAAGGCGGCAAAACAGTGCGTGATTTTTCTGGTGAAATGCATATCAGCTTGACACTAGTTCAAGCTGGTAAACCTGTTATGATGGAATATCCCGATGCTAAATCGGGCGAAGCAGCGAAGTTGAAATTGTCCTTTAAGCATTATCAAAGGCTGGAAGGGCAGATTATTTTACCGGAAGGCGCGATTGTAAAATCTGCGCAAATGACAGTGCTAGAAAAAGGTGAGTTGCGTGCCAAACAAGCGCTTAGCTTGTGATGCCGTATCGAGCCAATTCCCACGATGGAATATGCTGAAGTACTGTTGATTGTCGAAATTTTAAGAACAATGAGGAGTTTGCATGTTTAATCGCAAGAATAAAAGCACGATAGATAGCCTGATAGGCGCAACGACCAATATCCAGGGTGATGTGCATTTCAAAGGTGGCTTGAGGATAGATGGGCATGTCACAGGCAATGTGATTGCAGAAGCGGGTGCACCCAGCATTTTGGTGATCTCCGAGCAGGCGGTTATCGACGGCGAAGTACGAGCGGGTCATATTGTTGTCAACGGTGTCATTAATGGGCCTGTGATTTCTACTGAATTAATTGAATTGCAAAGTAAAGCCCGTATTTCAGGCGATGTGCAATATAAAGCCTTGGAAATGATGAATGGTGCCTTGGTTTCAGGTAAGTTAGGCCATGATCAGGCGGTCGAGCCAGTGTTAAAGTTAGCCGCTTCGAACTAGCGCAAACCTTAAACTGAAGAAAGGTCTATAATAGAGACCTGATCTGAATTTTTGTAGGAGCTTACTATGAACGCCGTTACTGATATGCCATCCCCTATCATCTTCACCGACAGTGCTGCTGAGAAAGTTGCACAATTGATCGAAGAAGAAGGCAATCCAGATTTGAAATTGCGCGTCTTTGTACAAGGCGGCGGTTGTTCAGGTTTTCAATATGGTTTCACCTTTGATGAAATCACAAACGAAGACGACACCATTATGCATAAGAATGGCGTTCAACTTTTAGTCGATGCAATGAGCTACCAATATTTGGTTGGCGCGGAAATCGACTATAAAGATGATTTAGAAGGAGCACAATTCGTGATCAAAAATCCGAATGCACAATCAACTTGTGGTTGCGGTTCCTCTTTCTCTGCTTAATGCCTTATAGGCTTTTGGGCTTATGCTAAGTGAGTTTCGAATAAGTGGTGCATGATAAAATGCTTGGAAAAAAAAAGACGCTGCGGCGTCTTTTTTTTATGGAAAATTTGTTTCCCGCGCACAAGCGCTCTGGCACAGGCTACACTCAAGACCAAGAGAATCGTCATGAGCAAAAAAATGGAAACTGCAGCGCGACAATCAGCATCAGGGCCAGAGCTATTGAAGGCATTACGCAAAGTATTGCCTATAAAAAGTATCCTGGCTGACCCTGAAGATACCCGACCTTATGAGTGCGATGCTTTAACTACTTACAGGCAAGTGCCTTTCGTCGTGGTCTTGCCCGAAAACGAAGCGCAAATCTTAGACGTCATGTCGATTTGCCGTGAACTAAATATCCCTATCGTACCGCGTGGTGCTGGCACTGGTTTGTCGGGCGGTGCAATGCCAATCGAATTTGGTCTGGTTTTATCGACCGCAAAGTTAAATAAAATCTTGCAAGTTGATGCGTATGCCAGAACCGCGGTAGTACAACCTGGTGTACGTAATCTGGCGATCTCGGATGCGGCAGCCTATTTGGGTTTGTACTATGCCCCGGACCCTTCTTCCCAACTGGCATGCACGATAGGCGGAAATTTGGCGGAAAATGCGGGCGGCGTGCACTGTCTGAAATATGGTTTGACTGTGCACAATGTTCTGCGCGCACGCGTGGTGACGATCGATGGCGAAGTTTTGGAGCTAGGCAGTGAAGCTTTAGATGCGCCCGGCTTAGACTTGTTATCCGTGTTTATTGGTTCTGAAGGCATGCTTGGCATCGTTACTGAAATCACGGTCAAGCTTATCCCTAAGCCACAGACAGCCCAAGTGATCATGGCCTCATTTGATCATGTTGAAAAGGCGGGTGAGGCTGTGGCGCAAATCATTGCGCGCGGCATTATTCCCGCGGGATTAGAGATGATGGATCAAACTTCGGTGCGTATGGTTGAACCTTTTGTGAACGCGGGTTATGACGTGAATGCGGCCGCTATTCTTTTGTGTGAATCCGACGGTAATGTGGAAGAAGTCGTGGATGAAATCGCCCGTATGAGTCAAATCTTAACGGACGCTGGTGCCAGCGATCTGATAGTCTCTTTCTCTGAAGCGCAACGTTTGAAACTTTGGTCAGGGCGAAAAAATGCCTTCCCCGCAGCAGGTCGAATTTCACCAGATTATTATTGTGTTGACGGGACTATCCCACGCAAATATTTGGCACGCATGTTGAAGGCGATTGCTGACATGGAAGTCAAATACGCTTTGCAATGTGCGAATGTGTTTCATGCTGGCGATGGTAACTTACACCCTTTAATTTTATTTGACGCAAATCAGGACGGTGCATTCGCAAAAGCAGAAGCCTTCGGTGCCGAGATACTAGAGTTGTGTGTCACTATGGGTGGCACGATTACTGGCGAACATGGTGTCGGCATCGAGAAGTTAAATTCTATGTGTGTGCAATTCCAAGATGCTGAGTTGAACGCGTTTTACGCATTGAAACAAGCGTTTGATCCTTGGAATTTGCTCAATCCCAGTAAGGCAATCCCCAGTTTGCATCGCTGTGCTGAAATGGGGCGCATGCATATTCGCCAAGGACAATTGCGTTTCCCTGATTTACCCCGATTTTGAAGAAGACAGATAATCATATTTGAAAAACGATGGATAAAATTCTTCAACAATTTCGTGAACAAATTTTGACTGCTGGTGCAGAACAGCGGGGGCTGCTATTGCAAGGTGGTGGCACTAAGCAATGGTATGGCAATCCAATTGCGGATACTAGTGCAGTACTCGATACCCAAGCTTACCGAGGCGTAATCAGTTATGAGCCAACCGAATTAGTGATAAGTGCGCGCTGCGGTACGAGCTTGAAAGAGATCGAGGCGCTACTAGATCAGCATGGACAAATGCTGGCTTTCGAACCGCCACATTTCGGACCGGCTGCGACGGTGGGGGGCATGCTCGCTACGGGTTTATCCGGCCCACGTCGCGCCAGCGTTGGTGCGGTGCGTGATTTTGTGCTAGGTGTCAGTCTCATGAATGGCGCAGGCGAAATTTTACGCTTTGGCGGGCAAGTCATGAAAAATGTCGCAGGTTACGATGTCTCACGTTTGATGGCGGGATCGCTCGGTAGCTTGGGACTTTTGCTTGATGTATCTTTAAAAGTTTTGCCTAAACCTGTAGCCGAAACTAGTCTGATGTTTGCAATGTCGGAAGCCGATGCCTTGTCTCATCTGAATCGTTGGGCGGGGCAAGCTTTGCCGATTTCTGCCAGTAGCTATTATGCAGGCCGGTTGATGTTGCGTCTTTCAGGTTCAGTGCCTGCGCTGCTTGCCGCAAAACAGAGATTGGGCGGGCAGGAAATCGATAGCGCTAATGATTATTGGGAAAGCCTGCGCGAACAGAGTCATCATTTTTTTACACCAGAAGAAGATTATGCATTGTGGCGAGTGTCGCTTCCTTCTACTGCACCGACTTTAAAGCTGCGTAGTAAATCTTTAATCGAGTGGGGCGGTGCGCAACGTTGGTTATGGACGAATGAATCTGAAGCGGCACTGCGCACCACGATACAAGCAATGGGGGGGCATGTAACTCGGTTTCGTTATGGCGCAGTTGACTCGCCGGCATTCACCGAACTAGCTCCGCCGCTCTTGAAAATACATCGCCAGTTAAAAGCGGCGTTTGATCCTGCGGCGATTTTTAATCGTGGACGTTTGTTCGACTGAAAGCTTATGCAAACACAATTACTTGATACGATGAAAGCGACGGAGCAAGGACAGGAGGCGGAAGAGATTCTGCGTACCTGCGTGCATTGCGGCATGTGCAACGCGACTTGCCCTACCTATCAATTGCTGGGGGATGAACTAGATGGGCCTCGTGGTCGTATTTATCTGATTAAACAAGTTTTGGAAGGCAAGACACCGACTTCTAAGACTCAGACACATCTCGATCGTTGTCTGACCTGTCTTAGTTGTGAAACGACATGCCCTTCGGGCGTGCAGTATGGGCGATTACTTGAGATAGGACGTGAGCTTGTTGAGCAGAAAGTAGGGCGTTCTTGGTCACAAAAAATAATTCGTAGTACTTTAAAAAATGGACTGAGTAACCCACGTTTATTTCGACAAGCCTTAAAACTAGGGCGTGCAGTAGGTGGTTTATTGCCGTCGAATTTACGTGAAAAAATACCGGTGCCAACTAATGAGTCAACTAAGGATAACGGCTGGCCGCAAACCACACATGTCAGAAAAGTTCTGTTGCTCGACGGCTGTGTACAGCCAAGCCTGGCGCCACAGATCAATGCAGCAACGGCGCGAGTACTCGATCACTTGCATATCCAAGCCATGTTGGCACCGCAGGCTGCTTGTTGTGGCGCGGTGCGTTTGCATTTGAATGATGCTAGCGGTGCTATTAGTGCAGCAAAACGTAATATTGATGCATGGTGGCCGCTATTAAAACCCGATAGCCAATCCGGCGTTGAAGCCATCGTCATGACTGCTTCGGGCTGTGGCGTGATGGTGAAGGACTATGGGCAACTGCTAAAGCATGATCCAGACTATGCAGACAAGGCGCAATTGATTAGTAAGTTGACTTGTGACTTGAGTGAGTTTTTACCTAATTTTGAAAGTGAGTTGATTGCTAAAATCGGTGGAGATATTCAACAACGAGTAAGCTGGCATCCTCCATGTACGCTGCAGCACGGGCAAAAGATCAGAGGCAAAGTGGAAAATCTGTTGCGTCATCTTGGCGTCGATGTGCAATTGTGTGCAGATAGTCATTTGTGTTGTGGTTCGGCGGGAACTTATTCGATTTTGCAGCCAGATCTGGCACAGAAATTACGTCAGAATAAGGTCGCCGCAATGGAGGCAACTCGTCCAGAGTTGATCGTTTCGGCCAATATGGCATGCCAGCAGCATCTGCAGGCCGCGACGGCGATTCCTGTAAAGCATTGGATAGAGTTATTAGATCAGGCTTTGGCAAGCTTGCCACCTAGTGAATCAACGGGTAAATCACTGAGCCAAGCAGAACAAACTGATAATGCAACAAACTTGAATAAGCTTGAAGTCCTTCCGGAAGCGCTGCAATCTCGATCAATCGAAGTACATGTCGAACCGATGGTAGTGACTCTAACTGAGCCAACCACGTCAATTGAGCAAGCCCCAAAAAAGAAATCGACGCGAAAATCGGATAAACCATCATCCAATAAAAAAGCTGTCGTAAAGCCGACGTCTGACGTCCTGGAGGTTGGCAATACACTTAAAAATTCGGACGATAAGAAAGTGCAAAAGCCGCTAAAGAAGCGTCTAAAAAAGAAAATGTAAACTAATCTTGTTTGGGCGCACTACTTTCGCTGGCAGCAAATAGAAACAAAAAAACGCAACATGATTACTCATGTTGCGCCAAAGATCAGACCGATTTGGCAAAGGTCTGATCAGATTTTCCTGAGATTAGAAGCGATAGCCGAGACCTAAGCCGATCAACACTGGATCAACTTTCACCGCACTTACTTTAGCGCCGTCAACCTTAACATCACTGCGGATCTGTACTTTTTTTACGTCGATATTGAAGGACCAATTTTTGTCGATTTTGAAATCAACACCAGCTTGCAAAGACAAACCGAAGCTATCATTTTCCAACCCGCCCTTACCCGCCAATAATTTGACTTGTGAGATATTGGTGTAATTCACGCCAGCGCCAATGTAAGGATTGATACTTGCAGTTGGTGCGAAGTGGTACTGTGCTGACAAAGTTGGTGGCAAATGTTTGAATGTACCGATGTTGTTACCATCCAAATAAACGTCATGTTTTTGTGGGTAAGTCAAAATCAATTCAGCAGCGATATTTGGTGTAAAGAAATACGTTACATCGAATTCAGGGATGGTTTTTTTGCTGACCGTTATACGATCTGTTGCACCAACACCGCCCAAACGATCTGAATCATTGGCTGGGCTGATATTGACCAGGCGACCACGTACCAGCCATGGGCTTTCTTGTGCCATAGCTTGTGAACTAACAACGCCCATTGCGGCTAAAGAGAGAGCGAGAACGATTTTTTTCATTTTCATTTCCTTGGTTGTAAATATGATTAAGTAAGTTGAATAAATAAGCTAATTAATAACGATAGAGATGCGATTAGACGCAAAATTCTCAAATCCGATGAAGACAGTGTAGTTGCGCACTGCAACATTGGTTTTGAGCTAAATCAATTTGTTTGATGATCGATAAATTCATATTAATTTTTTATCGATTGATTTGAAGATGGGAAACCATGATTTTCAGCACTCATACTTAGCGCCTGGTAAGTTCGAGCAGCTTGATCGTCACTTAAGAGGGAGTGGCGCTTTAATCTGTGACGACAATTGACATTGCTAAATCAAATTTTTCAGGCGCAAAATCACAATAGGCCAACTGGTAAGCTATACCCACGCTATAAGCATGTGGCAGCTCTGCCAGCGTACGGTCATAAAATCCACCGCCATATCCCAATCTGAATCGGCCCGCATTGTAACCTACACAGGGAATCAAGAGTGTGTTTGGTTGAATGACGATGTCACGACTTGTTGGAATCAATACGCCGAATTCGTCCTTCTCCATATTGTCGCCAGGAATCCAGGGGACGAAAGCCAAGGCTTGGTCTTTTGCCAGTACCAGTGGCAAAGCGAGCTGCTTGCCCGCTTGATGCAAGTCTTGATAAAAAGCAAGCAAGTTGGGCTCACAGCGAATCGGAGAATACACGCCTATGATGTCGGCCTGCATAATTTGCGGAACGTTTAGCAATTTTTGTTGAATACGTATATCCCAAGCTTGACGCAGCGCTGAGGTAGTATCTTTACGTTCTTGAATTAGGCGTTTACGTAATTCTTGGCGTAAGCTCAGTGTCGACAACGAAGGAATGATCGATTCATCGCTTGCAGACTGCATTTCTTCTTTTACGCTAGGGAGTGGCTGTGTCATACTGTTAACAGGTTTTAAAGGGATCTGTTTGAAAATGTTAGAACGAAAACTACCAAGTGTGTCGCGACCAATCATGCCCGTGAGTTTACTGCTTTCTGGTCTGTTGATACTAGCGATTTTGCCAGAAATCGCCATTGCAGCTCCTGCCAAGTTGGCACCGGCGCCTGTAACAGCGAGTGCGGCGGTCAATGATGATGACCGCTTTATGGCTTTACGTGATGCAGCTATGCATGACGACGCTAAAGCGGCGCAAATGCATGCCTCACAATTAGCGAGCTACAGCATACCGTCCTATGTCGACTACTATGTCCTGCGTACGCGCATACGTTCTGCTTCTGCCGCCGAAGTCTATAGTTTTTTGAAAAAATATGAAGGTAGCGCAATCGCCGATCGTTTGCGCAATGACTGGTTGCTGGTGTTGGGGTTTCGGCGTGACTGGGCAAATTTCGATCAATTACTGCCTTCTTACGTCGTGAATGATGATCATCAGGTCAAATGTTATGCCTTATTGTCCAAGGTCGAGAAGCAACAACGCGTTGCCACCGAGGCACGTACTCTGATTACTTCACCTAAGCAGTATGGTGATGGTTGCTATTCTTTGATTAATAGCTTGTATGAACAAGGACAGTTCACGGATGCAGATCTGTGGGCGCAAATGCGTATTGCCGCCGAATCTTCCGCCATGCCTCTGGCAAAACGTTTAGGGAAAATGTTGGATATTCCTGAGAAACGTTTGATCGAAGCGATGGATAAGCCTGCTAATCTTCTAAAAAAAGAACCTGCGGGAGACCGACTGAGTCGTGAACTATTCTTGCTGGCATTAGGCCGTGCTGCCAAAGACGATCCAGAAAAAGCGACTGCCGCATTGCAACGTTATGCAGGGAAACTGAGCGCCAATGAAAAATCACAGGGGTGGGCGAATATTGCCTTGCCTGCTTCACAGAAATTACAATCCGAAGCCTTGAATTATTGGAAGCGCGCGGACGGTGCTATCTTAAGTCTGGAAGGCTATCAATGGCGGGTAAGAATGGCTTTGCGCGAGGGCGATTGGAAGTTGGTGAAGTCGGCGATTGCGGCGATGCCAGCCAGCCTCAAGACCATGCCAGCCTGGGTATATTGGAATGGTCGTGCTGTGCAACAAGAAGGTAAGAAGGAAGAGGCTCAGGCAATCTTCGCTGGAATCTCTGATCAAATGCATTTCTATGGGCAATTGGCTTTAGAAGAGCGTGGCCAGAAAATTGGTGCACCCGCTTTAGCTAAAGCGGTAACCGCAGAGGAACTGGCACCAATCGCACAAAATCCGAATTTGCAAAGAGCTTTAAAATTCTATGCGATGAATTTGCGTTTTGAGGGAACCCGTGAATGGAATTGGGCTTTGCGTGGTATGAATGAACGTGAACTCATCGTCGCAGCGGAGTTAGCGCGACAAAATGATTTACTCGATCGTATGGTGAATACCTCCGACAGAACCAAGGGGGAGCTGGACTTTAATCAACGCTTTCCAACACCATTTAATGACACCATGTACAAGGCAACGCAGTCAGTTGGTGTCGACATGGCTTGGGTATATGGTTTGATACGCCAAGAATCGCGTTTCGCCACAGCGGCTAAGTCACATGTCGGTGCGACAGGTTTAATGCAAGTGATGCCGAATACGGCAAAATGGGTTGCCAAGAAAATTGGTTTGTCGAATTATGTGCCGCGTCAAGTCAATGATGTGGAAACCAATATTGCGCTCGGTACAAATTATTTGAATATGGTATTGACCGATTTAGGTGGTTCGCAAGCCTTGGCTTCCGCTGCTTACAATGCGGGACCCGGGCGGCCGCGAGCTTGGCGTGCGACTTTATCGCGTCCGGTAGAAGGGGCGATTTTTGCTGAAACTATTCCATTCTCAGAAACGCGCGACTATGTGAAGAATGTGCTTTCAAACGCCACGTATTACGCCGCTTTGCTAGAGAAAAAGCCACAGTCCCTGAAGGCACGTTTAGGCGTGGTGGTACCAAAAGGCATGACCGCAGACGACCCCGAATATCAGTAGGAGATGAACATGGAAAATACCGATTTAGAGACCAATCTCGCGCCTTTACATGGTTTACTTAGAAGAAGTAACTATCGCTTAGTCATAGGAAATAAAAACTATTCTTCCTGGTCGATGCGCCCTTGGTTAGTGCTAAAGACCTTCGGTATTCCTTTTGAGGAAATTAAGATACTGTTAGACCGCCCAGATACAACTCAGAAAATTTCTGAATATTCATTGTCGGGACGTGTACCTGTTTTGCTCGGGGATGATCTGGTGATCTGGGATTCGTTGGCGATTTGTGAGTACCTGGCGGAACAATATCCATTACTTAATCTGTGGCCGGAGAGCGTTGCAGCACGTGCTACAGCGCGTAGTGTGTGTGCTGAAATGCACTCGGGATTTGGCGCCTTGCGTAGCGCGATGCCTATGAATATTCGGGCTCATTTTCCAGGCAAGGGTCGCACAGCCGGTTCTCAGGCAGATATCGGTCGTATCAGTGAGATTTGGGAAGATTGCTTATCTACGTATGGCGCCCATCGTTTCTTGTTTGGTGATTTTTCTATTGCTGATGCCTTCTTTGCGCCTGTAGTGATGCGTTTTAAAACCTATGGAGTTGCGCTAGCGCCCGCATTGCAAGCTTATTGTGAGCGCATAGAAAGTCACCCTGCGGTAGCACAATGGGTGCACGGTGCTATAGATGAAAAAGATGATTTGCCGAAGTATGATTTTCCTTAAGTAGCTTGATTATGAAGACCTATGTAGTCGGTGGTGCGGTGCGTGATGCGCTCTTGGGTTTGCCAGTGCAAGACCGAGATTACGTCGTGGTCGGAGCTACGCCACAGCACATGCTGGAATTAGGTTACACCCCGGTAGGCAAAGATTTCCCAGTTTTTTTGCATCCCAAAACGCACGAAGAATATGCGTTGGCTCGTACCGAACGCAAGACTGCCGCTGGGTACAAGGGTTTTGTGTTTCATACCGATGCCAGCGTTACTTTGGAGCAGGATTTAGTGCGCCGCGATTTGACGATCAATGCGATCGCACGCGACGAACATGGTGTTTTGATTGATCCGTTTCATGGGCAAGCGGATTTACAAGCGAGAGTTTTCCGCCATGTGTCCGCCGCCTTCGAAGAGGATCCTGTGCGTATTTTGAGACTCGCCAGATTTGCGGCACGTTTTTCGCAAGCACCACATGCCTTCTCGGTCGCACCTGAGACCATGGATCTGATGAAAAAAATGGTGGCCGCAGGTGAGGTTGATGCTCTAGTGCCAGAACGCGTGTGGCAAGAAATTTCACGTGGTTTGATGGAAGCCAAGCCTTCACGTATGTTTGAAGTTTTGCGGGAATGCGGCGCGCTACATCGTTTAATGCCTGAGCTGGCGGCCTTATGGGGTGTGCCACAACCGCCTAAGCATCACCCCGAAATTGATACGGGAATGCACATCATGTTGGTGGTCGATTACGCAGCACAGCAAGCCTGTACTTTGCCGATTCGTTTTGCCGCGCTCATGCACGATTTAGGCAAAGGCACCAGCGATCCTGAACAATGGCCGCGCCATCATGGTCATGAGGAACGCGGGATAGAATTAGTCAAGGCACTCTGTGCACGACTGAAAGTCCCGACGGAATGCCGTGATCTCGCCATCATGACGGCGCGCGATCACGGTAACGTAGGGCGCTCCCAGGAGATGCGCCCGGCTACTTTGCAAGATATGCTGGAACGCAATGATGCCTTTCGCAAGCCGCAACGCTTTTTAGACATGTTGCAGGCGGCAGAATGCGATTGTTTTGGGCGCGCAGGTTTAGACAACATTCAATTTCCGCAACGCGTTTTTCTAACACGTGTATTAACGGCAGCACAGGCTGTTGACGCAGGTGCTATCGCACAACAAGTGCTGATAAAAACAACCGCAGAATCGTCAGATGCAAAGCTGCCTGCGCAAAAAATTGCAGAGGCGATTCGTCTTGCACGTATTGATGCAATTCGTGAGCTTGCTAACTCGTTATCCTCCGACGAAACGTAGATATAGCTATATAAAATTTTTATAGATATAACCTCCGCACATATCGAATTCCGGCAAGGTAGGCTTGATGGCGTAAAGCCAGCGCCTGGAACTTCATTTAACGCAAAATTGTAATAATCTCGTCACATCCTGTATCTACAATTCGTTCATAAAAAAATAAACACGAAACGATTTTTTTACCCTAAATAAAATCGAATGAACCTACAGATGATAGAGAAAATGATGGCACAAAAATCCTTGAAACTCCTGATTGCTTCTTTGTTCCTATGTGGAACGGCCGCCAGCGCGGATTACCGTCCAGTGCAAGCACCTGGTGCGACGGTCACACAGCCTACATTGTTGACTGCAGGTATGTTTCGATTGGAATCTGAGCGTAGTTATAAACTCAGTTTGCAAATGGCGCTCGGTATCTTGAATGGACATACTGAAGTGGAACGTACGCGCTCTCTGGAAAACATCGCGCGTTTGCGCAAAGATCTTTCCAAGCAAATGAAAAGTGAAAAAACCGGTAAAGCTTTTAACCGTGTGAATATCGCATTGAATGACCAGGTCGAATCACTGCCGCGACTTAATGCTAAAACGGCGGCTGGTATGTATGACGTGAACGAAGATCTTTTAATCAAGATGAACTTCCTGTCGTTTGCGATTGAATCAGAAACTAACGATACAACTTCTCGCATCACCGGTCTGGCATTACGTCAGGCATCTTTGGCGCAGCGTATGGCAAAAATTGTCTTGTTGCGCTCTATGGATAAAAATATGCAAGCAAAGCAAGGTTTGCAAGTCGATTTGGCGCAGTCGCGCATTGAGTTTCTGAATGGTATGAGTTTGTTGGCGGATGAAACGGGTTCGGACAAAGCCTTAAAAGAACGATTGAATTTGGCACAACAGCAATGGATATTCTATGACAAAGCTTTGAGTTCGCCAAATTTTCGGGCGGAAGACTTACGCAATATTTCTTCTACCAGCGATCGCATCGCACAGATGATGGTGGAGATCGTACGTCTAGGCTATGGCTTAGCGCCTGACCCTAGTGTGATCGCAGAACGTTGATCTGACGAGTCGTAACTTACGACACTAAGGTATGAATCACAAATGAATTGAAACATTGGGAATGAACATGAAATCATTAACGCAAAAAAAACGAATTGCTACATTAAGTATGTTGATGCTGGCCGGTTTTATCAGCCTGTATCCAGCCTTCACACGAGCTCAAACACCAACCCCAGTGCAAGCTGCAGCTGCACCGAGTACGATCAAGATTGACGGTTCCAGCACAGTATTTCCAATAACCGAGGCGATGTCGGAGAGCTTCCATGAAAAAAATAGTGCTGTAAAATTTACGATCGGTATTGCCGGCACTGGCGGTGGCTTTAAGAAATTCTGCAAAGGCGAAACCGACATCTCAGATGCATCGCGTCCGATTCTGAAAAAAGAAATGGTCGAATGTGCTAAGAACGGTGTGTATTACATGGAGCTGCCGGTTGCGTTTGACGCGATTACCGTCGTGATTAATCCTAAGAACAAATTTCTCAGTAAAATCACTTTGGAAGAATTGAAAAAAATCTGGGAACCAGCAGCGCAAGGTGTAATTACAACCTGGGATCAAGTCAATCCAGCTTGGCCAAAAGCGCCGATCAAATTGATAGGACCAGGCGCAGATTCAGGTACGTTTGATTACTTTACCGAGGCAATTAATGGCAAAGCAAAACTCAGTCGTACTGATTTCACGACATCTGAAGACGACAATGTCATCGTACAGGCAGTGTCACGTGATGTGAATGCTTTGGGTTATTTGGGTTTTGCATACTATTCAGAAAATAGTAAGAAACTCAAAGCCGCAGCTATCGTGCAAAAAGATGGTAAAACAGCAGTGCTTCCTTCAGTTAAAACGGTAATCGATGCCAGTTATAAACCTTTAGCGCGTCCTCTGTTTATTTATGTCAACGTGAAAGCCGATGAGCGTCCTGAGGTTCGCGCATTTGTTGACTACTACCTGAATCATGCGGATGCGATTGCTAAACAGGTCAAATACATTCCATTGTCGATGAAGGATTATCGCCACACCATGGTGAACTATAAAATCAAGAAGACCGGTACCGCATTTGGTGGTGAAGCTGAAGTTGGCGTAACTATCGAAGAGTTGTTGAAACGTGAACCAAAGAATTAATCTTCTTGATCTGGCGGTTCTCAATCTTGTTTGAGTGTAGCAGCGGATAAATTATTCAAGTTGGTAAAAAGCGTCGGAAATTCACCGACGCTTTTTTTATTCTGCGTCTAACTAGTTTGACGAACTATAAAACGCTGTTGAATATCAGAGACAAGTGAATGCGCAAATAGTGATTAGCGTTGGGATAAGCGCACCCAAAAATAGACCACCAGCACCAATAGATTCATCTGCAAAACCACGCTTAAGTAAGGCAACACCTGCGGGGTTGGGGGCGTTTGCTATCATGGTTAGGCCGCCACCCGTAACAGCACCAGCGACTAGGCTGTATTTGGCTTCCTCAGAGATGCCAGCTATTAAAGAACCGAGATAAGTTAAGGCAGCATTATCCGTTACTGCGGTTAATGCAGTGGCGCCAAAATAGAGTGCTTTGGGTGACATGCTAGATACTAGGGGCTGCAGCCACCATTGTTGCATACCGCCCAGAACAACTAAGCCTGCAAGGAAAAAAGCAACCAAAAGTGCTTCTTTAATGATGAGGGGATTTTGGTGGCGGTCATAGGCCTGTGCTACACCCAAAAACATCAGAAACAAACCAAGGAAAGCAACCGGATGATGGGCAAGAGTGACCACACCCGCCAAGAAAGCAATGTGTACGAGGCTCAAGCTGATCGGGACGCTTTTTCTTTCTTTAGTTTCAGCCAATTCAACTGAATCAGTCGGCACTGATAGCTCAGTGGTCGAAGGCAAGTACTTTTTAAGTACCAGGACTGCAATACTGGCATTGATAAGGACCGCGATTGCTGCTTTCCAGCCAAAGGTGGCAAACATGAATGCCGAGTCCCACTGCCAAGTCGCGGCGACCATTAAAACGGGAGGCGCCGCGAAGGATGTTAGAGTTCCGCCAATCGAAACATTCACGAACAACACGCCTAGCGATAAGTATTTCGCTCGCTCAGGGATGTCGGATCTGAATACTTGGGGTGCCAAAATCAATGCAGCGATGGTCATTGCGGCCGGCTCTGTAATGAGTGAGCCTAGCAGTGGCACTGCCGCTAAGCCCAGCCAGGCATTGACCAGGGCTGTCGGAAACGGCGTGAGGAGTGCAATAGACTCGACTGTACTCATTACCAATTGAAGTATCGGACGAGAAGCAGCAATTACCATGACCACGAAGACGAATAAGGGCTCGGTGTATTGACGTGATTCGGCATATTTCAGTGCTGTACTGCCACCATTGATCGTAGCGATACAGAAAATTAACACGATGGCCCAGAAGCCGAAGACGACTTCGACTTCCCCCAATAGATGGAAAAGTCCCGCATGTTTTGGGTAACGATGCGCCAAGCGCTCGAATTGTTTGGTGGTGAAAGTGTGAATTAAAGCGATCGCGAATAGAATGGCGGCAATCAACTCGAGTGAGGAATGGGTCATAGTCTCAACTAAAAAAATCGCGAGGCGGCCCGACCTACGCTGAAACCTGCTACACCATCATAGGTGTGCACCCAATAAGATTTTAACGTGTATTTAGCCAAAAAGGTAATGAAATCTGAACTCGCCTTACTACGAATCGCTCGCACTGAAAGTGTTGGTTTAACTAATTTAAGTAAAAAAAGGCGGTTTTTTTGCTTCCTGTATTTCAATCTCATTGTTAATGCTCTGTTTACTAAATTCACTAAACTTCATTAGTTTTGTGTAAAAAAATTGAAACAAAGATAGCATTTCGTTATAAGGGTAAATGTGGTTTGAAGCTTTTTCTGCTGACTTATTGGGGGAGATATTTATGTTGCGCTGTGCCTTGGTGTCATTTGTTTTTTTGCTTAGTTCCCCAGCTCTGGCTGAAATAAAAACAGTCTCTTTGCCGATTATCCCTCTTCCCCAAAAAATAGTCAGTCAGCACGGCTTTTTCAAAATGAATTCGCAAGTGCAGGTTTATGCCGCGGATGAGGCTTCGCGAAACAATGCAAACTTATTGATTGAAGCATTAAATTCAACTCAACAATGGCAACTCACCTTGCACCATGGCTCGCCAGCCAAGAAGATACGCAATGCCATCGTATTTCGGGTACCCAAGGCTACCCAAGTTAATGACGAGTCTTATCAACTCAATATTCAGCAACATGGTGTTGAATTAGTTGGGAGTCAGCATGGACAGTTTTATGCCTTGCAAAGTTTGTTGCAGCTATTGCCTGTGCAACGCCAGGCACATATTCAATTGCCTCTGACACAAATACAGGATCAGCCTCGCTTTGTTTGGCGCGGCATGCATCTGGATGTCGGGCGACATATGTTTAGCGTTGAGTTTATCAAGAAATTATTAGACCAGATGGCGGTTTACAAGCTCAATACGTTTCATTGGCATTTGACCGAAGATCAAGGTTGGCGGATAGAGATAAATCGCTATCCTAAATTGACTGAGATAGGTGGATTTCGTAAGCAGACAACGAAGGATAGAAACTACCAACCTTATATAGGCGACGGCGAACCCTATGGTGGTTTTTATACCCAAGACCAGATCAGGGACGTCGTTGCCTATGCAAAGACTAAACATATTAGCGTGGTTCCAGAAATTGAATTGCCCGGACATTCATTGGCGGCCTTAGCTGCCTATCCAGAGTTGGCATGTACCTCTGGACCATTTGAGGTGGGTACTAACTGGGGGATTTTCGAAGATATTTATTGCCCCAGCGAACAAACATTTGCTTTTCTGGAAAATGTACTGACTGAGGTGATCGATCTTTTTCCCTCTGAATACATTCATATAGGTGGCGATGAAGCGCCTAAAACGCGCTGGAAAGCGAGTCCACTCGCTCAAGAAGTGATGCGACGTGAAGGCTTGAAAAATGAAGAAGAATTGCAAAGCTATTTCATCCGCCGTGTAGAGAAATTCATCAACGGTAAAGGCAAGCGCCTAATCGGATGGGATGAAATTTTGGAAGGTGGCTTAGCCCCTAATGCGACCGTGATGTCATGGCGAGGTGAAGAGGGTGGGATTGCTGCTGCAAAAGAAGGTCACGATGTGATTATGAGCCCGACGTCCTGGTGTTATTTCGATGCCGGACAAGGCCCAAAAGAGCAAGAGATGTGGCAACTCGGTGGCGAGATCAGTTTGGAAAAGGTGTATTCCTATAACCCGGTGCCGCAGACTTTGACGGCGGCGCAACAAAGTCGGATTCGAGGCGTGCAAGCAAATGTCTGGACCGAGTATCTGCGTACTCCTGAAAAGATCGAATATATGGTGTTCCCACGCATTCTTGCAATGGCGGAAGTTGCTTGGTCTGCCCAGGAACAACGTCAATTTACTCATTTCGAACAAAGAATCGCGCCCCATTATCAGCGCTTAAGCGCGCAGAAAATCGCCTACCGCATTCCTCGGCCACTAGGCTTGGATCAGATTGTATTGAAAGACGATGTAGCGATTTTGAATTTAAAGTCACCAGTCGCTGGAAGCAAACTGTATGTCAGTTTTGATGGCAGTACACCCGATACGAATGCATTGGCTTACAAGAAACCAGTCAATTTTAAACTCAGTTCCGTTCAGCCCGTTGTGGTGAAGGTCTTGACTGTTTTGCCGGATGGTCGTCGCAGTGCAGTACAACAAGTGCAAGTGCCGTTGATCAAATAGCCAGGGCGTGCCTGCTGGTCTTCTTTGCAGCGAGAATTTGATGGGGGAAGTGCAAGTACATTTCCCTCATCCTTTCCATTTACTCAGCTGCCGCCCACCGGTAATGCCGTCGTATCTTTTATCTCTTGCAAGGCAAAGCTGGACTTTACATCTAAGACTGCCGAATGTTTTAAGAGTGTGTCCATCATGAAGCGCGAGAAGTGATTCATATCCTCAACCCGCACCCGTAGTAAATAGTCCATTTCTCCTGTCATGGCATAGCAGGCGACGACTTCTGGCCATTGTTCTACTGAGGCTGCAAAGTCGATGCGTGGTGAGCGCGTGCTGCCTTTAGACGGCGTATCAGTATGCTTGTCTAGGCGTACATTAATATAGGCCAGTAAGCCCAAACCAATTTTTTCTGCTTCAATCAGCGCAACATACTTGCGGATTACACCGGCATCTTCTAATCTTTTGATACGACGTAAGCAAGGCGAGGGCGATAGATTGACCCTTTCTGCCACCTCTTGATTGGTCAGTCTGCCATCGACCTGCAAAATCGCCAGAATCTTACGGTCAATTTTATCTAATTCAATTTTCGTCATTTTATGCTCTATATTTGATATTGACGGCAATATTATTGCTCAAATGGTTGAATGTGTGCAGTATTTTGGAATTTTATGGCGTAATCTAAGCTTTATACTGATCAATTGATTTGGCGCAGGAAAACCGTTTTATTGAGTGTTATAGGTCAATGAATCGAGAATCACGGGCTGGCATTGCGCGCCACAAAAATAACTTTTAACCTCGGAGATGAAAATGGATTTACAAACTTGGGAAAACCCTATGGGGACAGACGGTTTCGAATTTATCGAATATGCCGCACCTGATCCAAAAGAACTGGAAAAATTGTTTTTAGAAATGGGTTTTGCGGCCATTGCGAAACACCGTACCAAGAATGTCACTCTGTATCGCCAAGGCGATGTGAACTTCCTCATCAATGCTGAACCAGACTCTTTTGCACAGCGTTTCGCACGTAAGCATGGTCCTTCTGTCTGCGCATTTGCCATTCGCGTTAAAGATGCTAATTTTGCTTATAAGCGTGCATTGGAGTTAGGTGCTTGGGGTTTTGATAATCAAACTGGCCCTATGGAATTGAATATTCCTGCGATCAAAGGTATCGGCGATTCTTTGATTTATTTTGTGGATCGTTGGCAGGGTAAAGATGGTGCTGCAGAAGGTGCTATCGGTAATATCAGTATTTATGACGCTGACTTTGTGGCGATTCCAGGTGCCGACCCGCATCACAAAGGCAATGGTCTTACTTACATCGATCATCTGACACATAACGTGCATCGTGGCCGTATGGCAGAGTGGTCTGATTTCTACGAAACTTATTTTAATTTCCGCGAAATTCGTTACTTCGATATCGCTGGCAAATTGACTGGTTTGAAGTCAAAAGCCATGACATCACCTTGCGGCAAA
The DNA here is from genome assembly GCF_049340325.1 of Undibacterium sp. Di24W. Taxonomy (NCBI): domain Bacteria; kingdom Pseudomonadati; phylum Pseudomonadota; class Betaproteobacteria; order Burkholderiales; family Oxalobacteraceae; genus Undibacterium; species Undibacterium sp. Di24W. Next base: position 368,321 of record NZ_JBMPOP010000005.1, read on the forward strand.
ATCCGTATTCCTATCAATGAATCTTCAGACGATAAGTCTCAAATCTCTGAGTACCTCGATTTGTACCATGGCGAAGGCGTACAACATATCGCTATGGGTACTGATAACGTGTACAAAACAGTCGCGGATATGAAGGCGTCTGGCGTCACGTTCCAAGACACGATAGATACTTACTATGATCTGGTTGACCGTCGTTTGCCAGGACACGGTGAGAACGTCGAAGAGTTGCGCAAATTGCGTATCTTGATGGACGGTAAGAGCACAGAAACTTCACGTGAGTTGTTATTGCAAATTTTCACGACCACAGTAATCGGTCCTATCTTCTTTGAAGTAATTCAACGCAAAGGTGACCAAGGTTTTGGCGAAGGCAATTTCCGCGCGTTGTTCGAATCGATTGAACTGGATCAAATACGTCGTGGCGTATTGAAAGATGATACTAAAGCTACAGCGTAATGGCACAGCTTAAGACCGCAGCTTAAGGCCGCAGCTTAAGGCCGCAGCTTAAGGCGCGCTAAGTATTATTCGTAGATTAAAAAAAGCTGACATCCATGTTGGCTTTTTTTTGGAGATAAAAATGGAAACCTCAGTTTCAAATGAAGACTTTCTTGCCACTGTCGCGGAGAAATCAAACGGCGCAGCTTTGCGTGGCGACTACGAGCATATGGATGCGCATTATGTCGTACAACAAGACTGGTCAGCTTATACCGAAGAAGAGCATGAACTTTGGCGCAAGCTGTATCAACGTCAGGCAGCCTTATTGCCGGGACGTGCCTGTGATGAGTTCATAGAAGCACTGGCTAAAATGGACATTAGTGCGGGTATTCCCGTGTTTGAAAAAACCTCTAAGGCATTGTTCGCGGCTACGGGGTGGACGATAGTCGCGGTGCCAGGTTTGATTCCTGAATTAACCTTTTTTGATCATTTGGCGAATCGCCGTTTCCCAGTGACCGTTTGGCTGCGCAAACCAGAAGAATTTAATTACATCGTCGAACCTGATGTATTTCACGATTTCTTTGGTCACGTCCCTCTGTTGTTTAATCCGGTCTTCGCTGACTATATGCAACGTTATGGTCAAGGCGGTTTAAAAGCGATGCGACTCGGCGGGCTGGACGAATTGGCGCGTTTGTATTGGTACACCGTGGAGTTTGGTTTGATTAATACGCCAGCGGGCGTTCGAATTTATGGCGCTGGTATTTTGTCTTCTGGTGGAGAAGTAGAATTCTGCCTGACACCTGGAACAACCTCACGCCACATTCGTCTAGACATAGAGCGTTGTTTGCGTACCTTATATAAGATCGATTCGTATCAAGAGACTTATTTTGTGATCGATAGTTATCAGCAATTGTTTGATGGTACTGCCCCAGATTTCACGCCTATCTATGAAAAGCTAAAATCGATGGACGTATTGCCAGCGAATACTTTGCTTGATGGGGAGGTTGAATTGTTGCCCGCGCACTGATATTTACATCGTGCGTATCTAAAGAAAGCAGTGCCCTCGATTATAGGTCACTGCTTTTTTTTGAATGCTATGGCTGAGCTTTACCTGCGGCAGTCGCAGTAATCGAATGCTTGTCTAAAAAAGCAAACATCTTCGAATTGAAAATCGCCGTTTGCTCCATGTGGGGTAAATGACCTGATTGGTCAACTTCTACATACTCAAGATTCGCGATCGCACTTTTCACATTATCTGCATTGGCGACAGGTAGTGTCGGATCTTGTTTACCCCAAACCAGCAACACCGGTATCTTCGCTTGATCAATGGCTGCGTACATTGCTGGAAAATCAGCGTTTGATAAGCGCAGGGCGGAGCGTCGTAAAGCGCGTCCGAAACCGTAGTATTGCATCTGTGGACGATATCGATCTGCCCATCCGGGGAATTGCTCTGGATGCAGGAAATCCGAATTTTGACCTTCTGCTTTGCCTGGCAATTCGACGACTTGAAATAGATAGGCACCGAGTAAAGGTGTTTCTAAGATCAGGTTTTGCGCAGATCGTTTGGTACTAGGATCAACTAAAACCAGACTACGAATTTTTTGAGGATAATTAGCCGCAAAATGTGCGACTACGTAGCCTCCAAAAGAAAGTCCAAATAAGTCGATGGGCTGTTTGATTTGTAGATGATCTAACAGCTCATTGATTTGCCTTGAGTACATTGCGCCGTCGTATTGCGCATCGGGTCTGTCGGATAGGCCACGACCATAAAGATCTAAGCGGATCACGTGATAGCCCGCATCGCGTAAGGCAGCAAAAGTAGGGTCCCATATGTAAGAGGGTACGGAAAAACCATGAACTAAAACCGCAACGCGGCCCTCTTTGGGGCCGGCTTCTTCGTAGTGAGTGACGCCATCGCTGAGCTTGACGAATGCGCCGCCCGCGCCTTGGCGTGCGCTATCGCTAATGGCCAGTTTCTCAGGGTTTTTGATTTGATAGTAACCATATAATGCAGCACCTACTAAAGCGAACAACAGAGCAACGCGATGGCCGAGTTTCATAGTTTCTATTCCTTATAGTTACTGCAAAATAAAGTGACTTGAATTTACGCCAAGGACTTTATCGATTGATACACGGTATTTTAGTGATGTGTATCCTGAAAGTTGTTCTTCGAATCTTTGTACACGTTGGCTTCGCCTTCTGGTCGTGTCTTGAACCGGCGATGGGTCCAGAAATATTCGGCTGGCATTTTCAGAATTTCTGCTTCGATATAGGCGTTCATGTAACGGGTTGAGCTGACGATGTCGTCGTGCGGATAATTACGCCAAGGCTGGTCAAATTTAACATCCCAGCCATCGTATCCGGGGCGTATGCTAGCAATCACAGGAATCACTTTTGCATGAGTCGCTGTGGCGATGCGAGGCAATGCAGTTAAGGTCGCGGCGGGGACGCCAAAGAATGAAACAAATTCTGCATCTTTAGGACCAAAATCCATATCCGGTAACATGAAGAACGGCAGATTGTCACGCATGGCGCGAATGATAGGTTTGACGCCTTCGGCACGGGAGAATAGTTTGACCGCACGGAAGCGTGAACGTCCTTGACGCAGTGCTTTGTCAAAGGTCTTATTGCGCTGTGTCGTGTAGATAGAACACAAAGAAGACTCCAGCATAACGGCAACGCCTGCCACGTCTAGGCTGACAAAATGAGGACACATGAAGATCGTTGGACTACTGACCATCTCAGCCATGGGCATGCTGTAGTCGACATGTATCAGTTTGCGAAGGCGTTGTTCCGAAGACCACCACAAAATGCCACGCTCCAATACGCTACGCACATAAACTTGAAAATGGCGCTGCGAGATCTTTACCCGTTCACTTTCAGGCATGTCTGGAAAACAAAGGCGCAGATTGGTCAGGCAAATATGGCGGCGACGTCTTAACGTTAAAAACAACAAGCTACCTAAGCCTTCACCAATACGTGCCAAGATGGGCAGCGGCAACCAGTGCAACAGCCACATAATAATTAAAACAAATCTCATGCGTTTTCCTGTACTTGAATATCGTCAGGGCCCGCCACACCATCTGGTTTTTTATAACGATGATAGCTCCAGAAATATTGACTGGGTGCTTTCGCGATAAGTTTTTCCATCGCCGTATTTATCGCTCGCGCCTGTTGTGCCGAATCACCATCCAAAGATTCTTCAAATGGTACAAAACGTTGTACGAAGCCGCGTCCGAGAGGCAATCGTTCGGCATACGTCAAAATGATAGGTGCGCCAGTCATGCTAGCCAATTTAGCCGACAAAGTCATGGTGTAAGCAGCTTGTCCAAAAAAATCTGCCCATACACCTTCACCTTCCTGCGGCACCTGATCTGGCAATAAGCCTATCGCCTCGCCTTTTTTCAAAGCTTTTGCCAAGGCACGTACTCCCGAGAGATTAGCAGGCGCTAATAACATGCCGCTGGAGGCGCGTGCATCTTCAAGTAAAGGCTTGAGCGCTTCTTTGCGTGGTGGGCGATATAAGACTGTCATTTTGGTACGCAAGGCAATTGACTTGCCTGATAATTCAAAACAACCTAAATGCGGCGTCAAAAAGATCACGCCTTTTTTTGCATCAATGGCAGCTTGGGCGATTTCCCAATTTTCCAAAGTCACTTTAGCAGCCAGGCGTTCAGGTTTGCCCAACCAAATTAAGGGTAACTCCATAATATTTTTGCCCGCTTCTCGCAGCGCGACGCCAACTTCGTTTTCATAGCCAGCTAATGCCATATTGCTACGCATACGCTTGCGATATTTAGGTGACAGCATATAGACCAGATAGCCTAGGGCAACACCGATAAAGTGCAAAAAGGGCAAAGGAAAAACCGCTAAAAAGCGGAACAGACGAATTAGCATGAGTCTGGGAATGATGGTGAAATACTAAGAATGGTGGATATTTTCATATTGATACACCTCAAAGATCTAAGGCGATTCGACACGAATTCTATAAGAGGCGTAAAATAGCACATATTGGCAACTGAATGAAATGATTCCAAGGTATTGAAATCAAATTTGGATTGCCCCCGCCGAGTTAAATAGACAACTTGCGAAGCGGGTAATAAATTTCGCTAAAGCGTCGCAGGAACTCTGTCTTACTGCGACTTAACGTCACATTTTATAGGAGCCTGCGATGGCAAATGATTTTCTCTTCACCTCAGAATCCGTTTCTGAAGGACACCCAGACAAAGTTGCGGATCAGATCTCTGATGCGATTTTGGATGCCATTTTCGAACAAGATCCACGTTCTCGCGTAGCTGCTGAAACTTTAGTCAATACTGGCTTAGTCGTATTGGCAGGTGAAATCACGACGAACGCACACGTTGATTACATTCAAGTCGCGCGCGATACGATCAAGCGTATAGGCTACGATAATACCGAATACGGTATCGATTACAAAGGCTGCGCTGTTTTAGTCGCTTATGACAAGCAATCGAATGATATCGCGCAAGGTGTGGATCATGCCTCTGACGATCATTTAAATATCGGCGCTGGTGATCAAGGTTTGATGTTTGGTTATGCTTGTGACGAGACTCCAGAGCTCATGCCTGCACCAATTTACTATGCGCATCGCTTGGTCGAGCGTCAAGCACAGTTGCGTAAAGATGGACGTTTGCCTTTCTTGCGCCCAGATGCCAAAGGCCAGGTCACGATGCGTTATGTTGATGGTAAACCGCATAGCATCGATACGGTCGTATTATCAACCCAGCACAGCCCGGATCAAAGTGACGGCAATAAGATGAAGCCGTCCTTTGTCGAAGCGATCGTTGAAGAAATTATCCGTCCGGTATTGCCAGCAGAATGGTTGAAAAATACCCAATTCCTGATCAACCCGACAGGTCGTTTTGTCGTGGGTGGTCCACAAGGCGATTGTGGTTTAACGGGTCGCAAAATCATCGTTGATACTTACGGCGGTGCATGTCCACATGGTGGTGGTGCATTCTCTGGTAAAGATCCGACTAAGGTCGATCGTTCCGCTGCTTATGCGGCGCGTTACGTGGCGAAGAATATCGTGGCAGCTGGCCTGGCAAAACAATGCCAGATTCAAGTGGCTTACGCGATAGGCGTGGCACGTCCTATGAATGTGACGGTCTACACCGAAGGCACGGGCGTGATTCCAGATGATCAAATTGCAGCATTGGTCAACGAGTACTTTGATTTGCGTCCCCGTGGCATTATTCAAATGTTGGATTTGTTACGTCCGATTTATCAAAAAACCGCGGCTTATGGGCACTTCGGTCGCGAGGAACCTGAGTTCACTTGGGAACGTACCGACAAGGCGCAAATCCTGCGTGCAGCGGCTGGTCTGTAATTATTGGGAATTCAAAACTAATTTGGTACGGCATATTCGTGTACAAGAAAATTAGATCCATAAGAAAACGAGCGATGTGGCTGCTGAGCGCATCGCTCTTTTCATTGGCCTCGCCTGTGTCTGCAAATATTCCAGCAGAGAATACAGAAGCGACAGTAAGTGTTACAAGCACTGCTTTGAGTGACTGGTGCAAGCGGGTGACGCCTCGCCTACCTAAAGTGAGTCTTGCTGATTGTCGGGGTGCCAAGCTCGTCAGTAGCGGTGTGTCGTCGGTCGATGGTCTGGCTTTGATGACGCGCGATTTTGGTAGCGAAGCGAAGCGGAAGTCACCGGTGCGTATTTTGCTCATCGGTGGTATTCATGGCGATGAACATACGGCATCGTCTGTAGTATTCAAGTGGATGGAAACGCTGCAAAAAAATCGCCCACAGGAGTTTCAATGGAAAGTAGCTCCGATTGTGAATCCCGATGGTTTGCTGGCGAGGAAGCGTGTTAATGCGCACGGTGTTGATTTGAATCGTAATTTTCCTACGCCCGATTGGGACAAAGAAGCGCGAGCTTATTGGGAAAAGAAAACCAAGAGCGATCCGCGTCGTTTTCCCGGGAATGCCCCGATCTCGGAGCCTGAAAGTCGTTGGATCTTCGAGACGATCAAAAGCTACAAACCACATGTAATAGTTTCAGTCCACGCGCCTTTTGGTGTGCTTGATCTTGATGGCCCTGCAAAGCCACCGCGGCGCTTTGGACGTCTCCTTTATAACCGAGTAGGCGTGTATCCGGGGTCACTTGGTAATTACGGTGGAATGCATCAAGACATCCCTGTTTTGACCATAGAGCTGCCGCATGCATTAAAGATGCCATTGGACGTTGAGGTGACGCGTATTTGGCAGGATATGCAGGTTTGGATACGCAATAATATTCCTGGCCGTAAAAAGTAATTCTCTCAAAGGACGGGATGCGTAGACCTTACTTTATGGTGCACCAAAAAATATGAAGTTTGCAGGAAGTAATTCAGCTTTGTTGTTTGGTTGTGCAAGCTTTCAAGATTCCTTAAACCCGTCATATTCCGGTGAATCCTGCAAAACGTAGTAATTTTATGGTCTAGGTAATATATAAATATCTGCACTTTATGTCGAGAGCGCGATTAACACCTACCTTGCATGTGACATCTATGCCTTTGGTTTTTCTCGCTCCCGCGGTGACGCTTGCGGTCAAGATTTTCAGCTTGCTTTCTCATGCAAACGGCGCGGCGCTCGTCCATTGTTGAACACTAGGATAGATACTCGAGGCGCCTGAATATCTGTCGAATCTCGCTTTCCCAAAGCGATCTCAAATTGACATATCCCGAAGCATTTTGGATGCATCGCGATTGGCTAATAATACACTGCCATCACGCATGTGCAAAACCAACTGCGATTGATCATCCGCTTTCATCGATTCAACGAAATCCAAATTCACCATGACCGATCGATGTATACGCACAAAGCGTTGTGGATCTAAGCGATCTGCTAGTTCCGATAGCCCTAATCGAACCAAATACGTTTTATCGCCTACATAAATACCGGTATATTTTACGTCCGATTTGAGATAGGCAATTTCGTTCACATTAACGGGAAAAATTTGACCCCTATCTTTGACTAAGATGCGTTGCAAGGGCGCTTTGTTGGATTCTGCCACCGCCTGCAGTGCATCAATCATACTGTTATGCGGCGCGCTAGCTTCTTCTGTTTGCAAACGATCGACCGCTGCATCAAATCGCTCTAGGCTAAACGGTTTTAGTAGATAATCGACTGCATTCAATTCAAATGCAGCGACCGCATATTGGTCATAGGCAGTCGTAAAAATAATATGAGGATTGTAGTTTAGTCGCTCCAATACTTCTAGCCCGGTCATTTCTGGCATTTGTATATCCATAAACACGACTTCTGGCAGCAACAAGTTGATCTGTTCTAAAGCGCTCTTACCATCGGCTGCTTCGCCGATCAAACGCAGCTCTGAACGTTGACTTATCGCATCACGTAAACTCTCTCTGGCAAGTGGTTCATCTTCGGCAATGAAGGCGGTTTTAGTAGAAGTGGATTTCATATCATTCTCATTTCAATTGATGCAGCCAAGTTTATTGCAATCAGTTGGCTTGCGTAGGAATACTAAAGCTCACCTTAAACCCTGCACCGGGTTCTGTTTGTATTTTAAATTCAGCCTGATCACCGTATTCCAACATCAAACGTCGCTCCACCGTCCTAATCCCCATTCCCGTCGCGCTCGCGATACTCGTTATATCAGCACCCGGACCGTCATCTGAGATTACAATTTTTAAGCGTCTTTTTTCTTCATCGTAATGGCTGAAAATGCGCAAATTACCAGGCTGGCTGCGTGGGTTAAACGCATGTTTAATACTATTTTCAACCAAGGGTTGTATCGATAGCGCGGGCAAAGAAACACCTGTCACCTTACTGTCGAGATCCCAGTTCACTTGCAAACGTGTGCCTAAACGTAAGGATTCCAAATCTAAATAATCACGGACGAACTGCAGTTCATCATTGAGAGTCACGCGGTCGCTGCCACTTTTTTCTGTATCTAAAATGTAGCGTAACATGTCGGAGAAACGAAACAAAGCCGCCTCCGCAGCTTTCGCATCCTTACGCACTAGTGCAATGATGGAATGCAGCGTATTGAACAAAAAATGGGGATTCAGTTTATTGCGTAAAGCGGTTAATTCCGCCGCGACCAGTAAGTTTTGCGCTTGATTTATCGCGATCATTTGTAAACGCGCGGCAGCTGTTGCACGAACTCCATGAAATACGCTGGCAATGATACCGTACCCCATCATATTGTAAAGAAAAGGCCACATATACCAAGAAAGGTCACGTGCAGAAGGCCCGTCTTTAAAAATAAGCATTAAGCAAAGCTGTCCAGCGCCAAAAGCGATAGCAAAGAATAAGTGTGCGCCGACCAGCTTCGCAGTATTGATCTGTATTCGTTCCAAGTAACCGCTGATTGGCCAAACAACCACCAAGAATACCCCCGCCGGTAACATGTCACGAAGGATCCGGAAGAATCCAATGAGATCAAACTGCCCCTGCAAAATATTTTCAGTTTGCATCATGACACTAAGAAAGCAGGTATAAAAAATCCATGCCAAACAATAGTTGCGCCACATTCTGCTCATATCTGCCACCTATCTCCACGCATAAGTCTATCCATTTTTTACTTATTATTTGCCCTCATTTAGCCTGCATTTAGAGAGCATTTAGCGATTATTCTTTTCGTTAAAATTTGTCGATGCGAGCAAGCAACGGGCGTCGATGAAATTGTCAAATGATGCGAGAGAAATCTCACATCGCGCAGGTTTGATTTTCTTTTAACTTTCCTTTGACAAACGCACGATTGACACGCGCAAAACAGTCCGGCGCAAACATCGCTATGAAATGTGGTGCATCTAAGACTGTCACTAAACTTACTTTGCCGTGCGCACGCATCAACTGTATATGTTCGAGTGCTCCATCATAATGCGTTTTTGGGTCCATCGTGCCTTGAAGTACCAGTGTGGGAGGCAAATGCGCATCATCTTTGCCGAAGTACTTATCATGCGCATATAACGGTAGTGAAGGTTTAACGAGATAGCTAGGTAAGCCACTTGTAAAAAGAAATTTTTTCTCTTCTAATTGAAGGTCCGCCAGAGTCAGTTCCGGGCGCAGATTGTTTTCTGAGGAAGAGATATATCCCGTTAAAGGAATCGACGGCGCAAGTTGAGGGAAGTCCCCAAGAGAATCTTGGAGTACAGCCAATTGTTCTAATATCGATGTGAGTTCCTTGTCGCTTCCACTATTGAGGTCATTGATCAAATGGGGAATACGGGCGCGTAGCTCTGGGAAATCGAGCAAGCTACCTAGAAAACGTTTTAGGTTCCCACCTTGTAACTTACTTACTATTTCTGGGTTTAATCTCACTTTTTCGAGTAGGCTGGAAAGAACCTGTTCGCCTCGCGCTCCCATCATTCGATGACAATCCTTATTTTCATCACACTGTTTCAGTAGTTTTCGCCCAATATCATCAACCACTTCCGAGCGACGACTTAAATCCCATTTCGGTGCTGTTTGTAAAGGTACGAGGGAATCCAAAATAATTCCTTTGATTGGCAAAGGGCCAAATTCAAATAGGCGCAAGACTAACTGAGTACCATATGAAACACCGTACACGTAGACCGGTTTTGTCGACGGATTTTGTTGAATGAGGGCGCTCAAATCATGTGCTGCATTCGTGATAGAGAATTGCATAGTACGTTCAACATTGCGGCCAATATCAGCGTAGCATGTTTCCCATTCTGCACCAGACAATCGACTTCCGCCGGGGCTTTCTATTGATTCCTCTAATGGACATAGTCGAGTAGAGTAACCAGTGCCACGATGATCAGGTATGATCAGGTCGAAGTTGGGAAAGCCGCGTCTTAGCGTTCTTAATTGTGCATACATCGATGCGCCCGATTCGCCAGGCCCACCAGTAACAAACCACACAGTTCCTTTAGCTTTGTTTGTAGCAGGAAATTTTCTAAGGAAAAGTGAAACCTTGCCCGCATCAGGTTTTTCATAATTAAGCAGCGTTTCCACTTTTGCACATACACTTCCTTTGAGTGCAGCATGTGTTTTTGCATCGTCGCAAGACACGAAGTCGGTCGCCTGAGCGACCAGACTAACCGTCGCCAATATCAATGTTGCGGTTATGTTTTGAAATGTTATTTTCACGTCTAACTCGTTTGTTTATGGATTGAGTGAGCAAGCCTGTAATTAAACAAGCTCGAATAGATCGTAAGCATGCCGAGTAAGAATGCGGTTGGGACGTCAATTGTGATGAAATGAGAAATCGATGCAACGAAATGAGGTCAAAAACAAGATGCTCGCTTTACTAGCGTCAAAAACGTCTGAATTAAGCGAGCTAAATACATCGATAGATCGCGCATTTGCGAAGGGGAAAGCCATTGAAAGCATTCATGCGCTAGCCCGTTTCAGTGCATATGCAAGCACGCAAGAGATGAATGAAATAGAACTTTACATCATGCCCCTTTCGCCAAGCGCGCCATTGCGAGTGAGCGTGGAGTTAACACACACAGGATGTCGATTGATTGGGTGAGTCGCGCTTATCGTCTCAAATCCCAATGGACATTCTGGGTTGAATTTAGAAATGAATATGGATGGCGAGTCCACCTAGATTTTCTGATGGTTTGACTTGAATGGTGAGCTGATGAACTTGAGCGATGAGCCGCACGATGGACCAACCCAGACCGCTACCGCTTTCTTGTTGTTCGGAGCTCCGGAAAAAGCGTTCGCCCAATTGCTGAATTGCGGCTTCATCCAGTCCTTTTCCACTATCTTCGATCACTACTATTAGCTTGTCATGGTTTATGGAAAGGCTGATATTGATGATCGCTAGTGGCGGGCTGTAGCGAATCGCATTATCGATCAGATTTCTAAATAGAACCAACAATAGCACCTCATTCGCTATGATTTCGTCAGATACCGCTTCATCATAATCAAAACCCAATTGCTGTTGCTTATGGATCGCGCGCGGTGCCAAGTCCGTCATACATTGTTTGATGAGCTGTGACAAGTGACAGGCATGCATCTCGACTTGCGCCTGATTCTCTAGCTTGGCTAAGGTCAATAATTGATCAACTAAGCGACTGGCACGATCACAAGCGGCGAGTGTGTTTTGTAAGGCGCGTGTTTGCAGGACGGGATCAGTCTCGGCCATGGCGACTTGCGCTTGTGTACGCAGCGCTGCAATCGGTGTGCGTAATTCATGTGCGGCATCGGCAGTAAAGCGTTGTTCCGCCTTATGCAAGTCATTGGTACGTTGGAATAAATCGTTGAGTGCCTTAAGCATCGGTAGGATTTCAATATTGCAGAATTCGGTGGCCAGTGGTTCAAGTGAACCGGCTTTGCGTTGTTGGAGGCTGTGACTGAGTACTCGTAGTGGACGCATACCGCGTCGTATCGCCCACCAGATGGCAATTCCTAAAGCAGGCAAGGCTAAGCCTAGCGGCACTAACATGCTACGAAAAACGGCTTGTAGGATAGATGCGCGGGTCTCTAGTTTTTCTGCGACGAAAACCTTAATGTCATTTTCGGCACCATCGGTTGCAAAGACCCGCCAGGAATCTTGGCCGATTTGTATCGTACTGAATCCTGCAGTGAAATGTTGATCAATGGCTTGAATCGGTGTGATTGGCGCATTCGCAGAGCGTAGGCTGAGCTTACCTTCGTGGAATACTTGGAACAAAGTTTTTTGCGCATAGCGATGCAAAATCGGCGCATCGATTTGCTGTTCATTTTCACCGACTTCATTGGCTTCTTGTACCACCAATAAAGATGCTGCTTGGGTTAGGTGGCTATCGAGAATTTCATCAATTTCATGACTGGCGTCTAACCAAGTCAAGCTGGCGATCAAGATAAATATCGCAACCACGGTACCGAGTACGAGTGTAATTAATTGCGATTGCAGCGAGCCAGGCTTGGTCGTTTTCAATGGTCTGCTGCCTTTTGCAAAAGATAACCAACGCCACGCACAGTATGAATATACCCGAGCCCCAATTTACGGCGTAGATTATGGATGTAAACCTCGACCGTATTACTCTCGACTTCTTGACCCCAACTATACAGATGTTGCTCTAACTGTTCGCGCGATAAAACGCGATCGGCATTGAGCATCATGGCCATGAGCACATCGAATTCGCGCGCAGAAAGATTGATCGATTCTTGTTGCAGTTTGACACTGCGCGCGGCTGGATCCAGCACCAAGTCTTGCACTCGCAAACACTCCTGACTCTGTCCGTGTGATCGGCGCACAAGAGCCCGAAGACGAGCGGCTAATTCTTCCAGATCGACTGGCTTGATCACATAGTCATCTGCACCAAGATTCAAGCCGCGCACTTTGTCAGGTAAAGCGTCACGTGCGGTCAAAATGAGAATGGGTGTACTGATGCCGTTAGCACGAATCGACGCTAGTACGTCTAGACCCTCTTTGCGCGGCAGACCGAGATCGAGAATAGCCGCAGCATAACTACTGCCATTCATCGGTAGGGCACGCAGCTCGTGTTCAGCTGCTAGGCCATCGCGAACCCAGTCAACCTGAAAACCAGATTGTCTGAGTCCAGCTTGTAGACCGTCGCCTAGTAAGGAATCATCTTCTGCTAATAAGATGCGCATTTAGTCGTCGTCTTCTTTGCTATTTGGTTGATCGGCTGTGCTGATTGGACTGTTGCTTTGAGTTTGTTGAACTGTCGGTGCTTGTTGCCATTGCCAAGCCCAAAAAGCAATTACCGCCAATAGTATTACAAGCGCTACGCTACGCCAAGTTGATGCGATGGCGGCGCTGGCAATACGACGTTTTTTTCCAGTAATCATGGCCAGCGGCAGATTCTCTTTGTGCAGGTGGCTAGAGATGAGAACCGCTGCGATGTGAATAAACACGATGGCGAGCATGGTATTCGCAAGTAGTTCATGCGCTTCCTCAATCAACTCACCGCCCAGATCGTTATACAGGGCGTAGCCCGAGACGCTAATCGCAGCACCCAAGCCTAGTAATAAGAGGACGGCGATGGAACCAGTTGGATTGTGTCCTGTGAAATGTTCAGGTGATTTTGTCATGAGACTGCGTAAATACTGAAACACGGCGCTCGGACTACGGACAAATTCAGAGAAGCGTGCATAGCGAGTGCCGATCACACCCCAAATAATACGGAAAGCGATTAAGCCAGCCATGGTGTAGCCCAGCGTCACATGGAGTAGACGCCAGCTTTCGCTTTCAGCTGTCAAGTAAGCCCCTGTGAAACAGAGCGCAATTAACCAGTGGATTAGACGCACTGGTAGATCCCATACTTTGACATAGTCGGGTTTGCTGTGACTGGCGAGTTCTGCGTTTGAAATTGTTGTCTGCTGATTAGCGTCGCTAGCGCTAGCGGGGGATGCGGACATGTTGTTCATTGAAATCTCCTAAATTTGCTTGTTGATGACAGGCCATGCAATTGGATGGACTTTTGACTGCCGCTAGTTTCCAAGTTTGTGCTGAAACTTCGTCATGCTTGCGGACAAACCAAGCGGACTTGGTAATCCTGTCTTGTGGCGCGTCTGTGGTGACGCGCTTGTAGGTGCCGCCGTATTGTTGCAACCATTGACTGATTTGCTGCACGCTGGCGGCATCGAGTGACGCGTCGGTGCCAAAGTGATTGGGCAAATTGTTCATCAGACGCTTCCATGAAGCCGCCGGCAACATGCCTGCTGGATAGGCGATATGGCAGGCTGCGCACTCTTGCTGGTATTTGGGGAGTGCAGGGATGCTTGCTTGATTCGCTTTATCGTCTGCCATTGCCAGATGAAAGCCGCTCAGGCCGATCATCAATATCAGGCTTTTGATGCTGCTGTTACTCTGTGCCGATGATGGTTGGCGCTTGATATTTAACATTTTTGGCTCCTAGAGTTTGATCAGCCAACTGATGACGTCGGCCTTTTCTCCGCTCGTACATTCCCGTCCCAGGACATCATTGCAATTGCGACGTAACCATTTTTCGACTTTGCTGGTGTCGGTGAATCGTTCGGGATTAAAGGCTGGTGCTAACGGTGTGATGCTTTTCCCGGTTGATGCATGCTTGCCGGTTTGGGTGGGTGGATTGCCATGACATGAGCTACAACTCCAATCATGGCCATGATTGGTGGTAAATAAAACCTGTCCACGGCTAGGCGATCCCGCCAGTTTAGACTGAGCTTCATATTGTTTGAGAATGCTCTGCGGCGTTTCCGCTCTTGCCGTTACCGAGATTGCGAGGCCGCACATCAGCACGAGGCTGAGCGAGCGGTGCAATACGGGTTTACTGAATTTGTTGAGAAATGTGATCTGATTCATAGCGCCTCCATGTGTTACATCTTGGCGTATGAATCTTAAAGTTGTCTTAAGGTTTGCTATGTTCTTGCTGCAACCATGCGCTTTCTAAAGATAAGGAGGCAGAAGTTTGATTTGTGTCAGTTCTGTATGAATTAATTAAGCAGCGTTTTCACTTTTGTGCAGACACTTTCTCTTTAATGCAGCGAGTGTTTCTACATCTTCGCAAGACACGACTTCCTGCATGTTTTGCCTCGATAGTACGATAGGTTTCTCACGGAAATCAGGTTACTGAGCAATGCACACCTTGCTAGCTGACTATGTCCATTGCTCAATATGATTTGATTAGAAATTACCTATCAAGTTAGCGATGTTTGTGTCGCATCAGGCACAACATTGTGCTCGTACTGTATTTTTTTAAAAGTAGAAAGTAGCTTAACCGCATCGTCAAATTCGAACTGCCTTATATGCCGATCAAGTTGCGCAATGGTAAGCTCATCGAATACGTTCAAGAAACACCGTCTATTCTGCTGATAATACGTCGGACTATCGCCACTGTCGTTGCTTAACAAACTTAGCAACTCCTTGACGATTGCCCAGACATCGAGATTTGAATTGACTAAATCGAAGTTCTCTCGTTCGGATTCATCGTTATCGGGTGGCGCATTGGTGGCTAAGTGCTGGTTAATTTCAGCTAATAATGCAGCGAGCGAAACGTTGAGTTGTTCTCTAATCGTGTCAATGTCCACCATTACAAATTCATTCTGCAAACTTTCGGAAACTCCGGAATGGTGCGCCGATTCCGATCGAGAGTCTGTTGATATTTGTGACGCTGATCCTAGGATAGATTCTAGCGTCAATGCGTCATTTTCCACTCGCGATGCACCAATACTTGCCGACAAACCCTTTAGCGTATGTGCAAGCAGTAGTGCTTCGGCAAGTTCACCTCGAGCTATCAGTGTTTCCAACTTATCTGCGCTATGTTTTTGTCCGTCACGGAATCGTCTCAGAATATCAAAATAAAGATCGACATTCCCATGCATATTGCTAAGGCCGCGGGAACTATCAATTTGGGTCAAAGCCATGAGTTCCAGTTTCTGATGTTCGGTATTATCGAGGCGTCTATGCTGCCTTCTTTCAATGTCGATCTTGTCGCCTAACCATCGTGCAACCATAGTAAAGAGCGCTTCAGGTTGTACCGGTTTTGAAATGTACTCTTGCATGCCTTCGTCAATGCAACGTTGTTTGACGTCTTCGATTGCATGTGCAGTCATGGCTATGATCGGCAAAGTTTGCCAACGCGACTGCGCTCGAATAGCTATCGTGGTTTGATGCCCATCCATATCAGGCATTTCTAAATCCATTAAAACAAGATCGTATTTTTTGAGTTCAGCACGCTCTAGTTTCTCCAAAGCCTGTCGACCACTTCCGGCAACCTCGACCTTCACACCTATTGTGTCGAGCAATTCCACGGCTATCTGTTGATTAATTTCGTTGTCTTCAACCAGCAAAATCAAGGCATCTCTGTAGAAGTGAGTATTCGGTCCTGGAGGGGGGGTAAGAGTAGAAAAAGCGGTCTCACCGCAGGTTTCGAAAGGAAGTATTACCTCAAATAATGAGCCGCGCCCTGCATCGCTTTCGACACTAAGTTTTCCTTTTAAAAGTGCAACGAGCTGACGTGAGATCGATAGCCCTAGGCCGGTTCCACCGAAGCGCCGACTAGTCGAAGCATCCGCCTGAGAGAAAGCCGAAAACAGTTTATTGAGCTGTGCTGCTGTCATGCCAATGCCAGTGTCGCGAATCGAAAACTTGATACTAAGCGCGCGATTTTCTTTCTCGCTTGAATTTGAGAGTGATGATTCTTCAAGTCGCACAATAATTGCTACTTCACCACTCTCGGTGAATTTGATAGCATTGTTGACTAGATTGATCAAGATCTGCCCTAGGCGCAAACTATCTCCGATCAGATTACGCGGAATTTCCGGCGGGATATCATGGATAAAGTTCAGCCCTTTTTCATGCGCTTTTTGGAGACATACCGTATCCACATTACTGATTACAGTGTCTAAGGAAAACGGGGCGAAATCTACATCCATTTTCCCTGCTTCAATTTTTGAAAAGTCCAGAATATTGTTGATAATACCTAACAGAGAATTTCCGGCATGGTGAATTTTATTCACATAGTCACGTTGTTTTGTATTGAGTTCCGTCTTCAAAGACAAGTAGGCCAGACCAATAATCGCGTTCATTGGCGTACGTATTTCATGGCTCATATTCGCGAGAAATGAACTCTTTGCTTGATTTGCGTGTTCTGCAGTCTCGCGTGCTTTGAATTCAGCGTGAGCCTTTTCAGCCAAGACGCGTTGATGCATGCGATTTGATTCAGCTTGTAAGTCTTGATTGAGTATGTTTGCGGCGTAGGAAATAGAGCGCATTTCATCTGGTCGATACAGGTTAAAATCTGGCTTGCTTTCTATTAAGAGAAAGCCTGTAAGTCGTTCCCTATGTGTGAACGGAACGATTTGTGCATGGTCACCAGCGATACCGTGCAATATTTTCGGAAACTGTCCCGCTAACATACGTACCATATCAACATCGGAAACTTGAAATTGGTCCGGCGCATCTACTATTGCGGTGGTTTCTTTAATACAAATTTTATGATCGCATCGGTATAAAGCGGAGTTTGCTCCACCAGTATATTGTTTTAACGCGATGAGGTAATGATCGATTAAAGAACTCCGATCGCGTACCAATCCTGCTTGTCCGATAGCGATACGCAATGCTTTTTCCTGTGCACGCCAACGCGGGTATAACCAAGTCCGCACAGCTTTTTCAGCCATTGCCAATATAGGCTTATATATTGCGATCAATACTATTCCCGTGACGATATCAAGTAGTAAGGTCTGGCTACGTTCTTTCAGGTCAATAAGGGGAGAAAACCAGTTCTGAATAAGTGCAGATACACCAAGCAAGACCAAACCAACTAGGAAATAGACGCTGAGTCGATTAATCGCAAAGCTGAAATCGAATAACCGGTGACGAAGTAATGCATACCCTAGCCCAGCATAGGCGAAGAAAATCGTCGCAAGTTTAAAGAAATAGAAGAATGCCTGGTTAGCGTTAAGACCAAACGCGTCAACAACATTATTAAACAAATAGGTGGAATACTGGGCACCCATGCAAATGGTTATCCAACCCAAACGCTGTCTTGTGGAACCTTGGCTACTTATCCACGAAAAGCCAAGCGCTCCAATGGAAATACAGACCGACACTATCGCTAAAACATGTCGCCACAATTGCGCGTTAACCTGTTCTCTAATAAGCCACGGCAAATACTCAAGAGCGTTAAGCAGGTGATATAAGGCATATGCTGCATACATGAACGCGTACAGGCAAAAGCCAAATCTGACCCATGCCTTTCGCCAATGTGCTTGCTCTGCCGGATATATGAGGCAAAAATAACTGAAGAAAACATACCCAACAAAAAGTTGTATCGGGTTGATATAGATAGTCAAAAAATCTTGCAAACCACCACCGGGAATTAAGTCAAGTACGGTGTCCATGACCATAGTCAGCATTGCTAGTGCGAGAAAGCGCAAAGGCACACTGCTCGCTTGTCGCCATGAAAGCAGCGATACTATGACAATCACCAGATAGGTTGTCATCAACTGTAAAAAAGTTGTTGCTGAAGCGATTATAGGATTATTGGTAACTTCAGGATTTTCCTTTGGTTGCAATAAAAAGTGTTCCCCGTAAAGAGGACTCGCCTGTTTATAGATGGTCAGTCCTATCCATTCGCGAGTATCGAGGGCGCGACCATGGTCACCAATATGATCAAATTTTATGGCATCGCCAACACTTGCACCCGCGATAGACAAAGGCGATCCATGCTGCAATTTCTTTATTGGAAGGCGATAGTTTTCATCGGCTTTGCCTAGATCGACGGCAAATGTACCGGCAACACCAGGTTTACCGCCACGTTCCCAATGAAAACTTGCCCAAAGGTCGAGCGAACCAACGATCACGATGAGCAGAGTCATCATGATTTTGAACTGGTGATCTGAAAATATTTCCCTGCGCATGGCTGAGCTTTTCCTTCGAAGTATGTGTTTCGACGGCTACAGTGCTGTGCTTTATTTTTTGAATCAAGAACAACAAACGACCAGTTAAGAAAGAGGCAAAAATAAGCTCAAGGAATTATTTTATTAAATTGAGTATTACATATTGTTCGGTGGGAATCTACGCTTTGTGGCTTGGTAAAATAAAGTTTTTTCAACTTTCGTTTTAGATTTTGGATTTCACCAAAAAGACGATAGAAAAAACGTCAAAATCGAGCTTTGGTGCGCCTGAAATTGGTTTGCGCAAAAAAACTCCCATGGCGTAAGGGGTTCTCTTATCAAAAAACATGTCACGAATGCTATAACCCCGTTGCCGTTGCCGTTGCCGTTGCCGTTGCCGTTGCCGTCGCGGTTGCAGTTACTGTGACTCCGCTAATGGCTGAATATGTCTTAAAAAAAAGCGGTCGTTAGATCCAGCAATCGGCGCACTGAAAGCAATGGTCTTTGCAGTTGTCGCGCTGTCTTATTTTTCACTAAAGATAGTGTTAGTTGGCGCCGATCCCATTTTTTTGAAAATTGTAGTCGTCGTTTTCTTTGGTGTCTTTTTGATCGGCAGCTCTGGTTTGATTGCTGGTTTGAGTTTGCTTAGTGGTGGGAGCTTGTTGCCACTGCCAGGCCCAATAAGTAATTACTGCCAATCGAATAGCAAGTGCGACGTTACGCCAAGTTGATGCAATCGCGGCACTGGCTAAAGATAAGGAAGCAGAAGATTGATCTGTGTCAGATCTTGGGGGATTAAGCGAGCATAGTTCGTGATGCGATGCCCAGTTTCATGATGATCTCGCCTAATCGTTTTTCAAGTTTTTCAGGTGCGAACTCAACCTTTGCTCATTTGGATGTCACGATGGGTCGGGTAAGCTGCTAGGCGCCACCGGGTAGATGTCGTCAATGCTCCCAGTCATTAAAATGGCTGAGGCCGCTTGTTAGCTTCTGTCCTTTTACGCCAACCGGTGGCTGTGTCATACTGTCAAAGATCGCTTAATCGATCGACGAAATGCCTATTCGTCTTACTGCATGTTGACTGAGACTTAGTGGTTTTAATGAAATTTTTTTGAAAATTTCAAAACAAAAATGTTGGCTTGGTATTGCGAGAATATCGACGGCGGTCATGTTGAAGCTACAAACAAAGCGCGACGCGCGGATATATCAGTGAGAAGCTATTCATTTTTTAAGAATATATGAGATAAGAAAGTACTTGCCGCAGCGTCGCAGAGCATGCAGAGTTTTTTCTCGAAATTTCCCCTTGCGAACTCAGCGCCTCTGCGGCGAAAGATTCTGAATTGAAAGCCCTAGTATGACCTTGTACCAACTGCTTGCACAATTTATCCGCCAACACTGGCGAGCGTACGTCGCTGCCGCTGTCATGTTGTTTTTGGTGGCGGCATTTACCGTTTTGATTCCCCGTAAGATTGGTCACATCATTGATGCCATGGTGGAGCAAAATTTGGCGGGAGAGGCTTTAGTGTGGGAACTTGCGACCGTTGTCATGATGGGCGTTGCGATTTACTTTTTACGTGTTGGTTGGCGTTTACAGTTATTTGCCGCGTCTTATAAATTGGGCGCGCAACTACGTTTGCGTTTGTATCAACGACTGAGCTTGCAAGGCCCCGCTTTTTTTCAGCAGCAGCGCACCGGTGATCTGATGGCGCTCGGTACCAATGATGCCGATGCGATCGAGCTTGCTGCCGGTGAAGCCGCCTTGGCAGGATTTGATGGTCTGATGACCTTTGTGTTGGTGATTAGTATGATGACGCTGGGTGTGGATTGGCGTCTGGCATTAGCGACTTTATTGCCATTTCCTTTTATGGCATGGGCATTTAAACGGATTACGCATCATGTTCATGATGCGTCCAAAGATTCTTTGGAACGCTTTAGTAAGCTCAACGATCATGTGCAAGAAACCATCTCTGGTGTTCGTACTCTACGAGTGTTAGGTCTGGAGCAGCGCAGCGCGGCACAATTTGCCCAATTGGCAGAAGATGCAGCAGCGGCTAGTTTAAGTTCGCAACGTTGGGAAGCTGCGTATGAACCGGCAGTAGGGGTGACTTTGACGGCTGCTGGCGCGTTGACTTTGGGTGTCGGTGCATACCTGGTATGGCAGAACGAAATGACGATAGGTAATTTGACCGCATTTAGTATGTATTTAGGTCAATTGATATGGCCTATGTTTGCTGCGGGTTGGGTGCTGTCTTTGCTGGAACGGGGTAAGGCAGCTTGGGGACGCCTGCGTCCTGTGTTAGAAGCTGATTTAGTGATACAAGATTTGGGACAATTGAAACTTGATCCGGCTGGCGAACTGCGTTTCGAAGACGTCAGCTTTTCTTATCCGGCGCAAACTAATTTGGCATTGAAGAAACTTAGTTTTACTCTGACGGAAGGACAAACTTTAGGTATTGTTGGTCCAACTGGCGCTGGTAAATCGACAGTTGTCAGGTTGCTGCTGCGTCAGTTTGAAACTGCGCAAGGGCAGTTGGTTTGGGGGGATCACCATTTGCATGCCTATCCCTTAGAACGCTTACGCAACGCGATTAATTGGGTCGCGCAAGAGCCTTTTTTGTTCTCCGCGTCTATCGCCAGCAATATCGCTTTGTCGAATCCACAAGCGACACGTGAGCAAATCATGCATGCAGCAGATTTGGCGGCGATTCATGATGACATTTTGCGTTTTCCAGAAGGCTACGATACACCAGTTGGCGAGCGTGGAGTGACCTTGTCGGGCGGGCAAAAACAACGTGTCGCGATTGCCCGGGCTTTGCTGACAGAAAGCCCATTGCTGCTGTTGGACGACGCTTTGTCGGCAGTCGATACCGATACCGAAACGCGCATCTTGCGGCATTTGGCAGAACTCAGAGCTGCACGGCCTGAACGTAGTGCGATTATTGTTAGTCATCGCTTGAGTGCTGTTGCCGAAGCCGATCATATTATTGTGTTGCGAGAAGGCGCCTTGATTGAGCAGGGCACACACCAACAGTTATTAGAACTCGATACTTGGTATGCGAGCCAGTGGAAGTACCAGCAGTTAGAAGCGGCACTTGAGGCAGCTTAATTTTAAAAAAGCCGTATGTGAAATAGAATTTGAAGAGCAACACAATGAAACCAGTAGTATCAGAAAAAAAACTTGCCATACAACTCTTACTGCAAGCCGCGCAACCAGAAAAGCGGCATGTCGTGCTGGGCATTTTCTTTTTATTCTTGGCATCAGGCTTGGAAGCTATTGGTCCGATTTTAGGCAAGGCCTTCATTGATCATTATCTGCTGCCACGAAATAATGATATGTGGATGATGGCGGGCTTGCTACTCACTTTTGTGCTTACAGGCTGGTTGGCGACCTGGTTGCGTTATCTGCAGTTGTCGCGCTTGGCGGGTGTTGCGATGCGCTCGGTGCGCCGTCTGCGTGAGCAGGTGTATGCCCATGTCCTGCGCTTACCTATGGCTTTTTTTGATAAGGCCATTACCGGACAACTGGTTAGTCGCGTGACCAATGATACTGAAGCGGTTAAGAATTTATATGTGCAAGTCTTATTCGTCATGCTCGATAGCTCGATTGTAGTATTGGGTGCTTTGGTTGCGATGGCATGGTTGGATTGGCGTTTGATGTTGATCGTTCTAATGCTAGTTCCTGCAGTGGTGGTGATAGTCTGGTTTTATCAGCGTTGGAGCGCACCTGCGGTAACCCGTGCCCGTCAAATGCGTAGTGATATTAATGCCCAGGTAGCGGAGAGTATTAATGGTATGAGCGCCTTGCAGGCTTGTAATGCTGAACGAGGTTTCGGCGAGCGTTTTGAAGTGACCAATCAAAAACATTATGCGGCGCGGGTCGATGAATTGCGCGCCAATGCCTGGTTGTTACGACCTGCGCTGGATTTGCTGAATTCTTTGTTGCTAGTTGTGGTTATCTTTGTTTTCGGACAGCGCAATTTTTCTGGTTTGGAAGTTGGTATTTTGTATGCTTTCGTCAGTTATATCGCTAGGGTAGTCGATCCACTGATACAAATTACTTTGCAGTTTGGACAAATTCAGCAAGCAGTCGTATCTGCGGCTCGAGTAAATACTTTGTTGCAAGAAGCGACAGCACCAGCAAAAGATAATGCCGCAGAAATTACGCAAGGCGCGCTACATCTGGACAAAGTATGCTTTGGCTATGACCCTGCGCAAGTGGTTTTACATGATGTTGATTTGACGGTACCCGCAGGTAGTTTCTACGGTATCGTTGGTCACACAGGTAGCGGTAAATCGACTTTGCTAAGTTTGTTGTTACGCTTTTACACTGCGCAGAGTGGCAGGATCTTGGTTGATGGTTTGGATTTGGCTGAACTCAGTGATGAACATTTTCGTGCCAGTGTTGGTTTGGTGCCGCAAGAACCGTTCTTGCTAGCTGCGAACGCGCGAGAGAATATTGCGATGGGACGCGATATCAGTGAGGCAGATATTATTGCCGCAGCCAAAGCCGCACGCGCGCATGATTTTATTTTGCAATTAGAGCATGGCTATTTGACGCCTTTAGGTGAGGGTGGTGCGAAACTCTCTACTGGTCAAAAACAACTAATTGCAATTGCACGTGCCTTGGCAGGAAAACCGAAGATTTTATTTCTGGATGAAGCGACCTCGCATATTGATAGCGAAACTGAGCAAATTGTGCAGTTAGCCTTGAACGACTTGTGCGGCAGTGTCACCGTGGTGGCGATCGCCCATCGACTATCGACGATACGCGATGCAGATCAAATTATCGTGTTGAACCATGGACGATTAGTAGAGCAGGGAAATCACATGGACCTAATGGCTATAGAAAATGGTTTATATCAAAAACTGTATTTATTGCAAACCTTGGAAGAATGAGAACGAATACGATGATCGTGTACGACTATAACGCAGCATTGATTATGGCACTAAGCAGCGCTTTATTTGCCACTTCGGAAATTATCGAAAACTAGAGCGTTTGAGTCTCATTTGATGCTTTGGAATGTATTGATAAAAGTGAATGTGGGAATCGAGTAAAACCAAGCGATGCGCTACAAATAAGTCAGCCTCATTTATAATCAGGCAATGATCATCAGGAGTTACATTGCTGGTCAAAGTATTCGAGATCCCAATTGTTCAATCAATTAGAAATTAGGAATAAGTGTCAATGCTTAAGAAAATCGCCAGCCTGTTTCGAAGCGGAAAAGCATCAAACACAGTAAAAAACGAGGGTAAAAGCACCGAAGGGGAGGACAGTAAAAATTATCGCGAAAGCATCTCTTGCTTGAACGAATTAAGTCCCGGAGAAGTATTGCCCTACGATCCTCAACATTGTAAAGATACCGGAGATCGTTTTTTCAAAGAAGGGCAATGGACCGCATCTGCTGAATGCTTTCAGCGAGCTATCTTGATTGATAGCCGGGATGCGGAGGCACATAATAAACTCGGCGACGTCTATTATGCGCAGCAAATGCTTTCTGAAGCAGAAACCTGCTATCGCAAATCACTCGAGGTCGCCCCGACATTTCATGAGGCTCTGATCAATTTGGGGCTTACCCTCGACGAACAAGCTAAACATTCGGAAGCCGAAACCTGCTATATGCGGTGCATCGAGCTAAAGCCAGATTCGGCAATTGCGCACTTTAATCTAGGCGTTTCCTTGGTCGCACAAGGCCGAATTGTGGAAGCCGAAAGACCGAACAGGCGCGCACTAGAAATTAATCCTGATTTCAGTCAAGCCTATTTCAATCTCGGACATATTCTTGGGGCTTTACAGCGGTACGCCGAAGCGGAAGCTTGTTATCGTGATGCGGTTTCGATTAAGAGTGACTTTGTCGAGGCATATTGCAATTTAGGTCATATATTAAAGGATACAAAGCGTCTTTCTGAAGCCGAAACTTGTTTTCGAAAAGCGCTCGAGCTTAGACCCGGATTCCTCATTGCGGTGCATAACTTAAGTATGGTGTTATTGGCGCAAGGAAGGTACGAAGAAGCTTGGCATTATCATGAAAGCCGTTATGATCCAAGGCTGGCGAATTCGACTGCGATATTACCGCAGCTTTCTTTTCCAAAATGGAATGGTGAACCCTTAAAGGATAAATCCCTGTTGATTTGGTACGAACAAGGATTGGGCGACTATATTCAATTCGTTCGTTATGCGACATTGTTGAAGCAATGCGGCGTGTCTCGGCTTACTTTGGTCGGCCCGGCACCATTAAAGGATCTGCTCGAAACAGCGGATGGTGTCGATCAGTTTGTCATAGATGTTGCACCAATTAAAGTCGATGAGCACGACTTTTGGTGCTTCCCCATGAGTCTTCCTTTGCATTTCTCAACGACGCTCGAAAACATACCCAACAAATTACCTTATCTATACGCGCGACCAGACCGCATTAAACGGTGGAGTAATCATTTGCCGGCTTCAGGTTTGAAGGTTGGATTAGTCTGGAAAGGTAATAAACTGCATAAAAATGACGCCAACCGATCCTTGCCTAATTTAAGCGTTCTCAGACCATTGTGGCGTGTGCCGAATATTACTTTTGTGAGTTTGCAAAAACTGCAGGCAGAAGAAGAGGTCATGCATGCACCTGACACGCAACCAATTATTGCCCTCGGAGCGAATATGTTGGATATGGCGGATACTGCAGCAATTGTGACGCAGCTCGATCTCGTTATTTGCGTAGATACTGCAGTAGCACATCTCACGGGCGCTTTGGGTAAACCTTGTTGGGTTCTACTCCCAGCTCATGGCTGTGATTGGCGCTGGCTCGATGACCGTTCAGATTCGCCTTGGTATCCTGAGGTCATGACACTTTTTCGCCAAACCAGATCAGGAAATTGGGATGATACGATCGAATCGTTGGCATTGCGCTTGGCTCAGTGGGCTTCAGAGACTGGCTGCGATCATTCGAAATGATCGTCGATGAACAATTGCATATTTACCGCGTGCAAATGACTCTGCGCGCTTCTGCCTGATGTAGATAAGTTCGTCCGGGATCGGGTGCTTTGTAGCATCGGTCACCAATCTTTGTGATTTGTGTGCCATCAGGTGCTTTGAAAGTTTCCACTTGTGGGTCGCGTGGTACCCCCGCTTGTTCAATTTTATGGGCTAGTTCTTCCCATTTATCCTTGTAGGGATGGTTTTGTTTTTCCCAATATTCACGCGCGATCTGATTCGGTGGTTTAGCTGCTTCCTCTTTCTGTTTTTCGAAACGCAATTCCCTTTCTAATTGCTGGGTCAACTGTTTGACATTCCGATCGATTGGTTGAGTGCTGAGCTTAGCTGTTTCGGGTGTGATGGGTTCGGACGTGATCGGTAAAGAATTATAGGCAGGCGAATTGCTAGTGATACTTATTGCACTAATCCTTGATGTTATTGCTGGTTTAGGGAGGGAGACCAATTTTGGCTGAGTGTGGTTTTCTCGCACCAATGGTAACGCTGGTTTCATCGCAGTGAGAAAAACTACGTGTGTGCTTTTTCGTGGGCTTTTGCTAAGGTTTCTTGCAGGTTCGTCGACAATAAATAGTACAAATAGCAAGCACAGATGCAGTAACAGGATAGCGCTGAATATTGCAGGACTGTTTCGCTTGCGTATCGTGAACATAAAGACTTAGTTAATAGAACAATCCGCTAGACTAGGCTTTCTTCATTTGGCTGGCTAAGCATGATTGCAGCAGATTGAACAACGCGCTGCCGGGTATTAAAATGCGATACCAGCTAAAGAAAAGTCTTGCAGCGTGCTTGAGTCCGTTTACACTGTGCGTTTTCATCATACCCACCCTCAGGTTGGTTGACACTTATGAAATGGTTACTTGCTATTGCAGCGGCGTTGACAGTTTTTGTTCTGTCTATGTTGGCTTATGTTTATTTGGTATTAGCACCAGGTTTGCCAGAATTGACCGCGGTGACGGATTACAAACCCAAAATTCCCTTGCGTATTTATACCGCCGACAACACCTTGATTGGCGAATTTGGTGAAGAGCATCGTGATTTTGTCCCCATTGCTCAAATTCCCGATGTGATGAAGCGCGCATTGTTGTCCATAGAAGATGCACGTTTTTATGAACATCATGGGGTCGATTACATCGGTATGACGCGTGCGGTCGTGTCGACGGCGACCGGTGATCCACAAGGCGGTGGCACGATTACCATGCAGGTCGCGCGTAATTTCTTTTTGACGCGCGAAAGAACCATTACCCGCAAATTGCGTGAGATTATGTTGGCGCGGCGCATAGAAGATGCCTTGACCAAAGATCAGATTCTTGAGTTGTATATGAATCAAATTTATCTTGGCCAACGTACGCATGGGTTTGCTAGCGCAGCACGCACTTACTTCAATAAATCGCTAAAAGATATTTCAATTGCTGAAGCTGCCATGCTGGCAGGTATTCCGAAAAATCCTGCGCGTCACAATCCCGCCGTTAATTTTGAACGTGCTAAACAAAGGCAAGGCTTGGTGTTGCAAAGTATGTTGAGACACGGCGATATTTCCCAATCACAGTACGAAATTGCTTCGAAAGAGCGTATACAAGTGACCAAAGTACCGCAGTTTGAATCGCATGCAGCTTTCGTGGCTGAAATGGTGCGTCAGAGCATCTACGCCCAATTTAAAGAAGAAACCTATACCATGGGTTTGAAAGTGATCACGACGATAGACAGAGATGAACAAGACGCTGCATATGAATCTTTACGTCGCAATGTGTTGACCTATGATCAGCGTCACGGCTATCGCGGACCCGAGGCTTTCATTGAGTTGCCAACCCGCGAAGATCTGCGCGATGACGCTATAGATGAATTTTTGCAAAAATATCCTTCTAGTGAAGGTTTGGTTTCTGCGGTCGTGACCTCAGTATCTCCTAAACTTATTAAAGCGGATCTCGCAACGGGCGAGTCAGTCGAAATTACCGGAGAGGGATTACGTCTCGCTACCGCCGCATTGCAGTCGAAAGCGAATCGTGATCTGAAAATCCGCGAAGGTGCTTTGATACGTGTCATGCAAGACAGCAAAGGACGCTGGTCGATTACACAAACACCGGAAGTAGATGCTGCATACGTCTCATTAAACGCGAATGATGGCGCATATCGTGCACTGGTTGGTGGCTTTGATTTTAATCGTAAGAAGTTTAATCATGTCACCAGTGGCTGGCGTCAACCCGGCTCGGCGATCAAGCCATTTATTTATTCAGCCGCGATAGAAAAAGGTTTTTCTCCGGATACCTTAATCAACGATGTGCCTCTGTCGCAAACTACAGAAGAAGAGCTTAAGTGGGACCCTCGTAATGATGATGGTAAATACGATGGACCCATTGAACTACAACGCGCTTTAGCGCAATCCAAAAATGTCGTAGCGGTGCGTGTCTTGAAAGCGGTAGGCGCCGGTTACGGTCGCGACTATTTAACGCGTTTTGGTTTTGATCAGAACAAGCATCCGATTAATTTGACCTTGGCTCTCGGTACTGGATCAGTCACGCCGTTGCAAATGGCCGGTGCGTATGCGGTTTTTGCGAACGGCGGTTACCAGGTTAAGCCGTGGCTGATTCATAAAGTAATCGATGCCAAGGGCACGGTGTTATTTCAAGCGAATGTGCCGGCGTTGCCTACTGAAGATTTGCGCGTACTCGATAGCCGCAACGCCTTTGTGGTCGATAGTATGATGCGCGAAGTGGTGCGCTCTGGCACAGGTGCATCAGCTAGTCAAAAATTAGGACGACGTGATCTGGCGGGTAAGACAGGTACCACCAGCGATGCGGTTGACGGTTGGTTCGCGGGTTATGCGGGAAATATTGTGGCAGTCTCTTGGATGGGATTTGATGAGCCGAAATCTTTAGGTGGTAGAGAATTTGGCGCGACCGTCGCCTTACCAATCTGGATAGATGCGATGCGTCATGCCTTAAATGGTAAGCCAGAATTTGTCCGTGCCGTGCCTGAGAATCTTGTGAACGTGAACGGAAAGTGGATGTATGCTGAATATGAAAACGGCGGTGGTGTGAAAACCTTAGATATCACTGAGCCCCTGACTACACTGCCTCCAGAACAATAATTTTTTGTAAATTTCAGGCTAAAAAAAGGCCCGCAATCTATGCGGGCCAAATCCACACCCTTGGAGGAGTAGTCAGATGAGTTCACAGCATAACCCTATATTGTGACCAGATCATGACGAATTGCAGCTCCTCGAATGTGTATTGCAAATAAGCTTAATTCAATTGCCCTGCTTGCTCCTTCTGTTGCGCAGGAATACTGGAAGCTGCAGTTGAAGTGCTTCCATTTTCAGTTTCATCGGATTTTTTGACATCATCCAAATAACGTTCTACCAAATCAAAAAATCGACCATATAACTTAGCATCGGCAATCGTTTCGCTAGCGACCTTCACCATAGAATCATTGCTGGCACCAAATGGCAGGGAGATCGAGCCTATTCCACCTACACCCAAACTAGCACTGGTGCTGTTTTTCTTGAGTGAATAACGGTCACGTACCGCGTTGATAAAAATGGTGGTGCTGTTACTACCTTTGCTATTCGGCGCGCACACGACGTTAAATTCTATCTCGACATGAGTTTCATCATCCGATTGAAATTTTCTACGACCTTTAACGTTATTGCTATTAGCATCGCTAATGATGTAACCTTGACTTAGCAAAGCTCGTCTGGATGCCTCACAGCCTTCCTTATCACTACTGGGAAAGCTATAGGTGAACATATCGGACATGCCAAATTCATCTTTGTGTGCGACGGCAGTTTTGCCCGGAGTACCGGTACTAGTGCAGGCACTTAAAAGGCCACTCAGTGCCAGCATGCTGCCAGCAAACAGGAAAGAGCTTGATTTGCTTGAGAAAGCCATAAAACACATTCTGTTAGAAAAAGTTCATAAGATTCTACGCATCGATTTTACGTTGAGACATGTTTATTGCGCTGACGTAAGCGCGTAGCCGCCTCGAGTATCATCACTTCAGTACTCGCCCAATCTACACAGGCATCAGTCACTGAGCAGCCATAGATTAATTGTGATAAATCTGCTGGAATTTTTTGATTGCCAGCGACAATGTTGGATTCAATCATAAGCCCGACCAAAGCCTGATTGCCATTGACTACTTGATTAATCACATCCGCCATCACCAGTGGTTGCAACTCTGGTTTTTTGTAACTATTCGCGTGCGAGCAATCAACAATAATATTGGCAGGCAGCTTTGCTTTTTTTAATGCTTGCTCCGCCATTGCTACCGACACCGTATCGTAGTTGGGGCGACCGTCACCACCACGCAATACTACGTGGCCATATTGATTGCCGCGCGTGCGCACGACTGAGACTTTGCCTTGCCCATTCAAACCAAGGAAAGAGTGTGGATGTGACGCAGATAAAATCGCATTGATAGCGATACTGATGTCACCATCCGTGCCATTCTTAAATCCCACTGGGGTTGATAAGCCTGACGACATTTCTCTATGAGTTTGTGATTCTGTTGTGCGCGCACCGATGGCGGTCCAGGCAATCAAATCACCTAAGTATTGTGGTGAAATTGGATCTAGTGCTTCGGTCGCGGTTGGTAGTCCCAGTTCGCAAATATCTAACAAAAATTGGCGGGCTTTTTCCATGCCAAGATCAACCTGGAAAGAATCATCCATCAAAGGATCATTGATATAGCCTTTCCATCCTGTTGTGGTGCGTGGCTTTTCAAAATACACACGCATGACTAGCAGCATGCTGTCCTTTACTTCTTCTTGTAAAGCTTTTAAGCGACGCGCGTAATCGAGTCCTGCGATGGGGTCATGGATAGAGCAGGGACCTACAACGATGATCAATCGATCATCTTTGCGATCCAAAATATTTTTCAGCGCTTCACGTCCGGCATCGACCACGGCCGCTGCATGTTCAGATAAGGGTAATTTTGCATGTAATTCTTCCGGCGTTGGCATAGGTGCAAACGAGCTGACATTAATGTTTTCTAAGTCTTGGCTATTCATAAGTGACGGGAGTAAAGGATAAGTGCAGGTGATGTTGATAGATTGCCTTCTATTATAGGGCAGCGGCTCATTAAGGTTGTGCCGCAAGCTACTCTTTAGATGTCGGAATGATCACAATTTGAGTTTGATCGAGATTTTTTGTGACTATTCGAGGCTTTATCGACTTGGAACTAGAATAGAAGGTATTTTTTGCGTCTATTCCTTTGATCAGGTAATAAGCATTTTTCTTACACTAGTTGCAACTCGATTTATTGAAATTATAGAGGTGCTTCTATGCAGTCTTCATCAAGTTCTCAGCAAAATGGGCGCTATAGCGAACCAAAGCGTCTGCATGGCGTCCCGGGCAATATTTACGTGCTGCGTAACACCGGTTTAAAAGAGGGATTGCTGCAGATAGGTTTGAGCCGTCGCTCGGGCTGGGCTAAAGCTCTAGAATTAAATCGCGACAAGACCAATACCATTCCCGGCAGTTTTGAGTGCATATTTGAATTACGAGCGCAGGATAGCGGCGGAGCCCTAGATGCTATTTTTCAGGCTATCCATAGCTTGCGTCATGGTCGGCGCGAACAAGACTTTTTTGAAATTGATGCACTTCAAGCGGAAGCCATTATCACGCAATGCGTGCGCGAAGCAGATCTGAAATTCCAGACACGCTATCGTCACGAGTCTGCGTTACGTGAGTATTTGGACAGAGAAAAAGCCGAAACTGAAGTTGAAGGTAACAGTGCTCCTATTGTGCGCGAAGGCATTTTCAAAAAAGCGATGTCTTGGATGTTAAACTGAACACTAGCTTTTTGACTTTGCTTTGCCAAACTAGGGCAGTAGCCAGTTTGGCAAAGTATCAAATGAAGTGCATCTAGACTCGCGCGTGAACGGCCTAGACTTTATTCATCTAGGCGCTATTTGCGAATCGAAATATGTGAAACGTCTAGCCGCATTTCCCCTTTCTGCTTGACACAAGTTCCACTGTAGTTGGTAGAGGAATCTTGCTTCCAGCTAGCCTCACTTCCTTCTGGTTTTCCTTTGCATGCGGCATGTACTTCGGCGGGAATAATAATTTCTGGTGGTTCTGGAGGGCTAGGCGGTTCTGGTGGGCTTGATAGGTCAGCCACGGTTGGCGGCGGTGGCGGTGAAGGTGGATTCGGCATTGGGGGTAAAGCGGGTGGCGCAGGCGGTGGTGGCGGCTTGATGCATGCTTTTTTTGTTGAATGCTCATCACAAATGATAGTAATGACTTTGCCCGACTTATCTTTGAACTCAACGTTGATTCTGTTTTGTGCCAGCGTTAAACCTGTCGCACCCAAAGCGGCAAACAATAAAATAGCAATGATAGGTTTCATGATTTCTCCAGGTAGATTGATAAAAGCAAACACGTGGTTTTAGTGCCTTTGCGCGTTTACTCAGTGCAGACATGATGCAAATCAATTGTGGAGATAATATGTAGGCGCTAGATTAATCGTGATAATCGAAGCGATATCCCAGTCCATAGATGGAATGGATAGCCTGAATCTCTGGCAGAATCAGCTCTAATTTTTTACGTAAATTCTTGATGTGGCTATCAATAGCACGGTCGGTGACGTTGAAATTATCTTGGCTTAAGCGATCTAATAACTGCATTCGTGAAAAGACCTGACCTGGATGAGCGATAAAAGTCCTTAAGATTAAGTACTCGCTGCGCGTCAGATCCAGCGTTTTTCCTTTCAGAGTGATTGTTTGTGCTGCCTCGTCCACATTGAAACTTATATCGTAGGATGGGTTTGACGCCGCATCTTTGGGTTCGCTACGTCTTAATATGGCTTTGATGCGCGCCATCAATTCGCGCGGACTAAAGGGTTTGCATAAGTAGTCATCGGCACCGGCCTCTAGGCCAAGAAGACGATCAACCTCTTCAACCTTAGCTGTCAGCATTAAAATAGGTACTTGAGAAAAACGGCGGACTTCCTGACAAAGGTTTAGTCCATCTAATCCTGGCAGCATTAAGTCGAGCACGATGAAATCCGGTGCCTGTACTTTGATGTGGAGCAAAGCCGCCTGGCCATCTGAGATGATATGTGCCTGATATCCGGCATGACGTGCGTAATCGGCGATCAAAGCAGACAAATCATTTTCATCTTCGACGATCAGTATATTTTTTTGTTGTAGTGGACATGGTGTCGTAGTGAGCTTAACGTTTGGGCTGAGTTTGCGTTAATTGAATTGTTACGCATAGACCACCCAAGTCGGCGTGCGAAAAATGGATGCTTCCGCCATGTGCTTCTATGATGCGACGGCACAGTGCCAGCCCAAGTCCAGAACCACCGTGCTGGCGATTACGAGAGCTTTCAGTGCGGAAGAAACGTTCACTTAGACTTTTCAATGCGAGTTCAGGCACTCCTGGTGCGCTATCGTTTAGTGTAATGACTATGAGTGATGTTGCGCCTTCGGATTTTTGTACAATGTCGAGATGGATATGACCGCCCGACGCTGTATAACGAACACTATTCTCTAGTAAATTAATAAACACTTGGCGCAGGCGCTCTGGATCCGCGTTGAGGTAAATTTTCTCTGTGGTTTGGTTTCGATATACTGTTTCTAGAATTAGCTGCGCTCGTTCAAATTTTTCTGCGAAGCTGTTCAGTACTTCATCGATTAAATCGTTGAGGCAAAGCGTTTGAATTTGAAAAACTTGCTCACCAATATCAGCTCGCGCTAACGCATATAAGTCATCAATTAATGTGTTGAGTGACGTGACTTGACGTAACAGAAGCGCGATATTGTCTGGACTGGCAGTTCTTACACAATCTTGTATTGCTTCAATTTGCGCGCGCAGCACGGATACTGGCGTACGTAGTTCATGTGACGTATCGGCTACCCATTGTTTTCGGCTGATTTCTGCTTGCTCTAGCTTTTCGGCTAAGGTGTTGAAACTAAGAGATAACTCTCCTAACTCGTCACTACGATTAATGTTAAGTCGTGTGCTGTAACGCCCCTCAGACAGTTGTTTTGCACCATCGGCTAGATTGCGGATAGGGCGACGAAAATGCACCGCCAGCAAGCTTGCTGCGACAGCGCTTAACAAGACACTGAGTGCGCCTATCATTGCGATGCTGCGACCATAGTTTTGTAAAAAAATACTCGCAAACTGATCTGGTTGGCTTGTCGTTTTCTTTACCAATAAGTAGCCAATTTGTTCGCCATCGAGATACAGATAGCGGAAATTTTCTCCCAAAGGATTATTGGGTAGGCCAGCTAAATAGTGCGAGTCTTTGTCGAGTAAAGTTATACGCAGATAGAGATCGCCTTTTTCAATACCAACAGCTTTGTTCGCGTCGTTGCTTTGTATGTTGGTCGCTACTGGCACTACAGTTTCTTGTGCACCCATAGGCGACGGCAGTGGTGGCAGAGGAGGGGGGGCTGGCGGTTCAGGAGGACTTGGAATTGCTTGCGGCGCGGGTGGCTCCGGTGGTGCGATTCTATAGGGCCGAGATGGTGGTAATTCAGGTAATTTTGCAGCTAGAGTCTCCGCGGATTTTGCTGTCGTGATTGCATGAGATTTTGGCTCTGGATTGGCTGCAGGCCCCTTAAGCTGTGCCTTACCTTCGCGCTTTTCGTGAATGCGCGTTAACTCTTTGCCGAACCAGAGGCGCTGTTCCTCCGATGTATTTGGTAAAAAAGACCAATCCCGATTGATCCTATACTGAGCACTCAATTCATTCGAAACTTCATGCAAACGATCTAAGTCAATGTTGGCGGCATAATCAGAAAAATTGGATATTACCTTCTCGCTCATGACAAGCAGACTGATTAGTGCAACGCTCATGATAGAGAGTAGCACTGCAAAAAAAAGACGTAAGCCGATAGAAAATTTCACAAAAAATTAGCGAGACATTCGCGAAATGATGAGCCAGCGTTGAGTGTAGTGTGGCTCAGCTAGCTTGCCAAGCTTTAAGCGACGCACATTAAATAAAAGATGTTTTTATGTGAGATCGCACAATTTTTTTTGCTGTGATTCACTATCTCCATTATTTCTCCATAATTGGAAATAGTTTTTTTCGATTGAAATTCTAAGATTACTTAATTGTCGAAAATTGTACTGGCAGTGTTCTCTGGTATGGCCAGCTTTTCACCTTGCAAGGTACCGCGACGCCATATATCGTTTTCGATTAAGAGAATTTCACCTGATTTGCCGCTCTTGATATCGCTATCAATGGAGAATATTTTGCCTTGGTAATGAGATAAAATGCCGGACATCGTAGTGTGTCCAACGACTATGCGTTTGACCTCTAGCTGTCGCAATAGTTGATCAAGCTCGTCGCTTGGCAATTGAGGTGTTTTGAAGTAACCGCGATACCAAATCGGCCCTAGGCTGCCATATAAAAAACTCAAATGAACTTGCTTTTTGATATCACTTTTAGCTAGTCCCAAGGATGAAGAAAATTGTTGGTTAACTTCTTTGATCGATAGCTTAAGTTTCAGATAGTCAGGATGTAAGCCCGCATGCATAAATAGACTGTCGTTGATTTGAACGATCACTGGCTTACTTCTGAGCCAGCGTCCTAGTACCGTATCTGCGCCAAATAATTCTGGATAGCTGACGCCCAATTCGCGCGCAACGTTAACATATTTTTCGTTTACGTAACGCAGGTCATTGGCCATGATCATGGTTTCATGGTTACCCAATAAAACATGTAATCGACCACCTTTAGCTTTGGCTTGGGCGTCAAGTCGATATAGCAACCACAGTGCATCTGTCACTTGTGGTCCGCGATCAACGATATCTCCAGCGATGACCAAATGGCCATCACCAAAAGTCCAGTTTAAATCTTGGCCTATGATGCCATGTGCTTGCAGCAGAGTTTTTAAACTGCCGTACTGACCGTGAATGTCGCTGAGCGCCGCGATTTTTTTTGCTTGGTACTTGGTGCTGACCGTATAAACAGAGGAATTTTCATCAATCACGATGCTGGCAGGAAAAGCACAAACAGGATCGATAGTGCTGCCTATGGCTGTCGTATAGTTTTTTTGTATTAATTTTCCTTCGCACAACCAACGTGCTTCTATTCCCTGGTTGACGTAGCGTGCATGGGGACCATCGTCTTGTTGCGCCTGTGTTGGCGCGGTAAGGAAAGTCATCAAGACTGAACAAAGTAATGCTGGAATTAGTTTCATTATTTAACCTGAGCAGGTGAATTGACTGAATTAGTCAATTAAGCGAATCAACTAAGCGAGTCAACTAAGCAAATAGAACGGCCATATGGTAAACGAAGTTCTGTTTAGTGGACACTTATATAACGCCTTTTCATTTTGTATACCTTTTCGACATCAGAGGTAAAATGAATCTACGTGCTGCACATGAACCAGCATTAGGAGTATCTGTGCGGCAGGCGTATTAAAATGAAGGGCAGAACGCCAAGCCAGTTGTTTATGCTGGCACGGGCCGAAAACGATAATGCTCTTGAGTGAACAGATCTATCCCGCATTGTAGGCTTTCTATCCAATCTAAGAAGGCTGGAATCGCTTCACCTGTCATGTAGCGACCATGCTGCGGCACTAACATCTCGACATCCATTTGACGCACCATATTGACCCAAAATCGACAGACCTTATTCGATACCATATAGCGCCTGTGAAAACCGCTCATACTAGGTAGTTGGTCGTAGAATTCGGCTTTGCTGGTGATCGGTTTATGAATGCTATCGGCATCCACCAACGACGCACCCATATCACCAGAAAACAGGATTTTTGAGGTGCTGTCGTAAAACTGGAAGTTACCTTCGGCGTGCAGGAAATGCGCAGGAACCGCGTACAGCGTAGACGCAATCATAGGCACTGGCATACCTTTATCCGGAATGCCAATAATTCGGCCATCAGCGCGATTCAAGTTGCAAAAGTGTGGCACAAAGCGTGCCCATAGTTGTGATACATAGAGATGACATTCGGTGCTGTAGAGCCATTTGTCAAGCGCGCCGATGATGTCAGGATCTTGGTGTGAGGCGAACAGGAATTCTAGATTCTTCTTAGGCAAATACTTTTGCATCGCCAAGGTGAGGGCGTTGTAAGTGATGTTGCCAGATGGGTCAATCAAGGCACCTTGACCGCCTGAGACTATTAAGAATTGGTTGGCTTGCACGGCATCTTCGGTAGAGCCTGTGACCAGGTCATTGAACATGATGCAGCTATGTTTGCCATTGTTGAAAAGTTCAATCGCCACGCGGACTCCTGTTATTTTGCGCTAAGTTTAAGCACTTAGCGAGATACCAAGAATCGATTTTACTTGAAGCAATAATTCGAAATTTGATGTGGATTAAGTTTTTGCTGCAAATGCAGAAAGAATGTTGACTCATTTAACTTGTACAGTGGTCAATAAAAAGCCCCGGACATGCCGGGGCTCGTCTCAATAACAAGGAAATTAATATCCTAAGGCGCGGCCATCAGGATTGCGTGGATCGGCAAACGCTTCAAATCCATCATCGCTGATCTTGATCGTCTGTGTTCTGCCGATAGATCTGCCGATTGAAAATGTATGTCCTTTTTGTTTCAGAAGTTCTAGTGTGTCGAGATTGAAGCCACGTTCCAGGCGTGTAACATCTGGTTCCCATTGATGATGTATGCGCGGCGCGATAGTCGCTTCTGCGGCGTTTAATTGATGATCAATGATATTTAAAATAACCTGTAAGGTTGTGGTAATAATGCGGCTGCCACCTGGGCTACCTGTTACTAAAAACGGTTTGCCGTCTTTCAACACCATCGTTGGCGTCATGGAGCTGAGTGGACGTTTTTTTGCCGCAACGGAATTTGCTTCACCGCCAACTAAGCCGAACGCATTAGGTACGCCCGCTTTGACCGAGAAATCATCCATTTCGTTATTCAGCGTAATACCTGTTCCGGTAGCCACGATGCCACTACCGAATAAAAGATTTAGTGTGTAAGTGGTTGCGACGACATTACCGAATTTGTCTGCCACTGAATAATGAGTGGTTTGATCACTCTCGTAGGGTAAAGGTTTGCCGGGTTTGATTTGTGCGGATGGTGTAGCACGATTCAGATCAATTTTTTTGACCAACTCGTCCGCATATTTTTTTGAAGTTAAACCACTGAGAGGCACTTTAATAAATTCGGGGTCACCCAAAAACTCAGCACGATCTGCATACGCGAGTTTCATGACTTCAGTCATTGTATGAATAGTTTGTGCGCTGTTTAAGCCTTGTTGCCCGATAGGGAAATGTTCCAGCATATTCAACATCTGAATAATGTGTACACCGCCAGAACTCGGCGGTGGCATCGATACGACCTGATATCCGCGATAATTACCCTTAACAACATCCCGCTCGACGGCTTTGTAATTTTTCATGTCGTCGGCATTGATCAGACCACCATGATTTCTCATTTCAGCGACGATCTTTTTTGCGATGACACCTTCATAGAAAACTTTCGGACCTTGTTGTGCGATTAAACGCAGTGAATTGGCGAGGTCTTTTTGAATTAGTTTTTCACCCGCATGTAAAGGTCTGTCGCCCTTGAAAAAGACGGCGCGACTGGACGGCCATTTACCGAGTTGATTGCGGCTAGCTTCCAGTAATTGCGCCAGATAAGGCGTGACTTCAAAACCTTGTTCTGCCAATTTGATTGAGGGGGCGATCAAATCCTTTAACGACATGCTGCCGTATTTGCGCAAAGCCAAATCTAGACCTGCGACCGTGCCCGGCACGCCGACAGCTAAATGGGTAGACGTGGAGCTGCCAGGAATAATTTTGCCGTTGGCATCTAAAAACATATCGCGATGGGCGAGGGCGGGGGCTAGTTCACGAAAATCGAGGGCAATGTCTTTGCCACTTTTCGCATCATGAATCAACATGAAGCCACCGCCACCAATATTTCCCGCATGTGGTAAGACGACAGCTAGTGCAAAGCCCACTGCTACAGCTGCATCGACTGCATTGCCGCCGCGTTTTAATACATCCAAACCGACCTGACTCGCCAGCCCTTGTTCACTTGATACCATGCCATGCTTGGCGCGTACCGGGCTGAGGATGTCATAACTGGTGTCATATTGAATTTGTGCACCTGTGCCTTGGGCATAGCTGCTCTGTGCGATAAAACTAAATTGAGAGAGTGCGAAAGTCGCGGCGATGAGTGTAAGGCGGAAATTCTTGAACGAGGACACTGTACGTTTCCTTAAGAAATGCAAAGTCCGGTGACGACACATTGATTTGCGTTTTTTCCGTACTTTTATTGTGGAGAAGCTTGATTGTCGCTAACTATCGGAAATAAGTCGAGTCTTGATTCCTGAATTTAGCTTCCCAAAAAAATAATAGAAGTAAATTCAATATGGAATAGAATTGATTTGGAGCTATTCGTATTTATTTAAAAGCTTGGGACGAAAAAAAGCCACCTGCGAGGGTGGCTTTCAATTTAAAAGAGGAATCCTTTAAATTATTTTGCTTCAGCTTCAGCAGAAGTTGCGCCGGCTGGTTTAACAGCGATAGCAACTGTTGCGTCATCACCGTGTACTACAGCAGAAACGCCTTTTGGCAATTTCAATGCAGATACGTGTATTGATTGACCAGCTTCTAATTTGGACAGGTCAACTTCGATGAATTCTGGCAAGTCTGCTGGCAAGCATTCTACGTCCAATTCAACGGCAACATGGCTGATTACTGCTGCAGACAATTTCACCGCAGGAGAGATGTCAGCGTTCACGAAATGCAAAGGCACTTTAACGTGGATTTTTTTGTTGGCATCAACACGTTGGAAATCAGCGTGCAATACTAATTGTTTAAACGCGTGCATCTGGAAGTCACGCAACAATACTTTTTCTACTTTACCATCAACATCCATGTCGAGAATGGAAGAGTGGAATACTTCTTTTTTCAAGGCATGGAACAAAGCATTGTGATCCAAAGAGATATTCACTGCTGGCTCTGTACCACCGTAGATGATACCTGGTGTTTGACCAGCATTACGCAGGCGGCGGCTCGCTCCGGTGCCCTGTACATTACGTGCAAATGCGACTACTTTCATTTTAATACTCCAAAATAAGCAAACTTATGCGCAGTTTGAGATGCGCTCATTTTGCGTTGACTCTCCCGCGACCAGGAGAGTGAAAAAAGTTTTGATGCGTTTAATACACCAAAACAGAAAAACTAATTCTATAAAATCTTTATTCTGAGAACAAAGAAATGACTGACTCACCTTTAGTGATGCGGCGGAAAGTCTCAGCCAGCAAACTATCGCAAGACAATTGGCGAATCTTAGGGCAAGCCTGCGCTGCTGCTGACAAAGGTATCGTATCTGTTACCACTAGTTCATCGAGTGGAGAGTTGTTGATACGGTCAATAGCCGGGCCGGACAAGACAGCGTGCGTACAATAAGCCAAAACTTTTTTCGCGCCGCGTTCTTTCAATACTTCAGCTGCTTTGGTCAAAGTGCCAG
The DNA here is from genome assembly GCF_049340325.1 of Undibacterium sp. Di24W. Lineage (NCBI taxonomy): Bacteria > Pseudomonadati > Pseudomonadota > Betaproteobacteria > Burkholderiales > Oxalobacteraceae > Undibacterium > Undibacterium sp. Di24W. The sequence goes on from NZ_JBMPOP010000005.1 coordinate 408,421, forward strand.
CCGTATCAACCATGTCATCCATGATCACGCAATTCCGACCATCGACTTCACCAATGATATTCATAACTTCTGACACATTGGCTTTTGGGCGACGCTTATCAATAATCGCCAAATCGCAACCTAAACGTTTTGCCAAAGCACGGGCTCGAACTACACCGCCAACGTCAGGAGAAACAACTAATAAATCATCGTAATTCTTTGCAACCAGATCACCTAACAAAATTGGTGATGCGTAGATATTGTCTACTGGGATATCAAAGAAACCTTGAATTTGATCAGCATGCAGATCCATGATCAAAACACGGCCAACGCCCGCTTCTTCCAACATATTCGCTACCACTTTTGCAGAAATCGCTACACGTGCAGAACGCGGACGGCGGTCTTGACGGGCATAACCAAAGTAGGGAATCGCTGCAGTTATACGACCAGCTGAAGCGCGCTTTAGAGCATCGACCATCAACATGATTTCCATCAAGTTGTCATTGGTCGGCGCGCAAGTCGATTGCAATACGAAAACGTCTTTACCACGCACGTTTTCATTAATTTCGACCATCACCTCGCCATCAGAAAACTTGGAAACGTCAGCTTTACCGAGACGAATGCCGAGTTGCTTTGCAACGCCTGCCGCTAAAGCAGGATTGGCATTACCAGTAAAGACCATCATGTTGTCGAGAGCGTGTGCCATGAGATCACCTAAGGGAATAAAAAAGCCACTTCAAGAGAACAATACTCAGCATCACGGTTAAAATTCTTGTTGTAATGATTACTGAAAATACTGCCGTAAAAAACCGAAAAGCCGCCGCATCATTTGTATGCGGCGGCTTGGGAATTAAATGGCAGGGGAAGAAGGATTCGAACCTTCGCATGCCGGAATCAAAATCCGGTGCCTTAACCAGCTTGGCGATTCCCCTACACAACTTATTATCAATTGCTTACTTCGTTTTCGATTGATAATCCGCGAAGCCGCTATTTTATCTTGAAATCAGCAATCAACCAAATTTTTATCATGCAACCTAGAATTTATAGGGTGCTGTTGTAATGCTTTTGCTATCCATGATGTCCAGTGATGTGGAACTTGCTGTAAAACGTTTTTTGCCGCGCCTTCGTTTTGAAAGGCACAAAAAACACAAGAACCTGACCCCGTCATCTTGGCATCACCCTGATTTACTTCATATTGCTTGAGCCAGTTTATAGCGTTCGCAATTTCAGGATGTAGAGCACAAGCAACAGCTTGCATATCATTTCTCCATTCAACTTTCGCTGCACTGGAAAAGTCCGTTATTCTGACGGGCTTCGTATCTCTTGTCAACTCTTTGGCGGAAAATATTGTGGGAGTTGGTACATGAACACCGGGTTCTATGACAACAAACCACTGCTCAGCAGTCTGTACCGCCTGCATTTGCTCGCCTATCCCTTCTACGAATGCATTTTGTCCAAAAATGAAAAAAGGCACATCCGCACCCAGTTGTAAGCCAAGTTGCATGAGCTGTTCTTGGGTCAATCCACATTGCCATAGATGGTTCAAAGCCATTAAAGTGCTAGCTGCGTCGGATGAGCCGCCACCAACCCCGCCGCCCATCGGCAAATTTTTATGCAGGTGAATATCTGCACCCAATTGGCTCTTGCTATGCAGTTGTAATAAACGCGCTGCGCGTATGACTAAATCAGTTTGCTCAGGAACACCTTCGACTTGATTCAATCTGCGAATGACACCATCACTACGCACATGGAAATCCAGCGTGTCGCAACGATCTATCAACTGAAATACGCTTTGCAATAAGTGGTAGCCATCGGTGCGGCGACCCGTGATGTGCAAAAACAAGTTCAATTTGGCAGGGGCTGGGCAGGCCAGCCATTGACGGTTTGTGAGTGTTGAATTGCTCATGCTAAATGTCTGGTGATAGGGCGTGCGTAGATCGATAGGTTCTAATGATAAAAACGTAATCGTGTCTACAATAGAAAAACTACATGATTATGATGCCGATTTTGACCAAGCCAAACTGTTCAGTCATCTTTTCCAGGTCTATGCGTTTAGGGCGGACTTGCCTTGCATCCTCCTGCCATTTGACGAAGCGCAATTGCCAGCCTTTTGAATTCAATTGGAAGTCATCTTGCGCTGGGATCGCGACAGCGATCTTGTTGGGCTGTAAATCAAATCCTTGTAACCAAATTTTTAAATCGTTAATGGGAATAGACCAACCCAAACTATCAATCAAAAGTTGTTCAATATCTGTCGCATAACGGGTTTCCTGTTTGGCTTGTTCCAGACTCGCGCTGATCGGCGTTTGATGAATATTCGCGACCGTTTGACCGAAAGAAGAGCTCAGGCTGATATGTAGTTCTGTCGGAGTTTGTTGCCATTCATAATTAACGGTGACGCTTTGGTCTTGTTGATCTTGTTGATACCGTATTGAGATTCGTCCATTCAATTGCAAATTTTCTTGCAAGTTACGAGGCGCCGCTGCTTGTTGTGGCGTCAGTGATTTCGTACTAGTACAAGCGCTTAAAAACGTACAGCAGGCGAGTATGAATAGGCCGCAGATCAGATTCGTATGGCGATGTGCTGGGCGTGGTAACGCAATATTCATTGCTTTTGTTATCTTTCTTGTCATCAGAGTTTAGGTATTTATGTGCTTGTCCTTTAATTCAAGTGCAGGCAACTTAAGGCAAAACTAGGCCTAGCCTTTCTAAGGTCGATTTTAACAAGGCATTGTTATTGTCTTTTTTTCTGGCATCGCTAAACAACTGGATTGCCTCGGTCTTTTTGTCTTGTGCCCATAGTACTTCTGCCAAATGTACAGCAACGTCGATATCTTGGCGTAAGGCGAATGAGGTACGTAAGAACTGCTCGGCTTCGGGTAATTTGTTGAGTCGGAATTTAACCCAACCCAAGCTATCCAAAATATAAGGATCATTGGGGTTTAATTGGTTGGCTGCTTCTATCAATTTTTGAGCACTTTGCAGTTCGATATTTCTATCTGCGTAAGAGTAGCCTAGCGCGTTATAAGCAAGTGCATTATTCGGCACCATTTGAATCAATTGCTTGAGTGCCGCTTCCATTTCTGGATATTGTTTCTGCGCTTCTGCCAGCATTGCGAAGTCATACAGTAACTCGGTACTTTCAGGATACTCACTCAGAGCTAACTGCAAAAGTACGAAGGCTTCCAGTGTTTGTCCCGCATCTTTCATGATCTGCGCTTCTGTTTGCAATAACTGGATTTTTTCGGCGTCTTTTTCTGGTGTTACAGTTTGCAGAAATTTGCGTGCATCAGGATATTTTCCATCACTGGCAATCATAAGAGCACGGCGCATTTGTATCGTGAACCAGGCGGGATTTTTGCCGTCCTTGCGTTCTACTTTCGCTAACCAAAGGTCGGCAGTTTTTTTGTCTTTGCGCTGTAAGGCGATTTGCGCCAGATTGACGTAGACCGGGCTAGCGTCATCCTCTTCTGTGACACGTTGAAGGAATAGTGTGAAGTATTTTTCTGCCTCATCAATCAGACCTAAATCCATCTCGATCGCGCCCAGGGTGTATAAGCTTTGAGTTGTTGAGTCACCTTTACTTTCCTGCTCTCTTAGCAGGTAGAGAAACTCTTGCTTGGCCGCCGCTAATTGTTTGTTTTCAATCAGCATAGTGGCATAAGCCAGGCGAACTTCTTTTGCTTGCGGCAGCCTTTGCAAGTAGGCTGCAATCAGTTTTAAAGCATCCTGAGGTTCCGATGCTTGAGCCAAAGTCAAAACCGCTAATTCAGAGTCTGGGCGTAACTGTGTCGCTGCTTGCGCTTCAGCTAAAGCGCGGACATTGTCTTTATTGCGATAGGCACCACGGGACAGCGCTATGCGTGCATCAAAGGTTTCGGCATAGGGCTGCAATATCGCTTCCAGCGTGCTGAAGGCCTGCTTGTTGTCTTGCATGCGCGCTAGTACCCGCTGTGCATGATGGATAAGTGATATCTGTTCGTTGAGATCACTGGTGCGCAATTTTTCCGCGAACAGTTTTTGAATCTCGGTGAAATTATTTTGTACCACCATCAGACTTAAATAGTATTGCTCAGCCTCGCCTGAGCCAGGTGCCAATTCACGCCACAAGCGCAGGGCTGCCATGGATTCATCCATTTGTTGCGCACCCATTGCGATTTCCATCGCGCGTTTGGCTAAACGGGGATCTCGGGTTTGTTGTGCAACTGAAAGCACGGTGATAAAAGCACTTTGCCATTCGCCTCTTTGGACTGCCAATTCCGAGGTGGTTAATTTATAGAGAATATCTTTGCTTAATGCTACATTGGGCAATGCTGACGGGTTCTCTGGCAGAACTTTTGCCGATGCAGCTTTATTCTTGATAATAGTCGCACCTGTTTGGCGTGCAAACGCGGGAAGATTGCCTATCCCGCCGTAGATTGTCGAAGCAATTAAGGATTGCAGCAGCAGGCTCTTGATTCGCCGCAGTCTTGTCGTCGGTCCTTTTGTCTTGAATTGTGCGGGGTTTGTCTGTCCGGCAAGTGCGGCTGGCCTAAGTCTGGGTACAATAGCTATATTGTGAGTTTGAGTGAGAACCAAATTCTTCAATGCCATTCCTTTGGTGAAGCTATCGGTCATTATTTTATTGACGATAGCTGATATGAGTAGGCTTACTAATTCTTGCGATGTTGGCTTTAATTTTACGCCGTATTCAAACGTGACTTATAGCAAATTGTATCAGTCATAAACGGATGAGCAGAACTTTGTGATAATGGGGCCGAGATATTTATTTGGGCTCTTAATGCATTTTTTAAAGTACGAATTTACGATTAACGAGTTTTCCATGCCTGAATTGCCAGAAGTTGAAGTCACACGTTTAGGACTTGCTCCTCACGTGGAAGGTTTTGTCGTAACGGATCTTGTTTTGCGTCGTGAAGGTTTGCGCTGGCCTTTTCCTTCGCAGTTGAAAGACAAAATTGTAGGGCAACGCCTACAAAAGACTGGGCGTCGAGGTAAATATCTTTTATTACATTTTGCTTCAGGTACGGTGTTGATACATCTGGGAATGTCAGGGAATTTACGCGTAATGCCAAAGGGGACTCCAGCACAAAAACACGATCATGTTGATATCGTATTTGGGAAACAATTAATACGTTTGACTGATCCGCGCCGATTTGGTGCTGTGTTATGGCATGATGCGGCCGACGGTGCTATCGATGAACATCTACTGTTACGTAATTTGGGTGCGGAACCATTGCAAGATGGCTTTGATGCACAATTGCTATTTAAAAAGACACGGCAGCGTACGGCTGCGATCAAACAAGTTTTACTAGCTGGCGATATTGTCGTCGGTGTTGGCAATATTTATGCATCTGAAAGCTTGTTTCAGGCAGGAATTAATCCCAAAACTGCTGCTTATCGTATTAGTCTTAAGCGTTATCAGGCGTTGGCATTGGCGATTCGACAAATCTTGGCCGCAGCTATCGTTCAAGGCGGCAGTACGCTCAAGGATTTTGTCGGTGCAGATGGTAAAACTGGCTATTTTCAACAGAATTACTTTGTTTATGATCGTGCTGGAGAGCCCTGTCGTGTTTGTCAAGGAATAATTAGACACATAAAGCAAGGTCAACGTAGCAGCTTTTATTGTGTTAATTGTCAAAAGTGAGCCAGAATACGGTTTTATCTGCGGCAACATAAAGAATGTCGCCATTCGATGGCATGTAAAGTAATCGGGCATTACCCTTGCTGCTATGTGAATCGTCCTGCTTTTTAAGGACAGGTATTAAATTGCAAGAGAAAACATTGAGGATGATATGAGTAATTTGGTTCAGAATTTCCAGGAATACAGTAGCTGGCGTAAAGACGTTGCTCAAGCCATAGAGCAATATCGGGCTTGGATAGCTGGATCTGATTTTGCTGACAGTGCCCTCGATCAAAAAATAGCGCGCCTCAAAGAGCGGCTGGCGGATGATAAATTGACGATCGCTTTCGTCGCTGAATTTTCGCGCGGCAAATCAGAACTCATTAATGCGATTTTTTTTGCAGATTACGGGCAGCGAATTTTACCTTCATCTGCAGGTCGCACCACGATGTGTCCGACAGAATTAATGTATGACGAAACCATTCCGCCCTGCATACGTTTACTGCCGATAGAAACTCGTAGCGAAACTTTAAGCACTACCGAATACAAAGGACATCATCAAATCTGGACTGTACTGCCGCTCGATCCGAAATCGGGTGATGGCATGCTGGAAGCTTTTAAACAGGTTAGCCTAACCAAAAAAGTCACCAAAGAAATAGCAAAATCTTACGGACTCTATGACGAAGCTGATCCGGATGCTGTTTTAGAGGTCGACGAGAATGGCTTAGTCGAAATTTCACAATGGCGTCATGCTATTGTTAATTTCCCCCATCCTTTGCTAAAGCAAGGTTTGATTATCGTAGATACGCCGGGTTTGAACGCAATCGGTACTGAACCAGAACTGACCTTGAATTTAATTCCCAATGCGCACGCAGTGCTATTTATCTTGGCTGCAGATACAGGAGTTACCAAGAGCGATATTGATGTTTGGCGCAATCACATAGGTGGCGGACCTGGCCGCATGGTCGTGCTAAATAAGATTGATAGTATGTGGGATGAGTTACGTACGGTAGACGAAGTGGAGTCTCAGATAAAACATCAAATTACCACGGTGGCACATAATTTGTCGATCGAAGCCAATCAAGTATTTCCGATCTCGGCACAAAAAGGTTTGGTCGCAAAAATTAATAAGGATGCGTCGCTGTTGGCGAAGAGTCGTTTGCCAAAATTGGAATATGCTTTGTCGAAGGAATTAATTCCGTCCAAGAAAAATATTATTCGTGCGCAATTAAGCACGGATATTCAAGAAATTGCTGATGGCCAACAAGCGATCATTGTGGCGCGCGCTCGCGGTGTTAACGAACAACTTCATGAATTGAAAAGTTTGCGGGGTAAGAATCAGAATGTGGTTGAGCACATGATGAAACGTGTCACCATGGAAAAACAAGAATTCGATGCCAGCTTGATTAAGATGCAGGGAACCCGCGCTGTATTTACCCGTCTATCTACCGAGGTCTACACTACTTTGGGTATGGATATGTTGAAAGCTGAAATTGCTACCGCGCGTGAAGCGATGGAAAAAAGTAAATTCTCATTGGGTTTGAAAGAGGCTATTAAAGAATTCTTTGAACAGGTTAAATTGAATTTAACAGCCTCCAATCGTAAGACGGATGAGATATCAGAAATGATGTCCATCATGTATCGTAAGTTCTCCACCGAGCACGGTTTAGCGCTGACCTCGCCTATGCCTTTTTCTCTTGATAAATACCTGCAAGAAGTAAGTGCGATTGAGCAAGTTTTCCTGCGACAATTTAGCACCATCACTTTGATGACTACTTCTCAAAAAGTGTTGATGCAAAAGTTTTTTGATTCGATTTCTGCGCGTGTTAAACAAAGTTTTTCTCAAGCGAACCGTGATGTTGAAGCCTGGCAAAAAGTGGTGATGGCACCAATAGAAGCGCAGATTCGTGAGCATAAAAATCAATTGAAGAATCGCATGCAATCTATACAGCGAATTCATGTTGCTACCGACAGCTTAGAAGAGAAGATCACCAGCTTTGAAACCATGTATGCAGAGGTAGAAGCACAGAAAAAAACTTTGGAAGAGCTTCGCAATAACATCAACAAAGCTTTGGCTTCTGAGATGAGCGCGGTATAAATAATTGAGGTAACAAAGAATCGATAGACGCTTGGTCAAAAGAAGGACCGGCGTCTTTTTCTATTTGGAGCAGAAGAACAACATGAACTCAAACTCAGGCAATAAATTCAAACCAACTATGTTGATCTTGGCACTTTTGGCATCATCAGTATTTAATTTTTCTGCTTCTGCTCAAGATGCCTGGAAAAAAATTGATAGCGGCGTCACCGTCGAGCTACGTGGTCTGTCTATCGTGAATCGCAATGTGGCCTGGGCCAGCGGTGCGAAGGGCACTGTTTTGCGTACCGTGGATGGTGAAAATTGGGAAAATGTTTCTATCGCCAGCAAGATACCGGAGGCGTCAGGTTTGGATTTTCGAGATATTCAAGGTGTCGATAAATTTACTGCAATTGCGATGAGCGCCGGCCCTGGAAAATCCTCAACGATATACAAAACCGTCGATGGTGGCACGCACTGGGAATTGATGACCGTGAATGGTGATGCGAATGGATTTTGGGATGCGATTGATTTTTGGGATGCGCAAAACGGTGTGATTTTCGGCGACCCCGTCAATGGCCAATTTCAAGTTTTGATCACACATGATGGTGGTAAAAGTTGGCAGAACGCTGCACGTGATTTGAATCAATTGAAGGCTTTAGCGAACGAAGGTGCTTTTGCTGCCAGCGGCACTTGCATTGCGATTTACGGCAAACAAGACGTTTGGTTTGCTACCGGTGGTGCCGAGAAAACCCGTGTATTTCATTCAGCTGATCGTGGTCAGACCTGGAGCGTGGCCGAAACGGCAATACCTGCTGGAGCGCCGCCTAAAGGTTTGTTTTCGGTAGCGTTTGCCGATGGACTGACCGGTTTCGCTGTTGGTGGAGATTATCAGAAAGCCAAAGGTGAAACACTCAATGCGGTTATTAGCCAGGATGGTGGTAAAACCTGGAATGCTAATCCCGCGCTACCTATGGGATTTTTATCAGTCGTGATGGCTGTTCCAGGACAGAGTAGCACTTTTGTTGTAGGTGGATTAGCAGGCTCTGGCGTAACGAAAGACGCAGGTAAGACTTGGGAAGTGTTGGGTGAAACACCTTTGAATGCACTTGGTTTTGCTGATGCTTTGCATGGTTGGGCGGTAGGGCCTAAGGGCTTAGTTATGAAGTATGCAGGTAAGCGTCTCGCCAAATAAGTCTAGGAATACTTGAGGGTATAAGCGAGTCGTAAGTTGAATTTGAATCGAGTCCTAGTTACATGAAAAAAGCATCAGCGAAGTTAGATGGCAGGCAAGACGATAGTCGTGCCAAGAAAGTGATTCGTATCAACAACGTATTGCAGGAAGAGTCACCCTATTACGATCCCAGCTTTTCAGAATCGGTGATCAATTGGCAAAAACAGCATGGACGACATAGCTTGCCTTGGCAGCAGACTAACGATGCTTATCGTGTCTGGTTGTCTGAAATCATGCTGCAACAAACTCAAGTTACGACGGTTATTCCTTATTACCAGCGTTTCTTAGACAGTTTTCCCACCGTGCACGAGTTAGCCGCTGCGCCATCTGAGCAAGTGATGGCTCTGTGGGCTGGCTTAGGCTATTACACTCGCGCCCGCAATTTGCACCATTGCGCTAAACAGGTCGTTCAGAAGTACCAAGGTAACTTCCCTAGTGATCCGGTTTTATTACAAGAGCTGCCGGGTATAGGTCGTTCAACCGCAGCAGCGGTCACTGCATTTTCGTATGGTACTTTGGCGGCAATTTTGGATGGTAACGTGAAGCGTGTGTTTGCCCGCGTGTTTGGTATAGAAGGTTTTCCTGGTGCCAAACCGGTGGAAGATGATTTATGGCTGCGCGCGAATGCATTGTTGCCTAAGCAGGATATTCAATCATATACGCAAGGCTTGATGGATCTGGGAGCTACACTCTGCACCCGTAGTAGTCCGGCTTGTCAGCGTTGCCCATTGCAACAAACCTGCATCGCACACAAAACTCATCGTACGGCCGAGTTACCAGTACGCAAACCTAAGCGCGAGCAAAAAGAGAAACATACTGTGCTCTTAGTCTTAGAGCATGAAGGTGAAATATTGCTGGAGCAACGACCCGATAGTGGCATTTGGGGCGGGCTCTTGTCTTTGCCTGAGCTTGACGGTATGCGAGAAGGCAATGGCAAAACACCTGCACCCGATTTATTTCAAACAGACGTTGCGACGCATTTGTTGGCTGATCCGCGTCTTATGAGTTTGGATGAGCAGGTCTTGAATTCAGTCAGACGATTTGGAGATGTCGCATGGTCGACTGACTTACCCGAGTTAACGCATGGCTTTACCCATTTCAAACTTTATATTCGTCCTTTGCATTTTCGTCTATCCCAACGCTTGCATTTTATTGCTGAGAAAAATGTCGCTTGGTATCCCTTAACTCAAATTGAGCAAGCCGCACTACCTGCGCCGGTTAAGACACTGCTGTTGAGCTTGAGAATACGGTAAATGGATCAACTCATCGCCTTATCAATAAAAGTAGTGTCGCATTAGCCTAGTCGGAATTCATTCCAGTTTTTTCGTACTTCATCACGTGTGTTCGGATTTGGTCACATTCGCACAATTTTCTCATACTAATCGCTAGAATGACTCTCTGTTGTTAGAGCTGCCCCAGAGTCAATTTTTTCGAATTTGTAGTAAAGGAGTGTATCTTGTTCAATCCAGCATTTAGACGTGTGCTCGGTCTGGCGACTTTGAGCCTACCCTTGAGCCTGTTGACCTATGGTCAAACTGCGCAGGCCGAAACCAAGCCTTGCCGTATCTCTAGCTTCCCACAAGAAGTGCAATGTGGGCAAATCCAACGAGCGCTCGATCCGGCTAAGCCAAATGGAAAAAAAATCGACGTACATTACGTCGTGCTGCCATCTAAAGATAGAAATAAACTACCTGACGCTGTGTTCTTATTGGCGGGCGGTCCTGGCCAAAGCGCGGTCGAGGCGGCCGGCTTTGGTGAAGCTGTTTTAGGTAAACTCAATCGTCGTCGTGATTTGGTTTTTGTCGATCAACGTGGCACGGGAAAAAGCGCTCCATTGCGTTGTATTGAATTAGAAGCTAGCGAAAAGATTCTTGATAAAGAGGGCGCGCTGAAATTGACTCAGGCCTGTATGCAGAGTTTGCAGAAATTGCCTCACGGTGATTTGCAATTTTATAGCACCAGTATTGCAGTTCAAGATTTAGAAGCCATTCGTTTGGCGCAAAATTATAGTGCCGTAAATTTAGTTGGTGCTTCTTATGGCACGCGAGTTGGCTTGGAATATTTACGTCAATTTCCTCAGTCAGTGCGTCGTCTGGTGATAGATGGGGTAGTGCCGCCGGATCTGAATTTGTTGGCGTCTGATGCCAAGCCAGCATTGGAAGGTGTTTTTTTAGATTGCCTGAAAAATACCCGTTGCAATACCGCATATCCTGATTTGGCTGGAACGTGGAAGCGCTTGTTGAACAATACGCCGCGTCAATTCACTTTCACTAATTCGCGCGCTGTTAGTACGATAAGTACAAAAATCCTGAGCGATGATTTGATCGGTATGGTGTTTAAAGCCTTGTATTCACCGACCATGACTGCGGCCTTGCCATATGCGATTACGCAAGCGGAAAAGGGAAAGTTAGATCCTCTACTGAGTTTAAGCGGCAGCTTTAATCAAGCTGGACCGGGCGGACTGACCATGGGTATGCATTATTCTGTCTGGTGCAGTGAAGCTTATGCAAAACCGCGAAAGGCTAGCGTCAATGCGGATGAATTCACGACAAGAATGGCCGAAACCTATGACAAAGTTTGTGCTAATTGGCCTCGTGCTGACATCCCTAAAGAGTTTTTTACGACACCGGTTTCAAAGTCACCAGTTCTGCTCTTGAGTGGTGGGATTGACCCAGTCACACCTACCCGTAACGGCGAGCAGATCGCCAAAGCTTTGGGTAGTAAAGCACGTCACATCAGCGTAGAAAATGCGGGTCACGGTTTATTGACGCATGGTTGTATCCGCGAGGTGTTGGACAAATTCTTAGCTGCTAAAACCGACGATGAAGCGTTACAAGTGGATGCGACGTGTGTCCGCCAAATTCCACGTCCTTTGGTCTGGCTCCCCCCAGTACAAAGTAACGAAAGCCCGACCGCTGTCGACGCGAAGAAAGCAGGAGAATAAGATGATTATTGTTGAAGACTTACATAAAGAATTTATCAAATTAGGAAAGCCGAAATTTGGTATTGGTGCCCGTAGTTCAGAAAAAGTAAAGGCGGTAAATGGTGTTAGTTTTACCGCGCAAGATGGAGCGATATTAGGTCTGCTCGGTGCGAATGGTGCTGGTAAAACGACTAGCCTGCGTATGGTTGCTTCGATGTTGAAAATGGACAGCGGTTCTATCAAGATCGACAATGTTCAGGTCAAAGAAGGACAGACCGCTTCACAAGCGCGCCTCGGTATTTTGTCAGATGCACGTGGTTTGTATCCGCGCCTTACTGCACGTGAAAATATACAGTATTACGGCAAGCTCCATGGTATGGACAAATCTACGATAGAAAAGCGTACTGATCAGTTAGCGCATTGGTTAGAAATACATAACCTACTCGAACGTCGTACTGAAGGTTTTAGTCAGGGTGAAAGAATGAAGATCGCCTTGGCTCGCGCATTAATCCACGACCCTAAAAATATTATTTTGGATGAACCGACGAACGGCTTAGACGTGGTGGCAACTCGCGCGTTACGTGAATTTTTACGTTGGTTAAGAACACCTGAAGGTGGCGGTAAATGCATCGTCTTTTCCACTCATATTATGCAAGAAGTTGAACGCTTGTGCGACACCGTTGTGATTGTGGCGCAAGGTCGAACTGTGTCCTCAGGTACTGTGTCTGAATTGATGCTACAGGCAAACGAAAATGATTTTGAAGATGCTTTCGTCAAATTAGCGTTTTTAGATAAACAGTCATCTACTAATTCTGAGGTTGTAACAGCGGCGGCAAAATTGAAGCAAGGGAGTCTAGCATGAGAGAAATAATAGCAATCTATTGGAAAGAGATTTCCGATGCGATGCGTGATCGTCGCACTTTGATGATGGTGTTGGCGAGTTCATTGCTGTTGGTGCCCGTGTTGTTGTTTGTATTTTCCACCGTGATGTCGCAAGTTGAATCGCAGGCTGTAGATCGTACGGTGCTGGCAGTGAACATGAAGGATGCACCAGGCCTAGAAAACTATATCTTGCGTCAAGGCTATCAAATTAAACAGGCGCCTGCTGATTATGAAGAAAAATCACGCACTAAAGAGTTGACCAAGCCCGTTTTACTGATCGCTGAAAACTTTGAAAACACCTTGGCACAAGCCAAACGCGTAGAGTTGGAAATTGCCTACGACACGTCGAATCGTCAAGCAGAAATGGGCTTGGGGCCGCTGCGTCGTCTGCTCAATGGATACGTGCAAGAGCGTAGTGGTTTGGACCTGATGATGCGTGGTGTTTCTCCAGAGCTGCTGCAGATGATTGCGGTCAAAGAACGCCATATCAGCCGCCCAGATGAACGCAAAGTGACGATTACCGGTATGTTGCCGATGGTCTTGATTATGGCCATAGTGATGGGCGGCATGTTTGCGGCGATTGATAGTACGGCGGGTGAGCGCGAACGTGGTTCTCTGGAGCCCTTGATGATGAATCCTGTTTCAGGCCTGCAATTGGCAGTCGGTAAGACAGCGGCGGTCGCCTCGGTCAGTGTATTGATCGTGATTTTGACGGTAACCAGTTTTTTCCCCGCACAATCCGTGATTGCAAATGAAGCCTTACGCGCTGAATTTCAATTTGGTGTGAAAGATGCTTTAGCATTTTTGGTGGTATTGGTACCTTTGGCAGCAGCGCTCTCATCTTTGCAAGTGGCATTGTCTCTAACGTGTAAAACGTTTAAAGAGGCTAATGTACGCAATCAATTATTGAGCCTGACGGTGTCCTTTCTGCCATTGTTTTTTATTTTGAATCCAGGTAAGGAACCAGCGTGGCTGGGCTGGGTGCCAGTGATGGCGCAAACGCAAATGATGAATCAAGTGCTGAAAGGCGAACTGGTCAGTTTGAGTGCTATCGCAATTGCTCTCGCCGTATGCAGCGCAATTGTCGTTGCAAGCCTGTTGTTCGTTGCTAAGAAAATGCGTCAGGTTGTGATGGAGTAAAAGCTGATGTGCAGTTAGATGCGAAAAAGCCGTCCAGTTGATTACTTGGCGGCTTTTTTTGAATCATTGTGATACTTGTCACACCAACGATAAACCTCACCCTCAAGGTTCTTAGTGGGTTTGACGGTGCCGTATCAAGACTTTTTCAGTTTGTTGAAAATGTTTGGCGAGTTTTTCTACCATGTAGACAGAGCGGTGTTGGCCGCCTGTACAACCTATACCAATCGTCAGGTAGCTACGGTTATCTCGTTTAAATGATGGTAACCATTTTTCGATAAAGTTGTGAATGTCGGTGTAGAGGTCTTGCGCCATAGCCTGCGCTTCGAGAAAATCAATCACGGGTTGATCACGACCGGACAGAGGACGTAAAGCATGGTCATAATGCGGGTTAGGCAGAATTCGCACATCAAACACAAAATCGATATCGAGCGGGACGCCGACTTTAAATGCGAAAGATTCAAACATCAGTATCAATGGCGCTTGCTCAACACCGATCTCATCTTTAATCCAGTTACGTAAAGTGTTGGCGCTCAGATAGGATGTATCGATCACGTGGCCGAGAAACTGCAAAGGTTCAAGCAATTCACGTTCTTTGGAAATGCATTCGGTTAGGCTTAGCGGCTCGCAGCTAAATTGTTGCTGCTGTAAATGATGGGATAAAGGGTGGCTGCGTCGCGTTTCTGAGAAACGAGCGATCAGGGTTTCTGAACTCGCCGTCAGAAAAAGTACCTTTAATTCATGCCCGTCATCACGTAGTTTTTGTATGTTGGCGGGAATGGATTGCAATTGTTGAATGCTGCGTGAGTCGATCGCGATAGCGACGTTCTTCACCCCTTCGGCTTGTAGCGTGCTAACTAGTTCCATGAGCAGGCTGGGAGGCAGATTGTCTACACAGTAAAATCCTGCATCTTCGATGACATTTAATGCCACAGATTTACCCGAACCAGATATGCCCGAAATCAATAAGATGCGCATGCCTACCCCAATGTTTCATCCATGGCACGGCGTTGGCGTTCCATAAATTCTTCTAGTGTATTGATGCCACGCAATTGCAATATGGTGTTGCGAACCGCCGCTTCTAGCAGTACCGCGATATTTCGGCCAGCAGCCACAGGAATAACCACCTTCTTGACCTGCAAACCTAAGACATCTTCGGATTCCGAATCAATTGGCAGGCGTTCATAGTTTTCTTCCAATGTGCTGCGACGAACCAAGTGGACAATCAATTTCAGGCGCATCTTGCGGCGCACCGAGGTTTCACCGAAAATTGCTTTGATATCGAGTAGACCCAGACCGCGGACTTCTAATAAATTCTGCAGAATAGGGGGACAACGACCTTCGATCATATTCGGCGCAATCCGAGAAAACTCTACAGCGTCGTCGGCTACCAAGCCATGGCTACGTGAAATCAATTCCAGACCTAATTCACTTTTGCCCAATCCAGATTCGCCAGTAATTAAAACTCCAACGCCCAATACATCCATAAACACGCCATGCATAGTGACCTGTGGCGCCAGTTTCTTGGAGAGATAGACGCGCAGATAATCGATCACCTGTGCCGCAGGCAAAGTCGTTGAAAACAGGGGAATATTATTGTCATCACAAACGTTCAAAAACGTTTGTGGTGATTCCAAGCCTTGCGCCACAATCAGAGCAGGGGGTTGACCAGCGACCAGCTCTTTAATCAGATTGGCACGCGAACCAGGCGATAGTCGGTGGAAGTAATCGAGTTCCTGATGACCGAGAACTTGTATCCGGCCAGGGTGAATTAAATTTAGATGACCGACCTGATCGGATGAGGCAGTTGCATCTTCGGTAATCTGTTTGTCGCCACCTGAAAAACCGGCGAACCAGCCTAACTGTAAGGTGTCGCGATTATCATCAAAGATTTTTTGTATAGTTAGTTCTGTCGCTAGTGGCATAAGGCTTACTCGGCTTCAACAAACATCAAACATCAACTCAGAGGAAAATCACTTAGTGCCTGGCATTTATAAGCTATTGTTTCGCGGTTGATTATTGATCGTTCTCACCGGAAATTAGCCTGCATCACAAGAATGAATTTAAGAACTCAAATTAGGGCAGCTTAGGTTCCCAAGTAATAATACGCTTGTAAACTAAGCTGGCATCTTGCTCGGTTTGTAAGGCATTGCGGAAACCGTCATCGGATAACATTTCTGCGATCTCAGATAATATTTCTAAGTGCTGTTGTGTCACATTATCGGGCATTAAAAGAAAGATCAAGACCTTTACTGGTAATCCGTCAGGCGACTCGAATGGAATTGGATCTAATAAGCGAACAAATGCCGCGATAGGGTTCTTTAAACCCTTGATTCGGCCGTGTGGTACTGCAACACCGTGTCCTAAACCCGTTGAACCTAAGCGCTCGCGCGCAAATAAATTATCTGACACAGTCGAACGTGCGATGCTGCAATTGTTTTCAAAAAGCAGTCCAGCTTGTTCAAAAGCGCGCTTTTTACTAGACACATCTAAGTCGAGTAAGACATTCTCTAGGGGAAGAATTTTTGCGATATTCGTCATGTTACTTAATCTGAGACTATGGCTCGTTGACCTTGGGTTTTAGTGACATCAGTTCTTGCTGATAGAGTGAAATTCGAAATTGCTATTTTTGCCAGTAAATTACTAAGTTAGACCACGATTATAGGCTTCTTTTAAAGTCTAAGCGAATTTCTCAGGGAATTTTCACTGCTGTTTTGTGTGCATTTTTAATGGTGCCTTAATGCGTTCTCAGTGCTATTTCATAGTTTAGCGATGCTGTGCTGACGTAATAAGGCGGAGAAGTTATCTGCCGAGATGGGCCGACTAAAATAAAATCCTTGAATCTCATCACAACCTGCTTCCTTCAAGAACTCCATTTGTTCGAGATTTTCGACACCTTCTGCGGTAACGCTCATGCCCAACGCGCTGGACATCGCAATTATCGCCTTGGTGAGTACGACAGAGTCTTGATTTTCAGGTATTTCACGAATGAATGAACGGTCGATCTTTAAATTATCGATAGGGAAACGTTGCAGATAAGATAAGGACGAAAATCCAGTGCCGAAATCATCGAGCGATATGCTAATCCCCAAAGTTTTGATGGCATCAAATACAGAACTTAAATGTTCTGCTTCAACCATCAATAGGCCCTCCGTAATTTCTAATTGCAGTGCATGTGCCGGTAAGCCACTTTGCATCAAAACTTCCAGAATGAACTGTGGAAGTTTTGGATCTTGAAACTGACGTGGCGAAATGTTGACACTGATTTTGAAATCTACTTTATATGTCTGACGCCATAGTTGGGCTTGTTCGCAGGCCTTGGTGAGTACCCAACGACCAATCGGGACGATGAGACCTATTTCTTCGGCGAACGGAATGAATTCATTCGGGGCGACTATCCCAATGTCTGGCATTTGCCAGCGGATTAAGGCCTCAGCACCTAAGATGCTGCCATCCACCAGGCTGACTTTGGGTTGGTAATACAAGATAAATTCATCATCAATTAATGCGCGTCGCAGATTGCGTTCCAAGGTATAGCGATGCTGAGCCCGTATCATCAAGTCAGACGTAAAGAATTGATAGTTATTGCGCCCCAGTTCTTTTGCCAGATACATGGCGGAATCAGCACAACGAAGTAAGGTTGGGCCATCAGTACCATCATGTGGGAAAACGCTGATACCAATTGAAGTCCCTAAATGATATTGGTGCTGCTCAATCACAAAGGGTTCACTCATTTTTATTAATATGCGATCTGCTAATTCTTTTAGATGCTGAGCTGTTGCAAATTCTTCTACCACAATCACGAATTCGTCACCACCCAAGCGTGCCAGCATATCGGTAGCACGTATGCAAGATGAAAGGCGTTTTGCAACATCACACAGTAAGCCGTCGCCAGCAGCGTGACCCGCAGTATCATTAACGTTTTTGAAATGGTCGAGATCTAAGAATATAACGGCGACTTTTTGTTCATCGGCATGTGACAGGGCATATTCCAATCTCTGATGTAACTGGTGTCGATTTGGCAGCCCAGTTAATGCATCATGTGTCGCTATGTATTGCAACTGGCGCTCTGTTTCACGCACTTCTGTGGTGTCAGCGAAGGAGATTAAGACCGCTTCGGTTTTGTTGCTATTGCGTGAAGAGTTGATCGGTTGTGCATTGACTAAAAGCCAAACTATGGTTTGATCAACCAGTTCCAGACCCAAGCATAAACTGGTAATAGGTTCTCCATTACGCAACACCATCGACGCTGGATCTTCGCCAATTTTTATCTCACTGCCATCTTCGCGGAAAATCCGTTTGAAGTAACGGTGACGCCGCCCCATACTTTCAATATCGACGATTTTTAAAATCCGACGGGCACTTGGATTGCAGGTTAAGATCTTGCCCCCTGGCGCGATCACCATAATGCCTTCGGTTAAATTGTTAACCACTGAACGATAACGGTCTTCACTAGTCGCCAGACTTTGTTCCATATTTTTTTTGTCGATCGCCAGCGCAATGACATGCATTGCGTCCATGATCAAAGTCTGTTCATCGTCACTAGGATGACGATGCGAGCGGTGATAAATATCGACTGTACCTAATAGGGTGTTGAATGCAGTTTTAATAGGTACCGACCAGCATGACTGAAAACCATAACGCGTTGGTGTTTGCTTGTTCTTGTACCAGAGCTCACTGGCCGTAATATCTTCCACAATCTTGATATTGCCGGTTTGTATTGCAACCCCACACGACCAGCTACCCAAGCCTATTTCCAAATGGTCAATTTCATTTAGGAATTCAGCTTCCATGGAAGGTGCCGCCGCTAGCTTTAACTTTTCTGTA
This sequence comes from Undibacterium sp. Di24W, assembly GCF_049340325.1. Taxonomy (NCBI): domain Bacteria; kingdom Pseudomonadati; phylum Pseudomonadota; class Betaproteobacteria; order Burkholderiales; family Oxalobacteraceae; genus Undibacterium; species Undibacterium sp. Di24W. The sequence goes on from NZ_JBMPOP010000005.1 coordinate 427,097, forward strand.
TCATTGTCATACAACATAATCGCGCAAATCGAACCATTGTCGAGCAGGCGTTCCATGCGATCACAGACGTCTTGCAAGATTTGTGTCAGTGGGTTGTCTAACGCAATCATCTCGAGAATCTCTTTCTCGTGATGCAATGCCTCGTGGTTTAGCCCATTGCGAGGTAGACCAGCATTCACCGATTGCAACGGAACCTGGAAGGTTTTTACCATCGGTTGAGTTTGTAGATCACGCAGTCGCAAAACATAGGCGGTTTGGCGTTGTACCGCAAAACTATGCAGACGTACTTCTACGTCAAGCAGAGCACCGTCGCGGGTTTGTAATTGACATAGTTCTGCGATCGCATTCGGTAATAAACTACTTCCAGATTGGAGGTGGGTTTTGACTTGATTAGCCTGCTTAAAAATAAGGAATGTATTCCATCGCATTCCTGAAATTTCATTAAGATTTTTTGCGCGCAGTAATTTAACCCCTAACGGGTTCGCGTGAACGATCGTTCCTTCGATTAAAACGATAACAGCATCTTGTGCATGTTGTTCTAACAGCGATTGCCAATTCTGAAGATACATAGATCTGTGGTCAGTACAAAGTGCCTAAGTGAATACGTAAAAAAGCTTAGAAAATTCACGAAGTTACGACACTAGCGAATTTATGAAAAAATCAAGTAAATGTACTCTAAGCAGAATTGATCAGCAAGTATAAACATGTTTTCTAATGAAAGAAAATTTACAAAACATTGTATCAAATGCGAAACAGTAACTTAGACTAAACTTGACTTTTCATCAGATTAAGTAGAAAAAATGCGGATTTATTGTCGCGCATTACGCAAATTGGAGGGCATTTTTCCTGTCGAAAAGTTAGTTCGCCAGGGGTTGATGTCTAAGCCACCGCGACGGGTATAACGGGCATAAACAGATAGTTTTTGCGGTTTGCAATACTGCATGAGATCGCAAAAAATCCGCTCTACGCATTGTTCGTGAAATTCATTATGGTCTCTGAAACCTATCAAGTAACGCAGCAATGCTTCTTGATTAATAGGTGCGCCGACATATTGAATTTGGACACTGGCCCAATCGGGTTGTCCAGTTACCAGACAATTAGATTTGAGTAAGTGCGATACCAATGTTTCTTCGACAGCGGCTTGACTATGATCGGCATGCAAAATGCTTGGGATAGGTGAATACTGATCAACTTCGATGTCGAGTCTATCCAATAGCAAACCATCTAACTCTTGAAATGCCGCCTTGCCAAATTGTTCTTGTGGTGTGATAGTGACTTGTACCGGCGCCCCGAAACCAGTCGATAAATCGGTTTGCAATAAACTGAGCAAAGCATCAGTGCCAGCCAATTTGGTCTGATTAAATGAATTGAGATACAGTTTGAAAGACTTTGATTCGACGATATTCGGAGAGTCCACGGGCGCGAAGACACTGGCGATTGCGACCTGTGGTTTGCCACGCAGATTCAACCATGAAACTTCGTAGGCGTTCCAAAAATCCATCCCAAAAAACGGTAGATTGACCGCTTTACCATCCACAATTTTCAAGCCAATTTCTGCCCGTTTTTCAGCGCGAGGAATCGGAAAAATTAAGCTAGGATCATATTGCGTTTGATATGACGAAGTCTTGCCTAGTTGTGATTGTTCTGGTGAATTGCTAGAAGTGCTCATGTTGAATATGTTTCGATCTAAAATTTAAGCTAGATGATGCCATCAATGTTATCTCCAGCGTTCAAGGTTTTATCCTAGGAAAAGTTTATAAACTGGATTCTCGCTCTCATCCCAATAGCGATATCCAAGACTATTCAAAAATTCTTTGAACGCCTTCATTTCTTTTTTCGGTACTTGCAAGCCCACCAAGGTACGTCCGTAATCTGCACCGTGATTACGATAGTGGAACAGACTGATATTCCAGTTCGGCGCCATGCTATTTAAGAAGCGCATTAAGGCACCAGGACGCTCTGGAAATTCGAAGCGGTAAAGCAATTCGTTTTCTGCCAATTCACTCTTGCCACCAACCAGGTGACGGATATGCAACTTGGCTAACTCATCGTCAGTTAAGTCCAAAGTTGGGAAGCCATGCTTGATAAAATTCTTCGCGATTTTGCTAGACTCTTCGCGATTAGCAACTTGGATACCAACGAAAATATGTGCTTCTTTTTTGTCGCTGATACGGTAGTTAAATTCGGTGACGTTACGTGCGCCAACCAGTTCGCAAAAGCGCTTAAAACTGCCTTGCACTTCTGGGATTGTTACCGCAAAAACTGCCTCACGGGCTTCACCCACTTCGGCACGTTCTGCGACAAAACGCAGTCGGTCGAAATTCATATTCGCACCACAGGCGATGGTCACCATAGTTTCATTTTTTAGCGGTTTTTTGTTGACCTTAGCGCGTTCAATGTAGGCCTTGCAGCCTGCAACGGCAAGTGCACCGGCTGGTTCTAAAATCGAGCGGGTGTCTTGGAATACATCCTTGATGGCAGCACAGACTTCATCGGTATCGACTAAGATCACTTCATCGACATATTGCTTCGCGAGGCGGAAAGTCTCCTCACCGACCAGCTTGACTGCGGTGCCGTCAGAAAATAAGCCGACATCGCTTAATGTCACTCGTTTCCCCGCTTTCAGACTGCGGTACATGCCATCGGAATCAACGGTCTGCACGCCAATGATTTTGATGTCTGGACGCACGGCTTTGATGTAAGCAGAAACACCCGCGATCAAACCGCCACCACCAATCGCGACAAAAACCGCATGGATAGGACCCGCATGTTGGCGCAATATTTCCATGCCGACTGTGCCTTGACCCGCGATGACGTCAGGATCATCAAACGGATGAACGAAAGTGAGTTTACGTTTTTTTTCTAAAGTTAAAGCATGTTCATAGGCGTCCGAATACGATTCCCCATGCAAGACGATTTCTACTGCGTCGCCGCCGTGGGCTCGCACCGCGTCAATCTTTACAGGTGGTGTCGTGGTTGGCATCACGATCACTGCTTTGCAACCCACGCGTTTGGCACTCAAAGCCACGCCTTGTGCGTGGTTGCCAGCAGAGGCGCAAATCACGCCGTGTTTCAATTGTGCTGGCGTCAAATGGGCGATCTTATTATAAGCACCGCGCAACTTGAAACTAAACACGCTTTGCATGTCTTCACGTTTAAAGTGAATTTGGTTGTCCATGCGTTTGGACAGCGTGGGTGCTAGTTCTAAAGGAGTTTCTATCGCGACGTCATAGACGCGGGCGGTAAGGATTTTTTTGAGGTAATCGGTAGCCATGGATGAATTCTTTTTTAAATACGAGAGTCAAATGTCAAATTCGGACATCATGCAACATCCTCTTTTAGCGGATGTAGCGATGCTGTATTGATAAGCTCAGCATCGACCTTGTCACCAGCGCGATGGCACTGGTTCTCAGCTTATTTCGGCCTGTGGGCAAGGGTAATACCCAGCGTTGGCGTTGAAATAAGTGCAAATTATTTAAGTCCTGTTCGAACCATTATAATGTATCCCTCACCATCCTTAATGAAAAAGCCATGATAGAAGCGGCTATTGCCTGGTTATTTAGTGTTTTTGCCATCTCGAAAATCGGCTTGACGGCTGTGTTTGTCATTAGCTTTGTGTCGGCAACTTTAATTCCGATGGGCTCAGAGCCAGCGGTGTTTGCCATGATACGAGCGAATCCAGAACTGTTTTGGCTGACCATCTTGGTTGCCACCACAGGAAATACCTTGGGTGGTATGTTGAATTATTTTATCGGCTATGAAGCCAAACAGACTTTTGCGAAAGAACGAAGCAGCCGCTGGTTTGGCTGGTTGGAACGCTACGGAGCGAAGACGATGTTATTGGCGTGGTTGCCCATCATTGGTGATCCGATTTGCGCTTTGGGCGGCTGGCTAAAACTGCCTGCTTTGCCATGTATGTTGTACATGGCAATTGGCAAATTCTTGCGTTATCTGACCATGACCTATCTACTTTTGAAAGTGCCAGAAGGATTCTGGCATGGTATTTCTTCGTGGTTGGGTTGAGTGATTTTCGTTGTGTTCTAAATCTCGGCTAGGTGGAATTTGCCGGTTGCTACCTGCTACCAAACAATGCTGGTAAGCAGAGAAGCGAAAATGAATGGTGTTTTCAAACGCAGTTATGAAGTCGTAAACATGGATACCCTGCGAACAGAAAATGGCACAGATCGATCTTGCTCATTGAATATTTTTTGCAAGTGGCAAATCTGTGCCTAAGTATGGGTATCCACGCTATCGAAACCAGTTACTGGACTATCGACTTACTTTCACTTAGTTGATTTAGTTGCGCCATCAAGGCCAAGCCAGCGGTGTCTTCTGGGTTCAAGCTAAGCGCTTGCTGACAATGCAATAAGGCTGATGCACGATCACCTGCTGCCAAGTATCCCTCCGCTAAACGTACCAAGGCTCGAGCCGATTGCGGATAGGCTATTGTGTTGACTTGCAAAATTTTGATTGCATCTCCATAGCGTTTATTCGCAATGAGTTTTTTGCCCAAAGTGCGCAACTCACTTTCATCAAAATTGTATCGTTTCGGCTCGGTATTTTTTAGCGTGGCGTATTGCTGTACGGCTTGCTCAACACCGCTATTGAGTATGGTCATTGATAAGGTATCTGCGATCGAAATACGCTTATCATTGACAGCCTTCACAGCGGGCAGCCAAGAGTACATGGAAACACCAAAGCTTCCAACACCCGTCAACGCAGCGGCAATAAACAAAGTCGATGCCATGACGATCTTTTTGATCGAAGACGAATTCAGTTTTGTACGCAAATAGAGTTCAAGTACAAACAAAGGCAGCAAATAACAACCGAAGGACCAAAAAATCACAACCGGTCCATCAAAGTTAGCCCCCATGCCCACAGGGCCTTGCGCAACGATTATCCATGCAAATAAACCAATGCGTGTAAACCATTGTGCGTTCGAAACCAAATAGAGACGCAAAGCCCAACGTCGATGGGCAGCGATATCACGCTGCATTGCTGTACGCAAGGCTAGCCAAGCGAAAGTGAGAATGAGCAAAGCGTTAAGGGTAATCGCCAGATTGGCAAGCGAAACCGTTGGCGTGCCGCGAAACCAAATCATGTATAAACCAGTGACACTCAAACAAAGCACTGTCACCATAAACAAACGGCCATTCCAACGGTGAAACGATGGTGCCATCTTTCTTAATTGCGGAATTAATTGAATCGCACCACCAAATGCAATGATGGCCGCTAGCAAAGCATGCGCAGCGAATGCGAGATTACCTGCGGTATCACCAGCTACATAACCCGTCATCAACATCGGATTTTTTGCCCACAATTGAAAATTTCCGGTGAGTGTGGACGGTGAATAAAACGCTAAGAGATAAAACAAAAAAATCCACTGCCCGATCACCGCTATCACGAACCAGGTACGAGTCGCCACATTCAATAGTCGATCTATTTTTGATTTCGATTTGGGAGGCAGCAGAGGTTCTATGGCGGTTGACTTTACTCTGTCGGCATTGGCGGGCGACAGCTGAACATGGATCGATGTCATTTTAATTCCTCATTACATGGTTTGTTTTCAACAATGCGTAACACTATGCAATAAGAAAAGATCGCCGCACACACGGGTGCGACGATCTACGACAGGATTTGGATGAGTTGCGGAATACGGAGATCAACTACAAAGCATCTTTAAAGCCGATTGTTTAATTTTTTTGTCGTGCAAAAAAATCCCAAATCAACACGGAACCATTTGGGGCCATAGGAGATGGGCCAACCAAGCGCGGGCGTTTCCAGTAGGGTTGCGGCAAGCCGTGTCCACCACCATAGATGGTCACAAGTTCCACCTCCGTTTTGCTTTCATTTTTCCAAAGAGCACGCTTAAATTTTGTTTTATCTTCACCACTCAATAGCGTCGAATTCGTCGTAGGATCGATTACGGGATCGCCGCCAATTTTATTCAGATCGGTAAAGAATTTTGCAGAAGCTTGCGATGATCTGAGTATGCCACCTTTGTAGAACAATCCAAAAAGACTGGTTTCACCGCCATCATAAGGAACGAGTGTGTCTTCAGTGCCATTCATCAGCATGACGGAGGTGCCTTGTCCGGTTATATTGCACTTAAAATTGTCCTCCACTGGGATATTCGCTGAAACTGCGGCCACCGCCCTAAAACGCGACGGTGCTTCGATCGCTAAACGCAAAGACATAAATCCACCGGACGAAACCCCTGTTGCAAAAACACGATTTGTGTCAAAGCCATTTTCCGCAATCAGCTTATCGGTGAGTAGCGTCAAGAATTTGACATGATTTAGCTCGTGTCCATCAACGCTGATGTCCCCGACTTTGCTGCAGTCATTCCAGTTGAAAGAACTCGCGCTCGGGTAGACCACGCCAAAACCATATTGATCGGCTAAACGGTCAAATCCATAACCGGTCTCCAAGCGAATCTGTGTTCCATTTTGGCCTGAACCATGCATGACGATGACTAAGGGCACACCTTTCGCCAAGCGTTTTGGCAGATAGGTGCGGTAAGTCATATCCTTGCCGTCGACTTGAATGGTGCCCTTTGTCAGTGCGCCAGATAGTTGCGGTATGTCTGGATCAGGCGTGTAGAGAAAATAGGCGAACAAGCCACTCGCAAGCGCGATCAAACCAAGCAAAGCATACAAACTTTTGAGTAGGATTTTTTTCATGATTCAGATTCTGTCAATTGGATGGATGATGGAAAAACTGCTTCCTCGATTTTTTACTTCGCACTGCGCCACTGATCACCTTGCTTTTTGACGTAGTGACGATAGACATAAGACCAAGGAATGGCGGCATACACGAGAACGACCAAACCAATCGCAAACACATTGGGCAGTAACTTATCATCAAGCGCTCCATTTAACCAGAGCGGTAACGGTACTGCAATCAGCCAAATCGTCTTCCACAGTAATTCCCACATCAGTATCGGCAAAAGCTGTAAGGGATAACGAATACCTAACACACATAAAAACCAAAACGCCGCCATCATGGAAACTTGGACGCCGCGAAAAAATTCCCAGGCTGCAAAAGGCTTTTTCGAGGCGATGACACCTGGCCATAAGCTGAGTGCTAGCCCGACGACGACTAATAAGTACATGGCACGCAATACATTGAGACGTGTGACTGAAACTTCATTCATGATTTTTCCTATCGTTTTTTACCGGTTTTGTGGAATGAAGATTACTTCAGGAGTTTCAATTGTTCTTCTGCGTCAGCACGGGTTTTTGTGCCCAAGGCCGGTGTGAAGGCCAGCGCTTTTTCAAAAAATGAAATAGCTTTTGGTTTGTCGCCCAGGGTTTGCCATGTTTTACCGAGGCGATAAAACGCGGCGCCTGTCACATCGATGCTTAGTGATTTTTCCAATTGTGGCAGGGCTTCTTTCGCTTTTCCTTGCTCTAGCAACGATCTGCCAAGTCCAAGATAAGCGACCGAAGATTCAGGAAAACGTTGAATCACTTCGCGCAGCATCTTTTCTGCATCGGCAAATTTTTTGTCTTTGACTAGGGTCTGAGCGACCTCTATGGCGATGTCGTTTTGTAACTGAGCGATGACAGGATTGCCGTTGGGATTGATTGCCAAAACACCGCTTTTCGCTTTTTCCATCTTCTCATCTTTGAGATCAAACTTTGCTTGCAATAAACTCGCTACCGTCGGATTAACTTTGTGCATTTCAGCAATCACGTCTTTCGCTTTTGAATTACTACCACCCATTAAACCAGGCACTTCCAAATAAAAGGTCACCAGAGACTTAGCTGCACTAAAATTTTTCGGATCTAATTCAAGCGCTTTTTTGAGGGAATCTCGAATTTTTCCGAGAGAGCCCATACCCGCCATCATGCCGCCTTTTTCTGCTTTGACACCAAGCACACTGCCAAGCGCTTCATGACATTCAGAGTTTTTGGGATTGCTTGCAACGCACTGTTCAGCGAACTTAACGCCCTCATCGAGCCGAGTGACTTTACCTTCAATCAAAATCAAGTCCACTTTGGCTAACAAGGCATCGGGGTAATTCGGATCAGTCGCCAGTTTTGCTCCGATTGCGCGTTCCACCTCAGCATATTTTTTTATCTTGATGAGCGCGCTGTATTCGTGAGCCTGAGCTGACTGCATGCCAAGCAATGGCGTGAACAATGGAGCGATCAAGAGTGAGGTCGTGATGGCTTGGCGAATCTTGGATGTTTGATGAGAGAAGATAGTCATTTCATTTCCTTAATAAAGAGTGGGTGCCAAGTGTTTGAAAAGATTGCGAGCTGCAATCGATGATGAAGTATCCGCTTTGACACCCTACGGTTTCCATCAGAAAAGGACGAGCTACGGTCTACAAACCATGAGTTGCGGTAAAGCTTTGGTCAGTTACAGACGGAAATTGAATTGCTGGGGAGGGTGGGGACAGTAGTTGTGCTAGCCTTTAAGTGTTGTTTAGTAGCGGAAAATTTGCTAATCAATAAAGATCTAATTCCTCAGCACACCAATATCTGAGCAAATTCATTGTTTGCGAATCGACTTTTGACGTAGGATGATGGCAGTCTATTTTCACGTGCTAGTAAACAAGCTATCTAGCCCATAAAAAATTGGAGTTCTTATGATATCTACTCGCGTTTTGTCGCTGTCCGCTTTGCTGTGTGTATTGACTGCGCCATTCTGTCTTGACAGTGTTGCCGCGCAAACAGTCGCTGCCAAACAAGGTTTTCATGCTGTGCGTTTGCCAGCCAGTTTCTTCGCTGGAAATCGTGCGCGCTTGTTAGCCGAGCTCAAAAAGATGGGGCCGGGCACAATCGCCGTGATCAAGTCGATGCCAGAACAAAATCGCAATGGCGATAGCACACACATGTATCGGCAAGACTCTGATTTCTACTATTTAACTGGCGTGGAAGAGCCCGAAGCGGTAGCAGTTTTGGATGCCGACAGCAATCAAGCCTACACATTGTATGTACGTAAACGTGACCAGCGCCGCGAGGCTTATGATGGTGCGCGGCTCGGCGTTGAAGGCGCGTTGAAGCTGGGCGCAGATAAAGCGGAATCTTTCCCCGCCGCAGAAGAGAGCTTAAAAAGTGTCGTGAACAAAGCGCAACGTGTTGTGCTGGTATCCAACTTTGATGAAGACTTCCGCAGAAAGATGCTGGACTGGATTTACCCTTTTGGCAGCGACAATAATCACTCTTCGCACAAGCGTATATTGGTCGATGGTCGTCATATCATCGCGGAGATGCGCGTCATCAAACAAGTTGCAGAAATCGATATGTTGCAACGCGCAGTCGACGTCACGATTGCTGGCCATTTGGCTGCAATGAAGGCGTCGCTTAGTGCCATTAACGAGGGCGAAGTGGCTGGCGGTTTTCAAGGCTCAGTCCGCAGCATGGGCGCTAGATTTACTGGCTACGATACTATTGCTGGAGCGGGCCGCAATAGCTGTGTTTTACACTACCTGACCAACGATCACGACATCGAAGCAGGTTCGCTGATGCTACTTGATGCGGGTGCTGAAGTGGGCTATTACACGGCTGACGTCACGCGCACGTGGCCCGTTTCCGGCCAATTTTCTAAAGAGCAAAAAGCCATCTACGAGCTGGTTTTAAAAGCGCAAAATGCCGCCATCGATTTGATCAAACCTGGTCGCGTTCATCATGAAGGTTTTGATGCCGCCATGCGAATTTTGAGTGATGGCTTAGTCGATCTTGGCTTACTCCAAGGCGATAAAGACAGCGTCTATAAAAGCGGTGCTTACAGTCGTTTCACCATGCATGGCATTAGCCATTGGATAGGTCTCGATGTACATGATACGGGCGACTATCAAATGGAAACTGGCAAACGCGGAGGTCGACGTGTATTGGTACCTGGCATGGCATTGACAGTAGAGCCTGGGATTTACATTCCCAAAGATGCCAATGATGTGGATGCCAAATGGCGCGGCATCGGCGTGCGTATCGAAGATGTGATTTTGGTGACGCCAGAAGGTAATCGTAATATGAGTGATAAATTGCCGCGCGCGGTGAAAGATGTCGAAGCGGTGTTGAAGAAGCGTGATTGATTCTAAACAGATATGCATCGCATTCTCATAGTGGAATGCGATGCATGGACTTAAATAGCCAAATAAGCGCCGTCCAGAAAACTACATCTGCTTAAAGTGGTGCAAATAGCTACGGCTCACTGGCAATTTATCAGTGCGGCCTTTCATAAATACGGTGGCGGTCTCGTTTTCTCCACGCGTCACATGGCTCACCATATTGATATTCACGACCACCGAGCGATGCACTTGAATAAAATGCGTGCCGTCGAGTTGATCTAGCAATTCCTTTAGTGAGCTCCGAATTAGGGCTTCAGCGGGTTTGCCATCTTCGCCGCGCCAAGCGATTAAGGTGTACTTTTCGTCAGAGCGCAAAAAGTCGATATCAGCCACGGGGATCATACGCAAAGACTGACCGACCATGGCTTTAATCCAACGCAAGGGTTCAGGCGCGGCTTTCTTTTGCATTCGTGCTTCTAACTTATCCAACAAGAGGTCGATATCTGGTGCTTCCTGTGATGTGCCAATACGTTCTCGTACGCGCGCCACCGTGTCAGCGAGGCGCGCTGGGTCTACAGGCTTCACTAGATAATCTAAGGCACCTTGGGTAAAGGCTTCGACGGCATATTCACTAAACGCCGTGACGAAAACCAAATGCACACCACGTCCCATTTGACGTGCCGCTTCGATGCCTGTCATACCTGGCATGTGCACGTCCAGAAAACACACGGTTGGTTTCAGGTCTTGGTACAGCTCGACCGCTTCGCGGCCATTGCGCGCTTCTGCCACGATTTCTAATTCGGGCCAAATTTGTGCCAGCATGCGGGTTAATGAGCTGCGCAATAGTGGTTCATCATCTGCGATCAGTGCGGTAGGGCGGGTTGAGGTCATATGGCTCCCCTATGACAAATTGGTCGGTGTAGTGTCCAGTTGGGCTGGGAAATGGATTTCTGCAAGAAAGCCATGCGGTTCGATTGCCGTCAAACTGAGCTGTGCATGTTCTCCAAACACCAATTGTAATCGTTCACGTAGATTTGCCAAGCCAGTGCCTAGGCCTTTGCTCCCTTGTCCACTACTCAAGCCAACGCCAGTATCGCGCACTTGCGCCACACAGCGATCATTTTGCATCTGCACAGTGACATCAATTCGACCACCTTCTTCACTCGGATCAATGCCGTGCCGCACCGCATTTTCTACTAAAGTGAGCAATGTCATGGGTGGGCAGGGCACTTGTAGAGCGGCATCATCCACATCGAAAGAAAACTGTAATCGATCTGGCATACGCATGTGCATTAATTCTAGGTAAGCTCGCACTAATGCTAACTCTTGTTCCAAGGTGCTTGCGGCATTATTTAAATTTGGAACCGCAGCACGCAAATAGGCGATCAAACTACCCAGTACCTGTGACGCCTGAGACGAGCCAGAGTCTACCAATTCTCTGACATTGGCCAAGGTGTTGAATAAGAAATGTGGCTCTACCTGTGCTTGCAATAAACGCAGACGCGAATCGAGGGCGTCACGCGCTAACTCACTACGCTCTAGCTCAAATGATAGTGCCTGTCGCTGCGCTTGCCCATTGATTTTGCGATATAAAGCAGCCATCGCTATCCAAGGTGAAAACAGAAGACCGGCACCAATCATTTGACCACAGCCAGCCAATTTTGTAGGCACTTTGTACCAAGGGACTGGGTCTCCTATGGTTGTCAAGGTATAGGCAAGGGCAGCCGCAAATGGAACCACGATCGCCACCGCAGCAACTTGAAGGACCCAACGTGCTACCCAGCGGGGCAAACGTTTCGGCCAACGTTCAATAATCCCAAACACAGTCAACTGGATCATGCTAATCAAAGCTAAACGGACAAAAATCGTAACCCACCAAGCCGACCAAGAGAACTTCATCATAATACTAAGAATGAGAGTTGCCACTAAAACCACTTTGATACGCTGCCAGCTGTACATTGAAGGTGGTGTCGACAATGCGTTTGATAATTCTTTGCTATCCATGATGTGAGCCTATACGAAGGATGAAATTGAGCTGCCCTTATTGCCTTGAGCGCAAACTAAGAATAGGCAGAGTTTATCCTGCTTGTTTGGAGACGGCTATTTCTACACGATGGTTGACGTTTGGCGATAGCCGAATGACGTTATCGCTTGACCAACTGCGGTTGATCTGCCCTGCATTGACATAAGTGGGTGAAATAAGTGGGCGAAATAAGTGGGTGAAAAACAAGAATGAAATAGCGCCATCAAAACGCGACGATTAAGGGATGGCTAAGCTAATGCAGAGCTTACGTTATAAGAAGCACGCTATTGGCAGTGCATCGTGACATAAACCAGAGCTCACAGAAAAGTATAAGCATCAACTTGATCGTAAGGCCGCGACAGGTATCGGTTGAACGACGGCAATCATCGTCCTATACCGCTATTGAATCCACAAGGTCCGTCATTCATCGCAATCAATTCAGTGAGTTTGGTCGTTCGCTTTAATCTAACAGACATCAATCAAGACAGATCAACTAATTACCAAGGAACGATCATGAAATGGATACATATTATTGCAGGCTTAATGGCGATCGCCTCCGGCTTCATTGCTTTATATGCAGCTAAAGGTTCGCCTTTACATCGTCAATCTGGAACTATGTTTACCCTCTCCATGCTATTTATGACGATTAGCGCCGCCATCATTCCATTTTTTTTACGCACCGATCACGTGACTGGCGTTGCCGCACTGTTCACGGCTTATCTTGTTTGCACGTCGTGGTTAGTTGTTAAACGAACGGTACAGGAAAGTAAAGCGGTACTGGAGGGTTTTGCACTCGCTGCAGCCGTTCTAGGTGTGTATTCGCTAAGTCTCTGGTTTGATTTTGTGGATGACCCTAAATCGCTGATCACCAAGAACAGCCCGCCGCAAACACTACTCGTCTTTGGATCTATCAGTTTGCTATGCTCCGCTTTAGATCTCCGTATGATCTGGGCCGGAAAAATCCTTGGATCACAGCGTTTAGTGCGACACCTATGGCGCATGTGTTTTGCCATGTTGATTGCAACGGGCTCGTTCTTTACTGGGCAAATGCAAGTCTTTCCGACGATCATCCGTAAGAGCAGTTTGTTGGGGATTCCGGTCTTGGCTATCCCCGTCATGCTGGTGCTGGTGACGACTTTGTATTGGATAGGGCGCACCTTGCTAAAGCGCAGATCAGCTACTTTAGCACCTCGCTCGTGAGCAACTGGCAGCAAATTTCGTGTGGCGCTTGAAAGATGGCGAAAAACTTTCTGTTTTTTTCATATTTGTCTATTCGACCTGCTTAGCCTTCAATAAATTTCTTAAATTTGATGCGGCAGGGCTGTCTTTCGATTCATTTTAAGTCGATGCAACAATTTGACGTTCAATCTCTGGTAAAAGCAACATATTCCGTACTAAATATTCAATGTTTTTGAGAAAATGCGGAATTTTCTCAGGCTTTTTCACAATATATCAAAAGATACCCGCAAAAAAGTAAAGGCTGTTCCTGCGTGGTGCACAGCAATAGGCTAGAATTAGTTTTTAAAATCAGTCTAACCATTTGCAGATGAATGCTCCAGCCCATAATTTAGGTTTTCCACCTCATCACGACAGTGATGGACAAACTAGTGCAGCGCCTTCCCGATTGCGCGAAATTCCTTATAACTACACCTCGTTTTCTGATCGCGAAATCGTGATCCGCTTGTTAGGCGAAGAAGCTTGGGCTTTGCTCGATAGTCTGCGCGGCAAGCGTCAGACAGGGCGTTCTGCCCGTATGCTCTATGAAGTGTTAGGTGATATCTGGGTCGTGCGTCGTAATCCATATCTACAAGACGATATGCTGGAAAATCCTAAGCGGCGTCAGGCTTTGATCGATGCTTTGGATCACCGTTTGCATGAAGTGGAAAAGCGTCGGGTGGCAACTGATTCTGTTAATTCTGAGGACGCAGATCGCAGTAACTCGGTTGAAATTTTGGTCAATGCCGCACGCAAAGCGGTCGCTGATTTCTCTAAAGAATTCCGTGATACCTATGATTTGCGTAAGAAGGCTAACAAGTTGTTGGCGAAATACACGGCGAAAGACAATATTAAATTTGATGGTTTAAGTCGCGTTTCGCATGTCACTGATGCGACCGACTGGCGCGTCGAATATCCATTTGTCGTATTGACGCCGGATACCGAAGATGAAATGGCGGGCTTGGTTAAATCTTGCATCACACTAGGTTTAACGATTATTCCTCGCGGCGGCGGCACTGGTTATACCGGTGGTGCTATTCCTTTGACACCATTGTCCGCGGTCATTAATACCGAAAAGCTGGAACAATTAGGCGCAGTGGAAATGATGCGCTTGCCGGGTGCGGATCGCGATTACGCGGTTATTTATTCTGGCGCTGGCGTGGTGACCAAGCGGGTGTCGGATGCTGCCGATAAGGCAGGATTTGTCTTCGCCGTCGATCCAACTTCCGCCGAAGCGTCCTGCATAGGCGGCAATGTCGCAATGAATGCCGGTGGTAAGAAAGCCGTGTTGTGGGGTACTGCGCTTGATAATTTGGCCTCTTGGCGCATGGTTGATCCAAATGGTGATTGGCTTGAAGTCACACGTCTTGAACACAATTTCGGCAAAATCCACGATATCGAAGTCGCAAAATTCCAATTGGAATGGACACATCCGGGCGAAAAAACACCGTTCAAAACCGAATTCTTAAATATTCCCGGACGCACTTTCCGTAAAGAAGGTCTGGGCAAAGACGTAACCGATAAATTCCTCGCGGGTTTGCCAGGTGTACAGAAAGAAGGCTGCGATGGTTTGATTACATCGGCGCGCTGGATTTTGCACAAGATGCCAAAATTCGCTCGTACTGTTTGTTTGGAGTTTTTCGGGCAAGCCCGCGATGCGATTCCTAGCATCGTTGAGATCAAAGATTATCTTGATGGTGAAACCAAAAAAGGTGGCGCTATTCTCGCAGGTCTTGAACATCTCGATGAACGTTATTTAAAAGCAGTTGGCTACACCACCAAATCAAAACGCGGTGTGATTCCTAAGATGGCGCTGTTTGGCGATATCGTTGGTGATGATGAAAACGCGGTCGCACAAGCGGCATCTGAAGTGATCCGCATGGCGAATGCCCGCGTCGGTGAAGGCTTCGTTGCTGTCAGTCCGGAAGCGCGTAAAAAGTTCTGGTTAGATCGCGCAAAAACGGCGGCGATTTCTAAACACACGAATGCTTTCAAGATCAACGAGGACGTGGTCATTCCGCTCGATCGTATGGGCGAATACACCGACGGTATCGAGCGCATCAATATTGAACTCTCGATCCAAAATAAACTGGCATGTGTCGCAGCATTGAAGGAGTTTGTGTTGCGCGGCAATCTGCCTTTGGGTAAGAGTGAAGATGCGGATGGCGATGATATACCTGCGGCAGAATTGCTTGAGGATCGTGTCTCACAGGCCAATCAAATGCTCAGTGAGGTACAAACACGCTGGACTTATCTGCTAACGCAACTTGATCAACCTTTACGTGATGCCCGTGTTGAACTGAATAATTTGGGCTTAGATAAACTCGATTTCGTGTTCGAACAACGTCTGCAAAAGCAGCCTGATGCGACCCTGTTTGACGTGGTGCAAGATCGCACTATCCGCGTCTCTTGGAAAACCGAAGTGCGTGCCTTGTTGCGCCAAATTTTCAATGGTGCGGCTTTCAAATTAATCTTGGATGAATGCACCGCGATACATAAAAAAGTATTGCGCAGCCGCGTCTTCGTCGCTTTGCATATGCATGCGGGTGACGGCAATGTGCATACCAATTTGCCGGTCAATTCGGATGATTACGACATGCTGCAAGTCGCGCATCATGCGGTTGCGCGCATCATGGTGTTGGCGCGCTCTTTGAATGGTGTGATTTCAGGTGAACATGGTATCGGCATTACTAAGTTAGAGTTTTTGACCGAAGATGAGATCAAAGATTTCCGCTCGTATAAATTGCGTATTGATCCAGAAGGGCGCTTCAACAAAGGTAAGTTACTCAATCTGCCTGAATTCGCCGCGGATCTAAGAAATGCTTACACGCCTTCATTTGGCCTGATGGGGCATGAATCCCTGATCATGCAACAAAGTGATATCGGTGCGATCGCCAATAGCGTGAAAGATTGCCTGCGTTGCGGTAAGTGCAAACCTGTGTGTGCGACGCATGTGCCACGTGCAAACTTATTGTATTCGCCGCGCAATAAAATTTTGGCGACGTCCTTGTTGGTAGAAGCCTTCCTTTATGAGGAGCAAACGCGTCGCGGCATCTCTATTAAACATTGGGAAGAATTCGAAGATGTGGCCGATCACTGCACGGTTTGCCATAAGTGCGTCACGCCATGTCCAGTCGATATTGATTTTGGCGATGTCTCGATGAACATGCGTAATCTCTTGCGCAAGATGGATAAAAAATCCTTCAATCCTGGCACTGCATCTGCGATGTTTTTCTTGAATGCGAAAGACCCTGCCACGATTAAGGCAGCGCGTCAGGTCATCTTTGGAATGGGGGTTAGCGCTCAACGCTGGGGCAATACTTTACTCAAGAAATTCGCGAAAAAACAGACTAAAGCACCACCAGCAAGTATCGGTAAACCGGCAATGAAGGAACAGGTGATTCACTTCATCAATAAGAAAATGCCCGGCAATTTGCCGAAGAAGACGGCACGTGCTTTATTGGATATCGAAGACGATAAAATTGTTCCTATCATTCGCAATCCTAAGACGACAACCTCAGATACCGAAGCGGTGTTTTATTTCCCAGGCTGTGGCTCAGAACGCCTGTTTTCACAAGTTGGCTTGGCAACGCAAGCGATGTTGTGGAACGTTGGCGTACAAACCGTTTTGCCGCCTGGTTATTTATGCTGTGGCTATCCACAACGCAGTGCGGGTCAGTTTGATAAAGCAGAAAAAATTATTACCGATAATCGTGTTCTATTTCATCGCATGGCAAACACACTGAACTACCTCGATATTAAAACCGTGGTGGTCTCGTGCGGCACTTGCTTCGATCAAATTCAGGGCTATGAATTCGATAAAATTTTCCCTGGTTCACGCATTATCGATATTCACGAATATTTGTTGGAGAAAGACGTGAAACTGGCAG
Organism: Undibacterium sp. Di24W; assembly: GCF_049340325.1. Lineage (NCBI taxonomy): Bacteria > Pseudomonadati > Pseudomonadota > Betaproteobacteria > Burkholderiales > Oxalobacteraceae > Undibacterium > Undibacterium sp. Di24W. The sequence continues at coordinate 444,246 of NZ_JBMPOP010000005.1, forward strand.
CGGTCAATGGCACACGCTATATGTATCACGACCCATGCCATACGCCGATGAAGTTGCAAGATCCGCTGAAAACGGTGAATGCTTTGATCACGACGGTGGATGACACCAAGATTGAGAAGAATGATCGTTGCTGCGGTGAGGCTGGTACTCTAGCAGTGTCGCGTCCGGATATTTCCACACAAATTCGTTTCCGCAAGGAAGAGGAAATGCTCAAAGGTTCAGACAAATTACGTGCTGATGGTTTTGATGGCGACGTAAAAATCTTGACCTCGTGCCCGGCTTGTTTGCAAGGTCTATCACGCTATAACGAAGACTCTGCTACGACGGCGGATTACATTGTGGTCGAGATGGCCAAGCATATTTTGGGTGAGAATTGGATGCCAGAATATGTGGCTAACGCGAATAACGGCGGTATTGAAAGGGTGTTGGTGTAATGGCTGATTGCGAATTATGTGCTGCGAAGAATGAAGATGTCCTTGTCAATACGCCTAAATTTCGCGTGATCTTGGTTGATGACGCGAACTACCCTGGTTTTTGCCGTGTGATCTGGAACACCCATGTCAAGGAGATGACCGATCTTGCCGTCGCCAATCGTTCCATCATGATGCAGGCTGTGTGTAAGGTGGAGCAAGCGATACGCGATGTGATGCAGCCCGATAAGATTAATCTGGCAAGCTTGGGTAATATGGTGCCGCATTTGCATTGGCATGTGATTCCACGTTATCTGGACGATGCGCACTTTCCGAATCCTGTGTGGGCGGCGACGGATAGAGTCTCTGTTGAAGTTGAGGCGAAACGCGCTTTGTTGCCTGCCTTGCGTGAAATTCTGCGACGTGAGTTTTCGACTTAAATCATATTGAGAAATCAAAGGGTGTCGCTCCTGCGAAGGCAGGAGCCCAGTGGCGTTGCTTGATAAACCAAAGACGCTGGATTCCTGCCAAAAGCGCGGGAATGACAGTCATCGAGTCTGCAGCCAATTGAATTCATTACCCATCAAATAAGAAAAACATGAACGATCTACCACCACCAATTTCCCATAAAGTCCATCCGATAGCACTAAACGCTCGAACCGTATCGCGTTTGTTAGAAGTTGAATTTGACAACGGCAAACATTTTGAGCTGCCGTTTGAATTAATGCGCGTGTATTCACCTTCAGCTGAAGTGCGCGGTCATGGCGAAGGGCAAGAGGTTTTGCAAATTGGCAAACGCTTGGTTAGCATTACTGGCATCGAGCCAGTCGGCAATTACGCGATTAAGCCGATTTTCACCGATGATCACAGCACCGGCATCTTTACTTGGGAATACTTGTATTGGTTGGGCACACATCAAGCCGCATTGTGGCAAGACTATTTAGCACGCTTGCAAGCAGCGGGCTATGCTGGTGAGGAAGGTCGTGATGCCATTCCTACACCTAAAACCGGATCGAAATGCGGTTCATAGGTAATTTTCTCAAACTTCTACCGCAGAAATATTGACGTAAGTCCGAGTCGGATTCTCGATTCGGCTCTATAATCCCGCCTGTCGATTTCCATATCGCAGCTGCAGACTCGTCGACAAGTCTGCAGCAAAGCGTAGAAATCATAATCTTTAATTCTCTGCAGAGTATCAAGATGAGCGAGCAAGTAAATAAAGTAGATGGGACGACTACCCATTTTGGCTACACCACGGTGGCCGAAGAAGAAAAAGTTCATAAAGTAGCGGAAGTTTTTCACTCAGTCGCTGCTAAATATGATGTCATGAATGATTTGATGTCTGCTGGTTTGCACCGCGTTTGGAAGATTTTTACGATAGCCCAAGCGGGCATACGTCCAGGTTTTAAAGTGCTGGATATTGCTGGTGGAACTGGTGATTTGGCCAAAGAATTTGTTAAACAAGCTGGTAAGAATGGTGAGGTTTGGCATACCGATATTAATGAGTCGATGTTACGCGTAGGTCGTGATCGTCTATTGAATAAAGGTTTGATTACCCCAACCTTATTGTGTGACGCGGAGAAATTGCCGTTTCCAGATAATTATTTTGATCGTGTCAGTGTCGCGTTCGGATTGCGCAACATGACGCACAAAGATCAGGCTTTGGCAGAAATGCGCCGAGTGTTGAAGCCGGGCGGTAAGTTGTTGGTACTGGAGTTTTCTAAAGTGCCAGAAGTGCTGCAAAAACCGTATGACTTGTATTCATTTAAGGTTTTGCCATGGTTAGGACAAAAGATCGCGAGTGATGCTGACAGTTATCGTTATTTGGCAGAGTCGATACGTATGCACCCTGATCAGGAAACATTAAAGTCCATGATGCAGGAGGCTGGTTTAGAGCGAGTGGAATATTTTAATTTGACAGCGGGTGTGGCAGCGCTGCACACCGGGATTAAGTTATAAAAAGCGTGCTCAATAGAATTGATTGAGGTTTGTTTGTATAGTTTTAACTAGCTTGTAGTGCAAAAAGGAGATTTACATGAAACATATATTACTCAGTGTTGCCTTATTATTTGGCGCAATGACTATGGTAGCTGCCGATGCTGATGCTCAGCGTATGGGTAAGAAAGGTTCATTCGGTCGACAATCGAATAATGTCACACAAAAAGCACCAGCAGCCAATGCGGCGAATCCTGCACAAGCAGCTAAGCCAGGTGCTGCAAATGTGGCTACACCAGCGGTACCACCTAAACCATCTATGCCTTGGAAAGGGATAATTGGTGGCTTGATCGGTGGTGCTTTGTTAGCAGGCTTATTCTCTTCTTTAGGTATGGGCGGCGCCTTGGCTAGTGCAATGGGCTCAATTTTGACTTTTGCTGTAATCGGTTTGTTGGCATTTATGGCGTATCGATTCTTTACCCGCAGAAAAGCAGGGAATGCTGCTGGAAGTGCTCCAAGCATGTTTAATCAACAGCCTGCGTATGCTGGAATGCCAAATAACAATGCATTACCTGAAATCGGTTCGCGTGTGGATACACCAAATGACAATGCGCCAAAAGCATTCACGCCAGCTTCAGTCAGTACAGCGAATTTTGGTGGCGCAGGTGCAGATGCGGCTCCAGTAGCAAATCAAGGCAACTGGACAATCCCAGCCGACTTTGATGTCACAGGATTCCTGCGTCACGCCAAATCGAATTACATCCGTTTGCAAGCAGCATGGGATCGCGGCGATATCAACGATATTCGCGAATTCACTTCACCAGAAATGTTCGCAGAAATGAAGTTGGAATTGCAAGACCGCGGTACAAGTAAGAATGAGACGGATGTGGTGACCTTGGATGCCGAATTGCTGGGCATTGAAACTCAAGCTTATGATTACGTTGCTAGTGTTAAATTCACCGGTATGATCAAAGAAGGTGGCGCTACTAATCCAGAAGCGTTCGCTGAGGTTTGGAATTTGGCTAAACCAGTGAATGGCCAATCTGGCTGGTTGTTGGCGGGAATTCAGCAGTTGAACTAATTTCAAAATATCGGTACAGTTTTGTTTTTGAATAAGCTTGTAGCTGATAGAACCGATGAAAACGCCTGGTTTTAAGGTCTTTTGAGGGTTTGCTGTTAAACTAAGAACCGTGCATGATGTCATGCGCGGTTTTTTATTTTATACCTATGATTTCCTCTCCCTTTATTCTGTTTGTAAATCACTTATTGGCGCAAGAGCCCTGGGCTGCAGCGCGCTTGCAAAAACACGCAGGTAAGACCGCCTGTATTGATGTAGAGCTATTTCAGTTGCGTGTAAAAGTTGGCGCGGACGGCTTGTTCCAAGCAGCTCAGAAAATCGACGAAACTAGCCCTGACCACGTGATTTTAAGGATCAAGCCAGCTGACTTACCATTAATTGCACAAAATCGTGAGCGTGCCGTGTCGTACGTGAAAATAGAAGGCGACGCTGACTTTGCGAATACCTTATCGCAATTGAGCCAAGATTTACGTTGGGAGGCTGAGGAAGATTTAAGTAAATTGTTTGGTGATGTAGCAGCTGTGCGCATGGTCGCGACAGGGAATAGCATCGTTGAAAATGCCAAACGTGCACATCAAAATTTACAAGAAAATTTGGCCGAATATTTTTTAGAAGAAAACCCGATGTTGGTACGCCCACAAGCGGTGCGCGCTTTTGGCGAGCAGGTCAATAAAACTCGTGATGATGTAGAGCGTCTGATGAAACGCTTGGAAAGATTAGAAAAGATGAAAGTAGCTAAGTAATGATTTTAAATTCCCTACGCTTGTTTAAAATTGTTCGCATCGTTTTGAAATACGGCATTGATGAAATCGCGATGTCTGGCTTACGTATTCCGCGCACTGCAAAACTCATCAAAGCATTATTGTTTTGGCGCGATTTATCCGCTCCCCGTGGTGAACGTTTGCGCAAATCCTTAGAAGATCTCGGTCCTATCTTTGTCAAATTCGGACAAGTACTGTCTACTCGCCGTGACCTAATGCCGCCGGATATCGCCAATGAACTGGCGCTCTTGCAAGACCGTGTACCTTCATTCGATCCAGACCTAGCGGTAGCGCAAATTACGAAATCTTTGGGCGCGCATCCCGATCAATTGTTTGCTAGCTTTGAACGTGTGCCCGTCGCTTCGGCATCGATTGCTCAAGTCCATTTTGCCACGCTAAAAGATGGTCGTGAAGCAGCGGTAAAGGTGCTACGGCCCGGCATGAAAGACACCATAGATCGCGATGTCGCTTTGATGAAAATTGCTGCCGGTTGGTTAGAATTTTTATGGGCTGATGGAAAGCGCCTGAAAGCAAAAGAAGTCGTGGGCGAATTCGATAAATATCTGCATGACGAATTGGATTTGATGCGCGAAGCGGCCAATGGCAGCCAATTACGCCGTAATTTTGCAGACTCGGATTTATTGATCGTGCCTGAAATGTATTGGGACTTGTGCTCGTCTTCAGTGATCGTCATGGAACGCATGAAAGGCATACCGATTTCGCAAATCGATAAACTGCAGGAAGCTGGCGTTGATCTAGCCAAGTTGTCGCGTGATGGCGTGACCATATTTTTTACGCAGATTTTCCGCGATGGTTTCTTTCATGCAGATATGCATCCGGGGAATATTTTGGTATCCATCGAGCCTGCTACTTTAGGGCGCTATATCGCGCTCGATTTTGGCATTGTCGGCACGCTCAATGATTACGATAAAGATTACCTGTCGCAGAACTTCTTAGCCTTCTTTCAGCGCGACTACAAACGCGTGGCAGAAGCACACATAGAATCAGGCTGGGCACCTAAGGAAACCCGTGTGGATGAACTAGAGGCAGCGGTACGCGCCTGTTGTGAACCGATCTTTGATCGTCCGTTAAAAGATATTTCGTTCGGTCAGGTCTTGTTGCGCTTATTCCAGACATCACGGCGTTTTAATGTGGAAGTACAACCGCAGTTGGTCTTACTGCAAAAAACTTTACTCAATATCGAAGGTCTGGGACGTCAACTTGATCCAGATCTAGATCTTTGGAAAACCGCCAAGCCTTACCTCGAACGCTGGATGAGCGAACAAGTTGGTTGGCGCGGTTTGATTGATAAGCTGAAAGCCGAAGCACCGCGCTACAGTCATATCTTCCCGCAATTACCTCGTCTCGCGCATCAAGCTTTGAGTCGTGCGGCAGAAGGTGGGAATAACGATGCTCTGCTGGCGAGTTTGATTGCTGAGCAACGTGCTACAAACGCTCTGTTGCGTTCCATTGTTTATGTGGGGGTAGGTGTTTTGGTTGGCGTTATCCTAGCGTTTACTTATATCAACTTCTTTATGATTCCTATTGTATGACACCGCAATTTTCTAGCCGTGATCCGAATCATCCAGCGTTTTGGGATGAGCGTTTTGAACTAGGATTCACGCCATGGAACAGAGGTGCGGTGCCGCAGGCATTGCGGGATTTTGTGGCTCAATCAAAGCTGACCGTCGAGGTGGTGCACAACTGCTTAATCCCTGGGTGCGGCCATGCGTACGAATTAGGATTTTTATCCGAAGCGGGTTGGCAGGTCACTGCGATTGATTTTTCTAGTAGCGCAGTAGCCACTGCAAAATCACAAGTCGGAAAATGGGCTGGCCGCGTGCAGCAAGCGGATTTTTTTGAGTTCATTACTGATTCTCCGCTGTCCCTGATTTATGAACGGGCTTTCTTTTGTGCATTGCCACCGGCGATGCGTAGCGCAGTGGTGAAACGCTGGGCCTTGCTATTACCTTCTGGTGGTAAGTTGCTAGGTTTTTTTCTGCTGGATGATACTGAGGCTGTCAGCAAGAAAGGACCACCTTTTCGTACGAACTTACAAGACTTTAAGACTTTAATGCAGCCGTATTTCGTGTGCTTGGAGGATGCCGACGTGAGTGATTCATTGGCGGTCTTCGAAGGCAAAGAGCGGTGGCAGGTCTGGCAGCGTCTATAAGTAAATCACTCAATTGCGACAAAATGTCGGCATAATGATCAAATCAAAAAACAAAAAGCGGATAAATTTCATCCGCTTTTTGTTTACTTGTTGGTCCCGTAATTACTTGAATAGTAATAACCTGACGACTACCAAACCCGAATGCGTTTCTCTGGTTCTACATACATCTTATCGCCCGCTTTAACATCAAAGGCTTGATAAAACTCGGGCATGTTCGTCAGCGGACCGTTCGCACGGAACATGCCTGGTGCATGTGAATCAGTGGCCAGCAATCGGATTGTTTCAGCATCACGAGCCTTGCCACGCCATACTTGCGCCCAACCCATGAACACGCGTTGATTGCCGCTAAAGCCGTCGATTGCGGTTGCTTTCTTGCCATTCAGTGACAATTGGTAAGCTTTGTAGGCAATAGAAAGACCCGCATTGTCACCAATGTTTTCACCCAAGGTCAGTTTGCCATTCACCTTATAACCTTCGATAGGACTGTAGCTTCCGTATTGTGCGACCAAAGCATCCGTTACTTTGCCAAAGTTCGCTTTATCTTCTGCGGTCCACCAATCACGTAGATTACCATCGCCATCAGATTGGCTGCCCGAGTCATCGAAACCGTGGCCAATTTCATGTCCAATCACCGCGCCGATACCGCCGTAATTGACCGCATCATCCGCGTCTGGATTGAAGAACGGTGGCATCAAAATCGCTGCTGGGAAGACGATTTCATTTTGACGTGAGTTGTAATAGGCATTAACCGTTTGCGGGCTCATACCCCATTCACTACGATCGACTGGCTTTCCGAGTTTATCGACTTGGCGTTGGTAAGCAAAAGCACGGCCAGCTTTGATATTGGCGACCAAGTCGCCTTTGACGATAGTCAACTTGCTGTAATCACGCCATTTGTCTGGGTAGCCGATTTTTGGCGTGAATTTTGATAATTTGGTGAGCGCTTCTTTCTTGGTTGCTTCGCCCATCCACGGTAAAGTTTCTATGCTTTGTTTGTAGGCCAACAAGAGGTTGTTAACCAAGATTTGCATGCGCACTTTGTTTTCTGCTGGGAAGTGCTTCTCCACGTACAATTGGCCTAAAGCTTCAGACAAACTTTCTTCCACTCGACCTACACCACGCTTCCAACGCGGTTGATTTTCTGGAATGCCGCGCAGTGTCACGTTTGAGAATGAGAAATCTTGATCAACGAAACGCTTACTCAGATACGGGGCATAGGCATTCAATACGCGCCAGTTGAAATAGGCTTGCCAGGTTTCGAGTGAAGTATCTTGAATGACTTTATTTAAGCCAGTTAAGTAGCTCGGTTGACGAACGATGACTGAGTCGGTCTTGCCACCGGTACCCATTTCGGCGAAGTATTTATTCCAATCAAATCCTTGCAACAAGTCGCCGAGTTTAGCAACTTCAACTTTGTTATAAGTTTTAACTGGATTGCGATTTTCTACATTGCTCCATTGAATTTTGGCAATTTCAGTTTCGAGCGCCATGATCGAATCTGCGGCTTGCTGTGCATTCCTAACACCAGCCATCGACAACATTTTTTCTACATGTGTCAGATAGGCTGCGCGTATCGCTTTGAATTTGGTGTCTTCGAGTTTTAAGTAGTAATCGCGATCAGGCAAACTTAAGCCACCTTGACCAACTGAGACGGTATACTTTGAAGAATCTTTCGCATCTTGTGTCACACCCGAACCGATCGGCGTGCCAACGCTGATACGCGCCAGATAGGCGAGCATGGCTGGTAATTCTGTCTTATCTTTGAGCTGCTGAATCCGGGCAAAATCGGCTTGTAGCGGCTTGATATCGAGTGTTTCTAAATGCGCTTCATCCATGAAACTATTGTACAGATCCGCAATTTTTTGCTGGTTAGTACCCGCTTTTAGTTCAGTTTGAGTTGCTAGGTTTTGAATAATTGCAGCGGATTGTTTTGCTGATAATTCAGCCAATTGATCGAATGCACCGTAGCGACCACGATCTGCAGGTATTTCCACTGTGTCTAACCATTTGCCAGACATAAAACGAAAGAAGTCGTCTTGTGGACGAACGCTTTTATCTATCCATTGCAGATCAATCCCTGACTGCAATTTTTTTGATGGTGCTTTGATTTTACTTTGTTTGTTGAGTATAGGCGCTTTGCTCGCTGGCATTGCGCTTTGTGCTAAAACTTGAACACTGAATGAGGTGGCAAAGAGGCCAGAAATAATAGGAAAAAGCAGACGTTGACGCATAGTAGTTCCTCTAAAAATTTTGTTATTGACTATGAAGAAAGAGTCTTTGGTCAGACCACATAAAAGCTGGAGAGTTCCCCTATCTTTATACACTCTTAAAGCATAGTCGAAGGGCAAATGGTCAAAAAAAAGCCCTAGGTTTCCCTAGGGCTTTAAAAGAACTTAAAACTTAAACGACTGTTTTAATCTTCAAATTACGAAGTGCTAAATTAGAACTTCAAGTTGCCAACAACGTAGAACTGACGACCCAGTGGATCTGTGTAACGACCGTCGTAACCCAATTGATTACCACCACCTTCAATACGTTGAGAGAATGGAGGATCTTGGTTCAGCAAGTTCTTGATACCGCCAGTGATCGTCAGATTTTTGCTGAAGTTCACTTTAGATTGCAGATCCAATGTGTAGTAAGCCTTTACATTGCGCGTTACGCCTGTGTAATCGCCAGGTGTGCCGTCAGCATTCAAGAAGCGAATTGCGCCGTCATCTTCAGTAATCACAGAATCCTTGTAGCCAGAATGATAGCCAATAGTCGCGCTATGTGTGTAGCGGTCAGAAGGTTTCCAAATAGCTGATAAACGTGAGATTACACGGAAAGTAACGTCGTTGTACTTGTTGAATTTACCAACACCTTTTTCGATTTCATCACCTTTAACACCTGAATCAAGGTCTGCTTTCAACATGTAAGTACCAGTCCAGTTAAAGGACAGCTTACCGTATCCAGCTGGGATAGGCATACGGTAGGTATGATCCCAATCCACACCTTGGAACTGAGCTTTCGCCAGGTTAAATGGTGTTAATGTCGCAGCGATGACGTTTTGTTTTTGAATTGGATCAAAGTAAGCAGAGAACAATGCTGCGTACTTCACTGGATTCAAGAAAACTTCGCTTTGCGATAAGGTTTTGATCTGGTCTTTTAACTGCACATTCCATAAATCGAAGCCCATAGACAAGCTAGGCAAAGGTTCTACACGGAAACCAACAGTCCATTGCGTAGATTTTTCTGGTTTCAATGCAGTTGAGCCAGTGCTGGAGTTACCACCAGATAACAGGTTGTATTCCGCAGTGCCAGTACACAGAGGGAGTAATGGACCAGAAGTCGCTGGACATGGGAAGAAGTTGGATGAGCCACCGTTAGATATAGGCTGAGTAATCGCACCCATCGTCGGTGCTTTGAAGCCCGTACCATAAGACGCACGCACCAAGACCGAATCGGTTGGGCGGAAAGCAGCTGCTAACTTGTAGGTCGCAGAGCTTTGTTTAGTACCTTGAGTTGCAGGCTTCAACAAGTTACCTTGATCATCAAAGTTCTTCTCATTTTTTACCGCGTCATAGCTGTCATAACGCGCAGCAGCAGTTAAGTCGAAATTCTTTGCAATTGGCATAAACATTTCGCCGAAACCACCCCAGCTATTACGTGAGCTGTCGACTGGCAACGCACCAGCGCCGCCACCAACGTTCGTATCTGTCCAGTTTGGTTGTTGCTTATTTGGACCTTGCGCGATCGCGCTTGGATTGTCCACATAAGTTTGTTTCATTGCATCAATACCCAAGCCCAAGCTTGCGCCGCCGCCGGCCATTTTGAACAGTTCAGTAGAGCCGCGCAGATTAACAACATTAATTTGTGAAGTAGACGTGTCTAAGACTTGTTTCAATACAGCTGGTGCCAATGCTGCTTTTGTTGCAGCAGTTGGTGGCAAGAAAGGATTCCATGCACCAGATTTGATCAAGGCATCTAGTTTTTCACCACTTGTGTAGCCAGCTACAGCATTATCAATCGCTTTATTTTCGGAGAAAATATATGAGGCCGTGTAGTCCCAGTTTTTGAACGTGCCTTCGAAACCTGTCGCTAAATGCTTTGATTCTGTTTTCCATCCGTCAGTACGACCGCCAGCATCAACCAAACGCAAAGTCATTGTTGCTTTAGTGATTTTAGTTGGGTCACCGTACAGTTTTGCATAGGCTGGAGCAATTGTGTTTTTCCACAAGGCGCTTGTCAGGTCTATACCCAAAGGCTGTGCTGGAGGAGCATAGCGCGCTGTGCTTGTGAATTTCGTCATCATGCCTTCAGCGAAGAATTTCAGATCATCGTTGATATTGACATTTACGTTTGCTAAGAAGCTGTCACGCTTTAATTCAGGCAATAATTGTACTGTTGCACCGTAGTTGAATAAGCAACGACGACCAACCAAGAATGTATTTGTTGCTGGACAATTACCATTTACTGCTAAGTATGGATTAAAGTTGGAAACTGTACCGCCAGTCAAATTAACGTTACCTGGGATAGAGTTACTACTCAACATATACATCGTGTAGTTTTTGCCATTCTCTTTGAATGGAGTTACACCACCTTTTGCAGCGAAATCGCGGTCAGAGGCATTCAACTCAGCTTGTTCATCGTGGCTGTAAGCTAATAATACGTTATAGCCGTCAGTATTCAGGTCACCAAAACCTTTAGACAATGCGAAGTTAGTTGTCTTGCCTTTTGAGGATTCTTGCGGAGTGCTGTAAGTGAATTCGACGTTGAAATCTTTTTGATTTTTCTTCAAGACGAAGTTAACTACACCTGCAATAGCATCAGAACCGTAAAGTGCAGATGCACCATCGGTCAAAATTTCAACTCGCTCAACAGCAGACAAAGGAATGTTCGCCAAGTTGACAGTAGAGCCTGTAGTAAATGGTGCCAAGCGGCGACCATTCAATAACACCAGCGTGTAGCCGTCACCGATACCGTGGATGGATGCAGTTTGTGTACCGCCGCCGCCGCCGTTAATGGAAGTAGATGATGTCACGAAACCTTGCATAGATGGCAAAGATGCGATTAAGTCTGCGGCCGTGGTTGCACCAGATTGTTCGATCTGTGCTTTGGACAGAGTTTGAATTGGCAATGCACCTTCAACGGCGATACGCTTAATGGACGAACCAGTAATTTCGATACGTTGTGTTGTTGCATCTTGCGCGAAAGCAGGTTGCGCGAGCATGCCTGCACCCACTACGACGCCACTTGCAAACATCAGGCGTACAGAGCGGGATAAGATTTTTTCTACCATGTTGACTTCCTCCAGTGATTGAACAACAAAATGCTCTTAAAAAAATATCTTGTAGTATTTCTTAAAAACTTATTAGGAAATGAATTTCTTACCGGGAATTACTAATCTGCATAGAGTTTCTTTTGATTTTCATTGTGCTATGACAAGACCCATTAAAAACTTGAATTATCAAATTGTATGCACGAGCTTAATCAAAAAAAGTTATCTATTTAACCCTGAAAAAACATTCATTTGGAATGAGACCATCTGCGATGGTTGAGTGTCAAGCCAGCAAAATTGGTGCAAGTTTGAAAAACAACAGTTACTGGGAAGAACCAAATTAATACCAGTTTTGTTTTAGTTAAGTATTTCAGGTGTTGTTATATTTGCCCAATGAAGCTTCATTGCTAGGCATATTTTTTATTTGATCGATGAACTCATAGTCGAAATTTTATTCAATTAAATGTTAAATTTTCCGACGTAAATTTAACGAAAAATAACTGCCATGATAAAAGCAGCATTTCCATTTCAAAAAAACAGTAAAGTTTCACAGGCGAAATTTATTAATTTTTTAATCGCTTTCAAAAAAAATATATTTATTCAACTCAGCGGCTGCATCATTTTTACAACAGTTTTGCTTTGAACGAAGGTTTAGGTGATCGGCGGCTGCTTCTGTGAAGGTAGTTACTGTGCGGTGCAGCAAATCATTAAAATGAAGGTATTAGATGTATTTTCTAAGGTTTCTTAGTTGATTTTAACGTAAGTATTTGGCACTGCTTTTAGTGCGTAAGTGGCTCTGTTAACTTAAGACTGAAGAGTGTGCGTGGGCGAGATACTTAGATCTAGATATATTAGGCTGCCAAACTAATGAGGGATTTGTTTGTGGTAATAATGACTGGCGGCAACATATTGCTTGCCACCAGCGTATTTTTAAATAAATTTTGTAAAAATTATAGCTCGGTACGTATCGAAAATAACTCAGGGAAAAGTACGACATCGAGCATCTTGCGCAAATAGCTGACACCCGCTGTGCCACCAGTTCCGGTTTTAAATCCAATGATGCGTTCAACTGTTGTCACATGGCGGAAGCGCCAGATGCGGAAAGCGGTTTCCATATCGACTAATTTTTCCGCGAGCTCATAGAACATCCAATGCTGTTCGGGTGCTTGATAGACTTTTTGCCATGCCAATTTGACCGAGTCATTTTCGACCACTGGTAAGGTCCAATCTTGTTGCAGTCGCGTGGCATCAATCGCAAAACCGTTACGCGCCATGAACATGACCGTTTCGTCGTAGATAGACGGTGATTGTAAAGCTGCTTCTAAACTGGAATGGGCTTCAGGTGCGTTCTCATGTACTTGCAACAGAGTCGCATTCTTATTGCCGAGTAGGTATTCCAGTTCACGGTATTGATGCGATTGAAATCCAGAAGAATTACCGAGATAGGGTCTGATGGCAGTGTATTCACTCGGCGTCATGGTCGCTAATACATCCCAGGCATGAACCAGCTGATCCATGATGCGTGCTACGCGCGACAACATTTTAAATGCCGGCGGCAAATCACCCTGACGAATCTGGACACGCACTGCATGCAGTTCATGCAGCATCAATTTGATCCAAAGTTCGCTGGTTTGGTGTTGAATGATGAATAGCATTTCATTGTGATTGGGCGAGCGGGGATGTTGTGCGCTAAGTATTTGATCCAAGCCTAAATAGTCGCCGTAGCTCATATCTTTGCTGAAATCGAGTTTGGCACCATGCCAGGACATAGGGCATTTGCCTTCTGAGTTTTGATTTTGATCGTTCATGATGGTCGTCAGTAAAATGTTAAGCCGGATGGGATGCTTGCTTCAGGTGACAGCGTTTCTTTGAATATCTGCACGATAATCGCGCCGATCAAGGATGTCGCGCAGATGTTCTGCTGCATCCCACACATCAGTAAAACTGGTGTACAAAGGGGTAAAACCAAAACGCATAATGCCGGGCTCGCGGTAATCACCAACCACACCGCGTTCGATCAAAGCTTGAATGAGGGCGTAAGCATGTTCGTGCTGAAAGCTGATGTGGCTACCACGTTGCTCGTGCTGGCGTGGTGTCACCAAAGTCAGTGGATGGTTGGCGCAGCGGCTTTCTACTAATTGGATAAACAGATCGGTCAACGCTAGGGACTTTTGGCGTATTGTCGCCATGGTGGTTTGTTTAAAAATGTCGAGTCCACATTCAATCATCGCCAAAGACACGATAGGCTGCGTGCCACACAGCGCTCGGCGTATGCCGGGTGTTGCATTGAAAGTTGGCTGCATTGCGAACGGCGCGGCATGACCCCACCAGCCAGTTAGCGGATGTTGAAAGGCGGCTTGATGTCGTTGTGGTACCCAAATGAAGGCTGGGGCTCCGGGGCCACCGTTCAGATACTTGTAACAACAACCGACCGCAAAGTCAGCATTGGCCTGCTGTAAGTTGATTTCAACAGCACCGGCAGAATGAGCTAGGTCCCATAGACATAGCGCGCCATGTTCATGCGCTAATCGGGTAACGCCCGCCATATCGTATAAATAGCCGGTACGATAATTCACATGAGTCAGCATGACTAACGCGGTTTCGTGATTGATTGCGCTTGTTAAGTCGTCTGGTGAGTCGATCAAATGCAAACGATAACCACGATCGAGCCAGCGCGTTAAGCCTTCTGCCATATAGATATCAGTAGGAAAATTGCTGCGCTCAGTAATGATAACTTTGCGTACCGCCGCATCGCTCGTTTGTGCTTGTAGATGTAAGGCAGCGGCGATTGCTTTAAACAGATTAATTGAGGTGGTATCGGTAATCACCACTTCTTCTGCGCTAGCACCAATCAATGGCGCCAGCAAATTTCCTAGCCTTGAGGGAAGGTCAAACCAACCGGCTTTGTTCCAGCTTTTAATCAGATCCATGCCCCATTCTTCTTGTATCACTTCGGTAGCGCGGGTCAGTGCCGCTTTTGGTTGCGCGCCAAGTGAGTTACCGTCGAGATAAATCATGCCCGCGGGAAGTTGGAATTGTTGACGCAAAAGGGAGAGTGGATCTTGTTGATCCCGTTGTAGACAATCTTCTCTGAGGCTATTTTCTAATTTCATATTGTTCATAAATTATCCTAGTTTCAATCCTTAGAAGAATCCGATGGCATGCTTGGTGAATCGACGACGCTAATACTCTGGATTCGCTGTTGCCCATATTTCATAAATAGCATCTACCGATAGTTTGGAATGGAGATATTTTATGCGAAATTTACTGATGTTTTCTTGCAAATTGTCGCGTATTTTTTTGTGAAACTAGAATAATATGTAAGCTTGAAGATTAAAAGTGATGGAAAAATTCACATGCAACTCGATCCCACCGATTTGAAGATTTTACTGCTATTACAGGCGGAAGGGCGCATCAGTAATCAAGATCTCGCAGAGAAAGTTTTTCTCTCGCCTTCTTCTTGTCTGCGCCGTGTGCGCTTGTTGGAAGATAGTGGCGTGATTAGCCATTATCGCGCAGTGCTAGATACCAATGTTCTAGGCTTGGAAGTGGATGCCTTTGTTCAAGTGACCATGCGTCGCGATGTAGAGCATTGGCATGAGAATTTTTCTGCGGCTTTGCAAAGTTGGCCTGAGGTAGTCGGTTCTTACATTATTACCGGCGATGCGAATTATCTATTGCGAGTGCGCGCCCGCAATTTGAAACACTATTCTTCGTTTGTTTTAGAGCGATTGTATAAAGCTGCGGGTGTTCTGGATATACGTTCGAATATCGTATTGCAGACATTGAAAGAATGCACTGAGCTGGCGCCAGAATTGTTAAGTGAATAATCTGGCGCCAGTTTTGATACGACTTACGTTTTACTTGCTACCGGTAGAACGAATTTCCCATTTGCTGGGTCGCTGCGACTAGGGCGTCCTGTTTCCAAGTGACCTGCGAAGCGACGCAGATAGTTTTTGTCGCCGGATAAGCGCACTTGCAGGTCATACCAACCAAAACTATTTTCTAAATTCAGATACAAAGTTTGACTACTTAGCGGAGCGAGTTGCACCTTCTGCTCAGGTGCACCATAAAACGTATCTGACACAAGCAGGGTTTGCATTTGCGAACCGGAATTTGACAGTGTCAGTTTGAGTACAGGACTTTGATCTGCAACGCGTGAATGACTTTCTAGGCTTAGTATTTGTGCCTCAATTTGATGCTGTTGTTGTCCTTGAAATTCACGCATAAAACCGTTTGGGCCGAACACGCGCAATGCGTAGCGTCGACTAGCAAAATCATCGAGCGGCCAAGTCTCAGTGAAATTCTTTTGACCGCCTATCGTGTAGTACCACGGGCCAGCATTATGTCCAGTAGGATAGGCCGTAAAGACAGCGCCCGACGATCCGCTATTACCAAATTGGATTGAGAAACTGTCCGTTTCTTTTTGAAATAGGCCATTAACTTCCAGTGCATAGTTCAGCGCCCGAGCTGGCCGAGTATTAGGAAACGCTGCGTCAGATCCATCACGCTCTTGCTGCGGCAAGTTGCTAGGATTAAGCGGCAAATCGCTTTTCACAGAGCTGCAACTACGTTGAGCATTCTCTATGTACTGTTGATGCGGGGTGTTAAATAATTGTTCAGGACGTAAATTGTCTTGCCGCTGAAAATCAAACATGGAAGTCAAGTCACCACAAATACTGCGTCGCCATGCTGAAATATTCGGCTCCATGACGCCGAAACGCTGCTCTAGGAAACGTAAAACCGAGGTGTGATCAAATACTTCCGAGCACACATAACCGCCGCGACTCCAAGGTGATATCGCCATAAACGGTAAGCGTGCACCCAGGCCGAATGCTTCACCTACACTGATTTCGCCTTCGGTTGATACTGTGCTGTAGCCTTGATTGCGCGAGCTTGGCGCTACCGGTGGCGGCATATGATCAAAGAATCCGCCTTCTTCGTCATAACACAAGATCAGTACCGTTTGCGACCAGACTTTAGGGTCTTCGGTCAGCACATCGAGTATGCGCGAAGTTAAAGACTCACCGTAGCCAGGTGGATTTTTTTCTGGATGTTCACAGAACTTGGTGGGCGCTACGATCCAAGACACTGCAGGTAAATTGCCGGAGCGCACATCATGCGCAAAATAATCGACCAGCGCCTGAGCGTCGGGTGAATTTGTATTTACTGGTAAACCTTTAGCGTCTAACTGTGAAGTCTCGCCCGCATAAGCTCGACCGCGTTGATACATGTCTTTCTGTCTTGCATCATCCAGGTTCAAATTACGGAATTGCGGAAAATAGGCGAGTGAATTGTCGCCGTAATTATCGTATTCCTGATATACCTTCCAACTGATTTGATGTTGACTTAGACGTTCTGCATACGAGGTCCAGAGATAAGGCGATTTCCAATCCTTTTTGTCGCGCGACATGCAAGAGGTTTCATTGCCGTCATCAACATTCGATAAAGTATGGCGGCCATCGCGTCCAACCGAAACGCCGTTGGTTCCAGAAAACAAAAACATGCGATTCGGATCTGTCGGGCCAAATACTGACGCGTAGTAAGCATCGCCGACGGTGAAAGCGTCCGCCAATGCATAATAAAATGGTAGTTCTTTCCGGCTCAAATAGCCCATGGACATACTACCTTTTTCGTTCACCCAAACATCGTAGTGTGCCCACATTTTTTGACTGTATTTCCAATTGTGAGGCAGATCTTTAGGCAGACATTGACTGCGGTCAAAGCTCAGATCATTGTCACCGGCACTTAAGGGAAAAGGCAGTTGAAAGTGGCCATACTCCCCTGCTTGCTGCCAAACTGGTTTGCCTTGTCGCGTGAAGGTGGGACGCGGATCACCGAAACCGCGTACACCTTTGAGGCAACCAAAGTAGTGATCGAAAGATCGATTTTCCTGCATAAAGATGACGACATGCTTGACGTCTTGAATACTTTTGCTCGGACTGTTTGGTGCGATGGAAAGTGCTTTGGCAATGCTGGTGGGTAAGGCAACGATACCAGTCGATGCGACGCTGGTTTGTGCTACCCATTTTAGGAAATTTCTTCTGGTTTTTTTATCGTTATTCGTATCCATATAACTCGCGATTTTTCTGCATAAATAATGAAGTGATGTCTTGGTTGAGTTTTGCTAACGCTACATAAACTTGCGATGTCTTGTTGCAATTGTTAAACGATTAGTTGAATCTGCTAGACATCATGATAGTGGCTAACCGAGAAAGGTTTGAGCATAACTTAACGGAAGTTTGTGACACAGGTATTAAGATTAAAGCTCGCCTTTAGTTTTATTTGATGCAAGCGCACTTTCTTGATATCTAACAAGGGTTAGGTAAGACTTGTTTACGGTTCCATCTGACGAGACAGCAAGCAGTTTTGTGGTGAATTCGCAACCATGCAAGACATCATATTCATTCTTGATTACGAATTTTTCAGTGATTTCATCATAAAAAACTAAATGAGTATGTTGATTGAGTTGGCAATGATGTGAGCTATCTATGAAGATGTCTATCTATACGTTGGCGACGATTTTATTTGCAAATTTTTTGTTTGAAGATAGCCATAGGAACTTCATTTAGTAAAACTGAACGAGAAGTTAAATTTATGTCGTTGGCGTCAACAGTCATACCTGACTAGACTTTTTTATGCCAACGCCGTCTTGCTACTGATCTGATACCGATCCCTGCAATTTCATAAGAATTGTTTCCGCACGATTGTTGCTGGTAAATAAGAAATCAAAACTTCACTCTGGCATAAAGCCTATAACGAGCCTAAAGAACGCCTGACTTCTTGGCATGTCTTGTGCCATTCAATCGATGCAATATTTATGAAAATTTAATTAAAACGATCATGCTTAAACATACCAAACTCATCCCACATTCTGTCATGGCACAAGCTATTGCTTTGGCATTTGGCACAGCCTTATTGACTTTCGGTGTTTCCAGTAACAGTTTGGCGCAGTCCAACGCTACAGGTACTATTTTTGGACAGGTAACTGCGCAAGCCGGTGTTACTGTAGTCCTCGAAAATGCAGCTACCGGCGTAAGTCGCGTGGTAACACCTGATGCCAAAGGTAAGTATCAAGCGACTTCAATGCCGCCAGGACGCTATCAAGTAAAGCTGATGCGAGATGGAAAAGTCGAGAAAATTTTGGATGTGGAATCGCTGATAGGTCAGGGTGTTGAAGCTTCCTTTAACGCTGATATTCAGACGGTTACAGTGCAAGCGAAAGTGAATCGCATAGATGTGTCTAACACCAATAACGGCACGGTGTTTACCTCTAAAGAATTGGTCAAATTGCCGATGTCGCAGAACGTACAGGCGATTGTCGCTTTAGCGCCAGGCACCGTAAAAAACGTTTCAGGTTACTACGGCAATGTCTCAAGTTTTGGCGGTGCGAGCGTCTCTGAAAATGCTTACTATATTAACGGTTTCCCTGTAACCAACATTTTGACGCAAGTCGGTGCATCAGAATTGCCATTCGGTGCGATCGCCAATGCTCAGGTCTTATCGGGTGGTTATAGCTCAGAGTTTGGTCGCGCGACGGGTGGCGTGGTGAATATCACGACCAAGAGCGGTACCAATAATTGGGAGGTGGGTGCGCGTCTATCGATGGCACCATCGAGTTTGAGTGCGCGTCAGTTAAATACGTATTTTCCCAATACCGGCGACAATCCTAAGACGGATGGAAAGTTGCAGTTTTACGCGCGTGATAACGCTTCCACCAGTAAAACTTTGGGCATTTATGCTGGCGGGCCGTTGATTAAAAATAAGTTGTTTATTTTCACCGCGCTTGAACAAACACGTTCAAATAGTGAATCGGTAGGCGCTAGTTCCGATACCAACTACAATGCCAGTGGCTGGTCGGTTAACAAGGGCGAAGTCGGGCGTTACCTAGCCAAGCTTGATTACAATTTAACTGATGATCACCATTTTGAATATACCTATATTCTGGATCAATCAAAAAATACTTCGTCCAGCTATGGCTTTAATTACGCTACATTGACGCACGACGATGTGAAACGAAATGGCACTACAGTATGGAATGCTGGCAATACTCGCGGCGGTAGTGGCGGTAGTAGTCCAGGTAGTACGGATCATATTTTTAAATATACGGGTTATCTGACTGACGATCTGACAGTGACTGCCTTGTACGGCAAATCGAATACCACGCCACGCGTAATTCCTTACGGTTATAACCCAGCAATCAGTTCCGTGGGCAGCTCGGTGACTTCGCGTGCGCCAGGCCTAACTTATCCATCGAGTAATCCGCAACCATTTGGCGACCAAGTGCGTTCTGATGCGCGCGATGAGCAGCAAACTTTGCGTTTAGATATTGAGTATAAATTGGGTAATCATGCTCTGCGCGGTGGTATCGATTACAACAAGGCGGCGTCATGGGTCGGTGCGACACGTCCGGGTGGTAAGAGCTATAGCTATCAGTATCATAATAATCCGACGACATGGATGCCGGGTGGCGCCAACCTGACATTGGCGCAAGGTGGTGGATTTGGCACGCAAGGCTTCTATGTCTCTGAAAGCACTTACTTTAAATCGGGTGCACCTACGACCAATCAATCGGCTCAGTACATACAAGACCGCTATCAAGTCACGGACAATGTTCTGTTAGATTTGGGTTTGCGTAACGAGCAGTTTCATAACTATAACAATAAGCACGAATTAGTCATTTCGCAGACACGCCAAATTGCGCCGCGTTTAGGGGTGACTTGGGACGTGAATCGTGATGGAAGTTTCAAAGCATTCGCGAATGCTGGGCGCTACTTTATGCCAGTACCTACGAATTTGGTCGGCAATATGGGTTCTGAGTTGAAGACGACGACACGCTATTACACTTACACAGGTGTTGATGCGGTAACCGGTTTGCCACAAGGTATGAAACCTATCAGTGATGTGATTGTGAATATCAATACCTCACCCGATGCACGCTCGGTGGCGGCAGAAAATATCAAGCCTTTCTATCAAGATGAAATGTCGATAGGCTTTGAAAAAGCGATCTCTGCGAAACTGAATTTCGGCTTGATGGGAACTTATCGCACTTTGCGTACCAGCTATGATGATACTTGCGACCCACGTCCGATTTTTGCTTGGGGTAAGCGTAACGGTTATCCTAACTTAGAAGCGGATACAGGCGGTACAGACAATAGCTTGTATCCATCCTGGTGTATGGTGATTAATACGGGCGAAGCCAATACAGTCTGGTTTGATCCACATGGCTCTGGTAGCGGCAGTACCTTGGTAAAAGCGAACTTGACTGCCGAAGATATTGGTCTGCCAAAAGTTAAACGTACCTATACTGCTTTGAATTTCTTCCTCGAGCATCCTTTCCGTGATGGCTGGTACGGTAAGATCAATTACACGTGGTCACGTAGCATGGGTAATACTGAAGGTCAGACCGATTCAGGTGTGGCGGGTGGTGACGTTGGTTTGAGCGCCGGTTCGGATTACAAAGAATTAGCGTACAACGCCTATGGTCCTTTATCCGGTGATCGTACTCATGTCATCAAGGCGTATGGCTTTTATCAATTCGCACCAGAATGGATGATCGGCGCCAATCTACAAGTAGCTTCTGGCCGCCCACGTAATTGCTTAGGACAATTGCCAGAATCAGCCGGGCAAGATGTCGGGCATTATGCGGGTAATTATTTCTTCTTCTGCGATGCGGATGGTGGCAAACCATCGCCACGTGGTAGTCGCGGTCGTTTGCCATGGACATCGCAATTGGATATGAATCTTTCTTACCAGCCGCAGGCAATCAAAGGCTTAAATTTGAAAGTGGATGTATTCAATGTATTCGATAGCCGTACTTTTAATTCTGAAAACAGCGGATCGAATAGTGGTAGCGGTAATATCAGCCCAACTTACCTGCAGGGCGGAAGTCGTATCGTGCCACGTTCTGCGCGTTTAACTGCTGAATACAATTACAAATTCTAATCTCGATTCGGGGGGAATTGTGTCGTCTGTTAATCCTTATCCACTATAGACGATGCTTGTAAGTGCGCTCTCACCATGTTATTTTGGGTGAGAGCGTTTTTTCTTTGTTTGCTAAAAAAATTTCTATGAATCTCAGTCTATCTACCTATCTTTCTCCGATTCCTTTGATCGCCATTTTGCGTGGCATACAAAGTAGAGAATGCGTCGATATCGCGCGCACGATTTATGATGCCGGTTTTCGTTGTATAGAAATCCCATTGAACTCGCCGGATGCCATTGCAAGTATTGCTTTGCTGGTAGAACATTTACCCAAAGATTGTTTGATTGGAGCTGGTACGGTGATGACGCCAGATCAGGTCACTGCTGTGCATCAGACAGGTGGTCGCTTAATTGTGATGCCGCACGCGGATACTTCCGTAATTCGTGCTGCAAAAGCATTGAACATGCTGTGCACACCTGGCGTGGCTACATTGACGGAAGCTTTCGCCGCCTTGCACGCAGGAGCGGATGCTTTGAAATTGTTTCCCTCTGAAAGCGTGCCGCCGTCCGTTTTGAAAGCCTGGCATTCTGTATTGCCGGCGTCTACTATTTGTTTGCCTGTTGGCGGTGTCAAACCGGATGGTATGCAAGTGTATGTCGATGCTGGTGCGCAGGGATTTGGTTTGGGTTCGAACTTGTATAAAGCAGGTTGGAATGCGGAGCAAGTACGAGCTAATGCTGATGCGTATGTTGTTGCGTGGCGTGCTTTTTCTGGTGGGTAGATCTCTCGTATCCTGAGGATCTTTTATGCAGAAAAAGGAGTGTATTTCGTGTTGAAATGCGCTCCTTTTTCTTTGATTCTTTCCTCCCCTTAATCGCCATACTACGCTGCAAGTTAGTCATCTAATTTTTCTTGATGAGCGCTTAAACATTCCTCGCTGTTGCACTCTTTATTTTTCCTTTATCTTTCATCAGTACGACAACCTCTACATGCCTGCGTGATTTTTTGTGCAAGCTATCCCGATGGTGTCCTTACATACGCATCGATATTCAAAAAAAAGGAGATAAGAATGAAGCTGAAAAAAATAGTCATCGCACTGACCGCAGTTGGGTGTGCCTCAATCACTGGTGCTTATGCCCAAGAGGTACAAGATAAACAGGAAAAAGACAAGCTGGAGAAAATTCAAAGAGTTGAAGTTACAGGCTCCAGTATTAAACGCGTGAACGCAGAAACTGCCTCGCCTGTGCAAATTATTGATTTCAAACAAATTGAAAACATGGGTGCGCGCACTCTGTTGCAAGTACTCGATAATCTACCTGCTGCCCGTCCAGCGCAACAAGATTTCCGTTCGATGTTTACGGGCTCCGATGGCGCTTCGCAAGCGAACTTGCGTGGCCTCGGTGCGCAAGGCACTTTGATTTTGTTGAACGGTCGCCGTTTGTCTTTTTACGGTGCGCCTGAAGGCTTTCAAACGCAATTCGTCAACATCGATGCGATCCCTGCTGCGGCAATTGAGCGCATGGAAGTGCTGACCGATGGTGCTTCCGCTGTGTATGGCTCTGATGCGGTGGCAGGCGTGATTAATATCATTACCAAAAAATCTTACAATGGTTTGCAGGCTAGTGCGACATTCGACAGCTCACGCGATGTGAAGTCCTATGGTGAGCGTCAGGCTAGTGCTCTTTTTGGTTTTGGTGACTTGAGCCAGGATAAATACAATATATATGGTTCGGTGAATTTGTATAAGCGCGACCGTATCGCTCTGGAAGATACTTATCTGAAACGACCAGACCAATTTTATAAAAACAATCCTAGTTTTATCAGTAATTTCCGTATCACCGAAGGCAGCCAACCAGGTCAATTAAATCCTGGTACTTTGTTTGTGTTTGATAAAAATGGGAACAATAAGCGCTATCAACAAGCGGCTGCTGGTTGCTCAACTTTTGTCACCGAAGGCGCAGGTACGCGTTGTGTGTGGAATACCTTGCCTTATTCCTTGGATACTGGACCAAAGTCGGATCGCGCAACACTCTTTGTAAGCGGTCGCGTGCAACTGGCGAACGATTGGGAGGGTTTCGGTGAAGTTGCTTATACCGACATTGATATGCGTGGCGAGAATGGTCCACGGTCATTCAATAGTGGCGGCGGTACTGCGAACTGGTATTCACGTAATACCGGAACGACGCTTAACACATTTAGTTATCCTTACTTAGGTCCGAACAATGTGTACTTAAAAAACATGAGTGCAGATTTGAAGGCGAAGATGGGTGGTGCGGCTGGCTTAACCTATTTGATGCAAGACGCCAAAGGCCATTTTGGCCAACAAAATACTGACAAAACCTATCGCGCCATGGCAGGTGTGCGTGGTTCATTGGGCCAGTGGGATTTTGAATCAGCGCTAGCAGTAGCTGGCAGTCATTCCACTCTATATCAAACCGTTAACGTGAACAAAGATGGTTTTGAAAAAGCGTTTGGCCCCTTCACAGTTGATCCAGTCACTAAACGTACTTATATCGCGGATAATCCTGCCTATCAATTTGGCGTGATCAGCGATAAAAACGCAGAACTCTTGCGTCAAGCTTATCCCACTTTTGACATTCAATCCTGGACTAAATTAGTGACTTGGGATGCAAAGTTAGAAGGTAGTTTGTTCAAAATGCCAGCAGGTGATGCACGTGCGGCTTTTGGTGTTAATTTGATGCGCGAAGAGTTTGAAACGCCAGGTAATAAAGACGCTGCCGACGGCAAGATTACGCAGCAAGGCGGTTCATGGTTTGATGGCTCCCGCACGATTGCAGCGGTATTTGGTGAAGCGATTTTCCCTTTGGCGAAAAATCTCGAAGTCAATACCGCGGCCCGTATCGATAAGTATCCCAATTTTGCTGCCAACTTTGCGCCGAAAATTGGTGTAAGTTATCGCCCGATCAATGATCTACTCGTACGTAGTACATACTCACAAGGTTTCCGTGCGCCGAATTTAGCTGAGTCGGGTATCGGTGGTGTGTATGCGCAACGCGGTGGGATGCGTGACACTGTACGTTGCGACGAAACGAATGCGATTGCAAAATTATTGATCAAATCAGTAACGACGACCGACCAGGATTTGGGTAAAACACTGTTGAATTCAAACTGCAGTATCAATATCGGCGGATTGACACCACCGAACCCAAATCTGCAACCAGAAAAGGCAAAGATCAGCACGCTGGGGCTGGTCTATCAAGCAAGCAAGCAGTTTGATATCTCAGCTGACTATTGGTTCGTGTATCGTCGCAATGAAATCGTGCGTCAGGATTTTACCGAAGTCTATGATCAAGCAGTCGAAAAATATGGTCCGGCATTGATCGGTGCGCCGAATGCAGTGCGTGCGCCGATTACGGATTTTGATAAAGCGAATATGGCGGCGGTGGCTAGTATGTGCGCGAATGCAGCGAATGCGGCGGCCTGTGCGGGTGGTGTGCCTAAATATTCAGTCGGTATTTTAGCTGGCTTGACGAATAAGTATATGAATCGCGGCCGAACTATGATCGATGGTTTTGATATCGATGCGCATGCACGCTTTAATCTTGGTACGTATGGCAAACTGAATTTTGGATCTTCCGCCACTATCATGAATCGTAATGCTTACAACGGCGATGATGGTTCCGGATTTTCGCAAAACTATGTCGGCTATTATGGCAATCCAAAATTGCGGGCAAACTTCAATGTTGACTGGCAATATGGCGATTTCACTAGCAGTGTGTTCGTAAATTACACGGGTAGTTCTAAGTGGGCCTATGACAAGAATGACGAGGAACACAATAATCCTCAATCTTGTACTGCCGCCGATGTCGCGGTGGCACCCAATAATTGCGGCGGCGCACCGGCATACAAAACAGTGAACTTGGGTTTGGGGTGGACGCCAGTTAAAGATCTACGCTTAGGTTTGAATATCAAGAATATCTTGAACACCAAACCATTCTACGATCCTAATGGTTGGGAAGGCTATAACCACGGTTTGAATTTGTTTGGACGTGTGATTAGCGTGTCGGCGAGCTACAAATTTATGTAATCAAACTGTTGATTTCTCCGGGGTTTTGCCTTGCCCAGCGCTAAGCTACTATATGTGTAACTTGGCGCTGAGTGAAGCGAAGCCCAACAGTCAGCAATCTATTAAGCACCAAGCCAAGGCAAATCTGCCGAACACCAGCCTCCCACCGTTTTGCGATGACCATGCGCGTCTTTATCTCCTTCGAATCCTTGTAAAATATCAAAGCAGGCCGTATAGCCATTTTCAGTTGCCAACTTTGCGCCGTGACGTGAGCGCACACCAGAACGACACAAGAACAAGATCGTTGCATTCTTATCGACAACAGCGCTTTGCAATTGCGCGAGAAAATCAGGGTTAGGTGTTCCGCTTGGATACAGACTCCATTGCACCGCTTTGTGTTGCTCTTCTTGGATGTTGACGCGACCGACCCAATCTCGCTCGGCATTGGTGCGCACATCAAGTAGTATCACGCTGTGATCTGTTTGTAGCAAAAGATATGCTTCTTCAGGCGTCACGGCGCCCGAGTACGGCAGGTTTTGTTCTTGACTGCGTTGTTTTGCTTTGTCGATGACCTCATTCATATTATTCCTTTGTGTATTTGTGTATTTGTGTATTTTTCATTGGGAAGTTACATCTCGCATCTTAAAGCTAAGTAGGATGGCTGCAGTGGACGACAGCACCTGATTTGCTTACCTATTTACCAGAGTCAAGGATCTTACCAAAAGGATAGAGCGCTGCGTTATTCAATAGCTTGGTCGCATTGATGTTGTTTTTTGACTAAAGTGAGATGTTAATACTTCTGACTTGTTAGATAACAGGCGAGCTCATGACTGATCATTAGAATATGTGCACCATTTCGATGCAATGTTTACGCACCAAGAAAGTGCTTTTTGGATTATTTGCACCGATTTGGTTCGCGATGTAATTTATTGAATTGTCAAGGAATCGTATGAGGTTTGATTTTTCTATATAAAACAAAGACTTAATTATTCCTCTTGTATAGCTAAGATCGTCTTGTACATGGCACGCTTTCTGCTAATATTGTCGTCGTGTTCTTGTTTGCCGCTTGCATTGTGATGGTGCGTTTTTGAAATGTCGTGGTCATAAAACAGGTGGAAAATAAAGATTAGTTGCAGTAATTTGATGTAATTTGTATTGATGCGGTAGTTCCTACATTTATTTTTGAACGATTATTTTGAACGATTGAAGGAGTTTCAAATGGCAATGACCCCAGCAGAAGTGTTGAAGATGGCGAAAGACAACGAAGTTAAATTCGTTGATTTCCGTTTTGCGGATACGCGCGGTAAAGAGCAGCATGTGACTGTGCCTATTTCTCACTTTGATATTGATAAATTCGAATCAGGTCATGCATTTGACGGTTCTTCTATCGCAGGCTGGAAGGGTATTGAAGCGTCTGATATGTTGTTGATGCCGGATCCAAATACGGCCAACATCGATCCATTTATGGAAGAAACCACCTTGTTTATGCAGTGTGATGTGATTGAACCAGCTGACGGTAAAGGATATGACCGTGATCCACGTTCTATCGCGAAACGCGCAGAAGCGTATTTGAAATCCTCTGGTATTGGTGATACTGCTTACTTCGGTCCAGAGCCAGAATTTTTCATTTTTGATAGCGTACGTTGGAAAATTGATATGTCTGGCTGCTTCGTGAAGATTGACTCTGATGAGGCTTCATGGACAACAGGCGAAAAACTTGAAGGTGGTAATACAGGCCATCGTCCTACAGTCAAAGGTGGCTATTTCCCAGTGCCACCAGTCGACAGCTTCCAAGACATGCGTTCTGAAATGTGTTTGATCTTGGAATCTTTAGGTATTCCAGTGGAAGTTCATCACCATGAAGTTGCTGGCGCTGGTCAAAATGAAATCGGAACTAAGTTTTCTACTTTAGTAGAACGTGCTGACTGGACTCAAAACTTGAAATATGTGGTTTGGAATGTGGCGCACACTTATGGCAAAACAGCGACGTTCATGCCTAAGCCTATCGTTGGCGATAACGGTTCCGGTATGCATGTCCATCAATCGATCTGGAAAGACGGCAAAAACCTGTTCGCAGGTGACGGCTATGCTGGTTTGTCTGAATTTGCCTTGTTCTACATCGGCGGTATTATCAAACACGCGAAAGCATTGAACGCGATCACTAACCCAGGTACTAACTCTTACAAGCGTTTGGTTCCAGGCTATGAAGCACCGGTAAAATTGGCTTACTCTGCAAAAAATCGTTCCGCTTCTATTCGTATTCCTTACGTCGCAAATCCAAAAGGCCGCCGTGTTGAAGCGCGTTTCCCAGATCCATTGGCAAATCCATACTTGTGCTTCGCGGCTTTGATGATGGCTGGTTTGGACGGCGTTCAGAATAAGATTCATCCAGGTGAAGCGGCTTCTAAAGATCTCTACCATTTGCCACCAGAAGAAGACGCATTGATCCCAACAGTCTGCGCATCTTTGGAAGAAGCGCTGGACGCGTTGAATAAAGATCGCGAATTCTTGACACGTGGCGGCGTATTCAGTGAAAGCATGATCGATGCTTACATCGAATTGAAGATGCAAGATGTACAGCGTATGCGTATGACCACGCATCCAGCAGAATTTGATATGTATTACTCTCTGTAATCAGCATTCTGAATAAAAGCGGGGCATGCCCCGCTTTTTTATTTCAGTATTGTTTTTTTATGACGTATGGGTTCGAGTCCTGATTGAAATGAGCTGAGTAATTGTGCAAAATCGTCGCTTGACATACACTAAGCCCGTTATTCACCTTGAAACGACTCACTATGAAGCAATATTTGATCGGCCTAGCTTTCTTGTTTGCCTTTAGTTCTTCTGCCTGCGCACAGATCTACGTCTGTACTGATGCAAATGGTAAGAAAGATTATCGCAATACTGGTGTGACTAAAGGCTGTAAGTTATTAGATTTGCCTAGCAGTGCAGTACCAGCTCCACCGAGCGCCAACAAAAAACCAGCGGCCGCAAAATCAACATCAAGCCCTGCGAATTTCCCCAAGGTGGATGATAGTACGCAAAAGGCACGTGATTCTGATCGTAAGCAAATTTTGATCGATGAATTGAAAGTTGAAGAGCAGAAGTTGGAAGCGCTGAAGAAAGAATATAACGGTGGCGACGTGGAGCGCCGTGCAGACGAACGCATGCCGGCAAAGTATGTAGAGCGTGTTAATAATCTGAAAAATGATATTGCGCGGACAGAAAAAAATATTGAGGCATTAAAACGTGAGATCAGTAATCTTAAGTAAGAATTTGGCCTGCACGACCCACTAAATTGGTCGCAATCGCGACCTTTTTTTATTTTAACGATGCCTAATTTAAAAAATGTTTGAGTCAATGAACCAATTTGCTGGATTGGAGTTACTTGCCTCCGCGGTGCTGGTGTTAAATCCCCAGGGGTGTATCGTGCATGCGAATCCGGCAGCAGAAAACTTACTGGAGCGCCCCTCTAAATTACTGCTGAATACGCCGCTTAGTGATTTGTTCTTAAATGGCGATGAATTACTTGATGGCTTCCAGCAAGCAATAGAACATCAATTTGCCGATAAAAGACAAGATCTAATCTTAGAACGCAACGGTCGTGAGCCCTTGCATGTGTATAGCATAGTCACTGCTTTGGATCTTCCTGATACGCCAGTTTTGATTGAGTTGCGCGAAAATGTGCAACAGCTGAAGCTCGACCGTGAAGAGCGCATGCAGGATCAGAATAAAGAGAATAAAGAGTTAATTCGCAATTTGGCGCATGAGATAAAGAATCCACTCGGTGGTATCCGTGGCGCGGCCCAGTTATTGGAATTGGAATTGCCGGAACGCGATGCCAAAGAGTTGCGTGAATACACACAAGTGATTATTAAGGAAGCCGATCGTTTGCAAGTCTTGGTTGATCGTTTGTTGGCTCCCAATCGTTTGCCCCAAGTAATTGCTGATCTGAATATCCATGAAGTCTGTGAGCGCGTGCGTAGTTTGATCATGGCGGAATTTCCGAAGGGGCTAGTGATTAAGCGTGACTACGATTTATCTATCCCAGAATTTCGTGGTGATCAACAGCAGTTGATTCAGGTGGTGCTTAATATTGCGCATAACGCGGCGCAAGCGTTGGTCATGCGTATGGCGGACGGTGATGCTGAGATTATTTTTAAGACTAGAGTGGTGCGTCAAGTGACGCTTGCCAAGGTGCGCTACAGGCTGGCATTAGATTTGCATATCATTGATAACGGTCCAGGTATTCCACCAACGATTCGTGATCGGATTTTTTATCCTCTGGTATCGGGACGTGATGGTGGAAGTGGTTTGGGTCTGACATTGGCGCAAGCTTTTATTACGCAACATGCTGGTGTGATTGATTGTGAGAGTCGACCGGGATATACCGATTTTCGTATATTGATTCCTTTGCCTTAAACGATTTTTCCCGCATTTTGCACCGGCTTTACGATGTGTATGCACTGTGCATGTGCACAACTTGCGCTATAACTGAATTTATTCTTTGGAATGCTGAACAATGATGAAAACCATTTGGATTGTGGATGACGATGATTCGATACGTTGGGTGTTGGAAAAAGCGTTGGCGCGTGAAGGTTTGGTAACACGTAGTTTTACTAATCCGGATGATGTTCTATTGGCCTTAGATGATGAGCAGCCACAAGTTTTGGTGTCCGATATACGCATGAATGGCGCGTCCGGGCTCGATCTTTTGCAAACGATTAAGCAGCGTTTGCCTAGTTTGCCTGTGATCATAATGACCGCTTTCTCTGATTTGGACTCGGCTGTGGCAGCATTTAAGGGCGGCGCTTTTGAATATCTGGCGAAGCCATTTGATCTTTCAAAAGCGGTTGAGCTAATTCGGCGTGCGCTGGAAGAGAGTGCTCGCGAGACTACCGTCGAACAATTTCATGATGTGGAAACGGAGATACTCGGCCACGCTGCTGCCATGCAAGAAGTATTTCGTGCGATAGGGCGCTTGTCGCAGTCAAGTGTAACGGTGCTGATTACTGGGGAATCGGGTAGTGGCAAGGAATTGGTAGCGCGTGCTCTGCATAAGCATAGTCCGCGTGTGAATCAACCTTTTATTGCATTGAATACTGCTGCGATTCCTAAGGATCTCTTGGAGTCTGAATTGTTTGGCCATGAGCGTGGTGCGTTCACTGGCGCGCAGACCGCGCGGCGTGGTCGATTTGAACAAGCGGAAGGCGGCACTCTGTTTTTGGATGAAATCGGTGATATGCCATTTGATTTGCAGACGCGATTATTGCGGGTTTTATCTGACGGGCATTTCTATCGGGTTGGTGGGCATCAACCTTTAAAAGCGAATGTACGTTTGATTGCGGCAACCCATCAAAACTTGGAAGCGCGTGTTAAAGAGGGGGTATTCCGAGAAGATCTATTTCACCGCCTAAATGTGATTCGCCTACGGGTTCCTAGTCTGCGAGAGCGTCGTGAAGATATTCCAGTGCTAGCAAAACACTTTTTGATGCAAAGTGCCAAGCAATTAGGTGTCGACGCAAAACGTCTGTCTGATCATGCCTTATCGTATATTTCGAATTTGGATTTCCCAGGAAATGTGCGCCAGCTAGAGAACTTGTGTAATTGGATTACAGTGATGGCGCCTGGGCAAGTAGTTGAAACTTTGGACTTGCCTAGTGAGTTACTACCTATAGATCAAGATGTAGAGGTGCACAAGCAGGGTGCAAGTCACGCACTCGAAGTGGGCGCTAGTTTGCAGAGCGCTTCGTCATGGAGCGTTGCCTTAGAGCTGCAGGCAGGGCAGCTTTTAAATCAAGACGTGGCGGAAGTGATGAATAAATTGAGTCGCGAGTTTGAGACGGTTTTGATTAAAGCCGCGTTGAAACATACTCATGGACGTAAGAATGACGCAGCGATACGTTTAGGTATCGGTAGAAATACCATTAGCCGGAAAATTCAGGAGCTTGGAATTGAGGGTGTGAAAGATGAATAATCGAGGATTGGTTGTCGTTTTTTTGTAAAGCTTAATTGAATGCAAATGTTCCACTAAGGTATTTTACAGAGTATTATTTCCATGTGCGGATGGTAATAGTTGTTTTGGTATATTGCCAAACCTAATCACTCGTTCACCTGCATAGTCCGCACTAAGCCTTCAACTTCCTTGAGATTTCGTTTACTCAAGTCATTTGATGGTGTGATAATTTGCTGTAATACTTAGGGGATTTTTATGAATTTCGACGCGCTATTCCAGCAACAAAACGCATTACCCACAATTCCAAAAGTTGTGCAGGAAGTCATTGATAGCTTTAATAATGAGGATGTTTCGATTGATGTGATTGCCAGTAAGCTGGCGGCTGATCAGGTGTTAAGTGCGAAGTTATTACGACTGGCAAATTCTTCCTATTACCATGCTTCACGTAGTGTGGGTACCGTAGATGATGCAGTCCTAATGCTAGGTTTTATGACAGTCCGGACTTTAGTCATCAGTAGTGGTTTAACAGGCGGGTTCAAGGCCATGCCTGGCGTCGATCTAAAGCAGTTTTGGCGCTATAGTATGCATACGGCGGTGATTGCAAAATGGATCGCAAAAAAAGTGCAAGGTAATTCAGACTTCGCTTTTACTGTTGGTTTAATGCATGCAATCGGTCAGTTAGTCATGCATGCTGCGATGCCAGAGCAAACGCTGCAAATTGATAAGATCGCTGGTCCTTTGGATTCCCGTCGCCTTGACGTGGAAAAAACGTCTTTTGGGTATGATTATTCCGATGTTGGTGCTGAGTTGGCTAAGCGTTGGCGTTTCCCAGATAATTTCCCTACTGTTATTAAGGCTTTTCCTCAGCCTCTATCGCATGATACTTTTGAGCCTATGGCGGCGGTGATTCATTTGGCCGTGTGGTGTGCGCGTGCCGAGGAGAATAAATATTCACGGGAAGAGCGTGAGGCTACCATACCTACTGAAGTTTTAGCTAAATTGGGGCTTGGGGTATCCGTGCTATTGGATGACATGCCTCCAGTATCAGAATTGGCGGCAGGTTTGGAAGATTTGGTGAACTAAATTTTGATTGCTGTTTGCTTTCTGCGGCGATGAGCTTATTAAATGCGGTCGTCTAAGTTTGCATCTGTAGTAAGAAAGTGGCTGAGATATTTCTCGGCCACTTTCTTTTTTTATGTATATTTCTTTTCTAGGCTCAATGCCAGTGCTTCCGCAACTTTAATACCATCTATTGCGGCAGAGAGTATGCCGCCAGCGTAGCCTGCGCCTTCGCCAGCAGGATAGAGTCCTTTGGTATTTAAACTTTGAAGATTATCGTCCTTGCGTTTAATGCGTATTGGTGAGGAGGTTCTGGTTTCCACGCCAGTGAGAATTGCATCGTTTAGTGAGAATCCCTTAATTTGCTTATCAAATTCAGGAATGGCCTCGCGCATTGCTTCAATTGCGAACGCAGGTAAGGCGTCGGCTAGATTGCATAAGGTGATTCCTGGTTTGTACGAAGGGACAACCTTGCCAAGCTCGGTCGACGGGCGATTCGCCAAGAAGTCGCCTATCAATTGTCCTGGTGCATTGTATGTGCTACCGCCTAAAATAAAAGCTTTGCTTTCTAATTCTCGTTGTAGTGCAATGCCTGCAAGTGGATCGCCCGGATAGTCAATTTCGGGAGAAATCCCGACCACGATGGCGCTATTCGCATTGCGTTCATTGCGCGAATACTGACTCATTCCGTTGGTGACAACGCGCCCAGGTTCAGACGTTGCTGCAACTACGGTACCGCCCGGACACATGCAGAAACTGTATACAGAGCGATCATTTTTTGCGTGGTGAACTAACTTATAGTCGGCCGCGCCCAGGATTTTATTTCCGGCGTTGGGGCCGAAACGCGCTTTATCAATAATTGATTGCGGGTGCTCAATTCGAAAGCCGATAGAGAATGGTTTGGCTTCGACATAAATCCCTTTGGCATGAACTAGTTCGAAGGTGTCGCGTGCGCTGTGGCCTACCGCTAGTACGACGTGATCGGTTTTAACTGTTTCATGGTCATTGACAGTTAGCCCGCAAATCTCACCATTTTGTATATCGAAATCAGTCACTTTTTGTTCGAAGCGAATTTCACCGCCTAATTCAATAATATTAGCGCGCATCTCTTCTATCATCTTTACCAGGCGAAAGGTGCCGATGTGCGGCTTGCTGACATACATAATTTCTTCAGGTGCGCCGGACTTGACGAACTCGGTCAATACTTTGCGACCATAATGTTTGGGATCTTTGATTTGACTGTAGAGTTTGCCGTCGGAGAATGTGCCAGCGCCACCCTCGCCAAATTGCACGTTGGACTCGGGATTCAATTCGCGTTTGCGCCATAGGCCCCAAGTATCTTTAGTGCGTTCACGAACAGCCTTGCCGCGCTCCAGCACAATCGGCTTAAATCCCATTTGTGCCAGTACCAATGCGGCAAATAATCCGCACGGACCAAATCCTATAACCACAGGACGAGGATAACTTCCCGACTTTGCATGGGTGACAAACTTATAGCTGGTGTCTGGCGTTTTGGTGATTCTGTTTTGGCCTTGTACACTTTTGAGTTTATAGAGCAAAGCTTCGTCGTCCGCCACCTCAACATCGATAGTGTATATAAGAACGATAGCTGCCTTTTTGCGTGCGTCATAGCTGCGCTTAAATATATTGAAGTTGATAAGCTCTGCGGCATTTAACTTAAGGCGAGAAAGGATAACTTCCTTTAAGTCAGCTTCTGTATGGTCAAGTGGGAGTTGTATGTCGGTCAGGCGTAACATAATAAGAGCGCTCAATAAATCAAAGGCGTATTTTAACTGTAAGTGAATAATTGCCCCAAATAATCTATGCTTGCGGAAATGGGTGAATCTTTGCTATAGTTCGCCTCCCGCAGAAATGCTGGGCTGAAATAAGAGAAATGCAAGTAGCTGGTCGTTAAGTTCCTGATGTTTGAATTGAAGTTGAAGAAACTAAAATTTAAACGGTGTTTAAAACAGGGGGTTGACGGAAATAAAGAAGTGCTGCATAATCTCATTTCTCTGCTGCTGACGAACACAACGCTTCGTAGCAAAAACAAAATCCTCCGGGTGAGTTTGAGTGGAAAAGAATACAGATCTTTAACAATTAACAGTCAATAAATGTGGGCACTTGATAATGAAGC